>NZ_JBFAEA010000001.1:0-910571 GCF_040641675.1 Streptomyces sp. NPDC020742
GTGTTCCCCCCCGGGGGGGGGGGGTGCGGGGGGGGGGGGTTGTGGGGTGGGGTGTGGGGCGGGGGGGGTCTGGTGTGTGGACTGCTTCGCTTTACGTCCACACACCAGACCCCTCCGGCCCGCCCCCTCCCGTTGGTGGGTGGTGAAAAGATTAAAGGCCGGTGGGGGCCGGGGCCCGTCTCACGACTACCGGTCGACGACCACTCACGCTCACCCCCACTCACCGTTTTTCTCTCCCTTCCACGGGAGGGGGTGGTCCGGAGGGGGTGGGTGTCCAGACGTAAAGCGAAGCAGTCTGGACACCCACCCCCGCAGGGCCGCCACCGCAGCCGACAGCCCCGCGCAGCGGACCCGCCCGCCGCAGGCGCCACGACGAGACAGCCGACAACGTCGGAAGGCACCCGGCCGCCAGACCACGGCGGCAATGCCGACAACGTGGGAAGCTCACCCCATCCGCACGGCCCGCCCCTCCGCAGCCGATAGTCGCGCCGCCTCCAGGACCCGTAGGGTCGCCCCGGCCTCCATGGCGGTTACCGGTGGGGCGCCGCCCTCGCGCAGGGCGCGGGCGATCGCGGCGTAGTACGCGGGGTAGTCGCCCGGCAGGGTCGGCACCGCCTCGCCGCCGCCGTTGCGCGGGGTCGCCCCAGCGCCGAGCCGGCCCCAGCCGGTCTTCGGCTCCGCGCCCCATTCCACGCCCTCGTCGCCCGGCCGCAGCCCCTCGCGCAGGGCCGCCTCCTGCGGGTCGAGGCCGTGTTTCACATAGCCGGCCGTGCTGCCCAGCACCCGGAAGCGCGGGCCCAGTACGGGGGCGGTGGCGCTCACCCACAGGTGGGAGCGGACCCCGCTGGCGTGCGTCAGGGCGAGGAAGGTGTCGTCGTCGGCCTCGGCGCCCGGGCGGCGGACGTCGGACTCCGCGTACACCGAGACGACCGGGCCGAAGAGGGTCAGCGCCTGGTCGACGAGGTGGCTGCCGAGGTCATAGAGGAGCCCGCCGATCTCCGCCGGGTCGCCGGACTCCCGCCAGCCGCCCTTGGGTACGGGCCGCCACCGCTCGAAGCGGGACTCGAAGCGCCGGACCTCGCCGAGCGCGCCGTCCTCGATGAGCTTGCGGACGGTGCGGAAGTCGTTGTCCCAGCGGCGGTTCTGGAAGACCGAGAGCAGCAGCCCGCGGTCCTCGGCGAGCGTGGCGAGCTTCTCGGCCTCCGCCGCGGTCGCGGCCAGCGGCTTGTCGACCACCACCGGGAGGCCGGCCTCCAACGCGGCGGTGGCGAGCGGCACATGGGTCTTGTTGGGCGTCGCCACCACGATCAGGTCCAGCTCCGCGGCGCGGGCGAGCACCTCCTCGGCCGTGCCGACCGTCCGCACCCGGGGGTGCTCGGCACGGGCCTGGGCCTGCCGCTCCGGGGCGGAGGTGGAGACGGTGTCGAGCACCAGGCCGTCGGTGGCCGCGATCAGCGGGGCGTGGAAGACCGAGCCGGCCAGGCCGTAGCCGAGGAGGCCGACGCGGAGCGGGCCGTCGGGGGCGGGGGTGCCGGTGGAGTCGCTCATCTGGCTCTTCTCCCTCGTCTCAGTCATGGCTGACCTCCACTTAAGCAACGCTGTTGCCAAAGTGCAAGGCGCAACGGACAATGGGGCGGGTGAGCAGCTCTGACGACCCCTCCCCCCGCGGCGCTCCGGCCGACAGTCCGGGCGCCAATCTCCCCGCGCTGCGTGGCCACAACGCCGCCCTGGTGCTCGGGCTGTTGCGTGCGGCGGGGGAGGAGGGGGTCAGCCGGCGGGAGCTGGCCGCGCGGACCGGGCTGACCCCGCAAGCCGTCAGCAAGATCACCGCGCGGCTGCGCACCGAGGGCTTGGTCGCCGAGGCCGGCCGCCGCGCCTCCACGGGCGGTAAGCCCGCCACCGTGCTGCGGCTGGTTCCCGGTGCCCGGCACGCGGCCGGGCTGCACCTGGAGCGCGACGAACTCACCGCGGTGCTCGCCGATCTCACCGGCCGCGCGGTCGCCGTACGGCGCGCCCCGCTCGCCTTCGAGGCGGGCGCGGAGCCGGTGCTGACCACCGTCGAACGCGAGGTCGCGGCGCTGCTGGCGCAGGCCGGCGGCCCGCCGGTGCTGGGCGTGGGGGTGGCCTGCCCCGGCCCGCTGGACCACACCGCGGGGGTGCTGCACCGGGTCACCGGCGCCCCGCAGTGGGACGGCTTCCCGCTGCGGGACGCGCTCGCCGAGCGGCTCGGCCTGCCCGCCGTCCTCGACAAGGACACCAACGCCGCGGCCCTCGGCCTGGAGCGCGACCGGCCCGCCGGTGCGGGCTCCTTCGGCTATCTGCACCTGGGGACCGGTCTCGGCGCCGGGCTCGTCCTGGACGGCAGCCTCTACCGGGGCCCGCGCACCGGCGCCGGCGAATTCGGCCACCAGACCGTCCAGTTGGACGGCCCGCGCTGCGGCTGCGGCCGGCGGGGCTGCATAGAGGCGCTGTGCCTGGCGGCGGTGGCCCGCGGTGACCTGCCGGGCGCGGCGCAGGCGTTGGGCGTGGGCGCCGCCAACCTCGTCGAGCTGCTGGACATCGACGAGGTACTGCTGGGCGGGCGCACGGTGCTGGAGCAGCCCGGGGCCTTCCTGGACGGGGTGGGTCGGGCGCTGACCGACCTGGCCCGCACCCGCGACGGCGGTGGGCCCGGCGCCCGGAGCGCGGTGCCGGTGGCGCTCGCCCGCGGCGGGGCACGGACGGTCGCCGACGGCGCGGCCGAGCTGGTCCTCGCCCCGCTCTTCGGCGGACGGCCCGGCCTGACACCGCGGTAGCGCGTATCACGGTGTCCCGCCCGGTCCCGCCTTCCCGGCGGGCAGCGGCGGGACCGGGCGGACACCTCCCCGGTGCGCCCCGAGCTGGTGCCCTACGGAGCCCCGGCGCGCCCCGAGCGGTGCCCCTACGACGCCCCGATGTGCCCCGGGCGGCGCCGCCCTACGACGTGCCGTCGCTCACCGGCGTGTGGCACACCGCCTCGATGTTGTGGCCGTCCGGGTCGCGGACGAACGCCCCGTAGTACGCCGCGTGGTACTCCGGCCACACCCGCGGCGCGTGCAGCGACTCCGCCCCCGCTGCGACCGCCGCGGCGTGGAAGGCGTCGACCGCCGCGCGGTCGGCCGCGGCGAAGGCCAGGTGCAGCTCGCGGCCCGGCCCGGCGTCCGTGGCGGGCACCAGCCACAGGGTGTGCCCTGTGGTGCCGAAGCTGACGAACTCCCCGAACTCCTTGGTGCGGGAGCCGCCGAGCGGGGCGAGGACCGTGTCGTAGAAGGCCGCGCTGGCGGAGACGTCGGTGACCTGGATCGCTATGTGATCAAGCATGCACCCAGCGTTCCACGGCCGCCGCCCGCTGTCCCCCGGATATCGACCCTCCGTCGTGCCTCGCCCGCCGGACGCCTCAACCCGCCGTGCCGCGCGCGAGCCCGTGCCCGCCCTCTTCGGGGCGGGCACGGAAGCGGCGTCACCCGGCCGTGAACTCGTACTGCACCTCGTAGAGATGCCCCGCCTTCACCATCACGGTGACCTCGATGGTCCGGTCGCCATCGCTGCGGACGGTGCGCAGGGTACGCAGCACGGGGAGGTCACCCGGCAGCCGCAGCGCCGGGAACTGCTCCTGGGCGGGCGCGCGTGCCGAGACGCGGTCCACGCTGAGCCGGGGCGGGTACCCGAGCTCGGCGAGCAGCGCGGGTGTCCCGCCCTTGATCCGCTGGCGCCTGGCGATCGCGGTGCCGCGGGCGATCTCCAGCGGGTAGTAGGAACTGACCAGTTCGGCCGGCTCGTCGTCGATGAGCAGCAACTGTGACGCAGCAGCGCCTGGCCACCGTCGTGCACCCCGAGCGCCGCGGACACCTCCGTCGGCGGCACCACTTCCGCCACCCGCAGCAGCTCACTGCGCGCGTGAGCCCAGCTTCTCCGCCTCCGCGAGCCAGCGGTACCGGTCGCCGGAACGGCCGTCGAAGCTGTCCGTCTGGTCGCTGGGCACCCCGGTCACCCGATCCTCATGTCGTAGCGCAGTCTTTGCAGCGGGGCGGGCATGATCATCCTGTCCGCCTGGATGGGGCGGTCGTCCGCGTCCAGGGTGAGCCGCAGCAACTGCAGTACGGGTTGGGACCGTTCCGACTCCAGTGTCGCGGCCTCCTCGTCGGTCGGCAGGCGGGCGCTGACGTCCTCGCGGGCCCGCACGCCGACGTGGCCGAGCTCGGCGAGCAGCGTCACCGCCCCGCCCGGGATCTTCGCCGTACCGGCGAGCCGAGTGCCGCGGGCGAGGGCAAACGGGTAGTAGGTGTCCGTCAACTCGCAGGGCTGATCGTTGAGATACATGATGCGCCGCCGCACCACGACGGGCTCCCCCCGCTCCACCCCCAGCGCTTCGGCGATCTCGTCCGGCGCCGGCACTTCGCCCGCCTGCAGGATGCGCTGGCTTCCCCGGCGCCCCTGGGCCGAGGTCTCGGCACTCCACGCGTCGCGCTGGCCCTTTGCGCGCGGGGCCAGGTACGGCACTGACGTAGTGACCCACTCGGCGCTGTTCACGGCTTCCTCCGGACCGGTCGATCGGCTTCCCCACTGTGCTGCCCCACCGCACACGTGACAAGGCCGAACCCGTGGGTGAATCGTGCTGCCGTTGGCGGAAGGCGGTCCCTTCCCGAGGCAGAGTCGACAGAACGTGTCGCTCCCGGTCACGCCTCGCCAACGAGGTGGGGCGGGTCGCGGAGAGCCGGGCCGGCCGCCGCCGACATCCGCCCTGTTCGCCAGGTCCCTACCCGGGGCCGCTGACTTAGGGTGGGGACGTCGGCCGTACGTACGAAGCGCGGGGCGTGCGCAGGGCTCCGTGTGCGCGGAAGGCGGCCGGCGCCCCTGGTCAACACGCACGGCAGGAGTCCGGCAGTGGCAGAGCGCAAGCCGATCGAGTCATGGCTCACCGACATGGACGGCGTCCTGATGCACGAGGGGGTCCCGGTCCCCGGGGCGGAGGCCTTCATCAAGCGGCTGCGCGACTCGGGCAAGCCCTTCCTCGTCCTGACCAACAACTCCATCTACACCCCGCGTGACCTGCACGCCCGGCTGAACCGCATCGGTCTGGACGTGCCCTGGGAGTCGATCTGGACGTCCGCCCTGGCCACCGCGCAGTTCCTGGACGAGCAGCGGCCCGGCGGCACCGCCCACGTCATCGGGGAGGCGGGGCTGACCACCGCCCTGCACGACATCGGCTACGTGCTGACCGACCACGCCCCTGACTATGTCGTCCTCGGCGAGACCCGGACCTACTCATTCGAGGCGCTGACCAAGGCGATCCGGCTGATCAAGGACGGAGCCCGGTTCATCGCGACCAACCCCGACGAGACCGGCCCGTCGCCGCAGGGGCCGCTGCCCGCCACCGGCTCGGTGGCCGCGCTGATCACCAAGGCCACCGGCGTCGAGCCGTACTTCGTCGGCAAGCCCAACCCGCTGATGATGCGGCACGGGCTGAACGCCATCGGCGCCCACTCCGAGACCTCGGCGATGATCGGCGACCGGATGGACACCGATGTGCTGGCCGGGCTGGAGGCCGGCATGGAGACGTTCCTGGTGCTCACCGGCCTGACCCGGCCCGAGGAGGTCGAGCGGCACCCGTTCCGGCCCTCCCGGGTCGTGGACTCGATCGCGGACCTGATCGACCTGGTGTGATCGACCTGGTGCGATCGATCTGGTGTGACCGACTTAGTGTGATCGATCTGGTGTGACCGACTTGGTGTGATCGACCTGGTCTGAGCCCCGGGCCGCGGCCCGGGGCCACCCGAACGGCGCAGGCTCGGGCCGCACCGGGATGCGGCCGGCCGGGCGCGGGCGGACCTTCGGAGGTATCGGAGGTTCACCATGCGCTCACCGCTTCTTACGCTCTGTGCCGCAGCCGCGGCCTGCGCGGTGACGGCGGCACCCGCGTACGGCGGGGAGGTGTCCGGCTCCCGGAGCGGTACGACCCGGGTCGCTCCGGTCCCCGCCGCCCCCGGCTGTCCGGTCGCCCCACAGGCCCCCGGCTGCGGCCCGCTACGGGCCCCCGCCCGGCCGACGTCCCTCGCCGGCACCTCGTTCGCCGCCGCCCCGTTCGCCCCGCTCGCCCTGCCGCAGGCCCGCCCCGCGGCGCCGGGCCAGGCCGCCCCGCGCCGCGAACTGAGCAGCACCTCGGCCGTCGGGCTGGTGCTGGCCGGCGGCGCCGTACTGGTCATCGCGGGCCAACTGCTCCGGCTCCGGCTCCGGCTGCGCCGCGAGCGGCAGGGCGACGCCGATGAGCAGTGACCGGGTGGGGCGACACCGCTCCGGACACCTGTTGGCCGGTACGGCCTGGACGGTCCTGCTGCTCGGGCTGTGGCTGTGGGGACGCGACCTGCCGGACGGGGCACCGGCCCGGCTCGCCACCACCGGCGACGTCGCCGCCGTGGGCCGCCCGCTGGGCCGCCAGGCGCCCCCGCACACGCACGCCCCGGTGTCGGCCCCGGCATCGGTCCGGCCCCAACGGATCGTCATCGGCGCACCGGGCGCACCGGCGGCCGGTGTCGTCGCCCGTCCCCTCGCACCGGACGGCACTCCCGCCCCGCCCCCGGACGGCGCGGCGGCCGTCGGCTGGTACGCGGGCGGGCCGCAGCCGGGTGAGGCGGGTGCCGCACTGCTCGCCGTACCGTCCGGCGCCCCCGCCCCGCGCGCCGCGCTCCGCCAGTTGACCGGCATCACACCGGGGGAGCGGGTGACGGTCCGCCGCTCGGACGGCAGTACCGTCCACTTCGTCGTCGAGGACGTCCAGCTCTTCGACCGCGCCCGCTTCGAC
The DNA here is from genome assembly GCF_040641675.1 of Streptomyces sp. NPDC020742. Classification (NCBI taxonomy): domain Bacteria; kingdom Bacillati; phylum Actinomycetota; class Actinomycetes; order Kitasatosporales; family Streptomycetaceae; genus Streptomyces; species Streptomyces sp. NPDC020742. Next base: position 6,818 of record NZ_JBFAEA010000001.1, read on the forward strand.
GCCCGTACCGCCCGTGCCGCCCGCGACCCCGGCCGCGCCGAGCTCCGGCTGATCGGCCTCCGCGGCGCCACCCCGTCACCGGGCCGCGGAGCCCTCGCGGTGAGTGAAGTGGTGGTGGTGTCCGCGTATATGACGGACTATCAGTCATCTGGCGCGACGGCCCGCGGCTGAGTGGCTTCCGGGGCCCGACTTCCCGCCGTACACCGACCCCGTGCCGACTCCTGCGCCGCCTCCCGCCGACTCCTGCGCCGCCTCCTGCGCCGGCCCCTGTGCCGACTCCTGCGCCGGCCCCTGTGCCGGCTTCTGTAGGACTTCTCTGCCGACTTCTGTGCCGTTTTCCACAGGTCGGCCCACGACGGTGACGGTGTGCCACGATGGAGGCGGCCGGTGATCCCGTGCCGGCCGGTCCTGTGCTCCGAGGGGGAGTGGATGTACGGCAATCGACGGTGGGCCGCGGTGGGGGCGCTGGTGGTGCTGCTCGCCGGCTGTTCCTCGGCCGGCGACGACGAAGGCCGTGCGCCCGGCAGACCGGGGCAGCGCCCCAAGGCGGTCACTCCGTACTGGGTCAACCCCGACGGCACGGCGGCCCGTCAGGTCTCCGCCTACGCCAAGGACGGCAAGGCCGCCGACGCCCGGCTCCTGGACCGGATCGCCACGCAGCCGGTCGCCGAGTGGATCGGTGTCGACGACCCGCAGGGCCAGGCCCGTGGCTTCACCGAGGCCGCCACCAAGGCCCATCGAGAGGCCCTGCTGGTCCTCTACAACATCCCGCACCGCGACTGCGGCAAGTACTCCCAGGGCGGCGCCGCCGACGGCAACGCCTACCGCGCCTGGCTGGACGGCGTCCTCAAGGGCATCGGCGACCGCGCCACCACCGTCGTCCTGGAACCCGACGCCCTGCCGCACCTCGCCGACACCTGCACCCCACAGCAGTTCCACGAGGAGCGCTACGCCCTGCTGGCGGAGGCGGTCGGCAAGCTCAAGGCGCTGCCGCACACCAAGGTCTTCCTGGACGCCGGCAATCCGCACTGGATCAAGGACCCCGGGCGGATGGTCGAACCCCTCAAGCGGGCCGGCATCGACCGCGCCGACGGCTTCGCGCTGAACATCTCCAACTACCAGACCACCGCGGAGAACACGACGTACGGCAAGAAGCTCTCCGACATGGTCGGCGGCAAGCCGTTCGTCATCGACACCAGTCGCAACGGCAAGGGCCCCGCCCCGGGCGGCGACGACCCGGAGAATTGGTGCAACCCGCCAGGCCGCGCCCTGGGCACCCCGCCGACCACCAAGACCGCCGATCCCCGCATAGCCGCCTACCTGTGGATCAAGCGTCCCGGGGAGTCCGACGGCACCTGCAAGGGCGGCCCCAAGGCGGGCGCGTGGTGGCCTGCGTACGCCCTGGGGCTGGCGCGCAGCGCGAAGTAGGCGTCCCCGGCGCAGCGGCCTGCGGCGCCGACCAGCCGGAAAGGCCTGCCGGGCTGGAAACGCCTGCCGGGCCGGAAACGCCTCCCGGGCCCGAAAGCCTCCCCGGCCGGAGCCGCCGACCGACGGGGCCCCGGGCCGCGTCGTGCGCAGGAGTGGACACCGTGCCATGTGCCGGAGCAGACGCAGCGCCACGCACCAGGAGTGGACACCGCGCCACGCACCAGCAGCGGACACCGTGCCACGGGCCGGAGCGGACACCGCGCCACGGGTCGGAGTGGACTCAGTGCCAAGTGACTGTGCACTCAGTGCTATCGCGGGCGCACATCTCATCCGTGATGCTGGAACGGAAGCCCCGGGGCACCGCTCACCGCAGCCCCGGGCGGCGGTGCACGGGGCAGCAGACGGTACGGGGGCCGGCTGCTTCCCCGCGACCGGCGCCGGCCATCCAGCAGAGCGCCCGGCGAAGACGCCCCGGCGAAGACGCCCCGGCGAAGACGCTCCGGCCAAGACGCTCCGGGCAGAGCGCCCCGGCCAAGACGCCCCGGGCAGAGCGCCCGGCCAAGACGCCCCGGTCAGAACGCCCCGGCGGGCCTTCCGGTCAGGACGGTGCGCCCTGGCTCTGCCCCACCGGCACCTTCACCCACACCGCCTTCGACGGTGTGCCATGGCCGTCCACGGCGTTCAGCATGTACCACCCCGGCGGCACCAGGGACGGGTCCTTGGGCAGGGTGACCCGTACGCCCTTGCCGTCCTTCGTCACGGTGAAGTCCACCGCCACCGACCGCTGTTCGACGTTGGTGACATGGGTGAACGAGCCGGGGCGCATCAGCCGCATCTTCTTGATGGCCCCGGCATGCGGTGCGCCGAAGGTCGCGGTGCCGCCGAGGCGGACCGTCGTGGGGCCGCGCTGGGTCAGTTCGGGGCGGGACTTCCGGAAGAGGTAGGGCGGGGTGTACAGGTCGATCTCCTGTTGGAAGACGCCCGGCTTGGTGTTGTCCTTGTCGGCGAAGAGCGAGTCCGAGCCGAAGGTCATCACCCGGCCGTCCGGCAGCAGCAGCGCACCGGAGTGGTAATTGCGGCCCACCAGCGGATCGGCCACCTGCCGGGCGGTGTTGGCCGAGGGGTCGTACAGCTCCGCCTTGAGGATGTTGGAGGCGCTGCGCCCCCGGTAGTCACCGGAGCCGTTGGTGGTGAGCACGGTGTCGTCCGGCAGGATCACGCTGCTCGGGTAGCGGGCCTTGGCGTACAGCGGCGGCCCGTCCTTGAAGCGCGGTGCGGGCGTGTGCAGATCGACGATCCGGGTCTTGTCGGTGGACTTCGGGTCCTCGCCGACGCCGCCCCCGCCCAGCACCATGTACCGCTGCTGCTGGGCCGGCGGCAGCAGCACCGACATCGACGTCTCCAGCGTGTCCGGGTCGCTCATCCCCGGGACGGTCCGGAACGCATTGGACTTCAGGTCCCAGATCCCGGGCGTGCGGCCGAGGTTGTCCGGGCCGTAGCCGGCGTTGGAACCGGTGTAGAAGATCCGTCCCTTGTCGGTGAGGAAGAGCGCCGGGTAGGTCGGGAAGAAGCGCCGCTTGGGCAGGTACGTCCACTTCTTCGTCTTCGGGTCGTAGACCTCCTGCTTGCCGGGCACGACCTGCCCGATCTCGTCCAGCCCGGAGACGGAGAGGACCTTGCCGTCCTGCAACGTGGTCAGCGTCGGGTACCAGCGGGCCTCGTTCATCGGGCTGACGGGCAGGTAGCGCTCGGCCACCGGGTCGAACTCGAAGCTGTCCTTGATCCCCTGGAAGTCCTTCTTGTCGAAGGAGAGCTTCTGCGCGATGCCGTAGAAGTTACGGGCGGCGGCGCCGCTCAGGCCGTGGATGCGGTAGTTGTCCTGGGCACCGGTGGAGTGCGCGGGGCCGTCCTTGAGCGCCTCGACGTAGACCCGGGCCTCGCTGTGGGTGACGGTCACCTTGCCGGTCGCCGGGTTCTTGGTCTTCTTCGCCCGCGGTACCACCACCGGGTCCTTGGAGGCGAAGGTCTTGCCGTTCTGCTTGCCCGTGAAGAGCGTGCCGGCGGGGAAGGTCCGGGGGCCGTCCGGGTCCTCGTTGTAGACGATCATCAGGCCGCCGGCCTTCTTCACGTCCCCGTTCAGCTTCTCGTAGCGCTGGGTGCCACCGGCCACCAGCAGCCTGCCGTCCGGCAGCTGGGTGTGCCCGGAACAGAAGAGGTCCTTGGGGGTGGGGATGTTCTTGAAGGTGTTCTTCTCCGGGTCCCACAGGACCGTACGGAAGGACTTGGCGCGGAAGTTGGCGGCGTTGTTGCCGGAGCCGGCGACCAGCAGCACCTTGCCGGTGTGCAGCAGGGCGGCGTGGATGGTGTTGATGCGGTACCGGTCGGGGACGTCGACGACGTCCCAGTGACCGTTCGCCGCCTTGTACTCGGGCTTGTTGATCTTGTAGTCGTGGTACTGCGCCGCGGCGAAACCGTAGAGGGCGGGGCCGTTCATCGCGGCCAGTGCGAGCACCACGCCCGTCGCTATCGCCACTCGACGGACGCGACGGCTCGGACGGTACTTCATGTGTGACGTCCCCCAAGGGCGATGTGCAGGGTCTCTTCGGAGGCGGCGGGCAGGACGGCGGTGTTCGCGACGGCGTCCGCACCGCCGGCGGCCGGGGCGCCTCCCCCGGGCGTGGCTCCGGCTCCGGGCGCGGCGCCCGCGGCCTCCCCGGGCGCGGCCTCCGCACCGGACCCGCCACCGGCATCAGCGCTCGATGCGCCGGCCGCGGCCGACCGCTTCTCCCGCCGTACGCCCCACTGCCAGCCGACGATCGGGGCTGCGGTGATCAGCATCGCCAGCGTCGCCCAAGTGATCATCGCCGGGTGGCTGTGCCCCAGGACGAACGAGGCGACCAGCGAGCCGCCGAAGACGACCAGGAAGAACAGGTGCACCCGGAAGGTGCCGAACAGGGTGTCCGGGCTGGAGGAGTCGCCCTTCGGCGTCACCACGAACGTGCTCTTGCGGCGCAGTACGGCATCGAAGAGCGACCGGGCGTAGATCGGCGCGGAGAGCGCGGACATCACCATGCCGGCGATGCCGCCCGACCCCTCGGGCTCGTGCGGGGAGACGTTGTGCCGCCGGTTCCAGATGTACAGCCCGATCTGGAGCGCCGAGGCATTGCCGTAGAGCATCATCCACACCGACGGGTCGATCTCCACGCCAGAGGCACCGAGCCCCAGGAACAGCGCGCAACTGAGCGCCGCCAGGATCCAGTTCAGCGCCGACATCGGGTAGAAGATCACCATCATGGTGTAGTTGAAGAGCCGGCCCGGCGGCAGGCTGAACGGCGCCTTCCAGAACTGCTTGAGGATCGTCTCGTACGTCCCGCGCGACCAGCGCAGCTGCTGGGTGAAGAAGTCCGTCCAGGCGGTGGGGCCCTCGCCGACGGCCAGCACGTCCGGGGTGTAGACCGAGCGCCACTTCTTCCCGGTCGCCGGATTGCGGTGCCGGTGCATCTCGAAGCCGGTCGCCATGTCCTCGGTGATCGAGTCGTACAGACCGCCGATCTGCTTGAGCGCGCTGATGCGGACGGCGTTGGAGGTGCCGACGAACATCGGTGCGCCGTAGCGGTTGCCGGCCCGCTGGATCAGCGCGTGGAAGAGGAACTGCTGGGACTCGGCGGCCTTGGTGACGAAGGTGTCGTAATTGCCGTACACCTGGGGGCCGATGACGAACCCGACGTCCGGGTCGCGGAAGAAGCCCAGCATCCGCTCCAGGTAGTTGGGCAGCGGGACGTGGTCGGTGTCGACCGAGGCGAAGTAGTCGTAGTCGTCGCCGTGCGCCGCCAGCCAGGCGTTGTAGTTGCCGTGCTTGGTCTTGGCGCGGTGCGGGCCCTTGGTCTGGTTCCACTGCGGCACGCCCTTGCGGGTGAAGTGGTGCACGCCCAGCCGCCGGCAGACCTCCTTGACCTCGGGGTCGTCGCCCTCGTCGAGCAGCCAGACGTGCAGCAGCCCGCGGTGCCGGATCTTGACCGCCGCCTCCAGCGTCTTGGTGACCATGGCCAGGGGTTCCTTGCCGGGCACGAAGGAGGTGAGGAAGGCGACCCGGGTGCCGCTCTCGGGTATCACCGGGATGGGGTCACGGGCGACGAGGGTGGCGTGCGCGTTGGACAGCACATTCATGCAGCGGAAGAACTCGATCAGTGCGATCGAGATCAGCATGACGGTGTCGAGCGTGGGCAGGAACGCGAAGGCGGGGTAGTCGCGTTGGGTCCAGTGGGAGGGCTGCAGCAGCCAGACGAACAGGCCCAGCGACAGCAGGGGCGCGGTCCCGAGCAGCAGCGCGGCCCGGATCCGGTGCGGCTCGCTGCCGAGCAGCGAGCGGTAGCGGACGGTGTACGGCTTGTCGGCGTCGGGCCGGGTGAGCGGACCGGCCAGTCGGCTGTAGTGCTCGTAGTCGAAGCGCGGCAGCGGCTTGCGGACGTTCCGCCGTTGCCAGTGCTGGCGCGGAATCCGCAGGCGGGCCGTGGCCGACGGGTCGAACGAGCGCTGCGGCCGAGCGTCGTCAGGCGGCGACGTCATGAGTCCATCCCCCCGCACGCGGACCGGCCGCGTGCCGTTGCTGATGGCCCGCGGTCCTCGGTCCCCCTCGACCGACCCGGGCCTCTTACTGTCGGCCGCCCTGCACCGTCGGACGGTGGCGGCCGTCGTCCGGAGGCATGAGACGCGTTCCGTGATCCTGCCAAGCGGCGGAGTCCCCGCGTCCACTTCGCGCCAACCGGCCCACGGCCGTGTCTCAACTGGTGGGACACTCGTCCCATTCCGGACGACGCCCCAGGTCAGGGTTCCTGGCCGACTGCGGGGACGCAAGAAGATGCGCAGGTTATGAGCAAAGACCGCGCCTGGCGGGTCGGCGAGTGGACATATGCCGCCTCATCTGCATCAGGCTCGGTCAGAAACCGGCCACTCTTCGATGGTTTTTACGCAGGATCGGTACGGGTGGGGGCGGGGCGTGGGGCCCGCCCCCAGCGGGAGGGGGTACGGGAGGCGTACCGTGCGTGCGGCCAGGCATGAGCATGTCATAGGTGCGCGCGCCGGGCGCCGGTCACCGGGGTGGTGGAACGTCGGGGTGGCGGAAGGCCGTGAAGGTGAGCGCGACCGCGGGGCGCCCGGCAACGACTGAGGCCCCCCGCAGAGCGAGGGGCCTCAGTGTGTCGTGCGCCGCCAGGGACTCGAACCCCGGACCCGCTGATTAAGAGTCAGCTGCTCTAACCAACTGAGCTAGCGGCGCCTGCTGACCTGAAGAACTTTACACGAACTCTGAGGGTGCTCCGTACCCGCGAGGGCGCCCCGCACCCGCCCGGCCCCTGTGATCCCCGCCACCCCGATGGCCAGGTGCGGCGCCCTACCCCGTCCGAGGTCCCCCGCTCGTGGCCCCCGTGCGCGGGCAGGAAGTCCCATGATCTCGGGACCTTCGCCTGCGTGGTCGCCCGAATTGCTCTGTGAACATCGGATTCAATGCGTCCTTGTCCCTAGGTCGGCAGTTGCCCCGTCAACATGCGATATCTCCCGCCGGTTGAGAGGCTTCAGGCGGAGTGCCGAGGCGGCGGAACGGAACGGGTCCGGAGGGTGCCGGCCATGGCGTCCGTCACTCCTCCCTGACCTCCCGCAACCCCACCCTCCACAGCAACGTCTGCCAGGACGCGCGCCCCGGACCGGGTCCCCGGGACTCGCCCCTCCGTCGGAAAGGTTGATCGTCGTGGTGTCGACAGCCAAGCGCACCCTTGAGATGCAGCTCCTCCTCGGGCCGGACGAAGCGGTTCCGGTGGCCGGCCGGTTCAGCTTCCGCAGCGACCGCCCGTACGAGGTCGAGGTGGCCTTCCTCAGCCGCGGGCGTACCGTCGCGACCTGGTTGTTCGCGCGCGAGCTGCTGCTGGGCGGGCTGCACGACGAGGTGGGCGAGGGGGACGTACGGGTATGGCCGCACCATGGGCCGGGCCGGGCGCAGCGGGTGCACCTGGAGCTGTCCACCGACGACAGCGTCTGTGAGCTGTCCGTCCGCACGGCCGAGCTGACCGCTTGGCTGGAGCAGACCGCGGCGATCGTCCCGCCCGGCGACGAGGGCAGCTACCTCGACATGGACGCCCATCTGGCGCGGCTGCTCGCCGGAAAGTGCTGAGGGGGAGAGGTTGATGGGGGAGACGATGACCAGGACGACGGCCGTGGACGGCGGGACCGTGGTGGCGCCGGGGGCCGGGGCAGCGGAGGAGGGCGGCGCCGTGGAGGGGGTCGGTGCGGTGGGGGAGACCGGGGGCGCGGAGGGGGTGGCGCCCGGGCCCGTAGCCGGTGTGCCCGCCCCGCGCCGCGGCGGGGACCCGGCGATATCCGCCGGGATGTCCCCGGCCACCCCGCACGACCCCTGCGCCCACGGCTTCCTGCCGGACCGGCCGCCGGTCCGTTCCATGATCGGCACCTGGACCCGGCTGGACGGGATGGCGCGGGCCGCCGCCGTCGCACCGCACCGTGCGGCCGCCGTCGCGCTGGTCGAACGCGCGCACCGCGCGGACGAGTTGGCCGCCCTGCGGCAGCGGGTCTCACGCCTGTCGCTGCGCAATGCCGAGGCCGCCGCGATGCGGATCGCGGTGATCGCGGCGGCCTGCGGATGGGGTGGGCTGGACCCCCAGGCGCCGGCCTCGCGCGAGGTCGCCGACGAGGCGTTCCTGGAGCTGTGGGCGGCCATCGCGCACCGCATCGACCATGACCAGTTCGTCGCCCTGCCCACTCTGGCGCTCCACAACTGGGCCCCGGAGCGCAAGCCGCGCCGCCACATCCCCATCGACCAACTGGCCCGCACCGAACAGCTGGTCCCGATCGTCCGCTGGGCGCCGGAGGGCCAGCCGCTCAGCCGCCTGGACCGGCTGATGCTGGCCGCGACCCGGCTGGAGGCGCACGGCATCTGGCTGTTCCGGCTCGCCGAAACCCTCGCGGGCCGCTCGCCCGACGACTCCTCCACCCCGACGGCGCTCCGCCGCCTGGTCCGCGTCCAGCACGCGCTGCGCGGCCAGCTCCACGCCGAGGCGGCGGAGCTGGCCGCGGCGCCGACGACCCCGCAGCAGGGCGCGGTGCTCGGCGCGCTGGTGGAGCAGGGCGCTCTGGAGCCGCCGGTGCTCCAGGCCGCCGAGGCGGTACTGGGCATCGGCTGCCGCCGCCCGGGTGAGGGCCGGCGGCAGCTGCTGCGGCGCCACCTCCCGTCGCAGCACCGGGCCTGGCTCAGCGCCATGGACCGGCACTGTGCGCCGGTCCGCACCCTGGCCCACCGGGGCGGGCCCGACGCCGCGGTCTACCGGGAGGCCCAGGAGTCGCTGATCGCCCTCCGGCGCACCTACACCGCACTGGTCCGTACGGCCGCCCGCCCCACGGCGGCCCCGCTCCCGGCGGCTGCCTGACACCGCCGGGCCGGCCGCGCCGCCGGGCCGGCCATGCCCCGCCCGCCGGGCCCGCCCGCCGGGCCCGCCCGCCGGGCCCGGGAGGTGGCCTACCGGGCCCACCGGCCCGAGCTCGGGTGCCCCGCCGTCAACGCACCTCCGGCCCGAACCGACGCCCGTACGCCGACGGAGTGATGCCCGTCTCGCGGCGCATCAGCGCGCGCAAATTGGTCGCGGTGCCAAGCCCGCTGCGCCGCGCGACCACCTCGAAACGGGACTCGCCTCGCTCGATCAACCGGCAGGCCAGAGCGAGCCGTTCCCCGGTGAGCCACGTCAACGGCGTCGTTCCCAGTTGTGCCCGGAAGCGGCGGTGCAGCGTGGCCGGACTGACCCCCGCGCGCGCCGCGAGGTCGGAGACCGCGAGCGGTGCGTCCAACCGTTCCTGGGCCCAGGCCAGGACGGGCGCCAGGGACTCGTCGGGCAGGTCGGGCATGGGGCGCTCCACGAACTGCCGCTGCCCGCCGTCCCGGTGCGCCGCGAAGACCAGTCGCCGGCTCACCGCGTTGGCGACCTCCGCGCCGTGGTCGCGCCGGACGATGTGCAGTCCGAGGTCGAGCGCGGCGGCGCTCCCCGCGGCGGTGAGGATGTCACCGTCGTCCACGAACAGCACGTCCGACGCGAGGTGGACAGCGGGGAAGCGGGCCCGGAAGGAATCCGCCCACTGCCAGTGTGCGGTGGCCCGGCGCCCGTCGAGGACGCCGGCCTCGGCCAGCGTGAAGGCCCCGCTGCAGAAGCCGACCAGGCGCGCACCGCGCGCGTGCGCCCGGCGGACGGCATCGAGCACGGCGGGGCGGCGGGGCACCTCGACGTCGGGGCGGTTGGGGACGATCAAGGTGTCCGCCGTGTCGGCCGCTTCCAGATCGGCGACCCCGGTGAGCGTGAAGAATCCGTCCCGCATCAGGGTGCGGGGCTCGGGGGAGCAGAGCCGGAAGTCGTAGAGAGCACGGCCGATCTCCGGTCTGCGCAGCCCGAAGACCTCGGTCGCACAGCCGAGCTCGAAGGGGTTCGAGTTCTCGTCCACGATCACGACGACCCGGTGTACGCCCGCGGTGCGAACCGCGTGCGAGGATTCTTTCGCCACCTGCGATTCCTAGCACTCACACCGGCTGGGTGAAAAGGATCAGGATGAGCCCATGAGTGACCGACCCATCTCCCTCAGCAAGGCTCTGGCCTCCTTCGATGCCCTGTGGAGCCCCCGCATCGTCACCCGCGTCAACGACTATGACGTCCGCATCGCCAAGATCGAGGGCGAACACGTCTGGCACGTCCACGACGACACCGACGAGTTCTTCCTGGTGCTCGACGGAGAGCTGCACCTCTCCTTGCGCGAGTCCGACGGGGAGCGCACGGTGCTGCTCCCACAGGGTGCGGTCTTCACCGTCCCCCGCGGTACGGAGCACAAGCCGTCCGCTCCGTCCGGCGCCGCCATCCTCATGTTCGAGCCCTCCGGGACACTGACCGTCGGCGATCGCCACGACGAGATCCCGGACCACGTGGACGCGACGACCGGGCACCCGCTCCACACCTGAGCCGACGGGCTTGGGGTGCCACGCCCGAGCCGACGGGCTTCGGTGCCAAACCCGAGCCGACGGGCTTCGGTGCCACACCTGAGCCGACGGGCTTGAGGCGCGCCCCTTGCCCTGGCCAGCGGCCCGTCACCGGGGGCAGGGCCGTAGCCCCGCGCCCGCGGATCACCGCACGGGCCTGCACTTCTGACGATACGTCAGCTACCCTGCGGCGCCATGACGGGCGAGGGCAGCGGCAGGGGCGAAGGCGTGCGCGCGGTGCGGGGCGCGCGGGGTTCCGGGGCCGGGACCGTGGCGGAGCTGGTGCGGGCACAGTGGGGCGATCACCGGACCGGCGCCCGCTTCGCGGAGGGCACCCTGACGCACCACGAGCTGGCGGGCGGGGCCGCCGCACGGGCGGCGCTGCTGGCGGACGTGCTGCCGCGGGACGCCGTACCGCACCTCGGGGTGTTGCTCGACAACGTCCCCGAGTATCCGCTGTGGCTGGGCGCGGCGGCGCTGGCCGGGGCCGCGGTCGTCGGGATCAACCCCACCCGGCGCGGCCCGGAGCTGGCCCGGGACATCGCCCACACCGACTGCGCGCTGCTGATCACCGAGCGCCGTCGGCTGCCGCTGCTGGCCGGCCTGGACCTGCCCGTCCCGCCCGAGCGGGTGCTGGTGGTGGACGACCCGGCATACGAGGAACTGCTCGCGCCGTACCGGGGTGCGGTGCCCGGGCAGAGCGGTACGGTCCCCGGCGGCGCCCGCACCCCGGACCCGGCCACCCGGATGCTGCTCTGCTTCACCTCCGGTTCCACCGGCGCCCCCAAGGCCGCCCTGTGCACCCAGGGCCGGCTGGCCGCCGCCGGCCACGCACTGGCACGGCACTTCGGGGTGCGCCGGGACGACGTCCACTACCTGTGCATGCCGATGTTCCACGGCAACGCCGTGCTCGGCGGCTGGGCCCCGGCCCTCGCGGGCGGTGCTGCCGTCGCCCTGCGCCGGCGCTTCTCGGCCTCCGCCTTCCTCCCCGACGTACGCCGCCACGGGGCGACCTACTTCACCTACGTCGGCCGGGCCGTGCAGTACCTGCTCGCCACCCCGCCGGCCCCCGACGACCGGGACCATCCGCTGCGCGCCGGCTTCGGCACCGAGGCGGGCAGCGTGGACGCCGCCCGCTTCGCCGAGCGCTTCGGCGTCCGGCTGACCGAGGGGTACGGCTCCTCCGAGGGCGGCGCCGCGCTCCGGCACACCCCGGACACCCCGCCGGGTGCCATCGGGCGGCCCGCGCCCGGCGACGACCTCGCCGTGGTCGACCCGGCGACCGGCGCCGAGCTGCCGCCCGCCCGCTTCGACGGCGCCGGCCGGCTGCTGAACGGTCGGGAGGCCATCGGTGAGCTGGTCAACCGGGGCCGCGGCTCCTTCGAGGGCTACTGGCGCAACCCCGCGGCGACCGCCGCGCGCACCCGCGGCGCGGGCGGGGCCGGTCAGGGGTGGTTCTGGACCGGTGACCTCTTCTTCCGGGACGCCGCGGGCTTCTTCCACTTCGCCGGGCGCACCGACGACCGGCTGCGGGTCGACAGCGAGAACCTCGCCGCCGCGATGATCGAGAACATCCTCGCCCGGTACGCCCCGGCCGCCGGCGTCGCCGTCTATGCCGTGCCCGACCCGGTCGCGGGGGACCAGGTGATGGCGGCCCTGGCGCTGCGCGAGGGCACCGCCTTCGACCCGGCGGAGTTCGTGACCTTCCTGGCGGCGCAGCCCGACCTGGGGACGAAGATGGCGCCCCGCTTCGTACGGACGGTGCCGGAGCTGCCGGTGACGGCCACGCACAAGATCCGACGGGTCGCCCTGCGGCGGGACGGGTTCGGCTGCCCGGAGCCGGTGTGGTGGACCCCGGCGCTCCCGCCGTCGGCGGCGGCCCCCGCGGGCAGCCGGTACCGCCGGTTCACCGAGGAGGATCGGGAAGCGCTGCTCGCGCTCTATCGGGAGCACGGCCGGGCGGAGCTGCTGGAGAGGTGATCCGGCCGGGGCGGGCGCCGCCCCTCGCAGGTGTGGCGCGGTGTACGCCGGGTGCCGACAAACGAAGTGGGCGTCCCCGGAGAACCGGAAACGCCCACTTCCTACGTGCGCCGCCAGGGACTCGAACCCCGGACCCGCTGATTAAGAGTCAGCTGCTCTAACCAACTGAGCTAGCGGCGCGCGCTGACGAAAGAAATACTACCTGGTCGAGAGGGGTGCTCATGACCACCCGCCGACCGGACCCGCCCGCCCCGCTCAGATCGCCAGTGACAGCAGCACCGGAGCGGCCTTGCGGTTGAGGGTGTCGGCCGCCTGGCGCAGGCGGTGGGCGTGCTCCAGCGGCATGGACAGCGCAAGGCAGCCGACCGTCGCACCGGCGGTGATCGGTACCGCGGCGCAGACCGTGCCGACCGCGTACTCCTGGAGGTCCAGGACCGGCACCGTGGCCGGCTGGCTGTCGAGCTTGTGGAACAGCACCTTCTCGTTGGTGATCGTCCGGGAGGTGAGCCGGGCGGTCTTGTGGCGGGAGAGGTGGTCCATGCGCCCGTCGTGGTCGAGCTGCGCCAGGAGGCACTTGCCGACGGCGCTGGCGTGCGCGGTGCGGCGGAACTCGGCCCACTCGTTGACCTTGGGCGCCAGCGGTCCGTCGGCGTAGTGCAGGATCTTGACCTCGCCGTCGATGTACCGGCTGATGTAGACCGCCGCACCGACCGAATCGCGGAGCCGGTCGAGGGTGAGCTGCAGCTTGTCGCGCAGCGCCCGGTCGCGCTCCCGGCCCGACCCCAGCAGCATCAGCGCTTCGCCGACGACGTACGCCCCGTCGGAGACCTGCTCGGTATAGCCCTCGCGCCGGAGCATCGACAGCAGGTGGGAGAGCTGGCCCGGGGACAGGCCCGTTTCGCGGGCGATCTGCGCATCGGTCACGCCATCGGCGTGCCTGGAGATCGTTTCGAGCACGCGCAGGGCGTACTGCACCGAATGGAACGGCGCGGTCGGCTCGGGCTTCAGCGCCACGGTGTCCCCCTAGCAGGTTGGTACCGCTTGCGTCGGACCACCGTCGCGGGAACGGTCGGCACGGATGCGACCGCAGCCCGGCAACGGGGCTGCTCTCACGATAGCGGTCAACCGCCCTCGGTGGAGGGGGTCTTGACCGAAAAGAAGCGCGTCCCGGTTTTCTGTACTGGGGCTTGAGACCTTGGCATATGCCAAGGTCACGAGGCTGCGTACTGGCGGAATCTGTACGCCGGGGGCACCCGGTCACCCCGGCGCATACCCCGTCCAGACCCCCGGAAGGGGGTGGAACCGGCCAATTCCCTGGCTGGTTCCACGGCTCCTCACCAGGGTGGCCCCGGAAGACACGGCGTCTTCAGGACGTTGTCGGCACGGCCGCCGGCCGGGCGCCGGCGCAGGGAACGCAGAAGGTGGTGCGCCCCCGGCGAAGAGGGGCACACCACCGAGGAACGGTCCGGCTAGGGCGCGGAGTTCACAGCACCGCGCTCAGGAACCCCCGGGTGCGCTCGTGCTCCGGATCGGTGAAGATCTTCTCCGGGGAGCCGGCCTCGATGACCCGGCCGGAGTCGAACATCAAGACCTCGTCGGAGATGTCCCGGGCGAAGTTCATCTCATGGGTGACGCAGAGCATCGTGATGTCCGTGGTGTGGGCGATGTCCCGCAGCACATCGAGCACCCCGGCCACCAGCTCCGGGTCCAGCGCCGAGGTCACCTCGTCCAGCAGCAGCACCTGCGGGCGCATCGCCAGCGCCCGGGCGATGGCGACCCGCTGCTGCTGGCCGCCGGAGAGCTGGGTGGGGTACTTGTCGAGGTGCTCGGTCAGGCCCACCAGGTCCAGCAGCTCCCGCGCCCGCTGCTCGGCGGCGTCCTTGTCCAGCCCCAGCACGTGCACCGGCGCCTCGGTGATGTTCCGCAGCACCTTCATATTGGGGAAGAGGTTGAACTGCTGGAACACCATGCCGATGTTCTTGCGGACCTCCCGGGTGTGCTTCTCCCCGGCCGGGACGAGCTTGCCGCCCTTCTCCTCGTGCGTGAGGTACTCGCCGCCGACCTTGATGGTGCCCTCGTCCGGCTTCAGCAGCGTCATCAGCAGCCGCAGGATCGTGGTCTTGCCGGAGCCGGACGGGCCGATCAGGGTGACGTGCTTGCCCGAGGAGACCGTGAAGTCCAGGGAGTCCAGGACGGTGTTGGCCCCGAAGCGCTTGGTGACGTGGTCGAAGCGGATCAGCTCGCTGCCTCCCCCGGACTCCGTCCGGGTGGGGGTCCCCCCGGCGGTAGCGGGGGGAGTTCCCCCCTCGGCCGGGGTGATCTTCTCCTGGGCCGAACTCTGGGGACCCTTGGGGTCCTTGGGGTCTTTCGCGTGGTTGCTGTCAGCGGACAAGGCGACGCTCCAGGGCTCGCAGGAGGAGGGAGGTGGGGTAGGAGATGACCACGAAGAGGATGCCGACGACGGTGATCGGCTCCAGGTAGTCGAAGGTGGTGGCGCTGATGCTGTTCGCCTGGAACAGCATGTCGGCGACGGTGATGCCGGCCAGCAGCGGCGTGTCCTTGAACATCGCGATCACGTAGTTGCCGAGCGCGGGCACCACCCTGCGGAACGCCTGCGGCAGGATCACCGCGGTCCAGGTGCGCCGGCGCGGCAGGCTCAGCGCCGTGGCGGCCTCCCACTGGCCGGGCGGCACCCCGTCGATCCCGGCCCGGTAGACCTCGGCGGTGTACGTCGAGTAGTGCAGCCCCAGGCCGATCACGCCCGTGGTCAGTGGCGCGAAGGTCAGCCCCCAGTTGGGCAGGACGAAGAACAGGAAGAACAGCTGTACCAGCAGCGGGGTGTTGCGGATGAACTCCACGACGATGCTGACCGGCCAGGTCACCCAGCGGCTGCCGGAACGCAGCAGCAGCGCCCACACCAGACCGAGCACGAAGGACACCAGCGAGCCGTAGATGGTCGCCTGGACGGTGATCCACAGCCCCTTGAGCAGGTCCGGCATGATCTCGCCGACATAGCTCCATGACCAGTTGTTCACGGCTTCCCTCCGGTGGCCAGCGCCTCGGGTCCCTGCTTCTCGACGGGCAGCTTGCGGGAGAACCAGCCCTCGCCCTTGGGCACCTCCCGGCCCACCGAGGCCTTGGCGCGCCGCTCCAGCAGCCGCATGATCCGGGTCACCACGAACGCGACCGCGAAGTACAGGACCAGGATGATCCCGTAGACCTGGGCACTCTGGCCGGTCGACAGCCGGGCCAGCTTGGCCTGGAAGGTGAGCTCACCGATCGACAGCAGCGACGCCAGCGCGGTGCCCTTGAGCAGCTCGATCAGTAGGTTGTTGAACGGCGGCATCATCTCCGGGACGGCCTGCGGCAGGATCACCTTCCGCAGCCGCTGCCAGGGGCTGAAGCTCAGCGCGATGGCCGCCTCCCGCTGGGCGGGCGCCACCGCCTGCAGGGCGCCGCGCACGATCTCCGAGCCGTACGCGCCGTACGACAGGCCGAGGGCCAGGGTGCCGGCCCAGATGCCGACGAGCTGCCAGCCCAGCAGCGGCAGCGCGAAGAACAGCCAGAACATCAGCACCAGCGCCGAGGTGCCGCGGAAGAACTCCACGTACACCCCGGACAGGAAGCGGACGATCCAGAACCGCGAGGTGCGGGCCAGGCCGACACTGAAGGCGACCGTGGCGGCCAGCGCGGCGCTGTAGACCATCAGCTGGACGGTGATCCACAGCCCTTCGAAGAAGAGTTTCCACAGCGCAGAGGTCACTTCTTACAGAGCTCCTTCGCCGTGAGGTCGGTCATGAACTCCTCGGTGAAGCCGTACGGCTTGGCGATCCGCAGGAGCTCGCCGCTCTTCTTCATCTTCTGCAGCTCGCGGTTGAAGGCGTCCCGCAGCCTGGTCTCGCCGATCCGGAAGCCGTAGCCGCCGCCGTCCCGCTGGGGCTTGCCGTCGACCTTGGGGGTGAACGGCGGGGTCATCTCCACCTTCGGGTGCTGACCGGTCTTCAGCGCCTCGATCATGGTCAGCGCGGTACCGGCGAAGACGTCGATCCGGCCCGCCTCCAGTGCCTCCATTCCGGCGATCTGGTCGCCGTAGGTCTGGATCTCGCTCTTCTTGACACCGTTGCCGACCGCGTAGTCGATCTCGGCGTATCCGATGCCGGTGCCCATCCTCAGGTGCTGCCGGGCGATGTCCGGATAGTCCTTGATCTTGTGCGGGTTCCCCTTCGGGACCAGGAAGGCGTCCTTCGACTCGTAGTCCGGGTCGGAGAAGAGCACCGCCGCACAGCGCGCCTTGTTGATGAACATGCCGGCGACGATCACGTCGAACTGGAAGGAGTGCAGCCCGGGTACCAGCGCGCCGAACTCGACCGGCACCGGCTCGAAGTGCTTCACGCCCAGCCGCTGGAAGATCGTCTTGGCGACCGCGGGTGCCTCGCCGGTCAGCTCACCCTTGTTGTTGATCGAGGCATAGGGCGGTTCGCTGGCGATCCCCATCCGGACGGTGCCCTTGCGGCGCAGGTCGTCGAGCAGGTGCCCGCCGTCCGTCGCACCGGAGACATCGACCCGGGAGCAGCCCGTGGCGCCCAGGGCACCTGCTGCGCCGAGCGCCGCTACCCCCGCGAGCAGCGACCGGCGGCGGATGCCGGAGGGCAATCTGCCGGTGTTCTCTGAGGTGTTCCATGGTGGTGGAGGCATGGGCGCGCGGCTACCCGGACTGTCGGAAGATATGCCGATCGTTTCCAGCCCTTGATGCAAGCGTTCGGGAGTCGTTCCCTGCACGCGGTCAGGAGTCGTTCCGGGCAAGCGGTCAGGAGTCGTTCGGTGCTGTTCCATGCTGTTCCGTACGCCGGTATTGCCCCCCTACGATCTGAGCATGACCGATCGCTTCATCGAAGTCTCGCTCGACAAGCGCGGCGTGAGCTGCACGGCGAAACTGCTCGACGACCGCGCGCCGATCACCTGCAACGCCGTATGGGACGCCCTGCCGCTCGGCGGCGACGTCTACCACGCCAAATACGCCCGCAATGAGATCTACGCCCTCCTGGAGCCCTTCGCCCCCGAGGAGCCGCCGCTGGAGAACCCGACGATCACTCCGATCCCCGGCGATCTGTGTTACTTCACCTTCAGCGACACCCAGTTGGGTACCGCCTCGTACGGCTACGAGCGGCAGGCCAAGCACCAGGGCCGCGCCACCGTCGTCGACCTCGCGCTCTTCTACGAGCGCAACAACCTGCTGATCAACGGTGACGCGGGCTGGGTGCCCGGCATCGTGTGGGGCAGCGTCGTCGACGGCCTGGACCGGATGGCCGACGCCTGTCAGGACCTGTGGCGGGCCGGCGCCCTGGGGGAGACCCTCAGCTTCCGGCGGGCCTGAGGGCCGGCGGGGCGGGGATCCGCGCGGTCCCCGCCTCGTAGAGGGCGTGCGCGGCGCGCAGCACCAGCGCGTCCGCGTGCCGCGCGCCGACCAGCTGGACGCCGATCGGCATGCCGTCGCCGTCCACCCCGCAGGGCACCGTCGCGGCCGGCTGCTGGGTGAGGTTGAAGGGGTAGGTGAACGGCGTCCACCCCGTCCAGCGGGTGTGGCCGGATCCGGGCGGCACCTCCGTGCCCGCCGCGAAGGCGGTGAGCGGCTCGGTCGGCGTCACCAGCAGGTCGTAGGTGCGGTGGAAGCGGCCCATCGCCTGCCCCAGGGCCATCCGGGTGTCGACCGCCGCCAGATAGTCCAGCGCGCTGTAGCGGGCGCCCTGCTCACAGATCTCCCGCAGTCCCGGATCCAGCAGCGCGCGGTCGGCCTCGTCCAGGTGCTGCACCACCCGGGCCGCCCCGCTGAACCACAGCGTGTGGAACGCCTCCACCGGATCGCCGACGGCCGGATCGGCCTCCTCGACGTGCGCGCCCAGCTCGGCGAGCGTCTCCACCGCGCCCCGCACCGCCGCGGTGACCTCCGGGGCCACCACCACGTCCTGGCCCAGCGCCGGGCTGAAGGCCACCCGCAGCCCGGACACCCCGCCGGCCAGCGCCTGACGGAACGAACCGGCGGCCGGCCCCAGCTGCGACCAGTCCCGCGAGTCCGCACCGGTGATCACGTCCATCATCAGCGCCGCGTCCGCCGCGTCGCGGGTCATCGGCCCGACGTGTGCCAGTGTCCCGAAGGGACTGGCCGGGTACAGCGGCACCCGCCCGTACGTCGCCTTCAGCGCGAAGATCCCGCAGAAGGACGCCGGGATGCGCACCGAACCGCCGCCGTCCGTGCCCAGACTCAACGGCCCGGCGCCCAGCGCCACCGCCGCCGCGCTGCCGCCGCTGGAGCCGCCCGCGGTCCGCCCGGCGTCGTACGGATTGCCCGTCACCCCGTGCCGCGGACTGTCGGTGACGCCCTTCCAGCCGAACTCGGGCGTGGTCGTCTTGCCCAGGAACACCGCGCCGGACTCGCGCAGCCGGGCCACCGAGGGCGCGTCCTCCTCCCAGGGGCCCTCCTCCCGCACCGTCAGCGACCCGCGCAGGGTGGGCGCCCCGCGGGTCAGGATCAGGTCCTTGACGGTCACCGGCACCCCGTCCACCGGGCCGGCCGGCGCCCCGGCCCACCAGCGCTCCGCCGACTCCCCGGCGGCTGCCAGCGCCCGGTCCGCGTCGATCCGGGTGAAGCAGTTGGTCGCCCGCTGGGCGGCCTCGGCCCGCTCCAGCGCCGCCCGGGCGGCCTCGACGGGGGAGAAGGCGCCGGCGGCGTACCCGGCCGTGAGCTCGGTGGCGGTCAGGTCGGCGAGGTGAGTGGGGTCGGTGGTCATGCGTCCTCCGCGCGTCGGCCGCCCCGGCGGGACGGCAGGTGGGGGCGGGGCGGCCCGCGCCGGGCGCCGGCCGGCCCGCCGTCACTGCACCGGCACGTACCCGAGTCGTTTGTCGACGACGTTGAGCAGCGGCTCGCCGGCCGCCCACCGGTCGAAGTTGTCCTGGAACTGCTCGGCCAGCGCGTCCCGCCAGCCCAGGGTGTCGCCGCTCATGTGCGGCGAGACGAGCAGCCCCGGCACGTCCCACAGCGGGCTGTCCACGGTCAGCGGCTCGTGCTGGAAGACGTCCAGCGCGGCGCCCGCGATCCGCCGCTCGCGCAGCGCCGCGACCAGGTCCGCCTCGACGACCAGGGGGCCGCGCCCGACGTTGAGGAACCGCGCCCGCGGCGGCATCAGGCCGAACACCGCCTTGTCGAACAGCCCCCGGGTGGCGTCCGTCAGGGGCGCCGCGCAGACCACCCAATCCGCCTGGGGCAGCAGGCCGTTCAGCGCTTCACTCGCATGGACCAGGCCGAATTGCGGATCGTCCGGGCGCTCCCGCCGGCCGACCAGGTCGACCTTGACACCCAGTGCCAGCAGGGTCGCCCCGACGGCCCGGCCGATCGGCCCGGAGCCCACCACGACGGCGCGGGTGCCGGCCAGCCGCAGCGTCTCGCGGTGCTGCCAGCGCCGCTGCCGCTGGAGCTCCCAACTTCCGTGGAAGTCCTTGGCCATGGCGATCACCAGCCCGGCGACGTACTCGGCGATCGGCTGCTCGAAGACGCCCCGGGCGTTGGTCACGACCGTGTCGTCGGCGACCAGCGCCGGGCACAGCAGCTGGTCCACGCCCGCGCTCGCGGTGTGCACCCAGCCCGGTCTGGGGCCGACCTCGGGCCAGGCATCGCGGATCGCCCCGGAGGTGAAGTCCCAGGCCAACAGGGCATCGGCGGTGGGGAGTCGGTCGGCGAGCGAGGCCTCGTCGGTGAAGATCACCCGGGCCCGTCCGGTGAGCCGGTCGAGCTTCGGCGGCGGGTCGGAGCCCAGGACGAGGACGGTGGGTGCAGTCATAGGCCGGAAACCGTTCTGAAACGTGAGCCCCTTTCACTGGAAAGGGGTCCGCGGGCAGGTGCCTGAGATGCGAGGATTGACCACGCTAAGAAGTCGTATCTACCGTGTCAACAACGGCATCTGTCCCGACGTCCCGGCTTGCTCCGGCTGCACCTCATCCCCGGCCACTGGCCTGGCCATCAGCCCTTCGTTTTCTAGGGGCCTTCAATGGACGTCTCTTTTCTGGGTGGCCCCCAGCCTCAGCTCGGTGTGGGCGTTGTCGCCCCTTTTGACTTCGCACTCGACCGTGAACTGTGGCGCTGGGTGCCCGACGATGTGTCCCTCCACCTCACCCGAACACCGTTCGTGCCCGTCGAGGTCAGCCTCGACCTGGCCCGCCTGGTCAGCGAGCACGAAACCCTGGACGCTGCCGTGCAGGCACTCTGCGCGGTATCACCGCAGGTCATCTGCTATGCCTGCACCTCCGGCAGCTTCGTCGGCGGTGTCGCGGGCGAGCGGGCCATGTGCGCCGCCATGGTCCAGGCCGGGGAGGTTCCCTCCCTCACGACCTCGGGCGCACTGATCGAAGCGCTGCGCGAGATCGACGCGCGGCGCATCGCCGTGGTCACGCCCTATACGAAATCGGTCACCGACTCCCTGGAGGGCTACCTCGGGGAGGCGGGCATCACGGTCACCGGCCGGGCCTATCTCGGACTGACCCGGCACATCTGGAAGGTGCCCTACCGCGACGTCGTGGAGATGGCCCGCACGGCCGTCGTCGGCGCCGCCGACGCGCTCTTCATCAGCTGTACGAACCTGCCGACCTACGACGCCATCCCACAGCTGGAGGCCGAGCTGCGGATGCCGGTGCTCTCCGCCAACCAGGTCACGATGTGGGCCGCGCTGCGCGCCATCGGCGTCCAGGCGGTGGGGCCGTACCAGGCACTGCTCGACCCGGTGGCACGGCGCGGCCCGGCCGCGATGACCGGGTCCGATCCGGCCGGACCGGGCCAGGCACCGCCGGCGACCCCCGAGGCGGCCTTCGCCGCATCGCCCGCCCCGCCCGACGGAGAGCCGGTGGACGGCGTCGAACCGCCGCCCTACTCACCGGAGGATCCCGGTTCGCTGCCCCCGGTCTGAGGCCGGTCCGCACCCGAACCCCGCACCGGACGCTGCCGGCCGCCCCCGCCGCACAGCCGGCAGCGCCCCTTTCCCCTTCCGCCGTTCCCGCCCTGAATCCGCCCCGCCGTTCCCGCCGTTCCGCCGTCCCCGCGGTGCTCGCGGTTCCCTGAGCTCTCACTGTTCCCGCCGCTCGCACCGCACTAGCCGAAAGCACCCCGTACCCACGAACACCCCGGCACCCGCAGCCGTACACGCAAGGGAGACCTGCATGGCATCGGTCGGCTTCCTCTACCCCGGTCACTCCGCCGAGGACGACTACCCCCGGCTGGAGACGATCCTGGGCGGCTCGGTCCGCCTGCCGCTCGTGCACACCGACATCGGCGAGGACGCCCACCGGGTCGACGCGCTGCTGGAGATGGGCTCCGCCACCCGGCTGGCGGCCGGCGTGGCGGAGCTCAAGCGGCACGGCGCCCGGGCCGTGGTCTGGGCCTGTACGAGCGCCAGCTTCGTCTTCGGCTGGGAGGGCGCCCAGGAACAGGTCAGGGAGCTGTCCGCGACCGCCGCGCTGCCGGCCTCCAGTACCTCGTTCGCCTTCGCGCACGCGGTGCAGGCACTGGGCGCCCAGCGCGTCGCGATCGCCGCGACGTACCCGGAGGACGTGGCCGAGCACTTCCGCGCGTTCTTGAAGTCCGCCGGTACGGAGGTCGTCTCGACCCGCGGCAGCGGCATCATCACCGCCGCCGAGGTCGGCACCTGGGGCCGCGAGGAGGTGCTCGCCCTTGCCCGTGCCGGCGACCACCCGGACGCCGAGGCCGTCCTGCTGCCGGACACCGCGCTGCACACCGCCGCACACCTCCCGGCCCTCGAAGCCGAGCTGGGCAAGCCGGTGCTCACCGCCAATCAGGTGACGGTCTGGGAGGGGCTGCGGCTGCTGGACCGGACGGTCTCCTGCCCGGCACTGGGGACGCTCTTCTCCCCCGGCGCCGCCGGCTGACCGGCCGTGCCCCGGGCCCGGGAATAAGTGGAGAAGGTCTCCGGTTGTCCTCCGCGCAGAGTCCGCGCCAGATGAGGAGGACCCGTACGTGAGCGGCGAAGAGGACCGGACCCGGGCCACGGGAGAGACGATCCGCGACGGCGGAGACGGCATACGGGGCGTGGCCCGGGGCAGCGCCCCGGTCCCGCTCTCCGTGCTCGACCTGGTCACGGTCGGCGCCGGCAGCACCGCTTCGGACGCCGTGCGCACCGCCGTGGCGATCGCCCGTACGGCCGAACGCCGCGGCTTCCACCGCTACTGGGTCGCCGAGCACCACTCCATGCCCGGTGTGGCCTCCTCCTCCCCGGCGGTGCTGTTGGCCCATCTCGCCGCGCACACCGAGCGGATCCGGCTCGGCTCCGGCGGTGTGATGCTGCCCAACCACGCCCCGTTGGTCATCGCCGAGCAGTTCGGCACCCTGGAGGCGATGGCCCCCGGGCGGGTCGACCTCGGGTTGGGCCGTGCGCCGGGCACCGACGGGGCCACCGCCGCCGCCCTGCGCAGGGCCGAGCGCCTGCACGAAGGGGCGGAGGACTTCCCGCAGCAGCTGGCCGAGTTGACCCGGTTCCTCGACGACTCCTTCCCCGACGGCCACCCGTACGCCCGGATCCACGCCGTCCCCGGACCGGTGCAGGCCACCTCGCCCGGCGGCGTCCAGTCCCGGCACCGTCCGCCCCTGTGGCTGCTGGGCTCCTCCGGCTTCAGCGCCCGACTGGCCGGCTCGCTCGGCCTGCCGTTCGCCTTCGCGCACCACTTCTCGGCGGCGAACACCCTGCCCGCGCTCGACCTCTACCGGGCGTCCTTCCGCCCCTCGGAGCTGCTCTCCGAGCCGTACGCACTGATCGGGGTAGCGGCGCTGGCCGCGGAGGAGGAGCGCGAGGCCCGCCGCCAGGTGCTGACCGGCGCGCTGTCGATGGTCCGGCTGCGCACCGGGCGCCCCGGTCTGGTCCCCACCCCGGAGGAGGCCGAGGCGTACCGCTTCAACGAGCTGGAGCGCGGCTTCGTCGACGGCTGGCTGGGCAATGTCGTGCACGGCACCCCCGACGCGGTCCGCCAGGGCCTGGACGACCTCGCCAAGCGCACCGGCGCCGACGAGCTGATGATCACGTCCAACGCCCACGGCGGCGCGGCCAGGCTCAGGTCCTACGAGCTGATCGCGGACGCCTACGGCTGCTGACGCCGGTGGCTCCGGGCGGACTCAGATGAACAGCGCAGCGACCCGGTCGGGCGCCACCGGCCGCGAGTAGAGCCAGCCCTGCCCGGTGTCGCACCCGATCCGGCGCAGCCGCTCGGCCTGTTCGGCGCTCTCCACGCACTCGGCGGTCACCGTCAGGCCCAGCCGGTGCGCCAGCGCCACCAGGGCCTCGACGATCATCTCGTCCGCCGGGTTGGGGTGCTCCTGGGAGCGGAAGCCGCGGACGAAGGAGCCGTCCAGCTTCAGCACGGAGACCGGGAGGCGGCTGAGGTAGGCGAGGTTGGAGTAGCCGGTGCCGAAGTCGTCGATGGCGATCCGTACGCCCATGTCGCTCAGGGCCTGGAGCGCCTGGAGCGGCCGGCCGGCCGAGCCCATCACCGCGGACTCGGTCAGCTCCAGCTGCAGCAGCTCCGGCGGCAGCCCGGTCTCGGCGAGGATCCCGGCGACGTCCGCGACCAGGTCGGAGTCCCACACCTGACGCACGGCCACATTGACGCTGACGAAAAGCGGCTGGTCGCTGGGGTGCGCCAGCTGCCAGGCGCGTGCCTGGTGGCAGGCTCGGGTCAGCACCCAGCGGCCCAGTTCGACGATCGCGCCGTTCTCCTCCGCCAGCGCGATGAACCGATTCGGCGACAGCGTCCCGAACTGCGGGTGCCGCCAGCGCACCAGCGCCTCCACGCCCTGCGCCCGGCCGTCGCCCAGGCCGATCAACGGCTGGTACTCCAGGGTGAATTCGCCGCGATCGACGGCCGGGCGCAGGGTGCTGGAGAGCGCCTGCCGGGTCATCCGGTGGGCGTTGCGCTCCGGGTCGAAGAGCGTCCAGCGGGCCTTGCCGTCCTCCTTGGCCCAGTACAGCGTGGTGTCCGCGGCCTGCATCAGGCCGGTGGCGGTGGTGCCGGTGGCGGTCCGCTCCACCACCCCGATGCTCGCCGACACCGACAGCCGCTGCCCGGCCAGGTCGAACGGGCGCTGCAGCGCGTCCAGGACGGACTGGGCCAGCTCGGCCAGTTGGTCGGTGCCGGTGGAGTCCTCCACCAGGAGGGCGAACTCATCGCCGCCGAGCCGCGCCACCAGATGCCCGCCGCGGCCCGCCCCGCGGTCCGCGCCGCTCTCCGCGCAGCGGGTCAGCCGCTGCGCCACGGCGCTCAGTAGCCGGTCGCCGACCCGGTGCCCGAGGGTGTCGTTGACGGCCTTGAAGCCGTCCAGGTCGAGGTAGCACAGGCCGATCCGGCCGGTGCCGGACGGCTCGAAGGCGGCCGTCTCCAGGGCGGTGGCGAGCCGCTCGAAGAACAGCGCCCGGTTGGGCAGGCGGGTCACCGGGTCGTGCATCTGCAGATGCCGCAGCCGGGCCAGCAGATCGTGCCGGTCGCTGATGTCCGCGACCGACAGCAGCATCCGCTCCTCGCCGCTGAGCGGCTCGGGCGTCAAGGGCTCGACGGTGACCTCCACCCAGACGGAGTGGCCCTCGGGGTGTTTGAGGCGGCGGGTGCAGCGCAGCCGTTCGCTGCGGCCGCACAGCACCTCGCGGTAGGCGGTCCACACCCGGGGGTCGGCGCCGAGGTCGGTGAGGTCCGCGGCGGTGGCGGCGACCAGCTTCTCCGGGGCGGTGCCGACCAGTTCGCCGAAGGCCGGGTTGGCGGCGAGCACCAGCCCGTCGCTGTTGAGCACCGCCATCGCCAGTCGTCCGGCGTGGAAGGCCGCGCGGTAGTCGCCCAGGGAGGCGGCGGCGTCGTCGCAGCCGTCGGCAGGGGAGGGCCGAGCCTCGGGGGTTTCTTTGGTCGTACCGTTACGCTCCGTCACCGAGGGCAGTGTCGCTCCAGGGGTGCGGCCCGGGCCGTCGGGGTGTCCGCTCACTGCTCGCTCCCGCATGGCGCTGGTCTCGTGAGGTGCTTCTCGCGCTGGAAAGTGTGGCGATCATAGAGGCTGGCGCAACGGCCGATCCAGCGACGCAGCCGTGATCGTCGGCCCGCATGACGGAACTTCGGCCATTTCTGCTCGGCTCTGTTCGTACCGATTGCCCCCTTGGTCGTTTGTGACGTTCCGTTACGGCGCGTTGGAGTCGCGCCGGTCACTCGTCTGGGCCTTGGAAACGCGTCAAAACAGGACGAATAGCATTAAATCGCCACAGGGTAGAGGAGGTCTCCGCATCCGTCCCTGGAGGTATGTGTGCCGCGCACCCAGAGACCCGAGGGGGTGGACCGTCGCCTACGGCGGATCGCGGCCGTCATCACCTCTCTGAGCGCGCTCATCGCGACCTCGATCGTGGCCGGCCCGGCCACCGCCTCCGAGGCTGCCCTCTCCTGTGCGCTGGGTCGGACCGACGCCCACCACTCCGAGGGCGTCGACGGCTGGGACGGCGCCTACACCCGCCCGGACCGGCCGCTCGACGCGGTGATGATCTACCTCTCCTTCCCGGACTCCCGGACCCGCGCCACTCCCCAGCGGCTCTCCCGCGACTACTTCCCGGCCACCTCCGCCTTCTTCGAGCGCGCCTCGTACGGCAGGTTCCGGCTGCGCCCGCACGTGCACCGGTCCTGGGTGCGGATGCCGCGCCCGTCCGTCGCCTACGGGATACAGCGGGACTGGGACGCCGGGCGGCGGGCGGCCTACCTGCGGGATGCGGTCGCCGCAGCCGATCCATCGGTGGACTTCAAGCGATACGACATGGTCTATTTCGTGGCCGATCCGGGCGCTCCTGGTGTCGATTCGGACGCGACGAAGGTGGTCAACCTCGATCAGCCGATGCATGCCGACGACCGTGATCTGCGTCGGTTTGTGACCGTCTTCGAGCAGAGTCCACCGGATCGCAATGTCCTTGCGCATGAGACCGGTCATGTCTTCGATTTGCCCGACCTGTACCACCGCCCGAAGGACGGTCGGGGCGACTGGGACACCTATGTGGGGGACTGGGATCTCATGGGCAGCCAGTTCGGACTGGCGCCCGACCCCTTGGCCTGGCACAAGTGGAAGCTCGGCTGGATCGCCGACAACCAGGTCGACTGCATCGACCTGACCGGCCCCGCCATGCACTCGCTGCGCTCCCTGGCCGCCCCCAAGGAACCCCGCAGTCAGCGCCGCCCCCGCCTCCTGGTGGTCCGTACGGGGATCGGCAGCGCGCTGGCCATCGAGGGGCGCGCGGCCATGGGCAACGACCGTGCGCTGTGCTCCGAGGGCGTCCTGGTCTACCGCGTCTCCAGCGAAACCCCCTCCGGGTCGGGCCCGGTGCGCGTCCTGGACGGGCACCCGGGCACCTCCGCCTGCTGGGGCACCTCCGTCTACCCGCCGCTCGCGGACGCGCCCCTGGGGGTGGGCGACAGCATGGACGACACCGAGGACGGCGTTCGCATCCAGGTGGCGGGCCGGTCCAGCGACGGGGACTGGGCGGTGAAGATCGACCGCGGCTGACGGCGGCCCGTCGCGCCGGCGCCGGCCATCCCGTAGGCGCCGGCCGTCCCGTAGGCGCAGTGTCCGGGCATGACGAAGGCCCCCACCGGAGTGGGGGCCTTCGACCGTCTGTGCGCCGCCAGGGACTCGAACCCCGGACCCGCTGATTAAGAGTCAGCTGCTCTAACCAACTGAGCTAGCGGCGCCTGCTGACGGGGAAAACATTAGCATCCTGATCGGGGAGCACAAAAATCGGTTCGCCTCAGCTCCCCGCCAGCGCCGAAACCGGGTGCTGAGCTGCGGCTTCCCGCTGCGCCCCGGCCGCTGCGCGGGCGGCCCGGACGCAGGCCCACAGCAGGATGTCGGCCCCCGGGAGCCAGGGCTTGCGGACGTCCGGGGCGACCAGCCAGCGGGAGAGGCCGGGCGAGGCCGGGTCGGCCGCCCCCGCGCCCGGGCCGCCGGCGCCGTCGTACGCGGACGGGGCGTCGGTGTACGCGGGCCGGGCGTGCGGCGTGCCGGTCCCCGGGTGCGGGTGCAGCGGCGGGATGGTCACCGCGTCGCCGCTGCCGTGGCACAGCAGCGGCGGGACGGCCGCGCCCCACTCCTCCCAGACCAGCAGCGCGGGCAGCCGCTGGGCGGTGCCCGGCGCGGCGAACAGCAGGATCCGTCCGCGGTGCGCGGCCACCGGGCCGGAGCCGGGGCCGTCGGACCACAGTCGGTCCACCATCCGCCGCCCGAAGAGCGCCGGGGCGTTGATCACGTCGAAGGCGGTGCCGCACGGCAGCACGCTGGGGGCGGCCGGCTGCAGGGCCCAGTGCGCCTGCAGGTCGTCCGGGCGGGGGCTGGCCGAGGCGAGCCAGTCGGCGCCGGCGAGCGTGACGTACGAGGTGGTGGGAAAGGCCAGGGTGCGGGGGGTCTCGGGCAGCCAGTCGCTCATGAGGGACAGGTCTACCGATGCGACGCGTACCGGCTTGGCTTATTGGCGGAACCCGGGACAGGGGTGCGGGGGAGCCCTTATCGTGCCCCCTTCGCATATGCCAGCGGCCCATGATCATGGACCATGAGCCGTTACGAGGCGTGTGGGGTGGATGTGAATTCTGTGACGAGGGGAGTCGGGGAGTCGCGGGGGCGGGGCGCTCAGTCCAGGTCGCCGAGCACGGAACTGCCGCTGCGCATCAGGCTGCGGCCGAACTCGACCATCTTCTGGGCGTAGTCCTCGGTCCACTCCGCCTGCTCGGCGAGCGCGGCCAGCGGCAGCCGGTCGAACCGGCTGGGGTCGCACAGCTGCGCCGCGGCCAGCGCCTGGAACTCCGTCGCGCGGTCGGCGGCGGCGCGGAACGCCAGGGTCAGCTCCGTGGCCCGGCTGAGCAGCTCCCGTGGATCCTCCATCGACTCCAGGTCGAAGAAGTGCTCGGGGTCGGCAACGGCCTCGGGCGGCTCGAAGAGCAGCTGGGCGGGCCGCATGCGCCGCGGACGGGACGTCGCCCCGCGCGGATCGGGAGCCGGTCGCGGCTCGGACATGTACGTACCTCCAGATCGTGTGCCGCATTCCATTGTCCCGCTCCGCGCAAGGGGGCCCACGGCGGCGGGCGTCCCCGGCGCAGCGGGCCGCACCTGCCGCGCCCCTACGGCCGCCAGGGCACCCGGTGTTCCGCCAGGTGGGCCAGGACCGCGTGGTTCGCCTCCCAGCCGTCCGGGAACTTCACCGTGACGCCCAGCCGGACCGGTTCGGTCGAGGGGTGCTCGTCCAGCAGGTCGGCGACCCCGGCGCGGCAGACGACGATGCAGGCGTGCCGGTGGCGGGAGGCCAGCACGCACAGCCGGCCGGTCTCCAGGTGGAAGGCGGTGGCGTCGGGGCGGCCGGACAGCGGGTGCAGCACGACCGTGACGTCGAACTCCCGGCCCTGGAGGCGGTTGGCGGTGTCGACGGTGACACCGGACACGCCCAGGTCGGCGAGCGCCGTACGGACGGCCGCGGCCTGGTCGCGATGGGCCGTGCCGACCGCGATCCGGGCCGCCGTCAGGGGCTCCGGAGCGTCCTGCTGCTCGCTGGTCGCCGCCCCGCCGCGGTCCAGCAGCCGCCGCACCACCACGGCCACCGCCCGCACCGCCTCCGGATCCGTGCGCGGGGTGTGGCGGGCCGGGAGCTCCAGCAGGCCCCACCCGGATGCGGCGGCCTCGTCCAGGACCCGGTCCACCCCCGAGCCGTCGCCCGGCACACCGAACGCCAGCCGCCGGTCGCCGTGGCCGGTGCCGCTGCGGAACGGGGTGTACGGGTAGAACGCGCCGGAGACCAGTGGCGCGGCCGAGGCGGGCAGCCGCCAGGAGACCGGTAGCCGGTGCTGCGGCAGGTCGGGGTTGTGCGCCAGCAGGGTGGAGACCGCGCTCGACGACGGGTCGTACGCCAGGCCCGCCCACTGCTCCGCGCCCACCACGCTGAACGGGTCCAGCTGGCCCGGATCGCCCACGAACAGCGCCCGTTCGAAGAGGCCGGCCACCCCCAGCAGCGCGTCCGACCGCATCTGGTAGGCCTCGTCCACGATGGCGTGCTGCCAGGGCGTCTCCACCGTGGTGTAAGCCCACTTGGCGGCCGTCGACACCACGACGTCCATCCCGGCCAGATCGGCGGCCTTCGCGGACGTCCGCACCGCCGGCAGCGCGGCCAGCGCCGGGTCGAAGGCGCC
This sequence comes from Streptomyces sp. NPDC020742, assembly GCF_040641675.1. NCBI lineage: Bacteria > Bacillati > Actinomycetota > Actinomycetes > Kitasatosporales > Streptomycetaceae > Streptomyces > Streptomyces sp. NPDC020742. The sequence continues at coordinate 36,471 of NZ_JBFAEA010000001.1, forward strand.
GGGCTCGCTGCTGTGCAACCGGCCGACCGGCAGCTCCGGGTCCTTCGCGGCCAGCCGCAGCACCAGGTCGTCGACCTGGGCGTTGGTCTGCGCCACGATCATCAACGGGCGGCCGGCGGCGGCGAGTTCCCGGGCCGCTTTGACCACCAGCGTGGACTTGCCGGCCCCGGGCGGGGAGTCCACGACCACCCCGCGGCGGGTGCCGTGCAGCGTGTCGTGCAGGATCGCTTCGGTGGCCGCGGCGGCCGCGGCGGCGGGGTCGAAGGCGGACCGGGCGCCGGTGGCGCCGGTGTCCTGATCAGCCGTCATACGGCGGTGGTCTCCCGGCTGGTCGAGTGGCGGGCGGGGGTCACAGGAAGTCCTCCGGGGTCAGGGGGTCGGCGGTCTCCCGCGGGGCGTCCCCGGCACCGGGCGGCGGGCCGCCGTGCGTCCAGGGCGTGTCCTCGGGGTCCGGAAGCTCCGGGCCGCCGCGCGGGGCGTGTTCGAACAGCGTCCAGCACACCGCCTGGCCCTCCTCTGGCACCGAACCGGGCTCCGGGACCTTGCCCCGGCCCATCCCGCCGGTCAGCCGCACCACCGGCGCGCCCGGATCCCCGTCGGCGAACGCCACGAACTCGGCGGGCTGGGACTTCCCGTCGGCCAGCGGGCGGTAGAGCTTGCCACCCCCGGCCAGGTGCGGACGGTCGTCCGTGCGGAGCGTGACCAGCGGGCGCGGCATCGGGCGCCGGCCCTCGGACATCGCCATCTCAACGGCCGTGACGGTCCCCACGAACGCCTCCCCGGCTAGCCGGCGCCCCGCCATCACCAACGGGTCGTCCAGCGCTTCCTGGGCGTCCAGTTGGGCCTGCGCGCTCTCCCGTGCGGACAGCTTCTGCGCGGCGGTCACCGCGTCGTCCTGGCGGGGCTGCGGCGGCTCCCCGGCGCGCACCCGGTCGCGGTGCGCGGTGTAGGACCAGCGGTCCCGCTTCCAACGGTCGGCCACCCGCGCCCCCTCGGGGAGCGCCCGCAGCAGGTCCACGCCCCGCCACACCGCCTCCCAGGTCGGCCGCAACTGCCCCTCGACCAGGGTCCGCAGCGCGTCCTCGGCGCCCGGCAGCCCGGCGTCGTAGCGGGCCATCGCGGGCGCCAGAAGCTGGTTGTCGAACGCCGGGTCGGTGGCCGGACCGGCCGGCGGGCAGGCCAGCTGCCCCGCCGCGTCCCGGGCCCACTCCGCGTGCCCGGCCGCCTCGCGGCCCGACCGGCCCGGCGGCGGGTCGATCCAGGCGAGCAGCGCGCCCAGGTGCTGGTCCTCCAGCGCGCTCTGGCCCGTCGCCCAGTGGCGGGTCAGCAGGCCCGTCATGGACACCAGCAGGCCGGAGCCGGGCACCCGGGCCCGCTCGCCCAGGTGCGTCAGCCAGCGGCCCAGCAGCGGGACGTGCGACGGCGCGGGGTAGGGCGCCTCCGGGTCCTGCTCGGCGGTCCGGCGGAACCGCATCGAGCGGCCCAGCAGCCGGACGAACTCGATGCCCGCGGTGCTCGGCACGATCAACTGCGGGGCATCCGCGCACAGTTCGACCTGCACCGGGACCTTCTTGCCGGTCTCCGGGTCGGTCTCCTTGCGCTCCTCCCACTCGATGTCGTCGGCGAACCCGTCGACGTACGGCAGCACCGTCGCGGCCAACTCCGCCAGGAAGGCGAACCGCAGATCGCGGTCGCGCGGCTGCGGGACGGTCAGCAGCACGGGCTTCTCGCGGTCGGTGCCGACCAGCGCGCCCAGCGGGGCGCCGGCCTCACCGGCGGTGGTCAACGGCACCAGGACCAGGGGGCGTTCGGACAGCGGGCGGTGCCGGACCGTGCACCGCGGCCGCGCGCGCCCCGCCGCCACCGCCTCCATCCTGGCCAGCGTCTCGATCAGCGACATCCCGGCTCCTCCGTACGCGGTGCCGGCAGGCCGCTGCCCGCCAGCGCCTCGGCGCGCAGGGCGGCGGCCCGGCGCAGCGCGGCGACGGCCGGATCGTCCGGGTCCGCCCCGTCGTCCGCGCCCCCGGGCCCCTCCGGGGCGGTGGCCGCCGCCAGCACCTCCTCGACCGTGCGCAGCCCGCCCAACTCGCCCCGTACGCCGCGCCCCAGCGCCTCCACCGCGCCCTCGCCACGGGCCCGGCCGCGGCAGTGGAAGGCCAGCTCGCAGGCGGCCAGGCACTCGGGGGCGTACGCCGCGCCGACCGTCTCCACCGCCTCGGCCAGCTCTTGCGCCGGGCGGGTCGCGGTCCTGCCGTCCTCGGCGAGCCGCAGGTCGAAGGTCGTTCCCTCCGGGAGCGCGGCGGCGATCTCCTCGACCCGGGTCAGCCGGCCCAGCTGCCGCCGGGTCGTGGCCAGCTGCTTGCGGACGTCGACGGCCGCGGCCGTGGGGAGGTTGGAGAAGTCCTTCGGGCACACCAGCAGCACTCGGTCACGCACCCGTACCGTGCGGCCGGTGTGCGCGCCGACGTGCGCGGCGACCGGCTCCAGCGCCAGCACGTACACCGCCGCCTGGCGCGCCGCCGCCCCCACCTTGGCGGCGTCCGCCGCACCGTCGATCATCGGGAAGGACTTGATCTCGACGACCGTCCAGCTGCCGTCTGGGTGCACCACCACCGCGTCCGGCTCCACATACGCCGGCGACCCGGCCACCTGGACGGCCAGCATCGGGTGGTCGAGCAGCGCCCAGCCGCCGGCCGCCGTCGCCTCGCGCAGCGCCAGCGCCGTACGCGCCGCGCGCCCCTCGGGGCCGGCCGCGGCGAGGTCGGGGGTGGCGACCCCGTCCGGTTCGGGCGCCGGGGTGCCCGGGGCCAGGCGCTGGTGCAGCAGCCGCAGGAGCTCCGCCCCGCCGTCGGCCTTGACCCGGGCCTCGAAGGCGTTGCCCCGGACGATGGCGAACTGCGACTGGCCGTAGGGCGCGGGCGAGCCCAGGGCCCGGGCCAGTGCGGCCTTGTCGATGCCGGCGCCGTCCAGCAGCGCGCGGCGCCGGCAGCCGGGGTTGGCGGCCAGCGCGGCCAGTGCGCGGGCGTCCAGGGAGCGGGGGTGTACGCCGGGGCCACGCAGCGCTCCCAGCCGCTGCCGCAGGCTCGGTGCCGGCGCCGGCAGCGTTGCCGGGGGAGCGGCCGTCGCGGGTCGGCCGTCGCGGGAAACGTTCACCCGCCGAAGTCTCGCATCCGGCACTGACATCGCGGGCGCCCGCCCGCGTGCCGCCGCGTCCCGGGAGGGCCGGCGCACCGCTCCCGGGCCGTCCCGCGACGGGCCCGGCCGCGGACAAATCGGCCGGTGCGGGAGAATGGAAGCCCCGCGGTCGACGCCGCCCGCACCGAGCACCAACCGGCCGAGCGATCGGCGAGAGGTAACACCCCATGGCAGCGCGCATATTCCTGGCCAGGCACGGGCAGACCGAGTGGTCCCAGGCGGGCAAGCACACCGGCCGTACGGACATCCCGCTGCTGGACGGCGGCCGACGCGGCGCCAAGCTCCTGGGCGAGCGGCTGCACCGCGCCCCCTGGGACGGCCTGCCGGGCGTCGAGGTCCGCACCAGCCCCCTGGTGCGCGCCAAGGAGACCTGCGAACTGGCCGGCTTCGGCGACCGGGCGCAGGAGTGGGACGCGCTGATGGAGTTCGACTACGGCGCGTACGAGGGGCTGACCCCGGCCGAGATCAAGGCCGGCCGGCCCGACTGGCTGATCTGGCGGGACGGCGTGCCCGAGGGCGAGACGCTCGCCGGGGTCTCCGCGCGGGCGGACGAGGTCGTCGGCTGGGCGCGGTCCGCCGAGCGCGATGTGCTGGTCTTCGCGCACGGTCACATCCTGCGCGCCCTGGGCGCCCGTTGGCTGGGCCTGGACATCTCCTTCGCCGCCCGCATCCGGCTGGAGCCGACGTCCCTGTCGGTGCTCGGCTGGGCGTACGGCGAGCCCGCGATCGAGCGCTGGAACGACACCGGGCACCTGGGCTGACCACGGCGCCCGGTGCCTGGCGCTGGGCGCCGGGCTGATCCGCGCCCGGAGGCCGCCGGGCCCCGGGAAACGGTCAGTCCGCGGGGGCCGCCGCCTCGCCGCCGGCCGGCGAGGTCTCGTACCGCTCCAGGAAGTCGGCGACCGGACCGCTGTCCCGGTGCGCCCGCAGGGTACGGGCGGTGTGGCCGAGCATCGTCCGGATCCGGGCCGAGCGGACCTCCTCGAGCAGCGCCAGCACCCGCTCCCCGGCCGCCGCGGCCTCCTCCGCAGCGCCGCTGTCCGCGAGGTCGCCCGCGAGCTCCGCGGTGAACAGGGCGATGTTGCGGGTGAAGTGGGGGTCCTGCAGCGCCACCGCCCGCCGTGCGTACTCAGCCGCGCGGTCCGCGTCGCCCAGGGCCGACCAGCACTGCGCCTCCAGGCCCGCCAGCTCCGCCTCGCCGTAGAACGTCATCCACTCCGGGTCGCCGTCCCGGGCCCCACCGGCGAACAGCCGCTCCGCCCGGGCCAGCGCCTGCTCACAGCCGGAGCGGTCGGCCAGCCCCGCCCAGCCGCCCGCCTCGCGCAGCGCCAGCAGCGACAGCAGCCGGGGCGAGGCCAGGTGCCGGGCGGCCTGCTGGGCGGCCTGCGCGGCGCGGACCGCCTCCCGCGGCCGGCCGGCGTCGCGCGCCAGGAAGGCCGTGTTGCAAAAGGCGTGCGCCTCCAGGGCGGCATCGCCGCAGACCCGGGCGGTGGCCAGGGCCTCCGCATAGTGCGAGCGGGCGTCGTCGAAGCGGGCCGAGTCGTGCGCCAGCCAGCCGACGGTGATGGCCAGTTCGCCGGCCCCGGTGTGCAGCCGGTCGGACACCGCGCGGCGCCGGACGTCGCACTCCAGCAACTCGTAGGCGGTGCGCAGCGGCTGGGTGGCGCGGCGGTAGAGGTCCTCGGCGCCGTGCCGGTCGTCCAGCAGCCGGATCCGGCGGACCGCCTCCTCGACGGCGGTGGCCTCGGCCGCGCCGGCCCGGCCGCCGGCCGGTAGGCGCGGCCCCGGTACGGGGGCGGAGGCGGCAGCGGCCTCCATCGGGTGCAGGGCGGCGAAACCCAGGGCTGCCGGGGCCCCGGTGATGAACGCGCGACGCAGCACGTCGCTCTCCTCGTGGATCTGGATACGGGTATCGCGGTGGTCGGGTTCGGTTGCCAGGCGCGCGGCGCGGACCGCCGCCGTACGCGCTCCCCGTCCGCGTACCGCCTCGCGCGGCGCGAAGCCCATGTCCGGCAGCGTCAGCCCGGGGAACATGTGCCGGAACACCCGCTCGTAGGCGTAGTTCGGACACCGGATCTCCCCGGACTCCACGCGGCCCACATAGCGGGCGTCGCACGAGACCTGCTCACCGATCTCACGGGCGGCCCGTCGGACCGCCGCCGCGAACTCGCCCGGTGACAGCCGGCCGCGCAGCTGCCGGAAGGCGGTGTTCGGGCGGGCGGGTACGGTGCGGGACGACGCTGGACCTGCCGTTGGCGACGTCATGGCTGCCTTTCTCGGTGCCCTTTCCGTGCCCTCTCCGTGCCATCTGGTGGCGGTACCGCAACCTGGCGGTGCGGCGGGAAGACCGTACCGGCTGTGACGGAGCCGATACGCACAGTTTGGCTACAAATCGGATATCTCACGCGCGATCTGCCATGAACTGCCATCCTTTGCAGCGTTACGCCGCCGTAGCTGTTGACAGGCCGGACCGTTGAACCCGGTGTAAAGGGTGTGGCGTGTCAGGAGGAGGGGTTCTCCGTGTGGGAGACCGGCGTGAGCAGGGGCGGCACCGGGTCCGCGGGCCGGGCCGGCGGCCTGCGCAGGCAGATCGCGACGGGCGGGGCGGGTGCCGCGGCCCCGCCCTGTGACCTGGTCACGGTGCCCGCCCGGCAGGGCCTGGAGGCGGTCGACATCCTGCGGCTCCGGGACGGCGTCGGCCCCGTCCTGCACGACGGCGCCTGCGCCACCCTCGGCTTCCTGGTGCCGCCGGGCACGGCCGACGGGTGGGACGTGCCCGGCAGCGCCTGCACCCAGACCCACGGACGGGGCCTGGCACTCGGCGCGCTGTGCGGCGAGGACGCCGTGGAGGGCCCGCCGGTGAGCGGCACCGGCTGGCTGGTGCCGCCGGAGGGCGCGGGCGCCGCGGCCACCGACCCCGCCGTGCTGCGTGCGGCGCTCGGCGAGGCGGCGCGCACCATCGAGGCCGTCGACCGCTGCCAGTAGCGGACGGCCGGACCGCCGGACGGCCAGACGGCCGGACCGCCGGACGGCCGGACGGCCAGACGGCCGGACGGCCAGACGGCCGGACCGCCGGACGGCCAGACGGCCGGACCGCCGCGCCGCCGGGTGACTGGGTGTCTGAGCGTCCGGGTGACCGGGTGTCCGGGTGTCCGGGTGCCCCGTTGGTCGGTTGCTCTCGGTCTGTCCTTCCCCGTTAGTGCAGCGTCTCGCCTGCCGGGGCGTCCGGGGCCGGGCCGCCGGCGGCGGTCGGTGCGCTGTCCCGTGCCGGGCGGGGGATGGCCAGGGCGCCCCGGCGGTCGCCGCGCCGGTCACCGAGGCGGCGCTGGACCCCGCGCAGCAGCCGCGCCGCGGTGAAGGCGGTGCCGTACACGGCGTGCATCGACGGGCCGAACGACGGCGCGGTCAGCGGGCCGGCGAAGAACAGCCCCGGCCAGGACGCTTCGAACCCCGGGCCCAGCTCCGGGGCGCGGCTGCCGTCCACCGTGCGTAGGCCGGTGCGGACCCGGGGGTGGAGCAGTAGCAGCCGCCCCAGGTCGAGGGTGAAGCCGGTGGCCGCCACCACATGGTCGGTGCCGACGGTCTCGGGCCGGCCGTCGGTGTGGGTGAGGTGGAGGCGCACCCCGTCGCCGTGCGGGGCCGCGGCCCGCAGGCGGTGGCCCGGCAGGACCGGCACCGCCGACTCGAAGCGGTCCCGCAGCCACCAGGCGCCGGCCGGGCCCGGGGTCCGGGCGAGCCGCACCCGGGTCGCCGAGGGGAGCCGGCGCACCGCCCACGGGGCCCTGGCCCACACCCGGTGCGGCCAGTCGGTGCCGGGCCCCGGTTGCGGGGCGCGCGGGGAGCGCAGCCGGCCGCCGTCCGGGGGCGGCGGGGCCTGCCAGCGCAGCCGGCCGGCGCGGGTCACCAGGCAGGGCCGGGCGCCCTGTTCGGCCAGCAGGGCCGCGGTCTCCAGCGCGGACTGGCCGGCGCCGAGCACGGCGACGTCCCGGCCGGCGAAGCGGCTCAGGTCGTGGTGGTCGCTGCTGTGTGAGGCCAGTTCCGGGGGCAGTTCGAGCAGCGGCCAGGGGCGGTGGGCGAACGGGCGCAGGCCGAGGGCGAGGACCACGGTCCGGGTCGCGATCAGTTCGCCGGTGTCCGTCTCCACCTGGAAGCCATCGCCGTCCGGGCGGACCGCGGTGACGGTGACCTCGTCGATCTGCGGCACCGCCCGCTCGCCGAACCACCTGCCGTACGCGGTGAAGGTGTCCAGGGTCAGCGGGGCGGCGCCGGGCTCGGCGGTCAGCTCCTGGGCGGCGCGGTACTCGGCCAGGGTGTGCCGGCCGCCCGGGGCGGCGAGGCTGGAGGACCGGGGCTCGGACGTCAGGAGCATGCCGGCGGGCATGTGCGCGCGCCAGGAGGCCATCGGCCGGCCCAGCACCCGCAGCCGCAGTCCGGCCGCCGCCGCGTGCGCGGCGATCGAGAGTCCGTAGGGGCCGGCGCCCACCACCACGAGGTCGTACATGGATCGTCCCTGCTCTTTCTGGTCGTGCGGTGCGGTAACGGGGGAGGTGCGGTACGCGCCGGGAGCCGCGTGGTGCCGCCGGGTCAGGCCCGCCGGGGCGCGCCGGGTGGCGCCGCCGGGGTGGCGGGCGGAGCCGGTGCGCCGGTCAGCACGCCGGGGGCGGCCGGCACCGTACGGCCCGTCAGGTCCAGGTGCAGTGCGCGGACGGCGTCGAGGCCGGAGTCCGGGTCGGTGACGAGGCGGAACGGCGCGCCGGGGCGGGGGCTCGCGCCCAGCAGGTGGTAGCGGCCGTGGCGGTCGCGGCGGAAGTCCAGGCCGAGGATGCCGCGGTAGTTCAGCCGCCCGGCCAGGTGCAGTGCGGCCCGCTCCACCGGGAGCGGCGGCGGGCGGCGGCCGGCCGCCACCGGACGGGCGCACAGCAGACCGGCGCGCCGGCGACGGCCCGCGCCGCCGAACAGGCAGGCGCCGCCCCGGGTGAAGCAGCCGTGGAAGAACCAGTCGGTGTCCGGGCCGCGGGGCAGCCGGCGCTGCAACAGCAGGGCGCTGCCGGCGCGTTCGGTCAGCTCGTACAGCCGGCGGGCCTGGTCCGGGCTGCGCACCAGGGCGGTGCCGCGCAGCCCGGCGGACGGGGGCAGCAGCCACGGCCGGCTCCACTTGGCGACCAGCGGCAGTCCGAGTGCGCGCGCCGCACCGGCGGCCTCCCGGGCGCTCGCGGGGACGGCGGTCTCCGGGTGCGGCAGGTCCAACTCCCGGCACAGCCGGGCGAGTCGGGCCCGATCGGCGAGGCGTTCGGGCAGGTCGGGCGGCTGGCCGGGCAGCAGGTAGCGGCCCAGCAGGGGGCCGGCGAGCCGGGCGGTGGTGATCGCGGCGCGGTCGTCCATCGGGAGGAGGACGGCGGGCCTGCCGATGCGGTCGGAGAGGTCGCGCAGGAACTCCAGCAGCCGGTCGGGTGCCAACGGGCCCGGCGCCGGGAGGACATGGGCCCGGTACAGGTGGCGGGAGCGGTCCAGCGGTCCGCGCGCCGGGGCGGCCGCGGTGTGCACCTCGAGGCCCGCCCGGCCCAGTGAGCGGACCGCGCCCAGGGTGCCGCGGGGCGCCGGTCCGGGGGCGAGTCGGAGCAGCAGGACGGGCACCTCGGTGTCGAACGGGGGCATGACGGGGGAGTCCTTCGCCTCGATGGACCGGGTTTGCCTCGATGGGGCGCCTCGATGGACCGGGTTCTCCTCGATGGGGCGTGCGCCTCGATGGGGCGTGGGGGCGCCCGCCGCGGGGTGCGCCGTGCGGCGGGCGGCCCGGAGGTGACGGGCGCCTCCCGGACCGCCCGTCGCCCCCCCGCCGAGCCGTGGCCGTCGCCCCCCGCCGAGCCGTGGCCGCCGGCTCCCCGGGAGCGGGCGCGGCTGCGCGCGACTACCGGTTCGAGAACGAGGGCGGGGCGGGTGCGCGGGCCGGGTCCGGCAGCGAGACCACACCGGCGGGGTGGGCCCGCTCGGGCGGCGCGGGGGCCGGTACGGGGGTGCGCCGGTGTGCCCTGGCGGTGGCCAGCGCCTGCTCGTACACCGCCATCAGCGCCTCCGCGCTGCGGGCGATGTCATAGCGCCGGACGACCGGCGGGACCGGTAGCCGGGCCGGCCCCTCGCGCCGCAACTCCCGCAGGGAGGTGGCCAGTTCATGGACGCCGAGGCTGAACCGACGGGCGCCGGGCGCCTGGTCCGCCGGCAGCTCGTCGACCGCCGGGCAGCTGCCGTAGAGCACATGCAGCCCGGACGCCAGCGCCTCCAGCACCGCCAGCCCGAACGCCTCCTCCGGGGACGGCGAGACGAAGACGTCGATGGCGGAGAGCAGGCCGGGGATGTCGGGCCCGGCGTCCCCCGTTTCGCCGCCGCCCCCGGTGTCGATGGCGCCGTCGCGCACGCCCAGCAGGTGGATGCGGTCGCCGGAGCCGAACTGTTCCGCCATCCGCCGCAGCATCTCCCGCTCCGGCCCCTCGCCGGCCAGCAGCAGGTGGACGCCCGGCAGCTGGGTGACCGCGCGGACCAGCACGTCGAACCGCTTGCCCGGTACCAGCCGGCCGACCCCGCCGACCACGAACGCGTCCAGCGGCAGCCCGAGCCGGGTGCGCACCAGGGCGCGGGCGGCCGGGTCGAAGCCAAAGCGGTGCGCCTCGATGCCGTTGGGCACCACATGGATCCGCTCCTCGGGCACGCCCCAGCGACGTAGCCGGGCGGCGACGGTGTCGGAGACCGCGACCGTGGCCGCGCCCAGCCGCTCGGTGGCCCGGTACAGGCCCCGGACGCCGCGGGTCAGCCGGCGGCCCTCGATGACCGCGTCGCCCAGCGAGTGCTCGGTGGCGACCACCGTACGGACCCCTGCCATCCGGGCCGCGACCCGTCCGTAGACACAGGCCCGGTAGAGGTGGGTGTGCACGAGGTCGTAGCCGCCGGCGCGGATCAGGCCGGTCAGGCGGGGCAGCGTGGTCAGGTCGTGGGGGCCGGTCGTGGCGAGGTGGGTGACGGGGGTGCCGTCGGCCTCGATGCCCTCGGCGACCGGTCCGGGGCCGGTGAGGGTGACGACCTCGCACGGTGCGGGCAGCCGGCGCAGCAGCAGCCGCAACTGCTGCGCGGCGCCGCCCATGTCGAGGCCCGTGATGACATGCAGCACCTTCATCTGATGCCTCCTGGGGTCGGGGTTGCGGCAGGGGTGGCGGCGGTCCCGCCGGGGGGTGGCGGTCGGTGGGGGGCGGATACGGGCGCGGGGGCGCGGGGCGGCGCCGGTCCGACGGGCATGGCGGAGCCTTCCTCCGACGGCGGCGGTGACGGCCATGGCGACGGTGGAGAGGGAGAGGGAGAGGGAGAGGGAGACGGCGATGACGACGGCGATGGTGGTGGCGGCGGGCGGACGGCCGGCCCTGGCCCCGGGGCCGGCCGGGCGGGGACGGTGCCGGCGTTCATCGGCCCTCCAGCCGGCACAGCGAGACCACGGTGCGGAGCATGATCCGGACGTCCTGCCACAGCGACCAGCCGTCGATGTAGAGGTTGTCGAAGCGGACCCGGTCCGCGACCGAGGTGTCCCCGCGCAGCCCGTGCACCTGCGCGAGCCCGGTCATGCCGGCCGGCATCCGGTGGCGGGCGGCGTACTCCGGGTACCGCCGGCTGAACTGCTCGACGAAGAACGGGCGCTCGGGGCGCGGCCCGACCAGACTCATCTCCCCGCGCAGCACGTTCCACAGCTGCGGCAGCTCGTCCAGCGACGTGCGCCGCAGCAGCCGGCCGACCCGGCCGATCCGCGGGTCGTCCGCGACCGTCCACCGGGTCGCCGCCTCATGGGCGTCGACGGGGCGCAGGGTGCGGAACTTCAGCAGGGTGAAGCGGCGGCCGTCGCGGCCGATCCGCTCCTGACGGAAGAGCACGCCCGGCCCGTCGGCCAGCCGTACCGCCAGGGCGCAGCCCAGCAGCACCGGTAGCGCGGCCACCAGCCCGATTGTGGCCAGTACCAGGTCCACTGCCCGCTTGGCCCGGCCGCCGTGCCGCGGCGGTCCGGTCTCCAACCGCCGGCAGGCGAAGCCCCACAGGTGGTCGGGCTCCGGATGCGGCCGGCCGCCCTCCCCGGCGGCGGCCGCACCGGCCAGCCAGACGACCGAGCCCTGGTCGACGAAGCGGCGCAGCAGCGCGGCGGTGTGCGGATCGGCGTACGGCGGCACGGTGAACACCGCGTCCCGCACGGTGTGCCGGATCACCGCCCGGGTGATGTCCTGCGGACAGGAGAGCCGGGGCAGCGACGGCGCGGGGCGGTCCGCGGGGAGCCCTGCCGGGGCGGGCAGCAGCGGCACGGACGGGACCACGCCCACCGGCCACAGTCCGTACCCGGGACGGGCCAGCAGCGCGGCGGCCAGCTGCCCGGCCGCCGGGTCGGTGCCGACGATCAGAGTGGACCGCGGCCGGCGGCGGGCGAGGTTCCGGCGCGCCCGGTAGACGGTGGCCCGGCCGTAGCAGGCCAGAACGGTGTGCGCCGCCACCGCACCGGCCAGCGGCACCAGCGCCGGCGCCCGGCCCGGGTACTCCGCGGCGAGCACCGCGGCGGTGGCGCACCAGCAGACCGCCGCCCGGCCGAGCAGCGCCGGCAGGTCGCCGAGCGCGGCCGGCGCGGGACCGGGGCGGTAGAGCCCGGCCCGGGCGTGCAGCAGCACCACCACCGCCGCCATCGCGGCGAGCAGCACCGGCGGCGTACCGGGACCGAGGACGACGAGCGCGGTGCCCGCGGTGGCCAGGCCGTCGCCGGCCGTCAGCGCGGCGACCGTGGCCGGCCGTGCGCAACGGCGTGGCCGGGGCGGCGGCAGGGTCTCCCAGGCCGGGCCGCGCGGTGGGACGACCGCCGCGGCGGGCGGCCGGGGAAGGGCCGGGGAGGGGGCCGGGTCGGTGCGCGGCACCTCCGCGCGCTCCGTCGTCATCGCCTGACCCGCTCCCTCTCCACGCCCGGGCGACCGAGTGGCCGCTCCTGGGACGGCAGGTCCGGCGGGCACGCACTGCTCCCCTGATTCGGGCACGCACTGCTCCCCTGATTTCCGAGCGGACAGAACTCTCTGCGGACTCCGTGCGGACCGGCGGGGCGCCCCCGGCGGCCCGTGTGCAGCCGGCTCCGGGAAATGCCCGGGAGGGCGGCTCAGCGCCTGGTGTCGGTCTCCACGAAGAGGGCGCCGAGCAGATATCCCGGATTGTGGGTGGTGAAGCGGAAAATGAGCCGATCGGCGCCGGAGCGCAGCGCGGGCGTCACATCGAATACATCGGAATCGAGGCCGGAAGTATTGGGGTGGGCGGGCTTCCCGGAGGACTCCCGGCCGAATTCGGTGATGGTGGAGTTCATTACGTCGTGCACCGGATTGGCGGAATCCCGCAGGGCGTAGGGGCGGTGCCGGTCGGCGCGGACGGAGAGTCGGTTGTGCTCCCTTTCGCGGTGTCCGCCGTACGCCAGAACTCCGACCCGGCCGTGGCCCTTGGCCGGGATCCGCAGCTCGCCCAGCCGTACGGCGAGCGAGCGGCGGCCGCCGCCCAGCCGCTCGAACCCGTCCCACAGGGCGAGCTGGCGCAGCGGCTGCCGGTGGTTCTCGTACACCGCCACCAGCGTCCAGCCGCCCCAGGCGCCGGCCCCGGAGCGGGCCCTCGCCGCGGCGGTCCGCGCCACCGTGTAGGCGCCCGCGCCACGGCGGCGCACCAGCTCGGTGACGTCCGCGGAAGCCTGGAAGGAGCCGCCGGCGGAGCTGGTGCGGTGGCCGGTCAGGGTGTCGGCGGTCAGCTCCCGGTAGCGCCCGCCGGGCCCGGCGACCAGCACCCGGCGGCCGTCCCGGACCGGCCCGCGCGCACCGGCCCGCAGACTGCCGCCCCAGTACAGCCGGGCGTAGCTGATCCTGGAGCCCGCCGGGATGCGCAGCTCCGCCTGGCTGGAGAGAGCCGTCCTCGGGTCGGAGTCGACGTCGACGGCCACCGGCCGGTAGCGGCCGTCGGTGCCCGCGCCGCCCCGCCGGGCCGGGGCGCAGGAGCCGGCCGTGGGCTGGCCGGCCGGGTGGCGGTGGTGCGTGGGGCGGCCGGCCCGGTGGTGGCCGGTGCGGAGGCAGGTGACCACGGAGTTGGCCGCACGCGCGATGCCGCCGTGCTGGGTCACATGGAAGCGCTCGGCAAAAGGAATGCGTGCGGATTCCCTGGGAATCGGTGCCGCCACTGCCGAAGTCAGGGCCGCCGACAACGTCAGGGACGCCAGCGCACACACCACGCCGTGCCCCGAACGGTCCATCGACTTCCGCATGTCTTCCTCTCCGACTTCTATCAGTCAAACAGGAGAGCACTCTGACAGAAATCATGTTGGAAACCGCGGCAAGGCACGCCGGATCCCGGCCGGTGATCCCGAACGGCGGAATGCCGGGATACGCTCCCGCAAGCGGGTTCTGCCAAAAGGGCTAAGGGATTCTGCCAGAAGGCCTAACGATTTCCCGTAAGAGCGAATACCCGCATCTCTGCCTCATTTGGTTCGTTGTGACCGGGTGCCCCATTCGCGAACTGAAAGGAGAATGGGATGAAGCGGTTTGTCACGACCGCCGCGATGGCTGCGGCCAGCTGTGCCCTGGTGGTCAGCGGCTCAGGCATCGCCTCCGCCGACGGTCACCACGGTCGCGGCGGCCACAACCGTTACGGTCACGACAACGGTCGTTTCGGCAACGACGGCTTTGGTCGCGGCGGTTTCGGCCGTGGCGGTTTCGGCCGCGGCGGCTACCGCGGTTTCTACGGACACCGTGGTGGCGCCAACGCCGCCGGCTTCGCTGCAGGCTCCCCGGGGATCCTCAGCGGGAATGTCGTTCAGGTTCCGATCAACATTCCCATCAATGTGTGCGGCAACAGCCTCAACGTCGCCGCCCTGCTGAACCCGGCTTTCGGGAACGTCTGCATCAACCGCTGACCCGTCGACCGGCCCGGAACAGCTTCGGGCCGGCATGGGTCATGAAGTGGAGTCGGCGGGCCGCCCTGACCTCGGTCGCGGGTGGTCCGCCACTCTTCACCGCCGCACCGCCGCACCGCCGCACCGCCGCACCGCCGCACCGCCGCACCGCCGCACCGCCGCACCGCTGACCAGCGCGGACGGGCCTTCGGGAGCGGTCATACTGAGGGGCATGGCGAAGAGCAGGCGCAGCCGCGGCGGACCGGAGCCCGTCACACAGACGGTGGACGGCGGACTCGCGGAGCTCAGGCCCGACCGGGACCGGCCGCGCGGCTGGACGCTGCTGCTCGACGGCGCCCCACAGTCGCATGTGGACCTCGACGAGCCGGCCCGCCTCGACTTCTCCTACCAGCGCCGGCTCGGCCATGTCGCCGACCTCGCCGGCCCGCCGGGAGCACCGCTGCGCGTGGTCCATCTGGGCGGCGGCGCACTGACCCTCGCCCGCTACGTCGCCGCGACCCGGCCCCGCTCCACCCAGCAGGTCGTCGAGCTCGATGCGCCGCTGGTGGAGTTCGTCCGCCGGCAGCTGCCGTGGGACGGCGGGTGGCGGATACGGGTGCGCGGCGGCGATGCCCGCGCCGGGCTGGCGAAGCTCCAGGACGGCTGGGCCGACCTGGTCATCGCCGATGTCTTCGCGGGTGCGCGCACGCCCGCGCATCTGACCAGCGCCGAGTTCGTGACCGAGGTCCGCCGGGTGCTCCGGCCCGGCGGCAGCTACGCGGCCAACCTCACCGACGGGCCGCCGCTGCGCTTCCTGCGCGGCCAGATCGCCACCGTCCGTACTGCCTTCCCCGAAGTCTGCCTCGCCGCCGAGCCCGCCGTGCTGCGCGGCAAGCGGTTCGGCAACGCCGTCCTGTTGGCCTCCGACACCGCGCTGCCGCTCGCCGAACTGACCCGGCGCTGTGCAACCGATCCCCAGACGGCCCGGGTCGAACACGGCCGGGCGCTGCAGGACTTCACCGCCGGCGCCGCACCGGTGACCGATGCCACGGCGGTCGCCTCGCCGGCCCCGCCGGCCCGGACCTTCGACTGAGACCGGTCAACTGGCCCGGGGGAGGGCCGTGTTGCCAGGGCGTTGCTTCCGGGCCGTCCTGGATCAGGGGCCCATGAAGATCCAAAAGAAACGGCCTAGCTGCGGGTCGTCTGCACCATCGGCGGATGGCCGTTCCAGGTGCAGAACACCGAGGTGTGCCCGCCGCTGCCGCTGAAGTCGACCCGGATCCACCCGTCCTGCTTCCACACCTGCATCTCCCAGCCCGAGTTGGGCGTCGCCGACACCAGCTCGGCGGACGAGCTGCCCATGGCGAAGACCACCCGGCCGCCCGCCGTGGCATAGCTCTTGACGTTGCCGTCGCCGGTGGCGCCGCTCGCCCCGCCGCGCGGCGCGGGAGCGGACGGAGGGTGCGCCGGGGCGCCGCCGGTTGCCGACGGCGTGGGCGGCTTCGACGGGACGCCGCCGTCCGGGGACGGGCTCGCGGACGGTCGGGGGCGGTGGGTGGAGGAGACCTGCGGCACCGCGTCGTCGTCCGCTCCCGAGGACTCCGCCTGGTCGGCCAACGGCAGCGCGCGGGGGGCGTCGTACGCCGTGCCGGAGAGCACGGTGTGCACGCCGAACCACGACAGGGTGACCGCGGCGCCGGTCGCCAGCGTCCAGGCCGCCGCGTGAACCAGTCCTCGTTGCATCTGGCTCATACTGCACCACCCGCCCGTCCCATCGCCGCCCGCCCACCTGCAACGAGCGCCCCATCCCGCTGTCAACTGTGGGCAAGGGAACCTCCCCGAATGGCGTACGGTGCCGCCCATGGCACGTGTGCTCGTGGTCGAGGACGACCAGTTCGTCCGCTCGGCCCTCATCCGGCATCTGACCGAGGCCGCCCATACGGTGCGCAGCGTCGGTACCGCCCTGGAGGCGCTCCGCGAGGTGGCGCACGTCGGTTTCGACGTGGTGATCCTCGACCTCGGCCTGCCCGACCTGGACGGGCGGGAGGCGCTGAAGATGCTGCGTGGCCTCACCGACGTCCCCGTGATCATCGCCACAGCGCGGGACGACGAGGCCGAGATCGTCCGGCTGCTGAACGACGGCGCCGACGACTACCTCACCAAGCCGTTCTCCGTCGAGCACCTCTCCGCCCGCATGACGGCCGTACTGCGCCGCTCCCGGGCCGGCACGGCGGGTGCCGAACCGCCCTCACGCGTGATCCAGGTCGGCGGGCTGTCCATCGACCCGCTGCGCCGCCAGGCCCAACTCGACGGTGCCGGGCTCGACCTGACCCGCCGGGAGTTCGACCTGCTGGCCTTCCTCGCCGGCCGGCCCGGCGTCGTGGTGCCCCGCAAGGAACTGCTCGCCGAGGTCTGGCAGCAGTCCTACGGCGATGACCAGACCATCGACGTCCACCTGTCCTGGCTGCGCCGCAAGCTGGGCGAGACCGCGGCCCGGCCCCGGTACCTGCACACCCTGCGCGGTGTCGGAGTGAAGCTGGAGCCGCCGCAGTGAGGTGGGCCCTGGTCAAGGTGGCACTGGCGGTCACCACCATGGTCGTGGTCGCGTTCGCCATCCCGCTCGGCCTGGTCGTCAAGGAACTGGCCCGCGACCGCGCCTACGCCAGCGCCGAGCGGCAGGCCGCCACCATCGGCCCGGTGCTCGCCATCACCACTGACCGCACCCAGCTGGAGCGGGCCGTCGCCAGCGCCGAGACCGGCCCCGGCGGCCGGATCGGCGTGCACGTCCCGGCGGCCCGGAACGGCCAGCCGGCCGAGATCGGCGCCCGGCGCGCCGCACCGGCCGATGTGGCGGCCGCCCGCAAGCTCGGCCGGGCCTCCATGTCACCGGTCCGCGGTGGCTCGGTGCTGCTCCAGCCGACCGCCGTCGCCTCCGGCATCGCAGTCGTCGAGGTCTTCGTCCCCGACGACGCGCTCACCAACGGCGTCGCCACCTCCTGGGTGATCCTGGCCGGCGTCGGCCTGGCGCTGGTCGTCGGCTCCGTCGCGGTCGCCGACCGGCTGGGCACCCGGATGGTGCGGCCCGCCGAACGGCTCGCCGGCGCCGCCCACGACCTGGGCAGCGGCGAACTCGGCGTCCGCGTCCCGGAGGACGGCCCCAAGGAACTCCGGCTGGCCGCCAGCTCCTTCAACGCCATGGCCGATCAGGTCGTCCAACTGCTGGCTAACGAACGCGAGTTGGCCGCCGACCTCTCGCACCGGCTGCGCACCCCGCTGACCGTGTTGCGGCTCAACGCCGCCTCGCTCGGCGACACCCCCGCCGCCGAGCAGACCCGGGCCGCCGTCGCCCAGCTGGAGCGCGAGGTCGACCAGATCATCCGCACCGCCCGCGAGCAGAAGGCCCAGACCCGGCAGGCCGCCGCCGCGGCCGGCTGTGACGCCGCCGAGGTGATCCGCGAGCGGATGGACTTCTGGTCCGCGCTCGCCGAGGACGAGGGCCGCACCGTGCGGGTGGCCGGCGCGGATCACCCGGTCCGCATCCCGGTCGCCCGCTCCGACCTGGCCGCCGCCCTGGACGCCATGCTCGGCAACGTCTTCCGGCACACCCCCGAGGGCACCGCCTTCGCGGTCGACGTCCACAACGCCGAGGAGGCGGTGATCGTGCTGGTCTCGGACGCCGGCCCGGGCATCGCCGACCCGGACGCGGCGCTGCGCCGGGGCTGGTCGGGCGGTGGTGGCCGGGGGAGCGACCCCGCGGGAGCTGGGGCAGGCTCCACCGGCCTCGGCCTGGACATCGTGCGGCGGCTGGCCGAATCGACCGGCGGGGATGTGCGCATCGGCCGGTCGATCCTCGGCGGCACCGAGGTACGGGTCTGGCTGACACTGGACGGCCGCCGCAGCGGAGACGGCCGGCGCCGCGGGCACCGGCTGCGCCGCAGGCTCGGCGGCAGGTGCCGGCGGGCCGCCCGCGCCGACTCCTGAGCGGTCGCGCACCCGCCCGAGGTCGGTGGTCTTAACCACCCCCTTGCGCTTCCTTAAGGCCGCCATAATTCCGCCAACCACCGTACGGATCCCGGCATTTGTCCGTTTCCCGGTCGCTAGCGTGCGGGACGCACAGGGTGCACCACGCCACCCCCCACTCCCTCCCTCCCCACGTGACGACAGGCAGGCACGCGATGAGTTCCTCGGCACACCGCCGGCGCAAGAGCCGCACCACTCAGCTGATCGTGACCGGCGCGGCCGTGGCGGTCGCCGCCGGCGGCGCGTTCGCCGTGGCCGGTTCCGCCATGGCCAGCAAGGCGCCCCGGACCACGGGCGGCACCAAGGCGGCGGCCGGCTTCGCCCCGTACGTCGACACCTCGCTCAGCCCCGCCTACGACCTGGCCGGCACCGCGCAGAAGACCAAGGTGAAGGACTTCAACCTGGCCTTCGTCACCTCCGGCGGCGGCTGCACCCCCAAGTGGGGCGGTGCGGTCGCGCTGGGCGACGACCCGGTGGCCCGGCAGATCCCGGCGCTGCGCAAGGCCGGCGGCGACGTCCGGGTCTCCTTCGGCGGCGCCAACGGCTCCGAACTCGGCCTGGTCTGCGGCTCCGCCGGCGAGCTGGCCGCCGCCTACGGCAAGGTCATCGACACGTTCAAGCTCACCAAGGTCGACTTCGACATCGAGGGCGGTGCGCTGTCGGACACCGCCGCCAACACCCGCCGCGCCCAGGCCATCGCCCAGCTCCAGAAGAAGCACCCCGGCCTGGACGTCTCCTTCACCCTCCCCGTGATGCCCGAGGGCCTGACCCAGGACGGGGTGAACCTGGTCGCGGACGCCAAGAAGAACGGGGTCAAGGCCTCCGCCGTCAACATCATGGCGATGGACTACGGGCCCTCGTACAGCGGTGACATGGGCACCTACGCCACCCAGGCCGCCACCGCCACCCAGGGCCAGCTCAAGAAGGCCCTGGGGCTGAGCGACGCGGCCGCCTGGAAGACCGTGGCGTTGACCCCGATGATCGGCGTCAACGACGTCCAGGGCGAGGTCTTCAAGGCCGACGACGCCGCCCAGCTGGTGAAGTTCGCCAAGGGCAAGCACCTGGCCTGGCTGTCGATGTGGTCCGCCACCCGCGACCAGGCCTGCCCCGGCGGCTCGACCAACTTCGCCCAGCCGACGTGCAGTTCCATCGAGCAGGGCCCGCTGGACTTCACCAAGGCGTTCGGCGCCTACACCGGCTGACCCCCCACCGGTGATCCGGCCACCCGCCGGTCCGGATCACCGTCCCCGACGGGGCGCAGCGGGCTTCCCCCACCCGCTGCGCCCCGTCGCGCGTCCCGGAACCGCAGACAGGTCTCGCCCGCCGGGGTGCGCGGCCCGCAGCACCCCTACGGCCGGCAGGTGCCGCAGCACTGTGAGGGGGATCTCTCGCCCGCCGCGCCCCGCACGAGGCCGCGCGCCACGGTCACCAGGTCACCGCGCCCCTCCGCGACCCGCCAGGGGCATCACCGGCCACCCGCGGCCACCCGCCGGCTGACCGTGACCACCGGTGACCTGCTCGCCCCCGTGTCCGTCGCCGTCGTGGCCGAGGTCACGGAGGGGCGCGGCAGCGCGGTCGGCGGGGCGGCACCACCTCCCGCCTCCCGCCTCAGACCCCAGACCCGAGACCCCAGCCCCCGGACCCCGGAAAACGTTCAAGGCCCCCGACCGGAGTCGGGGGCCTTGACGTGGGGTGAGTAACGGGACTTGAACCCGCGACATCCTGGACCACAACCAGGTGCTCTACCAGCTGAGCTATACCCACCATGACCGGTGCTGTGTGGTTCCTTTTCCCCACCGGCTGAGAAAAAGTGTACAGGGTCCGGAGGGGTGCTCGCGCCCAGGTTTCCTGCCGGGGGGAGCGTGGGCGTGTCTTCCGGGTCACGGCCGCACGGGCGGCGACCCGGAAGACAGCTCCGGGGGTGTTACGACTGCGGCTCGGCCGGCTGGGGCTCGGCCGGCAGGACGTGCTTGGCGGCGATCGCCTTCGCGGTGTCCGAGTCCGGGCCGGGCTGCGGTACGAAGACCGCCTCCCGGTAGTAGCGGAGCTCCGCGATTGACTCACGGATGTCCGCCAGCGCCCGGTGGTTGCCGTTCTTGTCCGGACTGTTGAAGTAAGCCCGCGGGTACCAGCGCCGGGCCAGTTCCTTCACGGACGAGACATCGACGATCCGGTAGTGGAGGTAGCTCTCCAGCGTCGGCATGTCGCGCAGCAGGAAGCCACGATCGGTGCCGACGGAATTGCCGCACAGCGGCGCCTTCCCCGGCTCGGGCACGTGCTGCTTGATGTAAGCGAGCACCTGCGCCTCCGCCGCCTCCAGCGTCGTACCGCCGTCCAGCTCCGCCAGCAGCCCGGAGGCGGTGTGCATCTGCCGCACCACCTCCGGCATGGTGCCGAGTGCCTCGGCCGGGGGGCGGATCACCACGTCCACCCCGTCGCCCAGCACATTCAGCTCCGAGTCGGTGACCAGTGCGGCCACCTCGATGAGCGCGTCATTCGCCAGCGAGAGTCCCGTCATCTCGCAGTCGATCCACACCATGCGATCGTTCATACATCTCACCCTACGGGGCGCTCGCGCTGACCGGGCACCACGGGACGTGCCGCTGTCCGGCCGACCGGGGTCTCCGGCAGTCGCGAGGCGTAGGCGTCCGACTGCGGTTTGCCCGCCTCGCCCGCTTCCGCCAGGCCGTGCCCGGCCAGCGCGGTGGCGGAGAACCGCTCCGTGCCGCCCGCCCCCAGCGCTGCCCGCTCCCGCTCCGCCCGCTCGGGCCTGAGCGCGGGCTCGGGTGCCCCGTTCTGCGGCCGGCGGGCCCGGTAGGCCGCCCGGTAGGCGGCGGGGGAGGCCCCCAGCTGCCGCCGGAAGTGCCCACGCAGCGCGACCGGCGAGCGGAACCCGCAGCGCCCGGCGACCTCGTCGACCGAGTAGTCGGAGGTCTCCAGCAGCCGCTGGGCCTGCAGCACCCGCTGGGTGATCAGCCACTGCAGCGGAGCGCTTCCCGTCAGGGAGCGGAAGCGCCGGTCGAAGGTGCGCCGGCTCATGTACGCACGCGCGGCCAGGGTCTCCACGTCGAACTGCTCGTGGAGGTGCTCCAGCGCCCAGGCGACGACCTCGGCGAGCGGGTCGGCGCCGATCTCCTCAGGTAATGACCGGTCGAGGTAGCGCTGGTGTCCCAGATCGGACGCGGTCCGCCGGGGCGGTACGACGAGCCGGCGGGCCAGCGCGTTCGCGGCGTCCGCGCCGTGGTCGGTCCGCACGATGTGCAGACAGAGATCGATACCGGCCGCCGTCCCCGCGGAGGTGAGCACATCGCCGTCGTCGACGAAGAGCTCGCGGGGGTCCACGTGGACGGACGGGTAGCGCTTGGCGAGCGTCGGCGCGTACATCCAGTGGGTGGTGGCCGGACGGCCGTCGAGCAGTCCGGCCGCGGCGAGGACGAACGCCCCCGTGCACAGCCCGACGATTCTGGCCCCTTCTTCATGCGCGCGGCGCAGCGCGTCGAGCGCGGCGGGCGGCGGGGCCTGGGTGATGGATCGCCAGGCCGGTACGACGACCGTCCCGGCACGGGAGATCGCCTCCAGCCCGTAGGGGGCGGACAGTTCCAGCCCCCCGGTCGTTCGCAAAGGCGCATCTTCGCCCGCGCACACAAGTAGCCGGTACCGCGGAACGCCTGCGTCCTGTCGGTCGATACCGAAGACCGAGAGCGGAATGGAGCTCTCGAAAATGGGGCCGCCACTGAAGAGGAGCACCGCGACTATTTCGCGGCGTCGTCGGGCGGCGAGCTTGCGTGCGGCATCTGGTACGGCAGCGGAGTCCTGGCTCATGGCACTTAAGCCCCCCTCGGTCGTCTCGCCCTCTCGGTCCTGCACAGTTCCCCCGCCGTTACTACCAAGATCGAATCTACTGTGTCCCGTGAGGATGGAGTGCCAAGTTCACCACCCGCTGGTATGTCGATATGGCAACTTGGCGCGAAGCATTCGATCACGAAGCGTTCCACTCGTCAGGCCTCCAAGGAAAGTACGCGTCTCCGCTCTGCCCGTTCGCAGTAGGGCACAACCATGCCCAGCGGTCCTTTCCTCCCTGCTCACACCAGGGTTGGGGGGTCCCCCGGACAAGGTGAGGGCCCGGACGTGAAGTTGGCTGAAAACGGTCGCGCGCAGACTTGCGGACGCCTCAGTCGACCGGCGTACGCCTTTCTCGGTAGTGCCCGCCCCCGTGCGCCGTCAGTGCCGAATATCCGCTTCTGTCCCGGGGGCGCCGTAGGGCGCGGACCCGGATCCGCGCGGCGGTCCGTTCGGAATGCCGCAACAGGGCGCGACAGGCGCAGGTCACCGCGGCCAGGCCGGCGGCGGTGCCGGCCGCCCCGAGCCAGGGGGCGCCGCTGGTGATCAATACGAGCGGCACCAGGGCGCAGCTGAAGGCGCCCCAGCGCACCACATCGCTCACTGGGTCGGGTGATCTGTCGGGCGGCAACGGCACCTCGCGCTCCCCTCGGACGGGCTGCTACTACAACGCCGCCGGAGATCATGGGTCACCGCGAGGGGTACGTACGGGGGCATGCCGGGGCATTGCCATCCGGGCCACGCTCCGGCATGCTCCGGGGAACGTTCGAGACCCCCGGCCGTTCCGGGCGGGTGTCCGGCGCCCGCTGCGGGCTCTGGGCACGGGGGGAGTAGCGCCGTACTCTTGGGGTATCGGCTTGGGAAGATGATTCCCAGTCGTATCGTTCCTCTTTGAACTATGGCTCCCGCACCTCGATCGAGCCAGCTCAGTCAACTGCCGGATCAAGTCAATCGCCGTTCCCCGTTCGCCCCTCCGCAAGAGGACGTCCTCGCCGAGACACCATGGCCGGTCACGAAATCCCCGAACCCGCGGACCGCAAGCAGGTCGCCGATCCGACGGCGGACCTGGAAGCGGTGGAAGAGAACCGACACGCCTGCGATCCCGCGTTCCGGCACGGCGTCGTGGTCGGCTTCGACGGCTCGATGTCCAGTGAGCGGGCGTTGGCGTATGCAATCGGTATCGCCCGGCGTCACGACTCCGGATTGATCATCGTCCATGTGGCCAACCGGCTGCCGACGACCGTCTGGGCCGGCTGTGAGCCCCCGGTCTTCGTCGATGTGCCCGATCACCGCACCGAGGTGCTGGGGCTGGAGCTGGCCTGCGCTGATCACCTCAGCGAGGTCCCTTGGGTCCTGGTCGAGCGCGGCGGTGACATCTGCCACGAGCTGGAGGAGGTCGGGCGGGAGTACGAGGCCGATGCGATCGTGGTGGGCTCCACGCACGGCATCGTCGGCCGGATCTTCGGCTCGGTCGCGGGGCGGCTGGCCCGCCGGGCGCAGCGCCCGGTCATCGTGATCCCCTGAGTCACCTCAGTCGGAAGTTCGGCTCCCCGCCTTGGTGACCCCTGAGTCGGAAGCGGGGCGCCCCGGTCATGGTGTCCCCTGAGGCGGAGGGTGGCTCCCCAGCTGTCGTCGGGCCGTCCGTGCGGCAGCCGCCCGGTCCGCCGCTCCGCGTGTCCGGCCCGGCGCCAACTCACCGCAGCGTCATCTCACCGCTTTGCGCGCGGACTTGAGGGGCCGCCAGAACATTCTGGGCAGTCGAATTCCCCGTCTTTCCTGCCGCGGAGAGGTGGATTGTGCGCTTGTGACGGGTAGAAAACGGTCACGTGGGTGCGGCGCACCACGGGCCCGGAGGCCGCGCGCACGGCAACGGCGCGCTGCCGTCCGGGAAGTGACGGTTCCTGGAGCGGTGGCCTTCCGCCGGCGTATGGGGCGATGCCGGCACAGGGGAGGCGGCGGCGTCGCGCGTATGGTGGCACGCGCGACGCCCCGTCGCTCCAGCGGTCCCGCGGGGTGACTACTCGACGGTGACCGACTTGGCGAGGTTCCGCGGCTTGTCGATGTCCCGGCCCAGGGCCAACGCCGTGTGGTAGGCGAGCAGTTGGAGCGGGATGCCCATCAGGATCGGGTCCAGCTCGGGCTCGTTCTTCGGCACCACGATGGTGTGGTCGGCCTTCTCCTGCTCCTGGTGCGCGACGGCCAGGATCCGGCCGCTACGGGCCTTGATCTCCTCCAGCGCCGCGCGGTTCTTCTCCAGCAGGTCGTCGTCCGGGACGATCGCCACGGTCGGCATCGCCGGCTCGATCAGCGCCAGCGGGCCGTGCTTGAGCTCGGAGGCCGGGTAGGCCTCGGCGTGGATGTAGGAGACCTCCTTGAGCTTCAGCGAGGCCTCACGCGCCACCGGGTAGCCGCGCACCCGGCCGATGAACATCATCGACTTGGCGTCCGCGTACTGCGCCGACAGCTGCTTGATCTGCTCCTCGCCCTTGAGGATCTCGTCGATCTGGGCGGGCAGCTTGCGCAGGCCCTCGATGATCCGCTTGCCGTCCGCGACCGAGAGGTCACGGATCCGGCCCAGGTGCAGGGCGAGCAGCGCGAAGGAGACCACCATGTTGGTGAAGCACTTGGTGGAGACCACGCAGACCTCGGGGCCGGCGTGGACGTAGATGCCGCCGTCGGTCTCCCGGGCGATCGCCGAGCCGACCACGTTGACCAGGCCCAGCACCCGGGCGCCCTTGCGCTTGAGCTCCTGGACGGCCGCCAGCACGTCGTAGGTCTCACCGGACTGGGAGACCGCCACGTAGAGGGTGTCGGGGTCCACGACCGGGTTGCGGTAGCGGAACTCCGACGCCGGCTCGGCGTCCGAGGGGATCCGGGCCAGCTCCTCGATCATCTGCGCGCCGATCTGGCCCGCGTGGTACGAGGTGCCGCAGCCCAGGATCTTCACCCGGCGCACCCCGCGCGCCTCGCGGGCGTCGAGGTTGAGGCCGCCGAGGTGCACGGTGGAGAACCGGTCGTCGATCCGGCCGCGCAGCGCGCGGTCCACCGCGTCCGCCTGCTCGGAGATCTCCTTGTGCATGTAGGTGTCGTGGCCGCCCAGGTCGTACGACTCGGCCGCGTACTCCACGGTCTCCGGCGTCGCCGTCGTACGCGAGCCCTCGGTGGTGTACGTGCGGTAGTCGTCGGCCTTGAGGGTGGCCATCTCGCCGTCGTCGAGGGTGACGACTTGGCGGGTGTGCGAGACCAGCGCGGCGACGTCGGAGGAGACGAACATCTCGTGCTCGCCGATGCCGAGGACGACCGGGGAGCCGTTGCGGGCCACCACGATGCGGTCGGGGAAGTCGGCGTGCAGCACGGCGATGCCGTAGGTGCCCTCGATGTGCCGCAGCGCCTCGCGGACCCGCTCCTCCAGCTTCTCGGCGGTGGAGCGGCCGATCAGGTGGGCGAGGACCTCGGTGTCGGTCTCCGAGGCGAAGGTGATGCCGTCGGCGGTCAGCCGGGCGCGCAGCTCGGCGGCGTTGTCGATGATGCCGTTGTGGACGACGGCGACCTTGCCCTCGGCGTCGAGGTGCGGGTGGGCGTTCTCGTCGGTGGGCGCGCCGTGGGTGGCCCAGCGGGTGTGCGCGATGCCGGTGGTGCCGGCGAAGCGCTTCGGCAGGCGGGACTCCAGCTCGCGGACCCGGCCCTTGGCCTTGGCGGTCTTCACGCCGCCGGCCTTGCCGGTGGCGTGGATGGCGATGCCGGCCGAGTCGTAGCCGCGGTACTCCAGGCGCTGCAGGCCCTCCAGGAGCAGCGGAGCGACATCACGTTTGCCGATGTATCCGACGATCCCGCACATACAGTGACCCTCCGAGAAAGACGTTGTGTCGGTTGTGGTGCCCGGGGCCGCCGCCGGTAGGAGCCGGGGAGCCCTGCCGGGTGTCAGCCGTAGACGAGGCGGCGCAGCTGGCGGGCGGAGAGATCGGGCGGAGCCACGGCGCGGTGCGGCATCTCGTGGCGGATCCGTTCGAAGATCTCCTCGTTCCGCAGTCCCTGGGACTGCAGCTCGCGATGGCGCCGGCGGACGAACTCCTCCGTCGTCTCGTCGAAGTACGCCAGCACGTCCAGCACCACCCGGGCGGCCTCACCGCGCTGCAGCGGTGTGCTGCGCACCAGGTGGTCCAGCAGGTCTTCGTGCGGCGCCTCTGCGCTGCGGTGACGGCGTTCGAGCACCCGTCGATACTGCGGGGCGGCGCGCGGATGTGCAAGAAATCTGCCCGGAATCGGGCAGGTACCCGATTTGGCGGTGTGAAACTGGCCGCAACCTTGACCGGATCAGAGGCTCACGGTACGCATGGTCACCGTTCCGTCGCTCCACGCCATGTACGACCTTCGCCGAAGGGACCGTCGATGAGACCGATGAGACGACGAGGAATGCTGTTCTCGCTGCTGCTGGTCGCCGTGGCGGGGATGGGGACCGCCGCCCTCCCGGCCCCGCGGGCCCAGGCCGCAGCCGCCACCACCCCGCTCGACCGGGTCGTCCCCGCTCCGGCGTCCGTACGCCCGGGCGGCGACCCGTACACGATCGACGAGGGCACCCGGATCCGGGTGCCCGGCGGCTCGGACGGGGCCCGCCGGGTCGCCGGGTACCTGGCCGGCCTGCTGCGCCCCGCCACCGGCTACGCCCTGCCGGTGACCACCAAGGACGGCAGGGACGGCATCGTGCTGCGGCTCGGCGGGCCCGGCACCGCGTCCCTGGGCGCCGAGGGCTACCGGCTGACCTCCGGGAGCCGCGGGGTCACCCTCAGCGCCGCCCGCCCCGCCGGCCTCTTCCACGGCGTGCAGACGCTGCGCCAGCTGCTGCCCACCGCGGTCGAGGAGCGCGCCGAGCGGCCCGGGCCCTGGCGGATCGCCGGCGGGACCATCGCCGACTCCCCGCGCTACGCCTACCGGGGCGCGATGCTCGACGTCTCCCGGCACTTCTTCACGGTCGAGCAGGTCAAGCGCTACATCGACCAGCTCGCCCTATACAAGGTCAACCGGCTGCACCTGCACCTCTCGGACGACCAGGGCTGGCGGATCGCGCTGAAGTCCTGGCCCCGGCTGGCGACCTACGGCGGCTCCACCCAGGTCGGCGGCGGCCCCGGCGGCTACTACAGCAAGGACGACTACCGCGAGATCGTCCGCTACGCCGCCGCGCGCTACCTGACCGTCGTGCCCGAGATCGACATGCCCGGCCACACCAACGCCGCGCTGGCCTCCTACGCCGAGCTCAACTGCAACGGCCAGGCGCCGCCCCTCTACACCGGCACCAACGTCGGCTTCAGCTCGCTGTGCGTGCCGAAGAAGGTGACGTACGACTTCATCGACGACGTGATCCGGGAGATCGCCGCGCTCACCCCGGGCCGGTACCTCCACATCGGCGGTGACGAGGCGCACTCCACCAGCCACGCGGACTACGTCGCCTTCATGGACAAGGTGCAGCCGGTGGTCGCCAAGTACGGCAAGACCGTGGTCGGCTGGCACCAGCTGACCGGGGCGCACCCCGTCAAGGGCGCGGTCGCCCAGTACTGGGGGTACGACAAGACCGGCGACGCCGAGCGGAAGCAGGTCACCGACGCCGCCCGGAACGGCACCCGGCTGATCCTCTCGCCTGCCGACCGCGCCTACCTCGACATGAAGTACGACAAGGACACCCCGCTGGGGCTGAACTGGGCCGGCTACGTCGGCGTGCGGCGCTCCTACGACTGGGACCCGGGCCGCTACCTGTCCGGTGCCCCCGAGGACGCCGTGCTGGGCGTGGAGGCGCCGCTGTGGTCGGAGACCCTCTCGACCACCCGGCACATCGAGTACATGGCCTTCCCGCGGCTGCCGGGCATCGCGGAGCTGGGCTGGTCCCCGGCGGACCGCCACGACTGGGACGGGTACAAGGTGCGGCTGGCCGCCCAGGGCCCCCGCTGGGACGCGATGGGCATCGACTACTACCGCTCCCCGGAAGTGCCCTGGCCGGCACGCTGAGCGGCTTTCGGGCGCCCGCCCGCTGAAGCGGCCCCGGCCGGCCCCCGAGGGGTCCGGCCGGGGCCGCCGGACGTCAGAAGCCCAGCTCCCGCGCGATCAGCATCCGCTGGACCTCGCTGGTGCCCTCGCCGATCTCCAGGATCTTGGCGTCCCGCCACATCCGGGCGACCGGGTACTCGTTCATGAAGCCGTAGCCGCCGTGGATCTGGGTGGCCTCGCGGGCGTTGTCCACCGCGATCTCCGAGGAGTAGAGCTTGGCGAGCGCCGCCTCCTTCTTGCAGGGCTCGCCGTGCACCAGCTTGGAGGCGGCGTGTCGCCAGGCCAGTCGGGAGGTGTGGGCGCGCATCTCCATGTCGGCGAGCTTGAACTGGATCGCCTGGTTGCTGCCGATCGGGCGGCCGAAGGCCTGCCGCTCCTTGGCGTAGCGCACCGACTCGTCCACACAGCCCTGGGCCAGGCCGGTGGCCAGCGCCGCGATGGCGATCCGGCCCTCGTCGAGGATCCGCAGGAACTGGGCGTAGCCGCGGCCCTCCTCGCCCAAGAGGTTGCCGATCGGGACCCGGACGTCGGAGAAGGACAGCTCGCGGGTGTCCGAGGCGTTCCAGCCGACCTTGGAGTACGGGGCGCCGACGGTGAAGCCGGGGGTGCCGGACGGCACGATGATCGAGGAGATCAGCGGGCTGCCGTCGTCCTTGCGGCCGGTGACGGCGGTGACCGTGACCAGACCGGTGATGTCCGTACCGGAGTTGGTGATGAAGCACTTGCTGCCGTTGATCACCCAGCTGTCGCCGTCCCGTACCGCGGTGGTGCGGGTGGCGCCGGCGTCCGAGCCGCCGTCCGGCTCGGTCAGGCCGAAGGCGCCCAACATCTCACCGCTGCACAGCTTGGGCAGCCAGGTCCGCTTCTGCTCCTCGGTGCCGAAGTGGTAGACCGGCATGGCGCCGAGCGAGACGCCCGCCTCCAGGGTGATGGCCACCGAGGAGTCGACCCGGGCCAGCTCCTCCAGGGCGATGCCGAGCGCGAGGTAGTCGCCGCCCATCCCGCCGTACTCCTCGGGGAACGGCAGGCCGAAGAGGCCCATCCGGCCCATCTCCTGCACGATCTCGTACGGGAACGCGTGCTGCTCGTAGTACTCGCCGATCTTCGGGGCGACGACGTCGTGCGCGAACGCCTCGACCGTGCGCCGGAGTTCCTCCAGCTCGTCGGGGAGGCGGTGGTCCAGGGACATGGGGGTCACTCCTTGGGGGAGAGGGCTCGGAGGGTGCGCGAGGGGCTGGGGCGGCCCAGGACGTCGGCCATCCACCGGCTGGTGGCGGTCAGCAGGTCCAGGTCGACCCCGGTTTCGATGCCGAGTCCGTGCAGCATCCACACGAGGTCCTCGGTGGCGAGGTTGCCGGTGGCGCTCTTGGCGTACGGGCAGCCGCCGAGGCCGCCCGCCGAGGCGTCGACGGTGGTCACGCCGTGCTGCAGCGCGGCGAAGGTGTTGGCCAGGGCCTGGCCGTAGGTGTCGTGGAAGTGCACGCCCAGCGCGGAGGTGGGCACGCCCGCCTCGTTGAGGGCGGCGAGCAGGTGCTGGACGTGGCCCGGGGTGGCCACGCCGATGGTGTCGCCCAGGCTCAGCTCGTCGCAGCCCAGGTCCAGCAGCGCCCGGCAGACCCGTACCGTCTGTGCGACCGGCACCGGGCCCTCCCAGGGGTCGCCGAAGCACATCGAGAGGTAGCCGCGGACGTGCACCCGGGCGCCCTTGGCGCGCGCGACGACCGGCGCGAACATCGCCAGCGCCTCGTCGACCGTGCGGTTGAGGTTGGCCTTGGCGAAGGACTCGGTCGCGCTGCCGAAGACCGCGATCCGGCGGGCGCCCAGGGCGAGCGCGCGGTCCAGGCCGCGCTCATTGGGCACCAGCACCGGGAGCCGGTGCGGATCGAGGTCGTCCAGCAGCGGGAACAGCGCCTCCGCGTCGGCGAGTTGGGGCACCCACTTGGGGTGGACGAAGCTGGTCGCCTCGACGAGCGGTAGGCCCGCCTCGGCCAGCCGGTGGACGAACTCGGCCTTGACCTCCGTCGGGACGACGGTCTGCTCGTTCTGCAGGCCGTCGCGGGCGCCGACCTCGTGGATCCGCACCCGGGTGGGCAGCCCCTCGGCGAGGACCTCCATCGGCAGTCCGGCTGGGGTGGTCATGCTGCGCCCTCCTTCGCGCCGGCCGCCGCCCCGGGCTCCTCCTCGGTGGCGTGCGGGGTGATCACCGCCAGGACCTGGTCCATGGCGACGGTGGTGCCGACCGTGACGTCGAGTTCGGTGACGGTCCCGGCGTGCGGCGCGGAGATGACGTGCTCCATCTTCATGGCCTCCACCACCAGCAGCCCCTGCCCGGCGTCGACCTCGTCGCCGACGGCGACCTTGACGACGGTGACGGTGCCCGGCATCGGGGCGGCCAGGGTGTCCGCCCCCTGCGCCCCGCCGGCCCCGCTCAGCGCCGCGGCCACCGGGTCGTACGCGGTCACCTGCCAGGAGTCGCCGTCCCGGCCGAGCCAGTCGCCGCTGCGGTGGAAGGTGTGCTGCACTCCGTCGACGGTGACCCGGACGCGGTCCTCGGTGACCCGGGCGTCCGCGGCGGCCCCGGCGCCGGGCGACACGTCGTACGGCACCGGGTCGTGGCCCGGCACCCGCAGCCAGTGCCGGACCGGGGCGGGCTCCCCGCCCAGCCGGAAGCCGCTGGGCACTGCGAACGGATCCTGCCAGCCGCCGGCGTCCGGCGCCGGCTCCAGCGCGGCCTGCCGCACCGCCGCGGCCGCGGCGTAGACCTCGTCCGGCACCCCGCCGTCGACCAGCCCGGCCGCCTCCCGCTCCACCAGTCCGGTGTCCAGCTCGCCGGAGACCACGTCGGGGTGGGCCAGCAGCCGCCGCAGGAAGCCGGCGTTGGTGGTCACCCCCAGGGTGACGGTCTGGGCCAGCGCGGCCCGCAGCCGGCGCAGGGCGCTGGCGCGGTCCGGGCCGTGCGCGATGACCTTGGCGAGCATCGGGTCGTAGCGGGTGCCGACGTCCAGGCCCTGCGACAGGCCGGAGTCGGTGCGCACGCCCGCGAGCTCCGCGTCCTGCACCTCGTGCAGCGCCAGCACCGTGCCGCCGGTCGGCAGGAAGTCGCGGGCCGGGTCCTCGGCGCACAGCCGCGCCTCGACGGCGTGCCCGTTGAGCTCGACGTCCTCCTGGGCGTACGGGAGGTGCTCGCCGGCCGCGATCCGCAGCTGCCACTCCACCAAGTCCAGCCCCGTGACCAGTTCGGTGACCGGGTGCTCCACCTGGAGGCGGGTGTTCATCTCCATGAAGTAGTACGAGGCCGGGTCCTTGCCGGGCACGATGAACTCCACGGTGCCGGCGCCGCGGTAGCCGCAGGAGCGGGCCGCCTGCACGGCCGCCTCGCCCATCGCGGCGCGGGTGGCGTCGTCCAGCAGGACCGAGGGGGCCTCCTCGATGATCTTCTGGTGCCGGCGCTGGAGGGAGCACTCGCGCTCGCCGAGGTGGATGACGTGGCCGTGGCCGTCGGCCAGCACCTGGATCTCGATGTGCCGGGGCCGGTCGATCCAGCGCTCGACGAGCAGGGTGTCGTCGCCGAAGGAGGACCGGGCCTCCCGGCGGGCGGCGGCGATCTCGTCGGCCAGCAGCGCCTCCTCGCGGACCAGCCGCATGCCCTTGCCTCCGCCGCCCGCGGACGGCTTCAGCAGGACGGGCATGCCGATCTCCCGGGCGGCGGAGGCCAGTTGGCCGTCGTCCAGGCCGCTGCCCGAGGAGCCGGGAACCACCGGGACGCCGGCCGTGCGGACCGTCTCCTTGGCCCGGATCTTGTCGCCCATCAGCTCGATGGCGTCGGCGGACGGGCCGATGAAGACCAGCCCGGCGTCCGTGCAGGCCCGGGCGAAGGCGGCGTTCTCGGCGAGGAAGCCGTAGCCGGGGTGGACCGCCTGGGCGCCGGTGCGGGCGGCCGCCGCCAGCAGCCGCTCCACGGACAGGTAGCTCTCGGCGGCCGGCGCCGGCCCGATCCGTACGGCGGTGTCGGCCTCCCGGACGTGCCGGGAGTCGGCGTCCGCGTCGCTGTACACGGCGACCGAGCGGATGCCGAGGGCGCGCAGCGTACGGATGACGCGGACCGCGATCTCGCCGCGGTTGGCGACCAGGACGGTGTCGAACATTGACGAAGACATCCCTCTCACATCCGGAAGACGCCGAATTGCGGCTCGCCCAGCGGGGCGTTGGCGCAGGCGGTCAGCGCCAGGCCCAGCACCTGCCGGGTCTGGAGCGGGTCGATCACGCCGTCGTCCCACAGTCGGGCGGTGGCGTAGTAGGCGTTGCCCTGGGTCTCGTACTGCGCGCGGACCGGCGCCTTGAAGGCGTCCTCCTCCTCGGCGCTCCACTCCTCGCCGCGGGCCTCGATCTGGTCGCGCTTGACGGTGGCGAGGACGGAGGCGGCCTGTTCGCCGCCCATCACCGAGATCTTGGCGTTGGGCCACATCCACAGGAAGCGCGGCGAGTAGGCCCGGCCGCACATCGAGTAGTTGCCCGCCCCGTAGGAGCCGCCGATGACGACGGTCAGCTTGGGCACGCGGGTGCAGGCCACCGCGGTGACCATCTTGGCGCCGTGCTTGGCGATCCCGCCGGCCTCGTACGAGCGGCCCACCATGAAGCCGGAGATGTTCTGCAGGAACAGCAGCGGGATGCCGCGCTGGTCGCACAGCTCGATGAAGTGCGCGCCCTTCTGGGCGGATTCGGAGAACAGGATGCCGTTGTTGGCGACCACGCCGACCGGGTGGCCGTGGATGTGCGCGAAGCCGGTGACCAGCGTCGTGCCGTACTCCGCCTTGAACTCGGCGAACCGCGAGCCGTCCACGATCCGCGCGATCACCTCGCGGACGTCGTAGGGGGTGCGGGAGTCCACCGGCACCGCGCCGTACAGCCCGGCCGGGTCCACCGCGGGCTCCTCGACCGGCCGCACCGTCCAGGGCAGCGGGCCGCGGTCGCCCAGGGTGCCGACGATGTTCCGCACGAGGCGCAGGGCGTGGGCGTCGTCCTCGGCGAGGTGGTCGGTGACACCGGAGGTCTTGGCGTGCACCTCGCCGCCGCCCAGCTCCTCGGCGGTGACGACCTCGCCGGTGGCGGCCTTCACCAGCGGCGGTCCGCCCAGGAAGATCGTGCCCTGGTTCCGGACGATCACCGCCTCGTCGCTCATCGCGGGGACGTAGGCGCCGCCGGCGGTGCAGGAGCCCAGTACGGCGGCGATCTGCGGGATGCCGGCGCCGGACAGCCGGGCCTGGTTGTAGAAGATCCGGCCGAAGTGCTCACGGTCGGGGAAGACCTCGTCCTGCATCGGCAGGAAGGCGCCGCCGGAGTCGACCAGATACAGGCACGGCAGCCGGTTCTCCAGCGCCACCTCCTGCGCCCGCAGGTGCTTCTTGACCGTCATCGGGTAGTACGTGCCGCCCTTGACGGTGGCGTCATTGGCGACGATCACCGCCTCGCGGCCGGAGACCCGGCCGATGCCGGCGATCACCCCGGCGGCCGGTGCGGCGCCGCCGTACATCCCGTCGGCGGCCAGCGGGGCCAGCTCCAGGAAGGGCGAGCCGGGATCCAGCAGGGCGTCCACCCGGTCGCGGGGCAGCAGCTTGCCGCGGGCGGTGTGCCGGGCCCTGGCCTTCTCGCCGCCGCCCAGCCGGGCCGCGGCGAGCTTCTCGCGCAGTTCGGCGGCGAGTTCGCGGTGCGCGGCCTCGTTGGCCTTGAAGGAGTCGGACGCCGGGTCGTCCCGGGGACTTCGCCCGAGGGGACCCCCGTCGCTTCCCAGCACCGGTGCCTGCTCCATCTCTACGAGCCCCCTTGCTCGATCGGCTGCCCCGGTGCCGCGATCGGCGACTGTCGGGCCATCCGGGTTAATGGGCGTTAACCTCTCTGTCCTTAGGTTAACGAGCACTAACCCGGCTGTCTACAATCGACGGCATGAGCAATGCGCAGGCCTCCGCCCCGACCAGCCGCCGCGAGCAGATCCTCAAGGAGGCCGCCCGGCTCTTCGCCGAGCGCGGCTTCCACGGCGTCGGCGTGGACGAGATAGGGGCGGCCGTGGGCATCTCGGGTCCCGGCCTCTACCGGCACTTCGCCGGCAAGGACGCGATGCTCGCCGAGCTGCTGGTCGGCATCAGCGAGCGCCTCCTGGAGGGCGGCCGGATGCGGGTCGCCGAGGGTGGTGAGAGCCCCGAGGCGGTGCTGAACGCCCTGATCGACGGGCATATCGACTTCGCACTGGACGACCGGCCGCTGATCACCCTGCACGACCGTGAGCTGGACCGGCTGCGGGAGGCCGACCGCAAGCGGGTCCGCCAGCTCCAGCGGCAGTACGTGGAGCTGTGGGTGGAGGTCGTCCGGGAGCTGCACCCGGGCGCCGCCGAGTCCCGGGCCCGCGCCGCGGTGCACGCCGTCTTCGGCCTGCTGAACTCCACCCCGCACCTGGGTCGCCCCGGCTCCCTCCCGGGCCGTACGGAGATGGCCGAGCTGCTGCACGCCCTGGCGCTGGGGGCCTTCGCGGCGGTGGCGGGGGAGCCGTTTGCGGGGGAAGTGGTGGCGGTGGGGGTGCCGGGCGCGTAGTGCCGTACGGGGGCGCGGTGCCGTCCGCGCGCCGTCGTCACGGGGTGCCCTGAGGGGGCGCCCTGAACGGTCACTCCCGGGGGCGCCGCGAGGTTCGCTTCGGGAGCCGCTCCGGGAGTCGTTCCCCGGGCCGCCCTGGGGTGATGCACGCGACACGGTCGAGGTCGCACCCGACGTCGTTGACCCCTGGACAGTCTTGGTGACCGGCCGGTAGCTTTCGCTGAGCAAGCGCTTAGCCATGCGCTTGGACCGGCGACCTGGAGGAGGCGACGCAGATGCGCCGTACGGTGTTCAACGAGGACCACGAGGCGTTCCGCGCGACCATACGCGCCTTCATCGAGGCCGAGGTGGTCCCGGTCCACGAGGAGTGGTTCGCCGCCGGCCAGGTGCCCCGCGAGTTCTACTACAAGCTCGCCGAGCTGGGCGTCTTCGGCATCAACGTCCCCGAGGAGTTCGGCGGCGCCGGCCTGGAGACCCACAAGTTCGAGGCCGTCCAGTACGAGGAGACCGCCCGCGCTGGCGTCACCTTCGGCGGCTCCGGCGTCCATGTGCTGCTCGCCCTGCCGTACATCAAGATGCTCGCCAGCGACGAGCAGAAGAAGCGCTACCTCCCGAAGTTCGTCTCCGCCGAGGAGATGTGGGCCCTGGCGATGACCGAGCCGGGCACCGGCTCCGACCTCGCGGGCATGAAGACCACCGCCAAGCTCTCCGAGGACGGCACCCACTACGTCCTCAACGGCTCCAAGACCTTCATCACTGGCGGTGTGCACGCCGACCGCGTGATCGTGTGCGCCCGCACCTCCGCCCCGCGCGAGGACGACCGCCGCTTCGGCATCTCCCTGTTCGCCGTGGACACCACGTCCGCGGGCTACTCCATCGGCCGCAAGCTCGACAAGCTCGGCCTGCGCACCTCCGACACCGCCGAGCTGGCGTTCGTCGACGTCAAGGTGCCGGTCGAGGACCTCCTCGGCGAGGAGAACAAGGGCTTCCACTACCTCGGCGCCAACCTGCCCTCCGAGCGCTGGGGCATCGCCTACGGCGCCTACGCGCAGGCCAAGGCCGCCGTCCGGTTCGCCCAGAGCTACGTCCAGGACCGCACCGTCTTCGGCAAGACCGTCGCCTCCTTCCAGAACACCAAGTTCGAGCTGGCCGCCTGCCAGGCCGAGGTGGACGCGGCCGAGGCCGTCGCCGACCGCGCGCTGGAGGCCCTGGACGCCGGCGAGCTGAGCGCCGCCGAGGCCGCCAGCGCCAAGCTGTTCAACACCGAGGTCGCGCACCGCGTCATCGACCGCTGCCTCCAGCTGCACGGCGGCTACGGCTTCATGAACGAGTACCCCATCGCCCGCCTGTACGCCGACAACCGCGTCAACCGCATCTACGGCGGCACCAGCGAGGTCATGAAGTCCATCATCGCCAAGGCGATGGGCCTCTAAGAGCGGTCCCGTGAACGACGCACTGAGGTCCCTGCTCGATCTGCTCGCCCTGGAGCGGATCGAGCAGGACATCTTCCGCGGTGAGAGCCGCGCCTCGGTCGTGCCCCGGGTCTTCGGCGGCCAGGTCGCCGCCCAGGCCCTGGTCGCGGCCGGGCGCACGGTCCCCGCCGACCGTTCCCCCAGTTCTCGGCTCCGCTCGAACAGGGGAGACCCCATTCCGCACTCCCTGCACGCGTACTTCCTGCGTGCCGGGGACCCGGGCGCGCCCATCGTCTACACCGTCGACCGGATCCGCGACGGCCGGTCCTTCACCACCCGCCGGGTCGTCGCCGTCCAGCACGGCCAGCCGATCTTCCACCTCTCCGCCTCCTTCCAGGTGTACGAGGAGGGGCTGGAGCACCAGGAGCCGATGCCGCCGGCACCGGACCCGCACCAGCTGCCCACCGCCGCCGAGATGCTGCCCCGGCACGCCGGGCGGTACCTCGCCCCGGACGTCGCCGACCGGCTGCTGGAGGCCCGGGCCGCGATCGACCTGCGGTACGTCGACGAGCCGCCCTACGTCACGGTCGGCGAGCCGCGCGAGCCCCGGTCCCAGGTCTGGTTCCGCACCCAGGGCAAGCTCGACGAGGACCGTGGGATCCCCCGCCCACTGCTCGACATCTGCCTGGTCACCTACGTCTCGGACATGACGCTGCTGGACTCGATCCTGCTGGCGCACGGCCGGGGCGGCTGGGCGGTCGGCGATGTCG
This sequence comes from Streptomyces sp. NPDC020742, assembly GCF_040641675.1. NCBI lineage: Bacteria > Bacillati > Actinomycetota > Actinomycetes > Kitasatosporales > Streptomycetaceae > Streptomyces > Streptomyces sp. NPDC020742. The sequence continues at coordinate 73,247 of NZ_JBFAEA010000001.1, forward strand.
TCGGCGCGAGCCTGGACCACGCGATGTGGTTCCACCGACCGCTGCGCGCCGACGAGTGGCTGCTCTACGACCAGGAGTCCCCCACCGCCCAGGGCGGCCGGGGCCTGGGCAAGGGCCGGATCTTCACCGCCGACGGACAGCTGGCGGTCTCGGTGATCCAGGAGGGCGTGGTACGGGTGCCGCGGGCACCGCAGGGCGGGACCGGAGCGGAGCAGCGGACCTGAGCCGCTGACGGGTGGGAACCGGGTCCTCCCCGGGGCGCCCGGGGGAGGAAGGGCCGCCCTCCCTGATGTCCCGCCCGTTCCCCGACGGCCACCGCGACCGGTTTCCGGCGGCCCCTACGGCGTGGTGCGGGCGACCCGCGTCGCCTCGGCCATCGCCAGGTCCCACGGATAGCCCGCCGGGCGTCCCTTCCCCGGCTCGTTCGGTTCGAAGCCGCCGGGCCCGTACAGCACGGACACACCGGCGCCCCGCAGCGTCGCCACGGACCGGTCGAACTGCGGGTGCTGCACGTATGCGGTGTTCACGCAGGGCATCGCCACCGTGGGGATGCCCTTGCCGATGCCCTCGGCCGCCACCCCGACCACGAAGTGGTACGTCAGCCCGAGCGCCCAGGCGTTGAGCGAATGGAAGGTGACCGGCGCGAAGACGAGGACGTCCGCCGGAGGCCAGACATCGGGGTCGGCCGGTTGCTTGTACGCGGAGCGGACCGGGTGCCCGGTCAGCTCCTCCAACAGCGGCACCTCGCCGTCGAGCCACCGGGCCGCCGTGGGCGTCAGACCGACGCACACCTCGAATCCGGCTGCCAGGGCACCGCGTGCCACGTCGGGGAACTGCTGGACGGGCGGGGCGGCGGAACCGAACAGATAGAGCACGGGACGCTTCATCACGCCATCCCACCACAGCCGGACTGCCGTGAACGGTGGGTATCGGGAGGGGCGTTCACCGGTCCGGGCCGGTACCGTTCCGAAGGGTTGCCAGGGACGGAGAGCAGTATGCCTTCACTGCACAATGACCACACGGGCGCACGCATCGCGCACCTGCGTAAGGTCCGACGCCTGACTCAACGCGGGTTGGCCGACCTCTCACACGTCTCGTACAGCACGTTGACCAAAGTGGAACAAGGAGTTCTGCCCGCGAGCCCTTCGGTGCTGGGTGCGTTGGCCCGTGCCCTCTCGGTCCCGGCGACCGAACTGACCGGGCAGCCGTACCTCGAAGAACTCCGCCAGGACCAGTTGGACGGCCTGATCAACCCCATTCGTGAGGCGCTCAACATCTACGACCTCGGCCCCGACCCGGACGTATCTCCGCGCACGGTAGAGGAGTTGGCGGAGCACGCCGATCGGCTGTGTGCCATGGTGCGTGCCACGAACATCAAACAGGTAGCGGCCGAACTCCCCGGTCTGATCCATGAAGCCACGACGACGGCCCACCTGAATCCCGTGGACAGAAGCTGGCGGTTGCTGGCGAGCACCTACCGCACCGCGTACGACGTGACGGCGAAGCTGGGGTTCTTCGACCTGGGCATGGTGGCACTTCGGTCTCACCGTCACGCCGGAGGGGCAGCGGGCGTGGCTGGACGACCCGGCCAGCTCCTGGGCCGTGTGACGTACGAGGCCCCGGCCCGTGCGCTGCCCTCCGTGGCGTACGGGCGGCCCGCGGCGAAGGCGTCCCGGGAGGGAGAACCTCCTGGTGACGGACTCCCCGGAGGGCCCTCAGGCCAGCCCCGCCGCGTCCAGCAGGTAGGCGGTCAGCGGGTCGTAGTAGCGGGGGCTGAGGACGTGGTCGTCGAGGGGGACGGTGACCTGGAGGGTGCCCTCGGCCTCGGCCAGGAACAGTGCCGGGTCGTTGCAGTCCGCGAAGCCCACCGTCTCGATGCCGCGCTGGCCCGCGCAGCCGGCCCAGCCGTGGTCGGCCATCACCAGATCGGGCAGCGGGGCGCCGTCCCGCTCCAGCTGGTCCAGGATCGCGGCCATCGGCGCGGGGGAGTGGGTGTGCCACAGCGTCGCCCCGCGCTCCAGCACCGCCACGTCGGCGAACTGGACGACCAGCCCGTCCTCCACGGCCAGCACGCCGGGCACGGTCATGATCTCGCAGCCCTTGGCCCGCAGCGCCGCGGCGGTCGCGCGGTGCACATCGAGCAGCCCGCCCGGGTGGCCGGTCGCGAACAGCACCCGCTGCCGGTCGGCCGCCGCCTTGCGCAGCACCGCCGCCGCCCGGTCCAGCGCGCCCACGGTCAGCTCCGGATCGATGGTGTCCTGCCCCTGCCGGTGGTGCGGGTCGTCGTTCACCCCGCAGCGCTCGGCCATCACCGCCAGTACGTCCTGCTCGTCCGTCCACCGGTCGCCGAACTCCAGGCCGAACCAGTAGTGGCGCTCGCCGTTGGCGAGTCTGCGGTAGTGGGAGAGGTTGTTCTCGCGGGGGGTGGCGACCTCACCGGCGATCCGGGTGCGGACAAGATGGTCGATGAGGTCGGCCCGCGTGGGCACGGCGGCTTCGGAGGCTATCGGCATAGCGCCATTGTGCCCGGAGGGATGTTCCGGGGCGGGGGAGTTCCGCAGCCCGGACAGGGGCGTGCGGATGGCGGGACCGTGACACCGCAGCCCGGACAGGTGTGTGCGGACGGCGGGACTGTGGCACCGCAGCCCGGATGCCGGGTCCGGACGCCGCTCCGGCAGCGGCTCCAGCCGCCGGACCGGACGTCGGGTCCGGCGCCCCCGGACGTGCAGGCCAGGCCCTGGTGCCGGGCCTGAGGCTGGCCAAAATGTCGAATACTCCGGCGATCACGGTCGGATCTGTCCATGGGCCGGGCCGGCCGTTCCTCCCTACGCTCGGCATATGACCACCGCAGCCAGCGCCGCCGACGGCCCCGTGGGCCCCACCGACTCCTCCCGCATCCCCCGTTACGCCGGGCCCGCGACCTTCGCCCGCCTGCCCCGCCTCGACGAGGTCGGCGGCCGGGCCGACGTCGCCGTCGTCGGCGTGCCCTTCGACACCGGCGTCTCCTACCGCCCCGGTGCCCGGTTCGGCGGCAACGCCATCCGTGAGGCCTCCCGCCTGCTGCGCCCCTACAACCCGGCGCAGGACGCCTCCCCCTTCGCGCTCGCCCAGGTCGCCGACGCCGGTGACATCGCCGCGAACCCGTTCAACATCAACGAGGCCGTGGAGACCGTCGAGGCCGCGGCCGACGACCTGCTCGCCACCGGCGCCCGGATGATGACCCTCGGCGGCGACCACACCATCGCGCTGCCGCTGCTCCGCTCGGTCGCCAAGAAGCACGGCCCGGTCGCCCTGCTCCACTTCGACGCCCATCTGGACACCTGGGACACCTACTTCGGTGCCGAGTACACCCACGGCACGCCGTTCCGTCGCGCCGTCGAGGAAGGCATCCTCGACACCTCCGCGCTTTCGCACGTCGGCACCCGTGGCCCGCTCTACGGCAAGAAGGACCTCGACGACGACGAGAAGATGGGCTTCGGCATCGTCACCTCGGCGGACGTGATGCGCCGCGGGGTGGACGAGGTCGCCGACCAGCTGCGCCAGCGCATCGGCGACCGTCCGCTCTACATCTCCATCGACATCGACGTGCTGGACCCGGCGCACGCCCCCGGCACCGGCACCCCCGAGGCCGGCGGCCTGACCTCGCGCGAACTCCTGGAGATCATCCGCGGGTTGGCCTCCTGCAACCTGGTCTCGGCCGACGTCGTCGAGGTCGCCCCGGCGTACGACCACGCCGAGATCACCTGCGTGGCCGCCTCCCACACGGCGTACGAGCTGACCACGATCATGTCGCGGCAGATCGCGGCCGGGCGGCAGGACCGGTAAGCACGGCAGGACCGGTAACGCGGCAGGGCCAGTTACTGCGGCACAGCGTCGACGCGCGCCGGCGCAGCGCCCCCGACGCAGCACACCCGGCGCAGCGCCCCGACGACGCCGGCCCGCCACGGAAGCGACGTGGCGGGCCGGCGGCATGCGCGCCGGGATGTCGCCGGGCCAGCAGATCGCGGACGACGGCGGCTACGGCATCCTGCGCGCGTACATGACCGACGCCTTCGGCCGAGCCACCGCGACCGAGCTGGCCCGGCCGGACTTCGTGGCCCTGGCCGAGTCGTTCGGCGTCCCCGCGGTGCGCACCGCCCCGGACCGGCTGCGCACGGACCTGGCGGCCGCGCTCGCCGCGCCGGGCCCGTCGGTGGTGGTCCTCCCGGCCCGGCTGCGGATGTTCGCGCCGACGCATCTGACGGACTGAGGCCGCTCTGACGGACTGAGTCCGCTCTGGCGAACTGGGGCCGCCGAGGGCCGGTGGAGGTCAGCCGGCGCCGGCTGCCACCCGCCCCTGCACCAGCCGCGACAGCGACGCGTGCACCTCCTCCACCGACCGGTCCGGCTGGAAGGACAGCCAGTCCAGGGCGGCCACCAGGACCATGCCCAGCAGGGCGGAGGCGGTGAGCGGGACGTCGAGTCCGTCGGAGAGCTCACCGGACCGTACGGCGTCGTGCAGGACGGACTCGACGACGTTCAGCGCCCGGCCGCGGACCGACGTAAGGGTCGCGCGCCAGGTGCGGTTGGTGCGCCAGAGCTCGGCGACGTAGAGCTGGGTGAGCGCGGGGGAGCGGGCGATGAAGTCCAGGCCCGCACGGATCATCGCGTCCAGGGCGTCGATACGGGTGCCGCCGCGGGCGACGGTGGTGTCGGCGGCCTGCCGCAGCGATTCGGCGAGCTGGTCGAGGCCGTCCCGCAGCAGCTCCTCGTAGAGGACGTTCTTGCTCGCGAAGTTGTAGTAGACGGTGCCCTTGGCGACGCCGGCGCGGTCGGCGATCTCGTCCACGGTGGTGGCGGAGAAGCCCTGTTCGGCGATGAGGGCGACGGCGGCGTCGAAGAGCCGCCGTCGGGTCGCGGCCCGGCGGGTGCCGGGGGCGGCCCCGGGGGCGGTGCCGGCAGCGGCACCGCCCCCGAGGCCCGGAAGGACGCTCACAGACTGAGCTCCGGGTGCAGGTCCTTCATCCGGACGACCTGCCGGCCGCGCGCCGTGAGGGCGGTGAGGGCCAGCGCGCCGACGGTGAAGGCGGCCAGCACCCCGCAGCCCTGCCAGACGACCGTGAGGTCGCCGCCGGTGATCAGCTTGCGCAGACCGTCGACGACGTAACTCATCGGCAGGAACGGGTGGATGGCGGAGAAGAACCCGGGGCTGGTCTGCACCGGGTAGGTGCCGCCCGCCGAGGTCAGCTGGAGCATCAGCACGACCAGGGTCAGCACCCGGCCGGCCGGACCGAAGAACGCGCCCAGCAGCTGGATGATGGCGGTGAAGCAGGCCGTGGCCAGCACCAGGTAGCCGACGGTGCCGCCGGCGCGGTCCATCTCCAGGCCGAGGCCCCAGTGCAGGACGGCCATCAGGGCCAGCACCTGCACCACGCCGACGGCGAAGGCCGGCAGCCAGGACCCGAGCGCGATCCGCCAGCCCGGGGCGCCCGCGGCCAGCGCCCGCTTGCCCAGGGGCTGGAGCAGCATGAACGCGATCATCGCGCCGACCCAGAGGGAGAGCGGGATGAAGTACGGCGCCAGGCCGGTGCCGTAGTTGGGCGCCTTGTGCAGCGACTTGGCGGCCAGGTCGACCGGGTCGGCCATCACCTCGGTACGGGCGTCCCGGTCCTTCTTGTCGTAGTCCGGGATCTTGGCGACGCCGCTGTGCAGCCCGTCGGCCAGCTGGTTGGAGCCGTCCTTGAGCTTGAACAGGCCACCGGTGAGCTTCTGGGCGCCGTCCGCCGCGGTGCCCACCGCGCCGTGCACCTTGCGGTTGCCGTCGGCCACCTTGCCGGCGCCGTCGGCGAGCGTGCCGATGCCCTCGGCGAACTTGCCGGCCCCCTCCGAGACCCGGTGGGCACCGGAGTTGAGGGCGTTGATCTGGCTGATCGCGGTGTCCGCCCGGTCCGCGATGCCCGGCGCCTGCTGGGCGACCATCTCGGCGCCCCGGTGCAGCTCCCGCAGCTTGCTGTGCAGCTGCCCGAAGTCGGTGTGGGAGATGGTGTCGTGGACCTTCTCCGCCGCGTCGGCGGCCAGCGCGGTGCCGTCCGCGAGGGCCTTCAGCTTGGTGCAGTCGGGGTCGGCGGAGACCAGGCCGCCACAGCGCTCCTGGTACAGCGCCGCGGCGTTGTCGGCGTTCTTGCGGGCCTCGGTGGCCGCCTTGGCGGAGGCGTCCGGCAGCTTGTCGAGGTCCTCGTCGAGCCGCTGGGTGAGGTCGGCCACGACCTGGGCCTTCTCACCGAGCTCCTTGCCGTGCGCCCGGAGGAAGGGCAGGTCCTTGCGGGCGATGCCCTGGACCTTGTCGGCGAGCTGCTGGGTGCCGTTGGCGACCTGGCCGGCGCCCTGGCTGAGCTGCCGGGCCTTGCCGGCGGCCTCCGTGGCGCCCTTGCTCACCGCGCCCGCGCCGTTGCTGAGCTCCCCGGTCTTCTCGTCGAGCTTGCCCAGCCCGTCCGCCAGCTGCCCGGTCTTGTCCTTGGCGGTGCCCAGGCCGTCGTTGAGCTTGCCGGCCCCGCTGGCTGCCTCGGCGGTCTTGTCGTGCAGGTCGGAGAAGGACACGAAGATCTTGTCGAGCATGCCCCGGGCCGAGGTCGCCGACGTCTTGGCGCGGATCTCGGAGAAGACCGTCTTGGAGATCGAGCCGACGACGTAGTTGTTGGCGTCGTTCGTCCGGACCTTCAGGGCGCCGGTCTGCGGGTCGTCACCGGAGCTGGAGGCGATCCGCTCGCTGAAGTTCCGCGGCACCGTCAGGGAGAGGTAGTACGTGCCGTTCTCGACGCCCTTGGCGGCGTCCGCGGAGCTGACCTCCTCCCAATCGAAGGTCTTGCTGTCCTTGACGCTCTGCGTCAGGTCGTCGCCTGCGGTGAGCTTCTTGCCGCCGACGGTGGTGCCCTGATCCTCGTTCACCAGCGCCACCGGGATCTTGTCCAGGCGCGAGTAGGGGTCCCAGAACGAGCAGAGGTACAGGGCCCCGTACAGCAAGGGGATCAGCATCAGGGCGACCAGCCCCAGCCGGGGCAGCTTCCCCCTGCTGAAGCGCCTGAGCTCAAGCGCGGCCAGTTTCGGCGAACGCATGCGCCGCTTCCTCCTTGGGAGTGGGGTTCACGTCCTGGGCGGGGACCGGGGCGGTGGCCCGGGTGTCGGCCGGGCCGGTACGGACGACCAGCGCATCGGCCGGTGCGTCACTGCCGACGGCGAGGACGGTCAGGCCCGCCCGGGCCAGTCCGCGCAACAGCTCCCAGGCCAGGCCGCGTTCAGCCGGGGAGAGCTTGAGATCGACGTCGTCGACGGCCAGCACCTGCGGGTTCTGCATCACCGCGAGCGCGATGGACAGCCGCAGCGCCTCCAGCCGTTCCAGGTCGCGGACGGTCGTCCGCAGCCCCTTGGGGAGGGTCTCGGGGTCGAGTCCGGCGGCCGCCAGCGCGGCGTCGATCCGGGCCCGGGCGGCCTCCCGGTGGCGCTTGCCCCAGGGCAGCCCCTTCAGGTGGCGCCCCAACAGGGCCTGTTCCGTGAGGTGTTCACCGACCGTGAGGGCCGGTTCGAGGTCGGCGACGCCCGGTACATGGGCGAGCGCGGTACGGCTGCGCACCGCCCCCATCCGCTTGGGCAGCGGGAACCCGGCGACGGTCGCGGTGCCTTCGGCGGTCCGCATCCGGCCGGTGAGCGCGAGCAGCAGGCAGGTGCGCCCGGAGCCCGAAGGGCCCTGAACGGCTATCAGCGAGCCCGGGTCCGCGGTGACGTCGATGCCCCGGAAGGCCCACCCCCGCGGGCCCCGCACCCCGATTCCCCTGGCGCTGACCGCCGTCCCCTGACGGGTGATGTTCACACAACCCCCTTTTTGATCTGACTGGTCAGTCTAAAAGTGTGCCGCATGTGACGCCCTTTTGGCCAATCGGGGCGATGTGGTGCCGACGCACCCGTGACCCGGATGGGGGATCCGCCCTAAGGTGCCGTCACGGCGGGGGCCTGATGATGTCCAAGGTGAGTCCGTGTCGCGACGCCGCGGCACGGGCCGTGCACGTACGACGGAGAACCATGGAACTCTCGGCACACCACCCCGACGGCCGGGCCCACCGGCCCACGACGGGGACCCCGCCCGGGCCCGCGGCGCGCCGCCCCCGCACGCTGGCCGCGCCCCTGATGGCCGGCGCCCTGCTGGTGACGCTCGCCCCGCTATCGGCGTCCGCCACGGCGCCGGCGCCCGCCGGGGCCGCCCCGCACGCCCCCTGTGCCCGTGGCGACGGCTGGACCGCCACCGCCACCCGTATCGACCCCAAGGACAGCCACCACGCCTACGTCGGCAACGGATACCTCGGCCAGCGGGTACCCCCCAACGGCACCGGGTACGCCGCCCCGGGCGGCACCACTGGCTGGCCGCTGAAGACCCCTGAGTACGACGGCTCCTTCGTGTCGGGGCTGTACGCCAAGGGCCCCAAGAACGTCCAGGGCCGCCAGGCCATCGCCGCGATCCCGACCTGGACCACGCTCGACGTCACCGCCGGCGGCGCCCGGCCCGACACCTTCTCCTCGGCCACCGCAGCCGGCCGGATCTCCCACTACCGCCAGAGCCTCTCGCTGCGCTGCGGTTTCGTCCGCACCTCGCTGACCTGGACGGCCGCCGACGGCCGGCGCACCGACCTGGTCTACGACGTGCTCACCGACCGCACCGACCCGCACGTCGGCGCGGTCCGGCTGCGGATGACGCCCCACTGGAGCGGCACGGCCACCGTCACCGACACCCTCGACGGGCGCGGCGCCCGCCGGATCGGACCGTCCGCGGGCGGTGGGTCCGGCGCCGGCGGCGGCCGCACCATGGACGTCGGCTTCCGCACGGACGGCACCGGGACCGAGGGCGCGGTGGCCTCCACCCTGCGCACCGGCCCGGGAGTCCGCGCCGACCGGCCCGGACGGGCCCTGCGCGCCGACGGGCTGAGCAACCACCAGCGGGTGGGCTTCCCGGTGCGCAGCGGCCGCTCGTACGAGCTGACCAAGTACGTCGGGGTGGACACCGCGCTCACCTCCCGCTCCCCGCGCACCGCCGCCGACACCGCCTCCCGACGCGCCGCGGACCTCGGCTGGGCCGCGCTGTTCGCCCGGCACACCGCCGCCTGGCAGCGGCTGTGGCGCAGCGACATCGAGGTCAAGGGGCAGCCCGCGCTGCAGTCCTGGGTGCGCTCGGCGCAGTACGGGCTGCTGTCCGCCGCCCGCGCCGGCAGCGCCAACAGCATCGGTCCCACCGGCCTGACCAGCGACAACTACGCCGGTGAGATCTTCTGGGACGCCGAGACCTGGATGTACCCGGGCCTGCTCGCCACCCACCCCGACCTCGCCCGGTCGATCGTCGACTACCGCTACCGGACCCGCGCCGCGGCCCGCGCCAACGCCCGCAAGCTCGGCTACGACGGGCTGTTCTACTCCTGGACCAGCGGCAGCAGGGGCGACCTGTGGAGCGAGTGCCACAGCTGGGACCCGCCGCACTGCAAGACCCAGAACCACCTGATGGGCGATGTCTCGCTGGCCGCCTGGCAGTACTACCTCGCCACCAAGGACACCGCCTGGCTGCGCTCCCGCGGCTGGCCGGTCCTCCAGGGCATCGCCGAATTCTGGGCCTCCCGGGCCACCCGCAACGCCGACGGCAGCTACTCCGTCAAGAACGTCGCCGGCCCGGACGAGTACAGCAACGGCGTCACCGACGGGGTCTTCACCAACGCCGGCGCCGCCACCGCGCTGCGGCACGCCGTCCGCGCCGCGGCCGTCCTCGGCGAGCACGCCCCGGCCTCCTGGACGACCGTCGCCGACAAGCTGCGGATCCCCTACGACGCCAAGAAGAAGATCTTCGAGCAGTACGCCGGCTACCGGGACACCACCATCAAGCAGGCCGACACCGTGCTGCTGATGTACCCGCTGGAATGGCCGATGTCCCAGACGCAGGCCTCGCACACGCTGGACTTCTACGCCGCGCACACCGACCCGGACGGCCCGGCCATGACCGACTCGGTGCACTCCGTCGACGCCGCCGGGATCGGCGAGCCCGGCTGTGCCACGTACACCTACCTGCTGCGGTCCATCAAGCCGTTCGTGCGCGGCCCGTTCGCGGAGTTCTCCGAGGCGCGCGGCACCAAGGCCGGCGCCGAGGACCCGCACGCCGGCAAGCCGGCCCAGGACTTCCTCACCGGTAAGGGCGGCTTCCTGCAGACCTTCACCCACGGGCTGACCGGCCTGCGGCTGCGCGAGGACCGGGTGCGCCTGGACCCGACGCTGCCGCCCCAGCTGTCCGACGGCGTCACCCTGCGCGGGCTGCACTGGCAGGGCCGGACGTACGACATCGCCCTCGGCGCGCACCAGACCACGGTGCGGCTGACCGCCGGTGCGCCGATGCGGATCGACTCGCCGGAGGGCGAGAAGGTCGTCAGCCGGGGCGTTCCGGCCGTGCTGAAGACCCGCCGCCCCGACCTGGCGGCCACCTCGAACGCGGCCCGCTGCACCCCTGCCACCGCGACCTCCGAGGAGCCCGGCAACTACGCGGCCGGCGCGGTGGACGGCAACACCACCACCGCCTGGGTCCCGAACTCCGCGGACGGCACCCTCACCGTCGACCTCGGCCGCACCACCCGCGTCGGGCAGATCACCCCGCACTGGACCGCCACCCGCCCGGCCTCCTACCGCGTCCAGGTCTCGCTGGACGGCAAGCACTGGACCGGGACCGGGTACGCCGGCAAGAGCCCGGCCCGGTACGTCCGGGTCGTGGTGGAGGGCGACCGGACCCCGGCGGCGGGCGGCAAGCCCCGGCCGCATCCGGGGATCACCGAGCTGACGGTGCAGCGGGCGGACTGACCGCCGGAAGCCGGAAGCCGGAAGCCGGGTGCCGGATACCGGAAGCCGGGCACCGGAAGGGGCACCCGTCTCGGCCGGACCCCGTATCGGCTGGCCCCCGTGCCGGCCGGACCCCAGCGGTCCGGCCGGCACGGGCCGTCGGCCGCACACCGTGGCCTGCGGATTGCGATCGGTTCGTTGCAGCGGGATGAAATCCGCTCCCCGCGGCGTTGCTGCCATGCGGTAGACGTCGAGTGCGGGAGGCATGGGGTGGCGGGGACGGACACGGAGGACGCGGGCTGGGCGCGGAGGCTAATCCGCGACTGCTGGCAGTACCGCAGGGACGTGCTGCTGGCGCTCGGCTCGTCGCTCGGCGGGATGGCCGTGATGGCGCTGGTCCCGCTGGTACCGAAGCTGATCATCGACGATGTCATCGTGCGCCACGCCCGGCCGCTGGCCCCCTGGGCGAGCCTGCTGGTCCTCGCCGCGGTCGTGGTCTACGTCCTGACCTATCTGCGCCGCTTCTACGGCGGCCGGCTCGCCCTGGACGTCCAGCACGACCTGCGCACCCGAATGTTCGACGCGATATCCCGGCTCGACGGGCGGCGGCAGGACGAGCTGAGCACCGGCCAGGTCGTCGGCCGCGCCACCAGCGACCTCCAGCTGATCCAGAGCCTGCTGTTCATGATCCCGATGATGATCGGCAGCCTGCTGCTGTTCGTGATCTCGCTGGTCGTGATGGCGGTGCTCTCTCCGCTGCTCACCGTCGTCGCACTGGCCGTCGCCCCGGCCCTGTGGTTCATCGCCCGGCGCAGCCGGATGCGGCTGTTCCCGGCCACCTGGTACGCCCAGGGCCAGGCGGCCGCGGTCGCCGGGGTAGTGGACGGCGCGGTCTCCGGCGTCCGGGTCGTCAAGGGCTTCGGGCAGGAGCGGCAGGAGACCGACAAGCTGCGCGAGGCCGGCCGCCGGCTCTTCGCCGGGCGGCTGCGCACGGTCCGGCTCAACGCCCGCTACACCCCCGCACTCCAGGCCGTACCCGCCCTCGGCCAGGTGGCGATGCTCGCCCTCGGCGGCTGGATGGCCGCCCAGGGACAGGTCACCCTCGGCACCTTCGTCGCCTTCTCCACCTACCTGGCGCAGCTGGTCGGCCCGGTCCGGATGCTGGCGATGATGCTCACCGTCGGGCAGCAGGCCCGCGCCGGTGTCGAGCGGGTCTACGAGCTGATCGACACCGAGCCGACCCTGACGGAGCGGCCGGACGCCCGGGACCTGCCCGCCGACGCCCCGGCCACCGTCGTCTTCGACGGGGTGACGTTCGGCTATGCGCCGGTGCACCACGACCCCGCGCCCGGAGCCGCTGGAGAAGCCGACGCGTCGGAGCTCCGCCCCCGCCGCCCGGTCCTGCGCGACTTCTCGCTGCGCATCGAGGCCGGCGAGACGGTCGCCGTGGTCGGCACGTCCGGCAGCGGCAAGTCCACCGTGTCCCTGCTGCTGCCCCGCTTCTACGACGTCACCGCCGGCCGCGTCCTGGTCGGCGGCCAGGACGTACGCGACCTGACCCTGTCCTCGCTGCGCGCCGCCATCGGCCTGGTCCCCGAGAGCAGCTTCCTGTTCTCCGACTCCGTCCGCGACAACATCGCCTACGGCCACCCGGAGGCCACCGACGCGCAGGTCCACGCCGCCGCCCGCGCCGCCCAGGCCGACGGCTTCATCGCCGAGCTGCCGGACGGCTACGACACCGCGGTCGGCGAGCAGGGGCTGACCCTCTCCGGCGGCCAGCGGCAGCGCATCGCGCTGGCCCGCGCCATCCTCACCGACCCCCGGCTGCTGGTGCTGGACGACGCGACCTCGGCGGTCGACGCCCGGGTTGAGCACGAGATCCACGAGGCCCTGCGCGGGGTGATGGCCGGCCGGACCACCCTCCTGATCGCCCACCGCGCCTCCACCCTCGCGCTCGCTGACCGGGTCGCCGTCCTCGACGAGGGGCGGCTGGTCGACATCGGCACCCAGGACGAGCTGGCGGAGCGCTGCCCCCTCTACCGCAGGCTGCTGACCGACCCCGAGGAGCTGGGCGGCGTCGAACGCGACCCGGCGGGTGCGCTGGCCGGCCCGGACGGCATCGAAGAGCTCGACGGCATCGATCCCCTCGAAGAGCTCGACGGGGCCGACCCGTTGGCGGAGCTCGACGGGACCGCTGCCACGGCGGAGCCCCACGGGATCGACGGCATCGACGGGCTCGACGGTGACCCGGGTGGCGGGTCCGGCCGCACCACCGCGCCCGGCGGCATCACCCCCGAACTCTGGGTCCGCCGTGAGCAGGACGCCGAGGCCGGCGGCGCCGGGGTCGCGCCCCGTACGGCCGCCGGCACCGGCCCGGTCGCCGCGATGGCCGGTATGCTAGCCACGCCCGCACTCCTCGCCCAGGTCGCCGCGCTGCCGCCGGCCACCGACGCCCCCGGCATCGACGAGGACCGGGCGGTGCGCCCCGAGCGCTCGTACGGTCTGCGCCGGCTGCTGCACGGCTTCGGGGGACCGCTGGCCGTCGCCCTGGCGCTGGTCGCCGTCGACGCCCTGGCCGGGCTGCTGCTGCCGGTCCTGATCCGGCAGGGCATCGACGAGGGCGTCCGGCTCGGCGCGCTCGCCGGGGTGTGGACCGCGTCGGTGCTCGCCCTGGTCGTGGTCCTCGCCCAGTGGGCCGCGCAGGTCGGCGGCAACCGCATGACCGGCCGCACCGGCGAGCGGGTCCTCTACTCGCTCCGCCTCAAGATCTTCGCGCAGCTCCAGCGCCTCGGCCTGGACTACTACGAGCGCGAACTGACCGGCAAGATCATGACCCGGATGACCACCGATGTGGACGCCCTGTCCACCTTCCTGCAGACCGGTCTGGTCACCGCCCTGGTCTCGATGCTGACGTTCTTCGGCATACTCGTCGCCCTGCTCGCCATCGACCTCCAGCTGGCCCTGGTCGTCTTCGCCACCCTCCCGCCGCTGGTCATCGGCACGTACTTCTTCCGCAAGCAGAGCGTCAAGGCCTACGAGCTGGCCCGCGAGCGGATCAGCGTGGTCAACGGCGACCTCCAGGAGAGCGTCGCCGGCCTCCGCATCGTCCAGGCCTTCCGGCGCGAGAAGCGGGGCGCGCAGCGGTTCGCCGCCCGCAGCGACTCCTACCGCCAGGCCCGGGTCCGCGGCCAGTTCCTGATATCCGTCTACTTCCCGTTCGTCCAGCTGCTGTCCTCCGTGGCCGCCGCACTGGTGCTGATCGTCGGCGCCGACCGGGTCAGCAGCAACACCCTCACCGCCGGCGCACTGGTCGCCTACCTGCTCTACATCGACCTGTTCTTCGCCCCCGTCCAGCAGCTCTCCCAGGTCTTCGATGGCTACCAGCAGGCGTCGGTCTCGCTCGGCCGCATCCAGGAACTGCTGCGCGAGCCGACCACCACCCCGGCCGCCGAACGGCCCCGTGAGGTGTCCGCGCTGCGCGGCGAGATCACCTTCGACGACGTCCACTTCCACTACGGACCGAGCACGGAGCCGGCGCTGGCCGGCATCGACCTGACCATCCCGGCCGGCCAGACCGTGGCCTTCGTCGGCGAGACCGGCGCCGGTAAGTCCACCCTGGTCAAGCTGGTCGCCCGGTTCTACGACCCGTCGCGGGGCGCGGTCCGCATCGACGGCACCGACGTCCGCGAACTGGACCTGACCGGCTACCGCCACCGCTTGGGCGTGGTGCCCCAGGAGTCCTACCTCTTCGCCGGCACGGTCCGCGACGCCATCGCCTACGGCCGTCCCGACGCCACCGACGCCGAGGTCGAGGCCGCCGCCCGGGCCGTCGGCGCACACGCCATGATCGCCACCCTCGACGGCGGCTACCTCCACGAGGTCGCCGAGCGCGGCCGCAACCTCTCCGCAGGCCAGCGCCAGCTCCTCGCCCTGGCCCGGGCCGAACTCGTCGACCCCGACGTGCTGTTGCTCGACGAGGCCACCGCCTCCCTCGACCTGGCCACCGAGGCCGTCGTCAACCGGGCCACCGACCGGCTGGCCGGCCGCCTCGCGGACCGCCCGGCGCCCGGCGGGCGCACCACCCTGATCGTCGCGCACCGGCTGACCACCGCCGCCCGCGCCGACCGGGTCGTGGTCCTCGACCACGGCCGGGTCGCCGAGGACGGCAGCCACGCCCAGCTGCTGGCCCGCGACGGCCGCTACGCGGAGCTGTGGCGCACCTTCAGCGGCGACGAGGAGGAACTGGTCGCCTGAGGCGGCGCCGGGCGGGAGACGGCCCGCCCGGCCCCTCGCGCACCGGGGGCCGTCCGACGGGTGATCAGTCGGACGGCCCCCGAGGGCTGGTGGCCCCCCGGTCCCGCCGATAAGTTCAGCCCGACCTTTGCTATCCCAAGGGGAGGGTGCATGCGCAAGGCCACCAGATGGCTGCTGTCACTCGCCGTGCTCATAGGCACGGCGGGAGCCGGCAGCATACCGGCGGGAGCGGCCACCGCCGCCGAGCCGAAGAACGAGGACATCAAGGACCGGATCCTGGCGATCCCCGGCATGAGCCTCATCGAGGAGAAGCCGGTAGACGGCTACCGCTACTTCGTTTTGAACTACACCCAGCCGGTTGACCACCGGCACCCCGACCGGGGGACCTTCCAGCAGCGGCTGACCGTGCTGCACAAGTCCGTGGACCGTCCCACGGTCTTCTACACCTCGGGCTACAGCGTCAGCACCACACCGTCCCGCAGCGAGCCAACCAAGATCATTGACGGTAATCAAGTCTCACTCGAATACCGCTACTTCACCCCCTCGCGGCCCGCGCCCACGGACTGGAAGAAACTGAACATCCGGCAGGCCGCCACCGACCAGCACCGGATATTCGCGGCCCTGCACCGCATCTACGACAAGAACTGGATCGCCACCGGCGGCAGCAAGGGCGGCATGACCGCCACCTACTACCGCCGCTTCTTCCCGCACGACATGAACGGCACCGTCGCCTACGTCGCGCCCAATGACGTACGCAACGACGAGGACTCCGCGTACGACCGGTTCTTCCGGACCGTCGGCACCCGGCAGTGCCGCGCCGACCTCGCCGCCATCGAGCGCGAGGCCCTGCTGCGCCGCGGTGAGATGGTCAAGCGCTTCCAGGCCTGGGCCGACAAGGAGAAGCAGACCTTCACCCGGGTCGGCAGCGCCGACCGGGCCTACGAGGTCATGGTCACCGACCTGGTCTTCGGCTTCTGGCAGTACCAGCCGGCCGAGACCGCCTGTGCCGAGGTCCCCAAGCCGGACGTCTCCACCGACGGGCTGTGGGCCTGGATGGACAAGGTCGGCGGCTTCGACAGCTACACCGACCAGGGCATGGAGACGTACACGCCGTACTACTACCAGGCGGGCACCCAGCTCGGCGAGCCCGGCTACCGCTACCCGAACCTCGCCGGCCTGCTGAAGTACCCCGGTATCAACAACTCCCGCAGCTTCGTGCCCAAGGACATCCCGATGCGCTTCGACCGGCGCGCGATGCCCGACGTCGACCACTGGGTGCGGCACCACGCCGAGCGGATGATGTTCGTCAACGGCCAGTACGACCCGTGGAGTTCGGAGCACTTCGAACTCGGCAGCGGCGCCCGGGACTCCTACGTCTTCACCGTCCCCGGCGGCAATCACGGCTCCAACATCGCCAAGCTGAAGGAAGCCGACCGCACCAAGGCCACCGCCGAGCTCCTCGACTGGGCCGGCGTCCCCGCCCCCGAGGGCTCCCAGGCCACCCCGCTGGCCCCGTACGACAAGGACCTCGACCGGCAGGAGGTCCGGCGGATGCCGATGCTGCGCCCGTAGCGCGGCACGCCGGACGGCCGGGACGGTGCCCACCGGCACCGTCCCGGCCTCGAACGCGGGCGGGGCAGGTCCGTACGACAGCCCGTGGTCAGTACGACAGGCCGTGGTCAGTGCGACGGACCGTGGTCAGTACGACAGGCCGTGGTCAGTGCGACGGACCGCGGTCAGTACGACAGGCCGTGCCCGATCCGGTAGAGGGGCGTTTCCGGGGAGTCGGCCCGCATTATGGCGACCGGCAGCCGGCCCGCCGGGTCCCGACGCCCGGCGATCACCCGGGCCGCCGCCCGCAGCTCCACATCCGTCCACGAGTAGCTCGCCAGGGCCGCCCGGACCCCGTCCAGCTGGGCGATGTCGTACGGGTTGCGGACCGCCAGCTGCACCACCGGCTTCCCGGTGTCCAGCAGCGCCCGCACCAGCGTCCGCTGCGCCGACGACGCGGTGACGTTGTAGGTGGCCACCACCACCGCGTCCCGCTCGCCGAGCGCCGCCACCGCCTGGTCGATCTGCTGCCGGTCCGGGGACATCCCCGTCGACAGCGCGGTGGCCGTGAAGCCCAGCTCCGTGAACGCCTTGGCCAGCACCCCGGTCGGCGGCCCCCCGGTGCCCGACGGCGCGGCCGGGTCCGGCCCCACCACCAGCACCCTGCGCTCCCGCCTCCGGGACAGCGGCAGGACGCCCGTGTCATTGCGCAGCAGGGTGGTCGTACGGTCCGCGATCCGGTCCGCGGTGGTCAGATGGCCCCGGGTGCCGACCACCCGGTCGACCGCCTCCCTCGAGGTGTACGGGTCCTTGAACAGCCCCCGCCGCTCCTTGAGCAGCAGGATGCGCAGCAGCTTGGCGTCGATGTCCCGCTCCGACAGCTCCCCGTTCCGCAGGGCCCCCAGGACCGCGGCGTGCGCGACCGACAGGTCCGGAGGGTTCAGCAGCTGGTCGACGCCGGCCTTGAGCGCCAGCACCGGCACCCGGGCGTCGCCGTACTTCTGCCGGACGCCCTCCATGCCCAGCGAGTCCGTCACCACCACCCCGTCGTAGCCGAGGCGTTCGCGCAGGATGCCGGTGAGGATCGGGCGGGAGAGGGTCGCCGGGTCCTCGCTGGGGTCGAAGGCGGGCACGACGATGTGCGCCGTCATGATCGAATCGATGCCCGCGGCGATCGCCGCCCGGAACGGCGGCGCGTCCAGCCGCTCCCACTCCTCGGCGCTGTGCCGGATGTACGGCAGCCCCACATGGCTGTCGGTGTCGGTGTCCCCGTGCCCGGGGAAGTGCTTGGCGCAGGCCGCCACCCCGCCGTCCTGATAGCCCTTCACCTGGCCGCCGACCATACGGGCCACGGCCTGCGGATCGGCCCCGAAGGAGCGCACGCCGATCACCGGATTGGCGGGGTTGACGTTCACATCGGCGTCCGGCGCGTAGTCCTGCCGGACGCCCATCGCATACAGCTCCTGCCCGGCGATCCTCCCCGCCGTCCGGGCGTCGTCCCGGGAACCGCCCGCGCCCAGGGCCATCGCCCCGGGGAAGAGCGTCGCGGGCGCGCCGACCCGGGCCACTATCCCGTGTTCCTGGTCGGTGGAGATCAGCACCGGAACGGGCACGCGCAGCGCGGCGGCGGCCTTCTGGATGCCGTTGGACAGCTCGGCGATCTGGTGTGGGTTACGGGTGTTGTTCGCCCACCCGAAGTAGATGATGCCGCCCACCTGGTACTTGGCGACCAGCTCGGCGGCGTTGGCGACCCCGATCTCCTTCTGGTTCGCCGCGGCGTCGGCCGGGTCCGGGGCGGTGGCGGAGTGGCCGTAGACCCGCATCACGAACAGCTGGCCGACCTTCTCCTCCGGACTCATCCGGGCGATCAGGCGGCGCAGTCGTGTGCGGGTGGCGGAATCGGGAGCGGGCTGGGATCCGAGGGCGGGCGTCGCGGCCTGGGCCGGGGCGCCCGCCGCGGCCCCCGAGGCGACGGCGGCGGCTGCGGCGGCCGCGGAGGTCAGAACGGTACGTCTGGAGTGCATCTGCGCTCCTTCCGGAGGGCTTCCCCGACTCATGGCAGGAAACTTCTTGAAGGAAACTTCCAAGGAGACACGGATAGCCGGAAAACAATTGTCGGTCAATCACTCCATCCGAGGTGGCGCCCAGCAATTGCGGGACGGGCGGGGGTGTGTGAGGGGGGCTTGGGGCCGGAGCAGAGCTGGGGGCGGCGCCGAGTGCGGGGCTGGGGACGGGGCTGGGTGCGGCGCCGGGGGCGGGGCCGGGGCTGAGGCCTGGGATGGGGCAGGGCGGGAGATGGGGTCGGGTGCGGAGGTCGGGTCCCGGGGCTGGGGCAAGGGCAACGGAGGGGCAAGGGGCAAGGGGCAAGGGGCGATGTGGAGTGGGCGGGCGCCGCGCTGGGGCCGGGGCAGGGGGCCGGAGTGCGCGGCTGCCGCCTGCCGCGCTCGGGCATGACGGCCGGTCACTCCCGGTCACCCGCGGGACTGGTCGCCCGCCGGGCGGGGCACTCACGGGGTTGGTCGCCGACTGGGTTGGTCACTCCTCGGGCTGGTACTCCCCAGGCTGGTCGTCCACCGGGTGGGCACTCACGGGGCTGGTCGCCGACCGGGTTGGTCACTCCTCGGGCTGGCACTCCCCAGGCTGGTCGCCCACCGGGCGGGCACTCACGGGGCTCGTCACCGACCGGGTTGGTCACTCCCCAGGCTGGTCACTCCCCGGGCCGGTCGGCATCGGCAGCGGCGGCGAGCAGGCCCTGGAGGTGTGCGCGGGCCGGTGCCAGCAGGGCGGGCAGATCGGGCGCGTCGGGGTGCCAGCGCTTCTCGTACTCCCAGCACAGCCAGCCGCCGGCGCCCTGGTCGTAGGTGCCCTCGGGGGCCGGCACGGGGCCATGGGGCGCACCGGGGCGCTCGCCGAGCGTGGCCAGGGCGGCTCCCAGCGGCAGTACCCCGGCCCCGAGCGGCACCGGAGCGGTGTCCTGTGCCGAGGCGACGTCCTTGACCTGGACATAACCCAGATGGGGGGCGAGCGCGGCATGCGTGTCGGCCGGCCGCTCGCCGCCGAGCCAGCTGTGCAGCACGTCCCAGAGCGCGCCGACGTTCCGGTGCCCCACCGGCCCCAGGACGCGGGCCGCGGCGGCGCCCGTGCGGTGCGAGTCATGGGTCTCCAGCAGGACCCGGACGCCCCGCTCGGCCGCCAGCGGCGCCACCGCGGCGAGCCGCCGGGCGGCATCCGCATCGGCGTCGACCGCCGGGCGGTCACCGCCCCCGGGGAACACCCGGACGTATGGCGCCCCCAGGTCCGCGGCGAGCAGCACCAGCTCGGCCAGCTCGTGCGCCAGCTGCTCCTCACCCGCCGCGTCCCGGGCCGCGGCCACCTGCGCGTACCCGGCCACGGCCAGGACGTCCACCCCCGTAGCGGCGAACTGCTCGCGCACCGCGGCTCGTTCCCGCAGCCCGATCCCGGTGTGCACCGGCTCCTCCGGATGGGCACGCAGCTCCACCCCCTGGTACCCGGACTCCACGGCCAACGCCAGTACCTCGGCGACCGGCATCCCCGGAACCCCGAGGGTGGAGAACGCGTAGCGCATCGCCGGGGTGCCGCCGCCGGTACCGCCGTCCGCGTCACCGGTCCGCGCCGGGCCGTGCGAGCTGCCGTCCATGGTCCGCTCCTCTCCGTCACACACCGGCGCCTGTTGCCCGTGTACGCGTACCCCTTCCCCGCGCGACGCCGTCCACCATCACGGGGCACGAGGGGGTGAGGAGCGAAGAGAGACGGGCGGCGGGCGACCTGCGGCGGGCGGCCCGCGGCGGGCGACGGGTGAAGAACGCCGGGGCAACGAGGCACCGGGGCAACGGGGTGCCGGCGTGATGGCGGCCGGGGCGACCGAGCGTCAGGGTGACGGTGTGAAGGGAGCGAAGCCAACGGCGGCGGGTCCTTCGCGCGCCGGTGCCCGGCTCCCTCCTCAGAGCGCCAACCGCCAGTCCTGGCCCCTCAGGTCCTGGCCGAAGCTGTGGTGCGGCGACTCGCCGACCAGCTCGAACCCGGCCTGCTGATAGATGCGGCGGGCCGCGTCGAGTACGGAGTTGGTCCACAGCACCAGCTCCCGATAGCCCGCGTCCCGGGCGAACTCCACACAGGCGTCGACGAGGTGGCGCCCCACGCCGTGCCCCCGCGCCCCCGGCTCCACCAGCAACAGCCGCAGCCGAGCGACCCCCGGTCTGCCGTCCCGTACGCACATCACCGCGCCCACCCGTTCGCCGCCCAGCTCGGCTATCCAGGTGTGGTCCCACCGCGGGTCGAAGGACTCGGCGTACTCCGCGACGATCCGTGCCACCAGTGCCTCGTAGCGCAGATCGAAGCTGTACTCGGCGGCGTAGAGGGTGGCATTGCGCTCGACCATCCAGCCGAGGTCCCCGGGCCGTGTGGTGCGCAGGGTGACCCCGGAGGCAGGGGAGTCCCCCGGGAAGCGTCCAGCAGATCCCGCAGATCCAGCAGGTCCAGCAGATCTCAGAGATCCTGCAGATCCCGCAGATCCCGCAGATCCCGGAGCTCCCTGCGGGGAGTCCTCCCCCGTGCCCTCCGGGGCGCCCTCCGCCCCCTTCTCGAGCAGGGTGCGGAGGGTCCGCATCGCGTCCACCAGGCGGGCCCGGTCGGCCGCCGGGAGGTGCTGGAGCAGCGTCCCCGCCGCGTCCTGTGAGCGCTCCTCCAGCAGGCCGGCCGCCTCCCGGCCGCCCTCGGTCAGGGTGATGCGCTGGCGGCGCGGGTCCTCGTCGGACTTGCCGCGGCTGATCAGCTCGCTCCGCTCGAACTTGCCGAGCAGCCGGCTGAGGTAGCCGGCGTCCAGCGACAGTGAGAGCCGCAGGTCCGCGGCGTCCACCCGCTCGTGGTGGGCGAGCTCGTAGAGCACCCGGGCCTCGGTGAGCGTGTAGGGCGTGTAGAGATGCCGGCCGTAGTCGAGCGCGCCGATCAGGTTCGTATAGAAGCGGTTGAATCTGCGTAGCTCACGGACGTCGGCCCGGGCGTCGGTGGTGGCGTCGGACGTGCTGCCGGAGGCGCTGCCGGACGCCGCGCCGCCCAGGGCGCCAGCCGTTGCTCCGACTCTTGCTCCGGATCCGGTCCCCGTGGTCATCGTCGACCCCCCTCACCCTTGACTGAGTCAAGGATACGTCGCCGTGGCCGCCCACGCACCCCCTTTTCCGCCCGAGGTCGCGCAGTGCGGCGCACGCCCCCGGCGCGCCCGCGGCGTCGGCCGCTCCGCCGGGGGCACCGTCATCCCCTACTCCCCCTGATTGCCCCCTTGTTGGCGCCTCGTCGCGCAAGCTAGCGTCCCCGCGGAGAGCGCCTGCGGCCCATATAGGCCCCTTGCACCTCACCTCACCGCACCCACCCAGGCGCGCCAACCGCCAGCACCCCGCCAGCACCCCGCCAGCTCCCCGCCAGCACCCCGCCATCGCACCTGCCATCGCACCCCGCCCCGCCGCGGGCGAGAGAGGCCGGGCCATGACACGCAGGACCGTACGCATCGCCATGAACGGCGTGACCGGACGCATGGGACACCGTCAGCACCTGGTCCGCTCCCTCCTCGCCCTGCGCGAACAGGGCGGCCTCGCCCTGGCCGACGGCACCGTCATCTGGCCGGAGCCGGTGCTCGTCGGCCGCAGCCCGGACAGGCTGCGCGCGCTCGCCGAACGCCACGGCCTGGAGAGCTGGAGCTGCGACCTCGACGCGGTCCTCGCCGACGACACCCTCGACATCTACTTCGACGCACAGGCCACCACCGCCCGCGCCGCAGCCGTCAGGAAGGCGATCGCCGCCGGAAAGCACCTCTATGTGGAGAAGCCCACCGCCGGCGACCTCGCCACCGCGCTGGAGCTGGCCCGGCTCGCCGAGGAAGCGGGCGTCAAGAACGGCGTCGTCCAGGACAAGCTGTTCCTGCCCGGTCTGCGCAAGCTCCGCCGCCTCGTCGAGGGCGGCTTCTTCGGCCGCCTCCTGTCCGTACGGGGCGAGTTCGGCTACTGGGTCTTCGAGGGCGACTGGCAGCCCGCGCAGCGCCCCTCGTGGAACTACCGCGCCGAGGATGGCGGGGGCATTGCGGCCGATATGTTCCCGCACTGGGAGTACGTCCTGCACGAGCTGTTCGGGCCGGTCAGAACCGTCCAGGCGCAGCTGTCTACCCACATCCCGCGCCGTTGGGACGAGGCGGGCGCCCCCTACGAGGCCACCGCCGACGACGCCGCCTACGCCGTCTTCGGCCTGGACGGCGGCATCATCGCGCAGATCAACTCCTCCTGGGCGGTGCGGGTCCACCGCGACGAACTCGTCGAGTTCCAGGTGGACGGCACCGAGGGCTCGGCCGTCGCCGGGCTGCGCCACTGCCGCATCCAGCACCGCTCCGCCACCCCCAGGCCGGTCTGGAACCCGGACCTCCCGGTGGCCGGCTCCTTCCGCGACCAGTGGCAACAGGTGCCCGACAACACCGACTTCGACAACGGGTTCAAGGCGCAGTGGGAACTGTTCCTGCGGCACGTCGTGTGCGACGAGCCCTGGCGCTGGGACCTGGCGGCCGGCGCCCGCGGCGTCCAGCTCGCCGAACTGGGCGTGCGCTCCTCGGCGCAGGGCCGCCGGCTGGCTGTGCCGGAGCTGCCCCGGTGACCGCGCCGGCGCACCCGCCCGCCCCCGGGGGGCCACGACTGCGCGCCCGTACCGTCTTCGCCGCCGCCCATGTGGTCGCCGATCCGCTCGCCGACACCACCCCGGATGGCCCGCCCGCCCTCGACTGGGACGCCACCCTCGCCTTCCGGCACCACCTGTGGTCGCACGGCCTGGGCGTGGCCGAGGCGATGGACACCGCCCAGCGCGGTATGGGCCTGGACTGGGGCACCGCCGCCGAGCTGATCCGGCGCTCCGCCGCCGAGGCCCGGGCGGTCGGCGGCCTGCTCGCCTGTGGGGCGGGCACCGACCAACTGCCGCCCCACGGGGGCACCTTGGCGGACATCCGGGCCGCCTACGAGGAGCAGCTCGGGCTCATCGAGGGCGCCGGGGCCCGGCCCGTCCTGATGGCCTCCCGGCAGCTCGCCGCGGCCGCCACCGGCCCGGAGGACTACCTGGAGCTCTACGGCCACCTCCTCCGGCAGGCCTCCGGCCCGGTGATCCTGCACTGGCTCGGCCCGATGTTCGACCCGGCGCTGGACGGCTACTGGGGCAGCGCGGACCCCGACACCGCCACCGAGACCTTCCTCCGGATCGTCCACGCGCATCCCGGCAAGGTGGACGGCGTCAAGGTCTCCCTCTTGGACGCCGGCCGCGAAGTACGGCTGCGCCGGCGGCTGCCGGGGACCGTGCGCTGTTACACGGGTGACGACTTCCACTACCCCGAACTGATCGCCGGCGACGACCACGGCTTCAGCCACGCCCTGTTGGGCATCTTCGACCCGCTCGCCCCTTTGGCCGCCGCGGCCGTGCGCCACCTGGACACCCCCGGCCCCGAGGGGGCCACCGCTTTCCGAGCCGCCCTGGACCCGACGGTGGCGCTGTCCCGCCACCTGTTCCGGGCGCCCACCCGCTACTACAAGACCGGCATCGTCCTGCTGGCCTGGCTGGCCGGCCACCAGACGCACTTCACCATGGTCGGCGGTCTGCAGTCGGCGCGTTCGCTGCCCCATCTGCGCCGCGTCCATGAACTCGCCGACGGGCTGGGCCTGTTCCCCGACCCCGAGCGGGCCGCGGCCCGGATGCGCACCCTGATCGCGCTGCATGGTGCGGACCCCACGAGGAGGGACACCCCCGTATGAGCCCCCGCACCCCACGGTCCGCAGCACCGTCCCCGCTGCCGCCCCCACCGCCGGACTCCGATGCCCTCCTCGCCCGTCTGAGCCTCAACCAGGAGACCGTCCGCCAGTGGACGCTGCCCGAACTGGCCGACGGCTGCGCACGGGCGGGCGTACGGGGTGTGGGCCTGTGGCGCGCACCGGTCCGGCAGTACGGGGTGGCCGCCGCCGCCCGGCTGATGCGGGACGCCGGGCTGCGGGTCACCAGTCTGTGCCGCGGAGGGTTCGTCACCGCCCTGGACCCCGGTGAGCGCGCGGCGGCGCTGGACGACAACCGGGCGGCCCTCGACGAGGCCGCCACCCTGGGGACGGACACCCTCGTCCTGGTCTCCGGCGGACTGCCGGCCGGCAGCCGGGACCTGGTCGGCGCCCGGGAGCGGATCGCCGACGCGCTCGCCGAACTGGCGCCGTACGCCGCGGAGCGGGGCGTCCGGCTCGCCGTCGAACCGCTGCACCCGATGTACGCGGCGGACCGCTGTGTGGTCTCCACCCTGGCGCAGGCACTGGACCTCGCCGAGCGGTTCCCCGCCGACCAAGTGGGCGTGGTCATCGACACCTACCACCTGTGGTGGGACGACACCGCCGGCCCCCAGATCGACCGGGCCGGCGGCGGCCCCCGGGGCCGCGGCGGTCCGCGGATCGCCGCCTTCCAGCTGGCCGACTGGGTCACCCCGCTGCCCGAGGGTGCCCTCCTGGGCCGCGGGCAACTGGGCGACGGATCGGTGGACCTGCGGTGGTTCCGCGCCCGGGTCGAGGCGGCCGGCTACCGGGGGCCGATCGAGGTGGAGATCTTCAACCCCGCCTTGTGGGCGCGGGACGGCGGTGAGGTGCTGGCCGAGGTCGTGGACCGCTTCCGCACCCACCTCGGGTGAGAAGTGACCATCGCACTTCCGGTGACGGGGGAAGAACTCTGCGTCGAGGTGCAACCGTTGGCCGCCCCCGGAGGTCATAGCTGACGCTGGTCCCGCAAGGGGGAGGGACCCGGGGGGGGATCCGGGACCGGCGCGGAGGGGGAATCGAGGGGCCCGAGCATCGGACGGGCCCCTCGATGGTGCCTCCGACGGCGATCCGCGCCGGGCCCGGCCGGCTCTCCGGCGACCTGCCGCCCGCCGCCCGGGAGCCGTCTCCCCGGCGCACTGTCGTACCCCGGCGGTACCGTCGTGGCATGGTCAACACAGCCGTGATGGAAGGGGTCCTGGAGCGGATCACCTACGCCAACGAGGACAACGGCTACACCGTCGCACGGGTCGACACGGGCCGGGGCTCGGGCGACCTGCTGACCGTCGTGGGCGCGCTGCTGGGCGCGCAGCCGGGGGAGTCGCTGCGGATGGAGGGGCGCTGGGGCTCCCATCCGCAATTCGGCAAACAGTTCCAGGTGGACAATTACACGACGGTGCTGCCGGCCACGATCCAGGGCATCCGTCGCTACCTGGGGTCCGGCCTGATCAAGGGCATCGGCCCGCGGATCGCCGACCGCATCGTCGAGCACTTCGGCACCGACACCCTCGACGTCATCGAGCAGGAGCCCGGGCGCCTGGTCGAGGTGCCGGGCCTGGGCCCCAAGAGGACAAAGCTGATCGGCGCGGCCTGGGAGGAGCAGAAGGCCATCAAGGAGGTCATGGTCTTCCTCCAGGGCGTCGGCGTGTCCACGTCCATCGCCGTACGGATCTACAAGAAGTACGGGGACGCCTCGATCTCCGTCGTCCGCAACCAGCCCTACCGCCTGGCCGCCGACGTCTGGGGCATCGGCTTCCTGACCGCCGACCGGATCGCCCAGTCCGTCGGCATCCCGCACGACAGCCCGGACCGGGTCAAGGCCGGGCTGCAGTACGCGCTGTCGCAGTCCACCGACCAGGGCCACTGCTTCCTGCCCGAGGAGCAACTGATCGCCGACGCGGTGAAGTTGCTCCAGGTGGACACCGGCCTGGTCATCGACTGCCTGGGGGAGCTGGCCGCCGATCCGGAGGGGGTGGTGCGCGAGAAGGTCCCGGCGGGCGAGGACGGCACCCCCGTCACCGCCGTCTATCTGGTGCCCTTCCACCGCGCCGAGATCTCCCTCGCCGGGCGGCTGACCCGGCTGCTGCGGACGGACGAGGACCGGATGCCGGCGTTCCGGGACGTCGACTGGGACAAGGCGCTGACGTGGCTGGCGCGCCGCACGGGCGCCGAGCTGGCGCCCGAGCAGCAGGCGGCGGTGCGGCTGGCGCTGACGGAGAAGGTCGCGGTGCTCACCGGCGGACCGGGCTGCGGCAAGTCCTTCACGGTCCGGTCCGTGGTCGAGCTGGCGCGCGCCAAGAAGGCCAAGGTCGTCCTGGCGGCGCCCACCGGCCGGGCGGCCAAGCGGCTCTCGGAGCTGACCGGTGCGGAGGCCTCCACCGTTCACCGTCTGCTGGAGCTCAAGCCCGGCGGGGACGCCGCCTACGACGCCGACCGGCCGCTCGACGCCGATCTGGTCGTGGTCGACGAGGCATCCATGCTGGACCTCCTGCTGGCCAACAAGCTCGTCAAGGCGGTGCCGCCGGGCGCCCACCTGCTCCTGGTTGGCGACGTCGACCAGCTGCCGTCCGTCGGGGCCGGCGAGGTGCTGCGGGACCTGCTGGCCGGGAGCGGGGCCGCGCGAGCGGAGTCCCCCGGAGCGGAGCCAGGGGGAGCGTCGGACCGTACGGAGTCCGGGAGGGCTTCGGACCGTACGGAGTCCGGCGGAGCGTCGGGGAAGAACGGCGGCCGGGTGGCGGGTGGGACGGTGCCCGCGGTGCGGCTGACCAGGATCTTCCGGCAGGCCCAGCAGTCGGGCGTGGTCACCAACGCGCACCGGATCAATTCCGGCGTGCCGCCCCTGACGAGCGGGCTCGCGGACTTCTTCCTCTTCGCGGAGGAGGACAATGAGGAGGCCGGGCGGCTGGCCGTCGATGTGGCGGCCCGCCGCATCCCGGCGAAGTTCGGCCTCGACCCGCGCCGGGACGTCCAGGTGCTGACCCCGATGCACCGCGGCCCGGCCGGTGCCGGCGCGCTGAACGGCCTCCTCCAGCAGGCCGTCACCCCCGCCCGCCCCGACCTGCCCGAGCGGCGCTTCGGCGGCCGGGTCTTCCGCGTGGGGGACAAGGTCACCCAGGTCAGGAACAACTACGAAAAGGGCCGCAATGGCGTCTTCAACGGGACGGTCGGGGTGGTCACGTCCCTGGACACGGTCGAGCAGCGGCTGACGGTGCTCACCGACGAGGACGAGGAGGTCCCCTACGACTTCGACGAACTCGACGAACTCGCACACGCCTATGCCGTGACGATCCATCGCTCGCAGGGTAGTGAGTATCCAGCGGTGGTGATTCCGGTCACCACAAGTGCCTGGATGATGCTCCAGCGCAATTTGTTGTATACGGCCGTGACCCGGGCAAAGCGCCTGGTGGTGCTGGTCGGCTCCCGTAAGGCCCTCGGGCAGGCCGTACGCACGGTATCCGCCGGTCGGCGGTGTACGGCGCTGGCTCACCGGCTCGCCGGAGCGATGTGATGTCACTCCTCTTTCCCAAACGGGGCGAAGGGGAGCAGGATGGGGCGCTGACGCGGCACTGAGTGCCGCGATGAGGCCCTATGGCCGACCCCGAGTGCACATCCAAGGTCCAAATGGGGGAAGGTATAGGCAGTCAGGGCACCTCGAAGAAGAGGCACAACGTCGGTGAGGGATGACGTGAGCGACAACTCTGTAGTACTGCGTTACGGGGACGGCGAATACAGCTACCCGATCGTCGACAGCACGGTCGGCGACAAGGGCTTCGACATCTCGAAGCTGCGCGCCCAGACCGGTCTGGTGACCCTGGACTCCGGTTACGGCAACACCGCGGCGTACAAATCCGCGATCACCTATCTCGACGGTGAGCAGGGAATTCTTCGTTACCGCGGGTACCCGATCGAGCAGCTCGCAGAGCGCAGCACGTTCGTCGAGACCGCGTACCTCCTCATCAACGGCGAGCTGCCCACCGTCGATGAGCTGGCGAACTTCAAGCAGGACATCACCTACCACACCCTGCTCCACGAGGACGTCAAGCGCTTCTACGACGGCTTCCCCCGGGACGCCCACCCGATGGCCATGCTGTCGTCGGTGGTCAGCGCGCTGTCGACGTTCTACCAGGACAGCCACAACCCGTTCGACGAGAAGCAGCGCCACATCTCCACGATCCGGCTGCTGGCCAAGCTCCCGACGATCGCCGCGTACGCCTTCAAGAAGTCGGTCGGCCACCCGGTCGTCTACCCGAGCAACGACCTCGGGTACGTCGAGAACTTCCTGCGGATGACCTTCTCGGTGCCCGCCGCCGACTACGAACTCGACCCGGTCGTGGTCAGCGCCCTGGACAAGCTGCTGATCCTGCACGCCGACCACGAGCAGAACTGCTCGACCTCCACCGTCCGCCTGGTGGGCTCCTCGCAGGCGAACCTCTTCGCCTCGATCTCGGCCGGCATCAACGCCCTGTGGGGCCCCCTGCACGGCGGCGCCAACCAGTCGGTGCTGGAGATGCTGGAGCGCATCCAGCGCGAGGGCGGCGACGTCGACGCCTTCATCCGCAAGGTGAAGAACAAGGAAGACGGCGTGAAGCTGATGGGCTTCGGGCACCGCGTCTACAAGAACTTCGACCCCCGGGCGAAGATCATCAAGGCGGCGGCGCACGATGTCCTCTCCGCGCTCGGCAAGTCCGACGAGCTGCTGGACATCGCCCTCAAGCTGGAGGAGCACGCGCTCTCCGACGACTACTTCGTCTCGCGTAAGCTCTACCCCAACGTCGACTTCTACACCGGCCTGATCTACCGGGCCATGGGCTTCCCGACCGAGATGTTCACCGTGCTCTTCGCGCTCGGCCGGCTGCCCGGTTGGATCGCCCAGTGGCACGAGATGATCAAGGAGCCCGGTTCCCGCATCGGCCGCCCGCGGCAGATCTACACCGGCGTCATCGAGCGCGACTTCGTGCCGGTCGAGCAGCGCTGACCAATCGGCCCCGAAAGGGCCACCACCGGCCGCTGTGCCGCCCCTGGGGTGGTGGGCCGCCGGACTGGGCCGCCGCCCCTCCTGGGCCGGCGGCCTTATGGCTTTACGGGCGCGCCGGACGGCTTACGGGCGCGCCGGCTCGTGCGGCCGGTGTGTGCGTGGCCCCCGGCCGGGTGCATGCGTGGCCGCCGCTCGGGTCGTACGACGTGGCGGGTCGCTCGGGTCGTACGACGTGGTCGGCCCTCGGTGGGCGCACGGGTCGTCGACCGGTGGTGCGCGGGCGGACCGCCGCTGCGCGCACACGAAAGCGCCCCGCCTCCGGATCCCCCCACGGGTCCAGAGAGCGGGGCACTTCCTTTTCCCGGTTGGATTCCCCCCACGGGATCCGTCCGGGCGCTCAGGGTCGCACCGCGCTCTGCCGGGACGCGCACATCGGGAGGGCCGCTCAAAGCTCCCCGGGCACGTCGCCCCGGCCACGCGTTGCCGCGCACGATCCCCCAAGATCTGCACGGCCTGTGCTGTGCAAGCGCCGTCGAAGCGCTTGCACTGCACGGTTAGACTCGCGACCCCCCTCAATGGTTACGTTCCCATGAGTGTGATCTGCGTCTCTTGCCATATGAGGGCGAATGCGGTCAAGGGGCGCCATCTGGAGATCGCGTACCAGGGGTATGGGTGTTGCGCCCCAAGGTGGGGGTGTTGTGTCAGTTGTAAGTGATGTGTGAAAGTCCGCCGCCTTGGGCGGCGCGGCGCTGGGTGGTCAGACCGCCTGGCCCACCAGTTCGTAGCCGGCCTCGTCGATGGCGGCGCGCAGGGCTTCCTCGTCCAGGGGCGCCTTGGAGGTGACGGTCACCAGGCCGGTGGTCGCGACCGCCTGCACCGAGCTGACACCGGGAATCTCGCCGACCTCGGACACCACCGCACCCTCGCAGTGCCCACAGGTCATCCCGGTCACCCGGTACGTGGTGGTCACCTCGCCGACCTGGACGTCGGTGTCGCCGGAGCCGCAGGAGCCTTCCGGGGTGCAGCAGGAGCTGTTCTTGGTCATGGGGGATTCTCCTTGGTGCCTGTGGTGCGTGAGATCTGTGCGTGGTGCCGATGATGCCTCGGATGCCCGGCGCGCGGGCGCCAGGTGTACGAGTGTCGGGCGTCGGACGTCGGGTGCCGGGGTTGGGTATCAGGCGTTGGGTGTTGGTGCCTGAGTGCCTGAGTGCCTGAGTGCCTGAGTGCTCGATGGGCGTGTGCGGCTCATGTGACTTCCGGCGCCCTTGAATCGGTGCCACTTTATACCCCTAGGGGGTATGTGCCAACCCTCCGCCCCTGGATCGCGTTGCCACGTCCTCCCGCCCGCGTCAGCCTTGGGGGTACGGACTCGGGGGCGGATCCGAGGAGGCGGCCGGATGGACGTACTCGCCCTCTACGGCCTGCTGGTGCTCACGACGCTGCCGCCGCTGGTCCCCAACTCCGCGCTGCTGGTCTCCGTCGGGGTGCTCGCCTCCCAGGGGCAGCTCTTCCTCCCGCAGGTCCTGCTGCTCGTCGCCGGCAGCGCCCTGTTCGGGGACCTGCTGATGTATCTGGCCGCGCGGCGGTTCGGTGCGCCCGTGCGGCGCTGGATGCGACGCAATCCCCGCCGCCGGGCGCTGTTGGACTGGACCTCGCAGCACATCCAGCGTTACGGCGTCCCGTTCGTGATCGCCGTGCGGTTCCTGCCCAGCGGCCGCATCGCCGGGGCGCTGGCCTCCGGGGTGCTGCGCTACCCGCTCCGCAAGTACGCGCTCGGCGCCGGTATCGCCGAGCTGACCTGGGCCACCTACTCCGTCGGCCTCGGCTACCTCGGCAGTGCGGCGGCCCATGACCGGCTCTATGCCGCCGGTGTCGGCCTGGGGGTCTCCTGTGCGGTCGCCGCAGTCGGGGTGGTGATCCAGTGGGTGGCCCGGCGGCGTGCGCTGCGGGAGCGGTCGGAGCGGTCGGAGCGGCCGGAGCGGCCGGCGGGGGGCGGTGAGCGGGACGGCGAGCGGGACGGCGAGAGCTGCGGCGACCGGGCTGCGGGCACCGGCGTCGGTCATTCCTCCGCGCGTGATTACGCAGAGTGATGGGTGGGTAGGTTTCCCGTGTCAGCGGAGGAGGTTGAGGCTGGACAGTGCGGTGAAGAGGAGCACCAGCTGGTTGAAGAGAACCTGATGGATGCGGTGCACCAGAGCCCGCCCGACGAGCGCGCCGACGGGCACGGCGAGCAGCAGCACCGCATCCAGGGCGAGCGCATCGGGAGTGATCAGCCCCAGCCCGATGCTGAACGGCAGCTTGAAGAGATTGATGAGGAGGAAGAACCACGCACCCGTCCCCAGGAACCCGAGCATGGTGAAGCCCGACGAGAGGAGGTAGAGCGACATCGCGGGGCCGCCCGCGTTGGCGACCATGGTGGCGAAACCGGCGACCAGTCCGAAGGACACTGTGTGCGCAGGCCGAAGGCGCCCGGCCGCCACACCCGTGTCCGGCGCGCCGTCCCTGTCTCGCGCGTCGTCCGTGTCCCGCGCGTCGTCCGTGTCCGGGTCGGCGTTCGTGTCCGGGCCGGCGCTCGCGTCCGGGTCGGCGTTCGTGCCCAGGCCGGGGCTGGTGTCAGGGCCACGGTCCGTGTGTGGCCCAGCGCCCGTGTCCGGTCCGGTGTCCGATTCCGGTCCGGTGCCTGTGCCGGTGGCAGTGCCCGTGCCGGATGCGATTGCGGTGCCCGTGGGGGAAGTGCCGGTGGCCGGGGGAGCGTTGGCGACGGGGACATCGTCGGTGGGTGACGGGCTCGGAGCGTGATCGGGGCCTGGGCCGGTGGCCGGGGAGTCGTGGGCGACCGGTGTGCCCGGTGCCCCCTCGGGGCCGGGGGCGAGGGGCCTTGCGCTCGCGGCTGTGGCCGCCACAGTGGCTGCGTCCACCGCGCCGGCTGGCCGCCGGCGGTGCCGTACGCCGCGCGTCCCGAGTCGATGCCGTACGCCGTGAGTCCCGCCTCGATGTCGTACGCCGCGAGTGCCACGTCGATGCCGTACGCCACGGGTCCCAGCTGGGGGCCGTACGGGCCCATGAGGACGGCGTCGCACCGAGCCCCGGTGGCGCCATAGGTGGTGCAGCACGATCGTCAGCAGCAGGCCGCCGATCGTGCGGCGGATGACCGCGTCATCGGCCACGGCCACGAACCCCACGCCCAACAGGACACCGGCCGCGACCGACGGCATCAGCCGCATCAGTGCGGACCGGTCGGCGTGCTTCCGGTAGGCCCGGACGGCCAGCACGTCCCCGGCCAGGAGTAGGGGCAGCAGGGTGCCGGTGGATTCTTTGGCGGGCAGTACGGCGGCGAAGAGGGCGACGCTCAGCGCGCCGACACCGCTGATGGCGGTCTTCGAGACCCCCACCAGCAGCGCGGCGACCAGCAGGACGCCCAGCGATCCGGCGTCGAGGTCGGTCATCCGCCGGAGGTCGTCGGACCGGCCGTGTCCCGTACCTCGGCCAGGGTGACCGGCGCGCCGGTCCGCCGCGAGCGCTCGCAGGCCTCGGCGACGTAGAGCGCCTCCAGCGCGTCCGCCGGCGTGCACGGGCTCGGCGTACGGCCCGCGGCGACCTCGGTGAAGCGGCCCAGTTCGGTGACGTACGCGTCATGGAAGCGCTCCATGAAGGAGTCGTACGGGTCCGCGGCCTGCCGCCAGGACAGCTTCGGCTCCGCGGAGGGCAGCGGCGCACGGTCGTCCAACCCCACGAAGCGGGCGCCCTCGGAGCCGCAGACCTCCAGTCGGACGTCATGGCCCGCGCCGTTGTAGCGGGTCGCGGTGACGGTCGCCAGGGTGTCGTCGTCGAAGCGCAGCAGCGCCGCACAGGTGTCGACGTCGTCGCCGTCGGCGAAGAAGGGCGCACCGCGGTTCGCCCCCTGGGCGTAGACCGACACCACCTCGCGGCCGGTGAGCCAGCGCAGGATGTCGAAGTCATGGATCGAGCAGTCCCGGAACAGCCCGCCGGAGGTGGGGATGAACGCGGCGGGGGGAGGGGTCCGGTCACTGGTGCAGGCCCGCAGTGTGTGCAGCCAGCCCAGCTCGCCGGAGCGCAGCGCCTCCCGGGCGGCGCGGTACCCGGCGTCGAAGCGGCGCTGGAAGCCGATCTGTACCGGGACGGAGCCGGCCCGCGTCCGTTCCACGACGCCGAGGGTGCCCGCTACGTCCAGTGCGACCGGCTTCTCGCAGAAGACCGGCACCCCGGCATCCAGCGCCTGGTGGATGAGCGCGGCGTGTGCGCTGGTCGCGGCGGTGATCACCACCCCGTCTAGGCCCTCGGCGTACATCTCCGGGATGCCCGCGGCGGCCCGTACGCCAAGGGTGTCCGCCAGCGCCACGGCCCGCACGGTGTCGGCGTCCGCCACCACGAGATCGCTGACGCTGGGGATGCGCTGCAGGGTCCGGGCGTGGAACGCGCCGATGCGCCCGGTGCCGATGAGGCCGATCTTCATGCTGGGTCCTTCCACGGGAGGGGGAGGCAAGCGAGGCGAGAGAGGCAGGAGAGGCAGGAGAGGCGAAAGGGGCAGGAAGGGGGAGGGGCTGCCGTACCCCGGCGCGGCGCTGGAAGTTTGGGGGCCGGGGAGAGGGGTGGGGCGGGGCCGGGGGGAGCGGGGGACGCCGGGGCGCTGGCCGGGGCGGTGGCCGGGCCTGCGGTCGGCCGCCGGAGGGCGGGCGGGGAGTGGAGCGAGCAGAGATTGGAACGGTCCAATTCTTCGTTCCCGCACCCTGCATGTCCAGATGTCTGGATGTCAACCCCTCTGGGGCGAGGGGGCTCGCGTGCGGGGTGGATGCCAACAGCTTGCCTGTAGTGGGGCCGCGGCGAGGTTGTAGCGGGTCCACGGCGAGGCCCCGTAGCGGGTCCATGGCGAGGCTCCCTAGCGAGTTCCCTAGCGGGCGCGGTGTGCGGGCGGTGTGGGGGCGATCGATGCGTTGACGTCGGTCTTGAGCCGGTGGAAGGATTTCCGTTCATGGAACGGTCCAACGAGCGGCCACAAGAGCGGTCCCATGAGCGGTCCCATGAGCGGTCCCAGGAGCGGCCTCCGACCATCCGGGGCGTCGCCGAGCGCGCCGGCGTCTCCAAGTCACTGGTGTCGCTCGTGCTGCAGGGCTCGCCGCGGGTCAGTGAGGCCAAGCGACGGGCCGTGCTGGACGCCATCGACGCGCTGGGGTACCGGCCGAACGCCGCCGCCCGCAGCCTGGTCGCGCGCCGTACGCACACCGTCGGCGTGCTGCTGAACGATATGCGCAACCCCTGGTTCGTCGAGGTCCTGGACGGCCTCAACTCCCCGCTCCAGGCGCACGGCCTGCGGATGCTGATGGCCGACGGCCGGCTCGACCGGCGGGCCGGCCAGGACTTCGCCCGGACCTTCCAGGAGCTGCGGGTGGACGGCATCGTCGTTGTCGGCACGCTGCCCGACCCCGACGGGCTGGCCGAGGTCGCCGAGCGGCTGCCCACCGTCATCGCGGGCAACCACGAACCCCGGCTGCCGCACGTCGACATCGTCGCCAACGACGACGAGCGGGGCGCCCGGCTCGCCACCGAGCACCTCATCACCCTGGGCCACCGCAGGCTCGCCCATATCGCCGGGCAGGGCGTGGTCGGCGCGCTGCGCCGACGCGGCTTCGAGGCCGCGGTACGCGACCACGGCTGGGAGGACACTGCCGTCGTCGCGAACGGCGACGGCACCGAGGAGGGCGGCTACCGGGCCGCCGTGCGCCTGCTCAACCCCGCGCGCGGCGCCGAACGCCCCACCGCCGTCTTCGCGTTCAACGACATCTCCGCCATCGGCGTGCTCTCCGCCGCGCAGGAACTGGGGCTCGACGTGCCCGCCGACCTCTCCCTCGTCGGCTACGACAACACCTACCTCGCCCGTATCCGCCACCTCTGGCTGAACTCGGTCAACAACGCCAGCCATGAGGTCGGCCGCCGGGCGGCGCGCTGTCTGCTCGACCGGATGGACCGGCCCACCGCCCCGGCCGACCGGCAACTCGTCGCCCCGGAGCTGGAGATCAGAGGCTCCACGGCCCCGCCCCGGCCGGCCCGCCCCGTGTGACCTGCCCGGCCTACCTGCCTGACTGCCCCGTACGGCGCGCCGCCGCGCGCTACACCGGCCCGCCGCCGCCCCGCAGTTCGCGGTCCACCGCCCTCAGCAGCGTCAGCAGCATCCGGTTCAACGGTGTGGCGATGCCGTGCCGTTCGCCCGCCCTGACCACCGCACCCGTGAGGAACTCGTGCTCCATCGGCCGTCCGGCGAGGCGGTCGTAAAGCATCGAGGAGCCGCCGCCCGGGGGCGCCTTGGCGTATAGCTCCAGCGTCCGGGTGATGTCCTCCGCGCCGATGTGCGCCCCCTCGGCGCGTGCGACCTCGGCCGCCTCCCGCAGCAGATCGCGGCTCAGCGCCGCCACCTCGGGGTCGGCGAACACCTCCATCCGCTGCTGGAGGAGGGCGGTGAGGGGGTTGGCCGCGAGGTTGGTGAACAGCTTGCGCCACACGGCGGTGCGGAAGTCCGGGACGGGGTGCACCTGCAGACCGCTGCCGGCCAGCAGTGCGGCGAACCGGTCGGCCAACGGCCCTTCGGGGACGTGCAGTTCGCTGGCCACGTGGTGCCGGACCCGGCCCGGTGCGGTGCGCTCGGCCGAGATGTAGACGACGGTGGGGAGGACGGCCGTGCCCGGGGGAACCAGCGGCGCCACCCGCTCCTCCTGGCCGATGCCGTTCTGGAGCACCACCACGGTGGTCCCCGGGGCGCACAGCCGGCGCAGCCACCCCTGCGCACCCGCGGTGTCCTGTGCCTTAGTGGTCAGCAGCACCCAGTCGACCGGTGTCACCTGCGCCGGGTCGGTCGCGATCCGTACCGCCGCGGCCCGGTCCGTGCCGTCGCTCTCGATGGTCAGGCCGGCCAGCGGAGTGCGTACGCACAGGGTGACGTCCAGCCCGGCCCAGTGGGCGAGGGCGGCGGTGTAGCCGCCGATCGCACCGGCACCGATCACCGCCAGCCGGGCGGGCGCTGCGGCCCGGTATTCCTGGGGCATACCACGATCGTAGAGCGGCCCGGGCGGATGGAGCGGGTGGAGCGGGCGCGGCGCCGCACGCCGCCGCACACCGTGCCGGACGCCGTCGGGCCCCGGTGCCCGCGCCCGGTGGAGGCGCGGGCACCGGGGCCCGAGTGACGGTTGCGGGCGGGGCGGCGTCAGCGTCGGCCGCGCTGGCCGGGCCGCTGGGCCACCCACGCTCTGACCGTGTCGGCGTACCAGTACGGTTTACCGCCTTCCACCAGGTCCGGATCCGGAAGCAGCCCGTGCTTGCGGTACGAACGCACGGTGTCCGGCTGCACCTGGATGTGCGCGGCGATCTCCTTGTACGACCAGAGCCTGCGGTCGGTCATCTCTGCCACCTCCTGAGCGCCGTACGCAGGGTCGGTCCGGGGGAGCCGGACGGGTGCCGCGTACGGCCTGTGATCACTCACCCTGTGCCTGGACAACGACACGGAGTGACCGCCGGGGAGGGGCTGTTGATCGGCTGTGACGGAAGACCCGCGTAACGGTGACAGCTGTGACGCGGGACGGACGGCTGTGACAGGGGTGGAACGGGGCGGCAGGAGCGGGCGGGGATGCGCACCGGCGGTACGGGGTAGCGGACGGAACCGGGACCGCGCCGCACCGGCCGCGTCCGCTACCGGGACCGCACCGCACCGACCGCTTCCGCTACCGGTACAGCGCCGGCCGCTCGATCAGCTCCACCGGGACCCGCTCGCCGGTGGCCTGGGCCCGTACCCCGGCCTCGCAGACCGCGGCCGCCGCGTAACCGTCCCAGCAGCTGGGGCCCTCGACCTCGCCGCGCCGGGTGGCGTTCACCCAGAGCTGCACCTGCCGGTCGTAGGCCTCCTCGAAGCGCTCCACGAAGCCGGGGACGATCGAACCGCCCCACCGGCCACCGCTGTTGACGAACACCCCGTGGTCGTCGCCGATCCGGGCGGTGCCGCCCTCGCAGACCGCCTCGCAGCCGACCTGGTAGCCGAAGCCGCAGTTGACGAAGATCTCGGTGTCGACGATCTGACCGCCGGTGGTCTCGAAGAGCACCAGCTGCGGGTCGCTGAGGCCCTCGGGCGCGTTCCCCGTGGGCGCCGGGCGCAGCACCCGCACGGCCGTGATCTCCTCGTCCAGCAGCCAGCGCGTGGTGTCGATCTCGTGCACCACCGAGTCGTTGATCATCATCGCGTTGGTGAAGCCGGGCGGGGTGTCGGCGTTGCGGTGCCGGTTGTGCAGCATCAGTGGACGGCCGTAGGCGCCCCGGTCCAGGTAGGACTTGAGGGTGCGGTAGTCCGCGTCGTAGCGGCGCATGAAACCCACCTGGACGCGGCGGTGGCCCAGCGCCTGCTCGGCCTCCAGGACGCGCAGCGCGGAAGCGGCGTCCGGGGTGAGCGGCTTCTCGCACAGCACGGGCAGGTCGCGCGCGAAGGCGCCCAGCAGGGCCGCCTCGTGCGCGGGGCCCGGAGAGGCGATCAGTACGGCGTCCACCGCGGGGTCGTCCATGGCGGCGGCCGGGTCCGTGTAGGGGGTGCACCCCTCGATGCCGTCGGCCAGGTGCTTGACCCGGGCCGCGTCGATGTCGGCCACCGCCGCGACCCGGGCGCCGCTGATCACCTCGTTGATCCGGCGCACGTGGTCCGCGCCCATCCGGCCGGTCCCGATGACCGCCACACCGAGCGTCCCGGCCGTCCCGAGCGTCCCGTGGGAAGGAGTCATGTCGTCCTCACGTTTTCGTGTGCTGCTGAGTGACGTAGGTGCTGCTGAGTGGCGTACTGCCGAGTGCGAACCCGCGCCCGGCCTCGGGGCCGGCGCACCGGGGCCCGTGCCGGGTGGATCAGGCCCCGCAGGAGCGCAGGAAGCGCCGGGTGCGCTCGGCGATGGGGTAGGGCTGGTCGGGCGGGCAGGGGTACATGTCCTGCTCGACGATGGCGAAGAGATCGACGTCCAGCTCCTGGGCGGCCTCCAGGACGGGCGGTAGCGCGGGTACACCGAGCGGCGGTTCGCACA
Organism: Streptomyces sp. NPDC020742; assembly: GCF_040641675.1. Classification (NCBI taxonomy): domain Bacteria; kingdom Bacillati; phylum Actinomycetota; class Actinomycetes; order Kitasatosporales; family Streptomycetaceae; genus Streptomyces; species Streptomyces sp. NPDC020742. Next base: position 111,739 of record NZ_JBFAEA010000001.1, read on the forward strand.
TCACGCCCTGCTGGACGGCCGGGCCGAAGGGGGTGCCCTTGGCGATGACGTCGCGGAGGATCTCCGGGTCGACCTGCTTGAGGTGGAGGTAGCCGATCCGCTCGCCGTAGGTGCGGATCAGCTTGACGCTGTCGCCGCCGCAGTAGGCGTAATGGCCGGTGTCCAGGCAGAGGTTGACCAGGCCGGGGTCGGTGACGTCGAGGAGCCGCTCGACGTGCTCCTCGGTGTCGATGTGGGTGTCGGCGTGCGGGTGCACGACGATCTGCAGCCCGAACTCGTCCTGCACCCGCTTGCCCAGCCGCTCCATGCCGGTGGTCAGGTGCTTCCACTGCTCGACGGTCAGTTCGCGCGGTTCGAGCTCCTCGGCGGTCTTGTCGTCCCGCCAGAAGGACGGGATGACGACGAGGTGCCGGGCGCCCATCGCCTGGGTGAGGGTGGCGACCTCGGAGACGTGCGCCCAGGTCTTGTCCCAGACGGACGGGCCGTGGTGCATCGAGGTGAAGATCGTGCCGGCCGAGACCTTCAGGTTGCGGCGGGCGACCTCGTCGCGCAGGACGGCCGGGTCGGTGGGGAGGTAGCCGTACGGGCCGAGTTCGATCCACTCGTAGCCGGCGCGGCCGACCTCGTCGAGGAAGCGCTGCCAGGGGACCTGCTGCTCGTCGTTGGGGAACCACACTCCCCATGAGTCGGGGGCGGAACCGACCCGGATGCGGTCCAGGACGGGCGGGGCGGCATGGGGAACGGACATGCTGCGGCTCTCCTCTCGCCGGTCGGCGGTGACCGGGAGACGCGGGGTGGGTTGTGGGGCACAGCCTCTCGGTCGTCCCGGGGAGTGTCAAGACTTCGTCCTGACATAAGGACTTAAGGACTTTGAGGGGCGGGGTGGGGTCAGTGGGGGCTTGTGGGTAGGTGACGGGTGGTGGACAAGGGACGATTTATGACGGATGTCCGTGGTCGGTGGCCACTTCCTTGCGCTTGACGTCAGAATGTAAGGACAAACTATTGACAGGGTCTGATGCTCACCGCTAGACCTTTCCTCGGAGCCGGGGCCGTCGAACCCGCTGTGTCCGCCGGAACCGCCGTGTCCGCCGCACCCGCCGCATCCGCTGAGGCTGTCGACCCGTCGAAGCCGCTGTGCCTGGCCGACCCGAAGGGGCGTCTATGACCGAGCCGTACGACCTGATCACGATGGGCCGCCTCGGGGTGGACATCTACCCGCTGCAGACCGGAGTGTCGTTGGCGCAGGTGGAGACCTTCGGGAAGTTCCTGGGGGGCTCGGCGGCCAATGTCGCGGTCGCCGCCGCCCGGCTGGGGCGCCGTAGCGCGGTGATCAGCCGCACCGGGCGCGATCCGTTCGGTGACTACCTCCACCAGGCGCTGCGGGACTTCGGGGTGGACGACCGCTGGGTGACCCCGGTCGAGGGGCTCCCGACGCCGGTCACCTTCTGCGAGATCTTCCCGCCGGACGACTTCCCGCTCTACTTCTACCGTCGCCCGAAGGCTCCCGACCTGGTCATCCACCCCGAGGAGCTGGACCGGGAGGCGATCGCGGCAGCCCGGATCTTCTGGATCACCGGTACCGGGCTGTGTGCGGAGCCGAGCCGCAGCGCCACCCTCGCCGCCCTGGAGGCCCGGGCGAAGGCCGGGGCCACCGTCTTCGACCTCGACTGGCGGCCGATGTTCTGGGGCGGGGAGGGCGGCGCCTCCAAGGACGGCGGGGCGACCGGCGCCGCGGCGATGGCCACCGCCCGCCCGTACTACGAGGCCGCCCTGCGCCACGCCACGGTGGCCGTCGGCAACCTGGACGAGGCCGAGGTGGCGACCGGGCTGCGGGACCCCAAGGCCTGTGCGCAGGCGCTGCTGGAGCGGGGCGTGGAGCTGGCCGTCATCAAGCAGGGGCCCAAGGGGGTGCTGGCCGTGCACCGGGACGGGCGCATCGCGGAGGTGCCGCCCACGCCGGTCGAGGTGGTCAACGGGCTGGGGGCCGGCGATGCGTTCGGCGGGGCGCTGTGCCAGGGGCTGCTCGCCGGCTGGGACCTGGAGCCGATGATGCGGTACGCCAACGCCGCCGGCGCCCTCGTCGCCTCCCGTCTCGCCTGCTCCTCGGCGATGCCCACGGCCGACGAGGTCGAGGCGTTCCTGGCGGGGCGGTAGCGGATGACACACCTGAGGGTTCTCCCCGGCGGAGCCGACGGCTCCCGCGGGCCCCTGGACGGCCCCGTTCCCGCCCCCACCTGTGCACTCAAGAAGGTGAGTTGAGCCGTGACTCCTCGGATCAGTGACCTCGCGACGCTGCGGGCCCGGCACCCCGGAGCCGTCGCCGAGGCCGCCGCGCGGCGTACCCGACGCCCGCTCATAGGCGACAGCGGACGGCTGATGATCGTCGCCGCCGACCACCCGGCGCGCGGTGCGCTCGCCGTCGGTGACCGGCGGCTGGCCATGGCCAACCGCCTGGACCTGCTCGAACGCCTGGTGCTGGCGCTGTCCCGGCCCGGTGTGGACGGCGTGCTGGCCACCGCCGACATCCTGGAGGACCTGCTGCTGCTCGGCGCCCTCGAGGGCAAGGTCGTCATGGGGTCGATGAACCGGGGCGGCATCGCAGGGGCCTCGTTCGAGATGGACGACCGGTTCACCGGGCACCGGCCGGAGGACCTGGTCCGGCTCCGGTTCGACGCGGGCAAGCTGCTGCTGAGGATCGACTACGACGACCCCGGCTCGCTGACCACCCTGGAGACCACCGCCCGCGCCATCGACGCGATGGCCGAGCGGCACCTGCCGGTCTTCGTCGAGCCGTTCCTGTCCTCCCGGGTGGACGGCGCGGTGCGCAACGACCTCAGCCCCGAGGCGGTGATCCGCTCCGTGGCCATCGCCTCCGGCCTCGGCGGCACCTCCGCCTACACCTGGCTCAAGCTGCCGGTCACCGACGACCCCGAGGCGATGGCCCGGGTCTGTGAGACCTCCACGCTGCCGACGGTGCTGCTCGGCGGCGCCGTCGGCGGCACCGTTGCGGACCAGGAAGCCGCCTACGAGAAGTGGCGCAAGGCGCTGCGGCTGCCGACCGTGCAGGGCCTGGTGGTCGGCCGTTCCCTGCTCTACCCGGCCGACGGGGACGTCGCGGCGGCCGTGGACACCGCCGTAGGCCTGCTGTGAACACCGCGACTTCCGCAGGAGACTCGACTTATGGGTACTGAATTCCACCTGACGGCCGGTTCCGCGGCCGAGGGCGCGTACGCAGTGGACATCGACCCGGAGCGGGCCGGCTGGGGGTACTCCTCGCTGCGTGTGCTCCAGCTGCCGCCCGGGGGCCGGCACGGGTTCGCCACCGGCGACAGCGAGTGGATCGTGCTGCCGCTGTCCGGCGGGTGCACGGTGCTGACCGACGGCGGGGAGGTCTTCGAACTGGCCGGGCGGGACAGCGTGTTCAGCGGGGTCACGGACTTCGCCTACGTCCCGCGGGACGCGCACGTACAGCTCTCCAGCGGGGCGGGCGGCCGGTTCGCGCTGACCGGGGCGCGCTGTGAGCGCCGGCTGCCGGCCCGCTACGGTCCGGCCTCCGGCGTCCCCGTGGAGCTGCGCGGTACCGGCACCTGCTCCCGCCAGGTGAACAACTTCGCCGCGGCGCCCCCCGCCGGCGCCGACCCCGCATACGGCTTCGCCTGCGACCGGCTGATCGCGGTGGAGGTGCTCACCCCGGGCGGGAACTGGTCCTCGTACCCGCCGCACAAGCACGACGAGTGCCGCCCCGGCGAGGAGTCCGAGCTGGAGGAGATCTACTACTTCGAGGTCGCCTCCGCGCACGGCACGGACGGCGTCGGCTACCAGCGGGTCACACCGTCCGGGCACGGCCGCGGCACCGAGGTGCTCGCCGAGGTTCGCAGCGGTGACGCGGTGCTGATCCCGGACGGCTGGCACGGCCCCTCGATCGCCGCGCCCGGCCACACCCTGTACTACCTCAATGTGATGGCCGGTCCCGGTGCCACCCGCGAGTGGCTGATCTGCGACCACCCCGACCACGGCTGGATCCGCGGCACCTGGCCCGAGCAGCCCGTCGACCCCCGCCTCCCGCTCTACGAGGCGCCCGCAGCACCCGGGGCCGACGCCCCCGGCGCCCCCGACACCGCCGCACTCCCCGACGCGCCCGCAGGAGACGCCCGATGAACGCCCCGACGACACGCCGCCTGACCGTCGCACAGGCCCTGGTCGAGTTCCTCGCCCACCAGTACACCGAGCGGGACGGCCGGCAGCACCGGCTGATCAACGCCTGCTGGGGCATCTTCGGCCACGGCAATGTCGCCGGCATCGGCCAGGCGCTGCTGGAGTCCGGCGCGGCGATGCCGTACCTCCAGGGCCGTAACGAACAGGCGATGGTGCACGCCGCGGTCGGCTACGCCCGGCAGTGCGACCGGCTCTCCGCCCACGCGGTGACCACCTCCATCGGCCCGGGCGCCACCAACCTCGTCACCGGCGCGGCGCTGGCCACCGTCAACCGGCTGCCGGTGCTGCTGCTGCCCGGCGACGTCTTCGCCACCCGGGCCGCGGACCCGGTCCTCCAGCAGCTGGAGGTGCCGTCCGCCGGGGACGTGTCGGTCAATGACGCGCTGCGCCCGGTGTCCCGCTACTTCGACCGGGTCACCCGCCCCGAGGCCCTGATCCCGGCCGCGCTGCAGGCGATGCGGGTGCTCGCCGACCCGGTGGACACCGGCGCGGTCACCCTGGCGCTGCCGCAGGACGTACAGGCCGAGGCGTACGACTGGCCGGAGGAGTTCTTCGCCGACCGGGTGTGGCGGGTGCCGCGGCCGGCGCCCGAGCCCGGCGCGCTGGCGGACGCGGTGCACGCCCTGCGCACTGCCCGCCGGCCGCTGCTGATCGCCGGTGGCGGGGTGCACCACTCCGAGGCGGAGGACGCGCTGCGGGCGTTCGCCGAGGCCACCGGCGTGCCGGTCGCCTCCACTCAGGCCGGGAAGGGGTCGCTGCGCCACGACCATCCCGCGGACGTCGGCGGGATCGGGCACACCGGGACCGCCACCGCCGATGCGCTGGCCCGCGAGGCGGACCTGGTCCTCGGGGTAGGCACCCGTTACACGGACTTCACCACCGCCTCGTCGACGCTCTTCGAGGCGCCCGGCGTGCGGTTCGTCAATCTCAACATCGCCTCCTTCGACTCCCACAAGATGGGCGCGACCGCGCTGGTCGCCGATGCCCGGGCCGGCCTGGAGGCGCTCACCGATGCGCTCGCCGGCCACCGGGTGGACGCCGCGTACGAGGCCGGCTACCGGGCGGCGAAGGAGGAGTGGGAGCGGCGGGTGGACGCCGCGTACGCGGCACAGGACGAGACGGCACGGCCGTCCCAGACCCAGGTGCTCGGTGCGCTGGACGCGCTCGTCGACGACACCGACGTGATCGTCAACGCCGCCGGCTCGCTCCCCGGTGACCTGCACAAGCTGTGGCGGGCCCGGTCCCGCCGGCAGTACCACCTGGAGTACGGCTACTCCTGCATGGGCTACGAGATCCCGGCCGCGATCGGGGTCCGGATGGCGGCACCGGACCGGCCGGTGTGGGCGCTGGTCGGTGACGGTACGTATCTGATGAACCCCACCGAAATCGTGACCGCGGTCCAGGAGGGCATCGCCATCAACCTCGTGCTCTTCCAGAACCACGGCTACGCCTCCATCGGCGGCCTGTCCGCACAGACCGGCGGTGAGCGGTTCGGGACGGCGTACCGCTTCCGGGCCGGTGACGGCACCTATACGGGGGAGCCGCTGCCGGTGGACCTGGCCGCCAACGCCGCCTCGCTCGGCATGGAGGTGATCCGGGCCGGGACGGTCGGTGAGCTGCGGGCGGCGCTGGCGAAGGCGCGTGGCGCGAACCGGCCCACATGTGTCTACGTCGAGACCGAAACGGCTGACACTGTGCCGGGCGCGCCGGAGGCCCAGGCCTGGTGGGATGTTCCCGTTGCCGAGACCGCGACCCGGCCGGCGGCGGTCGCCGCACGTCAGGCGTACGACCGGCACGCCGCCGGGCGCCGTCGCCACCTGTGACCCGTTCGAAGTCGTCAGCCCAGAAAGGCCCCCGCATGAAGACCATCAGCCACTGGATCGGCGGCAAGCCCGTCGAGGGCGCCTCCGGCAACGTCGGGCCGGTCTACAACCCGGCCACCGGCGCCCAGGAGAAGCAGGTCGCCTTCGCCTCGGTCGAGGAGGTCGATGCGGCCGTCCGCACCGCCAAGGAAGCCTTCGCCTCGTGGTCGGTGAGCTCCCTGGCCAAGCGCACGTCGGTGCTGTTCAAGTACCGCGAGCTGATCGACGCGCACCGCGAGGAGCTGGCCCGGCTGATCACCGCCGAGCACGGCAAGGTGCACTCCGACGCGCTGGGCGAGGTGGCGCGCGGTCTGGAGATCGTCGAGCTGGCCTGCAGCATCCCCGAGAAGCTCAAGGGGGAGCTGTCCACCCAGGTCTCCAGCCGGGTCGATGTGGCGTCGATCCGCCAGGCGGTCGGTGTGGTCGCCGGGATCACGCCGTTCAACTTCCCGGCGATGGTGCCGATGTGGATGTTCCCGCTGGCCATCGCCTGCGGCAACACCTTCGTCCTCAAGCCCAGCGAGAAGGTGCCCAGCGCCGCGTTCCGGCTCGCCGAGCTGGCCGCCGAGGCGGGGCTGCCGGACGGCGTGCTGAACATCGTCAACGGTGACAAGGTGGCGGTGGACGCGCTGCTGGAGCACCCGGACGTGGCCGCGGTGTCCTTCGTGGGCTCCACCCCCATCGCCCGGTACATCCACACCACCGGCACCGCCAACGGCAAGCGCGTCCAGGCGCTGGGCGGCGCCAAGAACCACATGCTGGTGCTGCCGGACGCGGACCTGGACCTGGCGGCGGACTCCGCGATCAACGCGGCGTACGGCTCGGCGGGCGAGCGCTGCATGGCGATCTCCGTCGTGGTGGCCGTCGGGGAGACCGCCGACCCGCTGATCGGCAAGATCAAGGAGCGGGCCGACAAGCTGCGGATCGGCCCCGGCGACGACCCGGCCTCCGAGATGGGCCCGCTGATCACCAAGGTGCACCGCGACAAGGTCGCCTCGTACGTGACCGGTGCCGCGGCGCAGGGCGCCGAGGTCGTCCTCGACGGCACCGGCTACACCGTCGAGGGGTACGAGGACGGCCACTGGCTCGGCATCTCGCTGCTGGACCACGTCACGCCGGAGATGGACGCCTACCGTGAAGAGATCTTCGGCCCGGTGCTGTCGGTCGTCCGGGTGGACACCTACGACGAGGCGATCGCGCTGATGAACAACTCGCCGTGGGGCAACGGCACCGCGATCTTCACCCGGGACGGCGGGGCGGCCCGCCGCTTCCAGCTGGAGGTCGAGGCGGGCATGGTCGGCGTGAACGTGCCGATCCCGGTGCCGGTCGGCTACCACTCCTTCGGCGGCTGGAAGGACTCGCTCTTCGGCGACCACCACATCTACGGCAACGACGGGGTGCACTTCTACACCCGCGGCAAGGTCGTCACCACCCGCTGGCCCGACCCGTCCGACGGCGGCATCAACCTGGGCTTCCCCAGCAACCACTGACGGACTCGAACCGCTGCACCGGGCCCCCGCCGGATCTTTCCGGCGGGGGCCCGGTGCGTCGGGTGCGCGCTGCGCGACGGTGCGTGGGGCCGGGGCCGGGAGGCACCTCGGGTCCTGGGGGAGACCGGGGCGCGGGGCGTTGCTACCGTGCTCCCTCGCCGCACAACGACACAACGGGGGATGACATGCAGCAACCGAGGGCGCTCGCCAAGGGCGCCCGTATCACCGGCGGGGCCCTGTGCCTGCTGTTCTTCCTGTTCACGGCGTACTGGATCGTCGTCGATCTGAGCGAGTTCGGCCTCGACGGCCTCTGGGAGTCATGGACCGGCCAGCGGCCCGGCGGCACCAACCAGGTCACCACCACGTTCCATCTCGGTCTCGCCCTGCTGCAGTTGGGCGCGGCCGTCGCGGCGTTCGCCGGGCGGCGGGTGGCCGGCGGGCTGCTGGCCGTGGCCACCACCTTCACCTTCGCCATGGCCCTGCAGGCGCTCGTCAGCGTTGGCACCCACACCAGCGACGACAAGTGGTTCCTGCACGCGGAGACGGACGCCCCCACCTTCGACGGTGTCTTCATCAGCAGCGGACTGCTGTTCCTGGTGGCGCTGGCAACCGGGGTGCTGCTGCTCGCCGGGATGCGCTCCTGGCCGCGCAGCACCCCCAGCGCCCCGCCGGCGCGTCCGGGGCGTACGGCCGGTGTGGTGGCCGGGCTGCTGCTCGGTGTGCAGGCCCTCGCCAACGTCGGCCTGCAGCTCGACGTGATGGTGGAAGGCGGCACCAGAACCCTGGACATGTACTACCTCGGCCGGGGCCTGCTCAGCTCGCTGCTGTCCCTGGCCCCCGGCTGGTCGCTGCTGGTCTTCCTGGTGCTGACGGCGGTGGCCGCGCTCAGCAGCCTGATGCGGGGCAATGCGGCCCGCGGCCTGGCCATCGGGCTGGCGGGGCTGTCCCTGCCCGGTGCGCTGATCGGCGCGGGCGCGGCGGCCTTCAGCGGTGACCTGTTCGAGCTGAGCGGGACCATGCCGGGCATGACCCTCCTTAGCGACCTCCTGCTGCTGTTGGACGTGGTGGGCTCGCCGGTGCTGCTCGCCCTGATGGCCCGCGGGGAGCCGGTCGCCCCGGCCTGGCATCCGCCGGCGCAGGCACCGCAGTTCGCCGTGCCCGGCTTCGTCCCGCCGCCCGGACCGCAGGGGCTGCCGGTGGGGCCGCCGATGGGCTTGCAGGGTCCGCCGGCGGGCGGCTGGCAGCCTCCGGCCGGCCCGGTGCCGCCGGTCAGCGGCCCTCCGATGCCGCCCCCGGGCGCCCCTCCAGTGCCGCCTCCGGGCGCTCCTCCGGTGCCGCCGGGTCCGCCGCCCGCGCCGGGACCGGGCGGTTTCGGGCCACCGCAGTACTGACCCGCAGCCCGTCAGAAAACCGGGGTGCCGCGCCGCCGCGCGGTGGGTACGCTGCGGCGGTGCGTGGCACTCCGCGCACGCTCACTGCTGGGGAGAGGGAGGTTGATGGCCTATGGCCCGCCGGCCACGTCATCGGCATGCCCTTGACCGGGCCGCCGCCTGAGCCAGCCCCTCGGGGCCCGGGCATCGGGCGCAGCGCTGCCCGGTCGTCGTGAACGACCAGGAGTGAGACGTGTCTTCTTCCCTTTCCCCGCACGGTTCTTCCCCGCACGGCCCTTTCCCGGATTCCCCTTCGCCGGCCCCCGGGTCCTCCGTCCGCGGCACGGACCTGCCCACCGCGCGGCTGGTGCTGCGCCCGTGGAGCGACGCCGAGATCGCCGCCGTCACCGGGGGCGTACGGCAGCCACACTGGGCCGCGGACTTCCCCGTCGACGGCGACCGGGTCATCGCCGGCTTCATCGACGGCAACCCCAACGCCCGGGGCACCTACGGGCAGCGCCTGATCGTCGAGCGGGCTAGCGGCCTGGTGGTCGGCGCGATCGGGCTGTTCTGGCCGCCGGTCGACGGGGCCGTGGAGTTCGGCTACGGCGTCGTCCCGTCCCGCCGGGGCCGTGGCTACGCCCCCGAAGCCGCCCGCGCCCTGGCCGAGTTCGCGCTCACCGCGCCGGGGGTGCACACGGTGTACGCGGAGGTGGAGCTGTCGAACCCCGCCTCCTGCCGGGTGCTGGCCAAGGCCGGGCTGGAGCGCTGGAGCGGCGACGAAGAGGTCGCGCGCTTCCGGCTGCGGGCGGCCGGGACGGCGCCGTAGCGACGCTGGCCCGCCGCCCGCCTACCGCGGATGCGGTACGCGGCCGGCGGGCCCTACTCCCGGTGGAGGCCGGTGGGTTCGGTCCCAGGTACGGGCCGCCCGCCGCGGGCCGTACCTAGGATGCGCGGTATGGATCTGCGAGGTCTCGGACGGCGCGCGGGTGTGCGCGGCAGGCTGCGCGGCCGGCGGTGGTACGCCGCGGTGGGTGCGCTGGGCGTGCTGATCGGGGGCGGCACCTGGGCGGCCGGCGCTTCGGACACGGCGCCCGCCGTGCACCGCGAGGACCGGGTGCTGAGCATGCCGGAGGCGCCCGGCAGCAGGAAGGACGTGCGGATCGACACGTCCTTCTTCACCGCGCGGGGCGCCGGCGGGCGGCGGCCCGCGGTGCTGCTCGCGCACGGCTTCGGCGGCAGCAAGTCCGATCTGCGCGGCCAGGCCGAGGAGCTGGCGCGCGCCGGGTACGCCGTACTGACCTGGTCGGCGCGCGGGTTCGGCCGGTCCACCGGGCGGATCGGGCTCAACGACCCCGACGGTGAGGTCGCCGACGTCCGTCGGCTGATCGACTGGCTCGCCCGGCGCCCCGAGGTGCGGCTCGACCGGGCCGGCGACCCCCGGGTGGGGGTGGCCGGCGCCTCCTACGGCGGTGCCCTCGCGCTGCTGGCGGCCGGTCATGACCGGCGGGTCGACGCCATCGCCCCGCAGATCACGTACTGGAACCTCGCCGACGCCCTCTTCCCGCACGGGGTGTTCAAGAAGCTGTGGGCGGGGATCTTCTTCACCACCGGCTCGGCCGGCGCTCCCACGGGCGCGCCCCGTACCCCGCCCGAAGCGTCCGGCGGTTGCGGGACGTTCGAGCCCGCGCTGTGCCGGATGTACGAGCGGGTGGCGGTCAGCGGCCGGCCGGACGAGGCGGCCCGACGCCTGCTCACCGCCCGCAGCCCGGTGGCCGTCGGTTCCCGCATCACGGTGCCGACGCTGATCATGCAGGGCCAGACCGACTCGCTGTTCCCCCTCGACCAGGCCGACGCCGTGCAGCGGGCCGTCCGGCGCAACGGGGCGCCGGTCGCGGTGGACTGGATCGCCGGCGGGCACGACGGCGGGGACCGGGAGACGGCCCGCCTGAAGGCCCGTACCCGGGCGTGGTTCGACCACTACCTGAAGGGCGACGCGGGCGCCGGCACCGGGCCCGCCTTCCGGGTCAGCCGCACCGGGGGAGTGGACTCCACCGACGGCGCGGTGCGGCTGGGCGGAGCCACCGGGGACCGCTACCCGGGGCTGCACCACGCTCCGCGCCGGGTCCGGCTGGCCGGTCCGCCGCAGACCTTCCGCAACCCGGCCGGCGGGGGCCCGCCGGCGATCTCCGCGGTGCCCGGTGTCGGCGCGCTCGGCAACCTCTCCGCGCTCGGCAGCGGCGGCCTGTCGCTGGACTTCCCCGGCCAGTACGCCCGTTTCGAGTCGGCGCCGCTGCCCACCTCCGTCCACCTCACCGGCAGCCCCACCGCCACCGTGCGGATCCGGTCCGGCGCTCCGGACGCGGTGTTCTTCGCCAAGCTCTACGACGTCGCCCCGGACGGCCGCCGCCAGGTGCTGCCCGCCCAGCTGGTCACGCCGTACCGGGTGGCGGGGGCCCGCGCCGGCCGGACGGTCACCCTGCAACTGCCGGCGGTCGACCACGACGTCGCGGCCGGGCACCGGCTGCGGCTGGTGCTCTCCGCCACCGACCTCGGTTACGCCACACCGGCCGCGCCCACCACCTACACCGTGTCCCTGAAGGGCGGCGGGGTCCTCGACGTGCCCACCGCGCCCGAGGTGCGCGGCGCCGCGGCCCCGCTGCCGGCCTGGACCTGGGCGCTGCCGGCGGCCGCCCTGGTGGTCGCCGCGCTGCTGCTGCTCACCGCCCGCCGGAGGTCGGCGGTGCCGGCCCCCGATCCGGAGCTGGCCGAAGTCCCCTTGCAGATCGACGGGTTGAGCAAGCGGTACGCCGGAGCCGCGGACCGGTACGCCGTCCGCGAGGTGTCGTTCCGGGTGGAGCGGGGGCAGGTGCTCGGCCTGCTCGGGCCCAACGGGGCGGGCAAGACCACCACGCTGCGGATGCTGATGGGGCTGATCACCCCGGACGAGGGCGAGATGAGGATCTTCGGGCGGGCGGTGCGGCCGGGGGCCGCGGTGCTGTCGCGGGTCGGCGCCTTCGTCGAGGGCGCCGGCTTCCTGCCGCACCTGTCCGGCCGGGCCAACCTCGACCTGTACTGGCAGGCGACCGGCCGGCCGCCCGAGGACGCGCACCTGGACGAGGCGCTGGAGATCGCCGGGCTGGGCGACGCCCTGGAGCGCCCGGTGCGCACCTACTCGCAGGGCATGCGCCAGCGGCTGGCGATCGCCCAGGCCATGCTGGGCCTGCCGGACCTGCTGATCCTCGACGAGCCGACCAACGGCCTGGACCCGCCGCAGATCCGCCAGATGCGGGACGTCATGATCCGTTACGCGGCCGCCGGGCGCACCGTCATCGTCTCCAGCCATCTGCTCTCCGAGGTCGAGCAGAGCTGTACGCACCTGGTGGTCATGGACCGCGGGCGGCTGGTGCGGTCCGGGCCGGTCGCGGAGATCACCGGCTCCGGCGGCACCCTGCTGGTCGGGGTCGCCACGCCGGTCGGCGACGCCGTGGTGGAGAAGGTGGCCGCGCTGCCGGGCGTGGCTTCGGCGGTACGCGCCGAGGACGGCCTGCTGGTGCGGCCGGACGGCGTCTCGACCACCCAACTTCTCACCGAGCTCCTCCGGTTGGGGATCGAAGTGGACCGCATCGGTCCGCACCGCCGGCTGGAGGATGCCTTCCTCACCCTGATCGGAGGTGACGCAGGATGAGCGCCGCCGCACCCGCGCGGGCCCCCGGCTACCGTCCGCGCCGCACCCTGCCCCTGCGGGTGGAGGCCCGGCGCCAGCTGCGCCGCCGCCGCACCCTGGTCGTCGCCGGCACCCTGACGCTGCTGCCGTTCGTGCTGGTGGTGGCGTTCGCGGTCGGCGGTGATCCGGGCCGCCGCGGCTCCGGCCGGATCACCCTGATGGACGCCGCCACCGCCTCCGGCGCCAACTTCGCCGCCACCGCGCTGTTCGTGTCGGCGGGCTTCCTGCTGGTGGTGCCGGTAGCGCTGTTCTGCGGGGACACCGTCGCCTCGGAGGCGAGCTGGTCCTCGCTGCGCTATCTGCTGGCCGCCCCGGTGCCGCGGGCCCGGCTGCTGGTGAGCAAGCTGACCGTCGCGCTGCTCTTCAGCGCCGCCGCGATGCTGCTGCTGCCGCTGGTTGCGCTGGCCGTCGGCGTGGCCGCGTACGGCTGGGGGCCGCTGCAACTGCCCACCGGGGGCGCGCTGCCGGCGGGGGCGGCGGTGCCGCGGCTGGCGGTGGTGGTCGGCTACCTGTTCGTCAGCCAACTGGTCACCGCGGCGCTGGCGTTCTGGCTGTCGACGGTGACCGACGCGCCGCTGGGCGCGGTCGGCGGCGCGGTCGGGCTGACCATCGTCGGCAATGTGCTCGACCAGGTCACCGCGCTCGGCGGCTGGCGGGACGTGCTGCCCGCCCACTGGCAGTACGCCTGGGTGGATGCCCTGCAACCGCGGATGGAGTGGGCGGGGATGGTCCAGGGGGCGGCGGTGTCGGTGTCGTACGCACTGGTGCTGACCGCGCTGGCGTTCCGGGGGTTCGCGCGCAAGGACGTGGTGTCCTGACGGGCCCGGCGGGCACCGTGCTGGGCCTCGGTCACGACGGTGCCTCGGTCACGACGGTGCCCCGGTCGCGACGGTGCCCCGGTCGCGACGGTGCCCCGACCACGACGGTGCCCCGGGCCAGCCGCCGTGGTGACGCGGCCGGTCCGGGGCACGGTGGTCAGGCGGTCGGCCCCTGCATATGGGCGCTGACCCAGCGCATGGTGCCCTCGCCCAGGCCCTTCACATAGGTCTCCGCGCTGTGCGTACCGCCGGGCACGACCTGCAGCCGGGTGTGCACCGGCCCGTGCCCGTACTGGGCGATGAACTTCCGGACCTTCGGCAGCACGGTGTTCTCCTGGGAGCCGTCCTGGAAGGCGAGGTAGACCTCCGGTCCGCCGCGGGCGATCAGCCGGCGGGCCAGCACCTCCGGGTTGTTCTCCCGCTCCTCCTTGGCGTGGCCGTTCCACAGCGGCGAGTCGGGCACGATGTCCGGGCCGTTGGGGATGGCCATCTTGAAGGTGTGCGGGTTCTGCAGGACGTTCTTCAACGCGGCGAACCCGCCCGAGGACGAGCCCATGATCGCCCAGGCGTCGCGGGTCTTGAGGGTGCGGAAGTTCTGCCGGACGAGGTCGGGCACGTCCTTGCTGAGCCAGGTGCCGATCTTCGGCTGCCCGGGTATGTCGCTGCCGTCGTAGTACTGCTTGTCATTGGGGTTGAGCACCGGCATCACGACGATGAACGGCAGGCTGGTGCCGTTCTTGGACCACTGGGCGAGGTTCTCCTCCAGCTTGAGGTCGGAGCCGATCCAGTAGTTGACGGGGTAGCCGTAGGCGCCGGGCAGCGCCTCCATCACCGGGAAGCCCTTGTTCGCGTTGCGCTTGTCGTAGTACTCCGGCGGCGCCCACACCCACACCTTCCCGGTGAAGCCGGACTTCGGGCCGTGCAGGGTGGTCACGCCGATCGGGGTGTTCCGGCCGGCCCCGCCGACCCGGCTCTCCTCGGTGAAGCTGATCGGCCGGGTGGGCCACTGCACCAGCGACCGCTTCCCCGGCGGGGTGGCGTGCAGCGCGGCGCTCGTCTTGGGGCCGCCGAACCGTACGGGGGAGGCCTGGGAGGCGCCGGTGCCGCAGCCGGCCGTGGTGACGAGGACGGTGAGGGTGATCAAGGCGATCACCGGACGGAACAGGGCTGTGCGCACGGGGCCTTCTCCTTGCCGGCTGCGCCGGGAGCGGACTCCCGGCAGGCCAGGAACTGTCCTGGCCGACCAGCAAGAGGGGGAGGAGGCGGGCCCTGGTTTCCCGTCCGGGGTGTCGGCTTGCTCGCACGGCGGCCCGGAATCCGGGCGTCCCCTTGTTGACCTGGGACGTTTTACGTGCGGCGGAAGCCGGGTTTACCAGGATTTTCCCGGTGTGAGGGGGCGCGCACGGGGGCGTGCGAAGGGGAGGCGCACGGCGTCCCGGTCACGCCGTAACCGTCCGGTTCGGCCCGTATCCTCTCGCTATGACCTGGTCGCGCGCGCTGAAGGAAGCCGCCCGCTCCGGGCTGACGATCGAGCGGGCCAAGCTGACCCCGCTGATCGCCGTCCGCGGCGCCGCCGGTGTGGCCCTGGTGATCGGCCTGTGCCTGTGGCGCGGCGGGGCCACCCTCGCGGTCTCCTCCGCCTTCGGCGCGTTCGCCGCCGGCATCGTCACCTTCCAGCGCAGCATGCGGCCGCGGCCCGTCCTCGCGGTGGCCGTCGGCGCCGCGTTGGCCCTCTCCACCTTCCTGGGCTACCTGGCCGTCGCCCATGTCGTGGCCTTCGTCCTGCTGCTCGCCGGCTGGACGTTCCTGGCCGGTATGGCCTGGGCGATCGGCCCGGTGTCCGGACTGATCGGCACCCAGACCGTGGCGATCATGCTGGTCACTGTCACCCTGCCGACGTCCGTACCGGGCGCCCTGGAACACGCCGCCCTGATCTTCTTCGGCGGGGTCGTCCAGGCCGTGCTCATCCTGGTCTTCCCGGTCCGGCCCTGGGGCATCCAGCGCGATGCGCTCGCCGACGCCCTGGCCGCCGAGGCCGACTACGCCCGCCGGTTGCGCCACGACCCGGTCGCCGCCTTCGACCCCGCGCCCCTGATGCACGCCCGGCTCGCCTCCACGGTGACGCCGCGCCAGGCCCGGCGCCGCCCCGTCCAACTGCACGGGCCCCGCGGCCTGGCCGAACGGGTCCGGCCGGTGCTCGCCTCGCTCGCCGACCCGGTCGTCGGCGCGCCCCTGGAGGGGGCCGAACGCGACCGTGCCCGTGAGCTTCTGGGCGCCGCGGCCACCATCCTGGACGCCGTCGCGCACGCCGTCCGGTACGGCCGTCCGGTACGGCTGCCCCCGGAGGCGATGGCCACCCTCGAAGTCCCGGCGACCGGCCCGATGCTGAAGGGGCCCGCCCGCCGCGCCGCCTACCGGCTGATCTCCCTGCTCGTCGACGCGGTCGAGCTCACCGACGAGCCGGTGCAGGCCACCCGCCCCACCACCGAGGCCGAGCGCGGCCACCTGCTGCGCCCCAGCGTCCCCCGGCTGGTGCCGGTCGCGCTGCGCTCCCTGCACCGCGAGGCCCGGTGGTCCTCGCACATCCTCCGGCACGCCCTGCGGGTCGCCGCGGTCGTCTGCGCCGGCTATCTGCTGGGCGTCGCGCTGCCGTTCGGCCACGGCTACTGGGCGCCGCTCGCCTCCGTCATGGTGATGCGCCCCGACTTCGCGCAGACCTACGCTCGGGGGGTCGCCCGCTTCAGCGGCACCCTGGTCGGCGTCGCCCTCGGCGGTGCGCTGATGGCCCTGGCCCACCCGGGCGCGTACCTCAGTGCCACGTTGGCCGTCGTCTGCGTCTGGCTGATGTACCTGCTGATGCGCACCGGGTTCTCGGTGAGCTCGGCGTGCGTGGCCGGCTATGTCGTCTTCCTGCTCGGCATCGCCGGCGCCGGCTGGCAGCAGACCGTCGAGGAGCGCATCGTGCTCACCCTCCTCGGCGGGTTGCTCGCGATGCTGTCGTACGCGCTGTTCCCGGCCTGGGAGACGCCCCGGCTGCGTGAGCGGCTCGCCGAGTGGCTTCAGGCCAACGGGCGCTACGCACGGGCCGTACTGGACGGCTATGCGCGGCCCGCCGGCCGCCGCCCCCGTCAGGTCCGCGAAGCCCTGCTGGACTCCAGGGCCGCCCGCGCCGCCTGGGAGGAGAGCGAGGCACGGGCCGAGAAGGAGCCGGTGCGCCACCGCGGGCTCTCGCTCACCGCGGCGAAGGCCGCCAGCGCCGCGCTCGCCACCATGGGCCGGGTAACGATGATCATGGAGGCGCACCTCCCCGACAGGGACGCCGAACCGGCCCCGGGCGCCGCCGCGTTCGCCGGCGCCCTGCACCGTTCCCTGGAACCGGCGGTACCGGCGGTGCGGGAGGGTAGGGAGATGAACTGGAGCGACCTGCGAGCCGTATGGGAGAGGTGGGATGTCGAAGCGGGGAGCGAGGGCGTGCCGCTGCGCGCCGGCGAGCTGTTGTTGGACGCCCTCGACGAGCTGGCCGAGGCGCTGTCCCAGGAGGGGGTGAGAGGTGACCGGGCGGAGCAGGGAACCAACCACCGCCCCCAGTAGTCTTAGTAATTGCCCGCAATGAACCCCATTGGTGGTCAATGGGGTTGTCTGCTGTGCAAAGGCCTCGGGACTCCGCAATCCGGCCGGCATGGAAAGTCCCCCTCACCGCACCCCGTCCCCCGCCCCCGTCGAGAGAGCACACGAACTCCCCATGGCGTCCAGCACATCGTCCGGTACGTACGACATAGGCATCGACCTCGGCACCGCCAACACCCTGGTGTACGCCCGCGGTAAGGGCGTGGTGCTGAACGAGCCGTCCGTCGTCGCCGTCAACGCTTCCGGTGACGTCATCGCCGTGGGGCTGGAGGCCAAGCGCACCATCGGCCGCACGCCGTCCGGGATCACCGCGATGCGCCCCCTCAAGGAAGGGGTGATCGCCGACTTCGACGCCGCCGAGCAGATGCTGCGCGCCCTGATGAAGAAGGCCCTCCCCGGCCGCCGCTTCTCCCGGCCGCGGGTGGTCATCTGCGTCCCCTCCGGCATCACCGGCGTCGAGCGGCGCGCGGTCGTCGACTCCGCCAAGGGCGCCGGCGCCCGCGAGGTGCACCTGATAGAGGAGCCGATGGCCGCCGCGATCGGCGCAGGCCTCCCGGTGGACGAGCCGGTCGGCTGCATGGTGGTGGACATCGGCGGCGGTACCACCGAGGTCGCCGTGGTCTCCATGGGCGGCCTGGTCACCTCCCAGTCCGTACGGGTCGCCGGCGACGCCCTGGACGCCGCCATCACCACCTACGTCAAGAAGAAGCACGCGCTGGCCATCGGGGAGCGCACCGCCGAGGACCTCAAGATCGCTCTCGGGTCGGCCGTCTGGACCCCGGTCGACGTCGACGAGGACGGCGAGCCGGAGCGCGCCACCTCCCACCTCATCCGCGGCCGGGACCACCTCAGCGGTCTGCCGCGGCTCCAGGAGATCACCGAGGAGGAGGTCCGCGAGGCGCTCACCGAACCGGTCGAGGCGATCGTCCGCGCCGTTCACCAGACCCTCGACGCCTGCCCCCCGGAGCTCTCCGGCGACATCATCGAGCGCGGTATCGCCCTCACCGGCGGCGGGGCGCTGCTGCGCGGTCTGGACCAGCGGCTGCGCCAGGAGATGGGCGTGCCGGTGATGGTCGCCGACGAACCGCTGGATTGCGTGGTCAACGGCACCGCCAAGTGCGTCGATGAATTCGCCGCGCTGCACGGGCTGTTGACGGGGGCGAAGGAACGGCCCAGGAGGGCCGTCCGACTGTAGGGCGCGGCTCGCCCGGGTGCGCCGGGCGGATGCCGGTCCGGGGCGCCGGGGCTGCCGGTCCGGGGCTCCGGGTGGTTGCCGGTCCGGCAAAAATCCTCGCGCGGACGCCGCCGGCCCGCCCATGATCGGGGTGCCGCCGTACCGGCCGGTAGTTCCCTGGCGCTCCCCGAGGAGGACGCATGTCGCAGCCCACCACCCAGCCGACGCCCGCCCCGTCCGGCCCGGACCCGCACCGTGCCGGCCCGCTGCCGGATGCGGTCCACCGCACGGTGGAGGTCCCTGGTGGCCGGATCCACCTGGTCGAGCAGGGCACCGGCCCGCTCGTCCTGATGGTGCACGGCTTCCCCGAGTCCTGGTACTCCTGGCGCCACCAACTGCCCGCGCTCGCCGCCGCCGGCTACCGGGCGGTCGCCATCGACGTACGCGGCTACGGGCGCTCCTTCGCGCCCCAGGAGATCGCGGCCTACCGGATGCTCGCCCATGTCGGCGACAACGTCGGGGTGTTGCGCGCCCTCGGCGAGGAGAGCGCGATCATCGTGGGCCACGACTGGGGCGCGCCGATCGCCGCGAACACGGCGCTGCTGCGGCCCGACCTGTTCACCGCCGTGGCGCTGCTGAGCGTCCCCTACAGCCCCCGCGGCGCGGTCCGGCCCACCGACGCCTTCCGCAGGCTCGGCGGCGAAGAGGAGTTCTACGTCTCCTACTTCCAGGAGCCGGGCCGGGCCGAGGCGGAGATCGAGCCCGACGTCCGCGGCTGGCTGGCGGGGCTGTACGCCGGTCTCTCGGGCGAGGCCGGGCCGTCCGCCGGCGGCGGCATGTCGCCGCTGTTCTCGATCCCCCCGGGCGGCCGGCTCTCCGACCGCTTCCCCGATCCCGCCCTCGCCGGCTGGCTCACCGCGGCCGATTTGGACTTCTACGCGGGCGAGTTCGAGCGGACCGGCCTGACCGGCGGCCTCAACCGCTACCGCAACGTCGACCGGGACTGGGAGGACCTCGCCGCGTGGCACGGCGCCCCGCTCACCCAGCCGGCGCTCTTCATCGGCGGGGAGTTCGACGGCCCCACCCAGTGGTTGGCCGACGCCATCAAGACCTTCCCTGTCACGCTCCCCGCGCTGTCCGGGGCGCACCTCCTCGACGGCTGCGGCCACTGGGTGCAGCAAGAACGCCCCGCGGAGGTCAACGCCCTGCTGCTCGACTGGCTGCGGTCGCTGCCGGCCTGAATCCGGGCCGCCCCGGTACGGCTCACCCCTTCATATACGGCTCACCCCTTCATATAGGCCTCCAGGCCGTCCAGGATCCGCTCCAGACCGAACTGGCCGGCCTGGTCGCGGGAGGCGGGGTCGGCCGTACCGGCCGCGACGGCCGCGGCGAGGGCCGGGAAGCGGTCGTCGCGGCCGGCGAGCAGTGCGTTCAGTGCCGCGCTCATGGCCTCCTCGGGCCGCTTCGCCCGCGCGCCGTGCAGCCCCGTCGAGGCCGAGACCTGGGCGATGGCCCGGATGTGGCCACTCACCACGACGACGGCGTCGAGCTGTTCGGCGCCGCTCAGGCCGGTGTCCGCGAGGGCGGCCACCGCCCGCTCGGTCCAGCCGAGTTCATGGGGTCCCATGACCCGGGGGCCGGTGACCGTGGCCAGCAGCCAGGGGTGCCGCGCGTACACCTCCGCGAGCGCGGTGGCCCAGGCGCGCAGCGCGGTCCGCCAGGCGCCGGTGGCGCCCGGGCCGGTGCTGTCCTCGCCGGTGCTGTCCTCGCCGGTGCCGCGCCGGCCCGGGGCGGGGGAGGGCGGCGGCGCCGGCGGCTCGCCCATCGCCGCGTCGATCATCAGCGCCACCAGCTCGTTCTTGCCCGGCACATACCGGTAGAGCGACATCTTGGTGAAGTCCAGCTCCGCCGCGACCCGTTGCATGGAGACCGCCTCCAGGCCGCCGGCATCGGCGAGGGCGATGGCCGTCCGCGTGATCCGCTCCAGGCTCAGCGCCGGCCTGGGGCCGCGGCTGGGGCGCTCGCGCCCGCCCCACAGCAGTGCGACGCTGGCCGCCTGGTCCCCGAAAACACTCTGCGCTCCGCCGTCTCCCGCCATGCCCGCATCCTAAAACTGTGTCCGGGGTACACAAAACAGTGTCCGTCGGATACAGTTTCTCTCGTCCGTTCACTTCGCAGTGCGATGCAATGACAGGGGGGCGTGCGATGACGCGCGATCAGAATGACCAGGCCCAGGGGCAGACTTACGACATCCTCATCTCCGGTGCGAGCGTGGCCGGCCCGGCGCTGGCGTACTGGCTCCGCCGCCACGGCCACCGGGTCACGGTGGTCGAGCTGGCACCGGGCCTGCGCGGTGGCGGCTTTGCGGTCGACTTCCGCGGCGCCGTGCAGCTGGCGGTCCTGGAACGGATGGGCGTACTGGACGCCGTCCAGGCCCACGCCACGGACACTGGCACGGCCCTGACCTTCATCGACGCCGAGGGGCGCGACCTGGCTGCCATGCCGCCCGAGTTCGCCGCCGGTGAGCTGGAGATCCTCCGCTCCGACCTCTCCCGGGTGCTGTACGACCACAGCCGGGACCCGGCCGGGGACGGGCCCGCGCCGACCTACCTCTTCGGCGATTCCCTCACCTCCCTCACCGAGACCGCCGACGGAGTGCGGGTGACCTTCGAGCGGAGCGCACCGCGCACCTTCGACCTGGTCGTCGGGGCGGACGGCCTGCACTCCACGGTCCGGCGGCTGGCCTTCGGCCCGGAGTCCGGCTTCGTCAGCCACCTCGGCTACTACGTCGCGGGCTGGGACCTGCCCGCGTCCGCCGGTGACCTCGCCGCCCGCTCCGTCGGCTACGGCGAGCCGGGCCGGCTGGCCACCGTCGGCCGGGTCCACCGCCGCGCCACGGAGCCGGGGTATGGCGGGGAGGCCTTCTGCGTCTTCGCCTCCGCCGAGGAACTCGCTTACGACCGCCGGGACGTCGGCTCCCAGAAGAGGGTCATCGCCCGGGCGTACGAAGGGGCCGGCTGGCGCACCCCCGAGCTCCTCGCCACCCTGGAGGAGGCCGACGACCTCTACTTCGACGCCATCAGTCGGGTCGACGTCCCGCGCTGGTCCGTCGGCCGCACGGTCCTCCTCGGCGACGCCGCGTACGGTGCCACACTGGGCGGTATGGGCACCGGTTCGGCGGTCATCGGCGCCTATGTGCTCGCGGGCGAACTGGCCCTGGCCGGCGGCGACCACCGCACCGCCTTCGCCCGTTACGAGCGCGCCCTCCGCCCCTACGTCACCCAGTGCCAGCAAGGCGGGCGCGGCGCGGGCGAGTTCCTCGCCCCGCTCACCGCACCGGCGATAGCGGCCCGCAACGCCGTCCTGAACGACCCGGCCGCCGTCCGTGCCATGCTGCAACAGGGCCAGGACGTCTCCGCCGCGCTCACCCTGGACGACTACGCCGTTCCCGTCGGCCAGCGGTAAGGGCATCCGCCGTCACGCCGTCAGGCCTCCGCGCCGTCAGGCCTCCGCGCCTTCACGCCGTCACTGTCCGGCGGCCCGTGACGACAGGGTCGCCGGCGGGGCGGAGGGGCCGGTCTGGTTCGCCCCTCCCACGGCGTTCAGCACGGACTGCGCCTGGCTGTCGACGAGCCGGGTGAAGAGCTGCTGGGCGTAACCGAACACGATCGCCCAGGCGATGATCTGGGCGGACGAGTCCAGGGCGGAGAGCCCGGGAACGAAGCCCCCGCGCATCAGCAGTAGTCCGAGCACGGCCGTCAGCGCCCCGGTCGGAAGCTTGAGCACCGCGAGCACGACCGGCACGTTGTAGGGGGTTGCCGTCCCCCTGATCCGCCGCAGCGTGGTCGCGGCGGCGATGGCGGCGGACACCAGTCCCACGATCTCCACCAGGGTGTAGTCCAGCGGCGTGGTCGTCGCTGCCACGTTCTTATCCGGATTGGAGAACTGCGGCTTCACATCCGTCTTGATGGGACAGACCACCGAATACCCCGCATTTCCCACACCGTTTCCGGGGGTGAAACACAGCGGCAGGGTGTCATCGCTGACGCCGGCGAGCACGGCCAGCAACACCGCCCCCGCGGCCAGAAAGCCCGTCACCCACCCGACGATGTTCACAAAGCTGCGCACCCGCAGGGTTTCCCGGATGCTCGCCTGACGGGCGACCCCCACCGCATCGAGGATCAGCTCCAGGTCCTCCTCGGTGAGGGTGCCCTTCTGCCGGACCCAGTGGTCGATCCGCTCCACGCCGACCCGCCGCGGGTCACTGGAGGCGAGGTGTGCCTGCACGATGGCCAGCAACCCCGGCATCATCGGAATCACCTCGCTCGGCCCCGACAGCCGCAGCAGCAGATTGTGCGCGGTGTCCGCATGAATCTGACCGACCGCCAGATGCGAGGCCTGCTTGTACCGGGAGTGCGCACGGTGATTGAGCGCGTCCTCGGCCTTTCCCAGTTCGTCCAGGGCCTCCTGCACCAGATTCTTGATCCGGGAGTCCGCCTCGTGCCGGCTGATGCGGTCCAGCAGCAGCGCCCGCAGCTCACGGGCGCGTGAACGGATGCCTTCCCGAAGTTCCCAGGGGCCGCGCTCTCCCTGCTTGGAGCGGTACCGCGCCACAAAACCCTTCATGGGGTCACTATCGACGCCACCTCACCGGCGCAGCGGGGCGAAACGGACAGAGTGCTCTGATCGGAGCAGCATTACCGCATTCCCGGGACGCCCGGCGCCCCTCGGTCGATGCCCCGGGCCACCGGATGCAGCGCCGCGTACTCCAGAGGCGCCGACGGGTCAATGGAGACGTCCAGCGGCGCCGGCCCGGCCCCCGCCCGCACCAGCAGGTCCCCGATGGCGGCGACCATCGCGCCGTTGTCCGTGCACAGCCGCAGCGGCGGCACCCGCAGCGCGATGCCCGCCGCCGCGCACCGCTCCTCCGCCAGGCTCCGCACCCGGGAGTTGGCGGCCACTCCGCCCACCACCACAAGGGTCCCGACACCGTGCGCGGTACAGGCGGCGACCGCCTTACGGGTCAGCACGTCGGCCACCGCCTCCTGTAGCGAGGCCGCCCCGTTCGCCACCGGAAGCTCCGCACCGCGGTGCCGCTCCGCCCACCGCGCCGCGGCCGTCTTCAGCCCCGAGAAGGAGAACCCGTACGGATCGTCCCGCGGCCCGGTGAGCGGGCGGGGAAAGGGGACGGCGCGCGGATCCCCCGCGCGCGCGGCCCGGTCGACGGCCGGGCCGCCCGGGTAGGGCAGCCCGAAGACCCGCGCGACCTTGTCGAAGCATTCACCCGCGGCATCGTCCAGCGTGTCACCGAGATGCACGAGCGGATCGCGGGCCAGATCCCGCACCAGCAGCAGCGATGTGTGCCCACCCGAGACGATCAGCACCACACACGGATCGGGCAGTGGACCGTGCGCCAGGGTGTCCGCCGCGACATGGCCGGCCAGATGGTGCACGCCGTACAACGGCACACCCAGCGCATACGCCAACCCCTTCGCCCCGGCCAGCCCCACCTGGAGCGCACCCGACAGGCCCGGCCCGGTCGTCACCGCGACCGCCCCGATGTCGGACATCCCCAGCCCCGCCTCGCTCAGCGCCCGCTCCACCACCGGCTGGAACGCATGCACATGGGCACGGGCCGCGATCTCCGGAACCACCCCACCGAACCGCGCGTGCTCCTCCATGCTCGACGCCACCGCATGCCCCAGCAGCTGCCCGCCCCGCACCAGCCCGGCACCGGTCTCGTCACAGGACGACTCGATCCCCAGCACCACGGGAGTCCCACCCATCGCCGCCCCACTCCCTTCCCCGCAACCCCGCATATCCCTATTGCCAATTGCCAAATCACTGTAACTGCAACTCAGTGGCAATAAGCCCTCCCGCACCCCTCCGCGCCCCCCATCCCACTCCCACTCCTCTCGCCTCACCCCACCCCACCCCTCACCCCACCCCTCACCCCACCCCTCGCCCTGCCCCGATCCTCCGTCAGATCTCGACGGCGTATCGGCGAGGGCACGCTTCGGCCCGACCCCCCTCAAACCGCCCCACACGCATTGACCACACCACGCTCACTTAGGTAAGCCTTGCCTTTGCGCCACTTCAGATGCACCAGGAGCTCGACATGTCCTCGCCGTCCGCGCCCACCGCCACCGCGGGCCCGGCCTCCCCGTTGCGGCCGCACGGCTCGTGGTGGACCGTCGGCGCCGCCGCCCTCCTGGCCGGCGCCGCGCTCGCGTCGGCCCTGTGGATCTCCGCCCATCTGCACCCCGACCCCGCCCTGCACGCCACCGCCCTGTTCCTCCACCTGGCCTCGATGGTGCTCGGCTTCGGCGCGGTCTTGGTGGTCGACTACTACGCCCTCCTCTGGCTCACGAGCAGATGCTCCCTCGCCGAGGCGCTCACCACCGCCGGCCGTCTCCACGCCCCGGTCTGGGCGGGCCTGGCAGGCCTGGTCGTCACCGGCGCCGTCCTCCACCCCGACCTGGATTCCTCCCTCACCCGCACCAAGCTGGCCCTGGTCCTGCTGCTCACCCTCAACGGCCTCCAGGCCCGGGTCCTCACCCACCGCCTGACCCGCCACTCGGCCCCCGCACTGCCACCCGCCTCCTGGCATGGGGCGCGGTCACCGCCACCCTCTCCCAGCTGTGCTGGTGGGGCGCCGTCACCATCGGCTTCCTCAACACCCACCACTGACGCCCGCCCGCTCTTCGCTGGCTGGGCTGGTCTGGGCTGGGTCGGGCCGGGCCGGTGCCCGGATGCCACGGGTCTTCGGGGTGTCCAGCAGTCACAGCGCGGTGTTCCGGCCGCTCGCCGCGTTCTCCCGCGTGACGCCGTGCAGTTGGCTCATGGAACATGCCAGTCCCCAAGCCCAGGACTCGCAGGAGGACTCACAGGAAGAGGGCTCCGCCCGCGATGGAAGCGCAAGGGCGGTTACCAAAACCTACGTTAATGTGACCGTTGTGCGGATCGAGGTGACACTGCTTGCCAGCTCGGCCAAGGGACCGGTGCACGGTTACGAGCGGCGCAGGCGCGTGGAGGAGCCCACCGGGCACTCCCCGTCGAACAACTCCCTCTACTCCGCGCTTTTGCGGTTCGCTGGGGCCGGGGCCGTCACCAAGGCGCCGGATGCGCAGGACGGCGCAGTCCGCCATGTCTGTGTGATCGCCGACGTGGCCGCCGTGCCGCCCGGCCCTGAACCGCTGCGTGACGCCGTTGCCCGAACTCGCCCGCGACGACCGGGAGTTCTTTGCGCGGCTTGCTCACCTCGGCTGGCTGACGCCCGAGAAGAGGATCAACGTGCTCGACTGTGCCGGGAGCTGTCCGGCCTGCGTGTCCCGTTCTCCGCGCTGAGTGAGCGCACCGAACCGGACGCGAAGCCGTGTGGTACCCGACGGGCCCAGACGCCGGAGCGATGGTGAACTGGGCTGGCTGGGCAAGGTCCGCACCCGCGCCGCACGGCCGTGGGAGACCCAGAACCAGGTGACGTCCGGACAGCGGCCGTGGCTGCCGGCCGTCGCGACCAGCGTCGCCAAGCCAGACATGAGCCCAACAGGAAATGGTCTGCCATGTACCGAAAGCCCCAGGAGAATCCGTCTGCCGTGCGTGGACAGGGGCAACGGATCCTGGTCGCCTCTGGTGATCCCACGCTCGTCGACCTGCTGGCGACCACCCTCGAACTGGCCGGCTACCAGGTGGCAACGGCTGGCACCGGCAGGGAAGTGAACGAGGTGCTGGCCCGGCTCTCTGCGGACCGGCTCCCTCATCTGATCGTCGTGGACGCGGCGCTGTCGGACGTGCACGGCCTGGGCGCCGCGCTTCGCCGCCTGCCCACCGACCCTCCGCGGGTGCTCGTCCTGGCCGACTCCGAGACCCTGGCGCTCCTGGTGTCCAGGCTCAATCCGGGTGTGAGCGACTATGTCACCAAGCCGTTCCGTGTCGTGGAGTTCCTCGCCAGGACGCAGACTCTGCTCCAGGGTGGGGGACCGGCACAGCGGAAGGCGGCGCCCCGCTATGGCGACCTGGTGCTGGACGCCGACAAGTGCCTGGCATGGCGCGGCCGGCGGCGCCTCGATCTCACCCCCGCCGAGTACCGGCTGCTGCACCACTTCCTGGTCAATGCCGAGCAGGTCTTGTCCAAGGCGCAGATCTGGCGGCACGTCTGGGGTGAGGCCCGTGCCGACAGTGCGATCGAGAAGCTCGTCTCGCGGCTGAGGCAGAAGGTGGACCAGGAGCAGCCGAGGCTGATCCACACCCACCGGGGCTTCGGCTACTGGCTCGGCCATCGGCCCGGAGCATAACGGCAGGCCCGATCCGCCGTGACCTCCGTCACGTCAGCTTTCTGTCTGGTCATGGGCAGGGAGGCGTCAGTTCGGCCTGGTTCCGTGGACGCGTCCATCAGACGAAGCCCCATCCCCACCAGGAGAGACATGGCTGACACATCGGCAGGCATCTCCGCTGACGAGGCCCAGCGCATCCCCGACTTCTCGCTGTCCAGGGCGGCTGGTTGCCCGTTCGCCCCGCCGGCGCTGTATCAGAACCTCCAGAAGGAACGGCCGGTCACCCGAGTGCGCATCTGGGACGGCAGCACTCCATGGATCGTCAGCCGCCACGCTGACCAGCGCGCCCTGCTCGCCGACCCCCGCATCACTTCCGACCAGCGGCTGCCCGGGTACCCGCACAGCAATGCGGCTCAGGCCGCGTTCCGCAAAACCAGCGAACCGTCTATCACCGCCCTCGACGGGCCCGAGCACTCCCGGATCCGCCGCATGGTCACCGGCCCGTTCGCCGTCAGGCGGGTCGAGGCCATGCGGCCTGCGATCCAGCGGATCACCGATCAACTGATCGACCAGATGCTGGCGGGACCGACGCCGGCCGACCTCGTCACGGCGCTCGCGCTGCCGGTGCCGTCGCTGGTGATCTGCGAGCTCCTGGGGGTGCCGTACGAGGACCACGAGTTCTTCCAGGACAACAGCAGCACCATGCTCAGGACGGACGCCTCGGCGGAGGAGGTCCGGGCGGCGCGGGACACGCTGATTGGCTATCTGGGCAACCTGCTCACCGCCAAAGCCGCGAACCCCGCCGACGACACCCTGTCCGAGCTGGCGGCCTGGGTCGAAACCGGTGAGATGACCCACCACGAAGCCGCCGCGATGGGCACCGGCCTGCTCCTCGCCGGGCACGAGACCACCGCGAACATGATCGCCCTCGGGACGCTGGCGCTCCTGGAGCACCCCGAGCAGCTCGCCGTCCTGCGTGCGACGGACGACCCGAGCGTCGTGGCGAGCGCGGTGGAGGAACTGCTGCGCTACCTGACCATCGCCCACAGTGGACTGCGGCGGGTCGCCCTGGCGGACATCGAGATCGGCGGCGAGACCATCCGCGCCGGAGAGGGCGTCATCCTGCCCCAGCCCGCCGCCAACTGGGACCCGGAAGTCTTCCCCGAGCCCGAGCGGCTGGATCTGCACCGCAACCCCCGCCGGCACCAGGCGTTCGGCTTCGGCAGCCACCAGTGTCTGGGCCAGCCGCTGGCCCGCGTCGAACTCCAGGTCGTCTACGGCACGCTCTACCGCCGCATCCCCACCCTGCGCCTGGCCACCACCCTCGACCAGATCACCTTCAAGAACAGCCTGGCCTACGGCGTCTCCGCACTGCCCGTGAGCTGGTAAGCCCCCACCCGGTACCGCCCCTGAGAGATTGGACCTCACCATGCGTATAGAGATCGACGAGCCCAAGTGCGTCGCCTCGGGACAGTGCGTCATGATCGCCCCCGAAGTATTCGACCAGCGGGAGGCTGACGGCATCGCCGTGCTGCTCCAGAACCGGCCCGGCGTGGAACTGCAGGACGCCGTACGGGAGTCGGCGGCCGTATGCCCCGCAGCGGCCATCCGGCTGGTCGAGGGATGAGTCGGGTCCTGATCGTCGGTGCCTCGGCCGCCGGGCTCGCGGCGGCCGAGACGCTGCGGCAGGAGGGTTACGGCGGCACGATCACACTCGTCGGCGACGAGCCGCACCTGCCCTACGACCGGCCCCCGCTGTCCAAGCAGCTTCTCGCCGGACGGTGGCAGCCCGGCCGGCTGGCACTGCGTCCGGAGGCCGATCTGGCGGCGCTCGGCCTCGACCTGCGCCTCGGCGTCGCGGCAAGCGGCCTCGATCCCGACGCACGGAGCGTGCTGATGGCCGACGGGTCGCGGGTGACGTACGACGGTCTGATCGTGGCCACCGGGGTGCGTCCGCGCCATCTGCCCGGAGACGGCGCCCATGTGCTGCGCACCCTGGACGACGCGCTGCGGCTGCGGGACAGGCTGGGGCCCGGGCGGCGGCTGGCCGTGGTCGGCGCCGGATTCCTGGGGGCGGAGGCCGCCGCGGTGGCCCGGGGCCTCGGCACCGAGGTCACCCTCCTCGAACCGGCCGCCGTACCGCTGGCCCATGCGGTCGGCGAGGAGGCCGGCCGCGTGCTGTCAGGCGTCCACCTGGAGCACGGAGTGGATCTACGCACCGGGGTCGTCGCAACCGAGGTGACCGACGGTGGAGTACGGCTCGCCGGCGGCGGCATGGTCGAGGCCGACGCGGTCCTGGTAGCCGTCGGCTCCCGGCCGAACACAGCATGGCTGGAGGGCAGCGGCCTTGACCTGGGCGACGGCCTGATGTGCGACGAGTACAGCGCCGCCGCCCCTGGGGTGTACGGCGCCGGGGACGTCGCCCGCTGGCACAACCCGCTGTTCGGCGTGGCGATGCGCGTGGAGCACCGCACCAACGCTGCCGAGCAGGGCAGGGCCGCTGCCCGTAATCTCCTCCGCCCGGACGCGCGCAAGCCCTTCGCGCCGGTGCCGTACTTCTGGTCCGACCAGTACGACACGAAGATCCAGGCGTACGGCCACCTGCGGGACCACGACGACGTCGTTGTCGTGGACGGGGAGTTGGACAAGCGCCGGTTCATGGTCGCCTACCGCGCCGGGGACCGCTTGAGCGGAATCCTTGCGGTCGGCATGCCGCCCAAGGCGATCCGTCCCTGGCGGCAGGCCGTCGCGCAGCGCACCACCTGGCGCGAGGCCCTGCACAACGCCGGGACAGGCCTATGAACCCGCGCAGGTGACGACAGCCGCGATCGTGGCTGCCGTCGCCCCTGATCTCACCCAGCTCGGGGAATGATCCGCGGCCGTCGCGCGGGCCGCTGACCAGCCCAGGGCATGGCTACTGCATCCGACGAGCCCGGCGGCGACTTCGCTGACGGGCTGCAACACCTCGGGAGGTTGCAGCCCGTCTTGCGATCGGACGGCCCCGGCACTCGTGCTCAGCGGTAGTCCGGGTGGTTTGCGCAGGTCACAGCGACAATATGGGAGAGACGTCGGCACGCAGATCACACCGGTCAGGCAAGGTTCGACACAGGGCTGATGCCTGACAGGAGCCGACATGGGCCTACCGGCACAGACCTAGCGAGAGTTCAGCCAGCGCCTGATTCATTCGAATCCTCGGATGAAGTCGCTGGGCGCCTCTCCCGGGGCTGGAACTGATCCCGAAGATCACAAGAGGGGTTGAACACCGATTTTTCAATGAAGGCCTCCCCTGTGGCGAGAACGATGTCATTCTTCAGGGCCCCTTTGGAAAATTCGCGCGCAAAGGGAAGGAGATGGTCATCGAAGTATTCGACCATGAAGTCCTTGTGGACTACATCCACTGCGAGGTACCTTCCCTCTTCGCCCATGAACTCACCGAGCTCCTTAGGTTCATGCCGAAACAGCCTGCACCACGGCCTCGCCTCAAGACTCATGCCGAAATCTCCATTTTTGGCAACAATCATCGGGGCATCCACAATCGCCACTGCGCAGACCAGATAGGCGTCAAACCAATGAGCAGTCCTTGGGGGTCTCGATGCCTCTATGAAGTGAGTTGCGGCACTAACCAATGGCATCACCATGCCGTTATAGGCATCGGTGCCGGAAAGTTCCAGCCGAGGTCCTTTTCTGGCGCACTTGCTGACGATCGAGAATCCCTCGACCTGATGGAAGGGGTGACGCGTGAGGTCGAGCGCATCCATAGGGCTGAATTGCCACGTCGAGGGGTTGTCATTCGTCTCGGCCACTACCGCGTCCACCTTGAGGCCACACACTGTCGGCAAGTCCAGCCGCCACGGGCCTGCACTGGGGGAGAAGAATACGTAGGGCAATTCTGACTGCTTGCATTCGATTAACACTGCCAGTGAAGGTCGAATCCGGGAATCTGCTGAAGCAAGGTGCCCTAGCTCTCGGGTGGCAAGCAGGTCGATCGAACGCATGTCTCCTGAAATTCGATCCCTAAAGCCCCATTCCTGCTGTAGCCTAAAGTCTTGCTCCAGTAGTTCGAAGGTGGTGCTCTGTAGCGGATACCCCGACTTCTCAACCGCTTCTCGCAGATCATCGAATGTGAGACCGGCCTTGAGGTGACCCCAGCCTGGCTCCATCGGTTCTTCGGTCGGTTGCATTTTGCCCCCCTCGGTTCGGCGTTCCGCCCGTAAGGCTAGGGCTTCGAATGAATTGCCGCTCCCAATTCCGCCGAGATGGCCGGTCGAGCAGCCTGGGCCCTTGCCCTCCTCCCCAGCCGACGGGGGGGCAACTGCGACAGTGGAGAGGCAAGCGGAGCGCTCATCTACGCGTTCAGATCCTCGTGTACGACGGGGTGGAGGAGCAGGACTTCATCGGGCCGCGTGACGTTCTCGGGCACGCTGAGCGTGCGGGCGGCCAGGTGCGAACGACACCGGTGCGGCCATCGGATCCTGGCGAGTGACACGTTCCTTCGGCACCGACGTCACGGTGTCGGCCGCATGGGAGCCCACCGACACCGATCTTCTGATCCAAGGCCGAGCTGGCCACCTAGGGGGCAAGGTCATCGACGCTCACGTCGTGGACGATGGGACCTGGTTGACCGCGGGCGGTGCCACCAGCGGAATCGATCTGCCGCCGTTCACGTCCCGTCCGCTGGGCGGTGGGACCGCTCCGTGCCCCGAGCGGGCTGTGTTCACGGCGGTTAGCCAGGCATTGAAGCCACTGACCCGCGCGATCCCGCCGTCCGTTCCCGGCGCGGCCCACGCCGACCCGGACTCGCTAAACCGCCCCTGACCTGCAAAAAAGCCCTCCGCGAGGGAGGGCTGCGAAACAGGAGAAGAAAGCGCCCCCGGCAGGACTCGAACCTGCGGCCAAGTGCTTAGAAGGCACCTGCTCTATCCACTGAGCTACGGGGGCCGGGTGTGGACGTGGATCACGGACCGCGGTCAAGGATAGAGGTCCGGGTGCCTCGTCCCGGTTGCTTCACCTCCGTGGCACGTTGTGGAGGTTCGGTGAAGCGGTCCCGATAATCGCAGGCAGGTACGAATCCTGCATCGCTTTTGGCGCCCTGGGCCTCGGGTGTTGTGCACTCGTTATGCCTGCGTCCCGCTTGTCGCAATCGTCTCATGGGTCACTCGTCCCGTTCTGTGGGGGTTCTTGCGGCGCGCACGAAGGGCTATACGCTTCAAAAAGCTAACGAAATTGGGCATTCTTCACATGTGGCGACCTTGGACGTACGACCCCGGCTGATCGACGCACTGTCCGTTCTGCGCAACCGTGTCGATGCCGCACGCTTTCCGCTGCCACTACGGGGCGCTGCCCGGGCCCGGCGCAACCGGGACGAGCTGCTCGCCCAGCTCGACGACTATGTGATTCCCCGCCTCCGGTCCCCCCAGGCCCCGCTGTTGGCCGTCATCGGCGGATCCACCGGGGCGGGCAAGTCCACCCTGGTCAACTCGCTGGTCGGGCGGCGCGTCTCGGAGGCCGGGGTGCTCCGGCCGACGACGCGCACCCCGGTGCTGGTCTGCCATCCCGAGGACGTCCACTGGTTCTCCGGGCCACGGGTGCTGCCGCACCTCACCCGGGTGTGGGTCCCCGAGCAGGACGACGGGGGAGCGGCGGAGGCCGAGGAGGAGCGGGACTGTCCGACGGCCGGCGGTGGTTCCGCGGCGGGCGGGTACGGCACGTACGGCGGTGGCCGGGCGGCTTCCCGGCGTGCCGGCGGCGGGTCCGCGGCGCGTACGGTGCGGATCGAGGCCGATGCGGCCCTGCCCAGCGGGGTGGCGCTGCTGGATGCGCCGGACATCGATTCCCTGGTCGCGCGCAACCGGGAGCTGGCGGCCGAGCTGATCTGCGCGGCGGACGTGTGGGTGCTGGTCACCACGGCCGCCCGGTACGCGGACGCGGTGCCCTGGCATCTGCTGCGGACGGCCAAGGAGTACGACGTCACGCTGGTGACCGTGCTGGACCGGGTGCCGCACCAGATCGCCACCGATATCTCCGGGCGGTACGCCGAGCTGCTGCAGCGGGCCGGACTCGGCCACGTCCCGCGGTTCACCATTCCCGAGTTGCCCGAGTCCGCCGGCGGCGGCAGCGGGCTGCTGCCCGCCACGGCCGTTGCCGCGCTGCGGGACTGGCTGGAGCGGCACGCCAAGGACTCGGCTGCCCGCGCCGCCGCCGCGGAGCGCACGGCGGCCGGTGTGATCGCCTCGCTGCGCAGCCGGCTCCCGGCGCTGGCCGGGGCCGCCGCCGCCCAGCACGCCGCGGCTCTGCGGCTGGCCGGGCGGGTCGAGGAGGCGTACGAGCGCGCCGCGGAGCGGGTGCGGCAGGAGGTCGCGGCCGGCGAGGTGCTGTCCGGGGACGCCCGCGCCCACTGGCGCGGCCACGGGTTCGGCGGTCGCAGCGACGAACTGCTCGACGCGTTGACGGACGGGCTCACCTCGTTGCTGGCCTGCGCCGTGGCGGAGGCCGACGAGCGGGCCGCGGAGGCCTGGCGGCGGGATCCCGCGGCGGCGGAGGTGTCCCTGACGGCGGCCGCGGGGGCGGCGGACGCCGGTGAGCGGCTGGGCGTGATCGTGCGGCGTTGGCGGCGCTGCCTGGAGGAGCTGGCCGAGGAGGAGACCCGGGAGGCGCGGGCCGGGCAGGCCGGGGAGCGGGTGGGCTCGGTGGAACCGGAGGAGTCCGCTGCGCTCCTGGCCACCGCACTGCTCGGCGGACGGCGTGCCCGTACGGCGGGCGAGAACCTCGCCGACCTCCTGGGCGCGCAGACCGCGCTGCGGCTCTGCGACCGGGGCGCCCGGCTGTTGACCACCTGTCTGGAGCGGGCGTTGGACACCGAGCGCGACCGCCGGCTGGCGCCCTTGGACGAGCTGACCGTTCCACCGGAACAGCAGGCGGAGCTGATCGCCGCGCTGTCGGTCATGCAGCGGGAGCGGAAGGCGGAACAGAAGACGTGGGAGGGGCGGGCGACGCCCCCGGTGGCGGCCGGGCCGATGCCAGGGACGCGGGCGGAGCACGGGGCGGGGATCGAGCGGGAGTTGGCCAAGGAGGAGGTGTCGGGGTGAGCGGCAGCACAGTGATCGGGGCCGGCGAGGGCCCGGAGGGGGGAGCGGATGCGGGGACGGGGGAGCGGGAGGTGGGAGTGGAGCGGGTGGCTCCCGCGGCAGGAGAGTCGAGAGGGGAGCCGGCAGGCGGGCTCGGAGAAGGGCCGGCAGGAGGACCCGGAGAAGGGCCGGGAGGGGAGCGCGGAACCGGGAGTGGCGCGGTCGGGACGTGGGATGACGGGCTGATCGCGCGCAGGGTGCGGTATGCGGGCTCCACGGGAGAGGACGTGCGGAGGGAGAGTAAAGGGGAGAGGGCGAAAGAGCCGTCCGCGGCGATGTCCGGGCGGGCCACGGGTGCCGTGGGTGCCGTGGGTGCCACGGGTGCCACGGGGGTCACGGATGTCGTGGCGGAGCGTGAGGAAGCGGGTGACGAGACATGCGCAGCGTCCCGCGCCGTGTCGCACACCACACCACCGGCGTTGCCGGCCGCGCCACGCTCGGCGTTGTGCGCCGCCTCCCCAGCCGCTTCTCATGGCGGATCACCTGGTACGCCGTACGGCACGGCGCACGACGCGCCCCTCGCCGGCTGGCATGGCGCATCGCCTACGGAGCCGCCCGGCGCGTCCCGAGGCGGCTCGCCTGGCGCTTCGCCGCCCGGGGCGCGTACGGCGTGCTCCGCGGGGGCGTACGGGGGATCGGCCGACGAAGTGCGCGACGGAGCGCGCGACGGGGTCTATGGATCGCGCAACAGGGTCGACGGACCGGGCAACGGGGCCTACGGGGGGCGCGAAGGGGCCGGCGGATCGTGCGACGGGGTCGGCGTGCCGGACGGGGCCGGCGCGTCCGGCGTGTCCGATGGTTACGGCGTGCCCGGCGTGCCCGGCGTGCCCGGCGTGCCCGGCGTGCCCGGCGTGCCCGGCGTGCCCGGCGTGCCCGGCGGGTCGTCCGGCGACGTTGAGGCGCTGATCCAGCCCCGGCTGCCGGCGGACGCGGTGCTCGCGGGCGGGGAGGGGTACCGGTGGGTGCCCGATGGAGGGCGGCGCGCCGCCGGAGGAAGGCTGCGGGGCCGGCTGGAGGCACTGCGGGAACTGATCGCGCTGTCGCGGTCCCGGCTCGACGGGCGGACGCTGGAGGCGGCCGGGCGGGTGCTGGAGGTGGCCGACGAGCGGTACCGGCTGTCCGGTGAGCACACCGTGGTGGCGATCGCGGGGGCCACCGGAAGCGGCAAGTCCTCCTTGTTCAATGCGTTGGCCGGGGCGAACCGTTCGCAGGTCGGGCCGCGG
This sequence comes from Streptomyces sp. NPDC020742, assembly GCF_040641675.1. Classification (NCBI taxonomy): domain Bacteria; kingdom Bacillati; phylum Actinomycetota; class Actinomycetes; order Kitasatosporales; family Streptomycetaceae; genus Streptomyces; species Streptomyces sp. NPDC020742. The sequence goes on from NZ_JBFAEA010000001.1 coordinate 146,642, forward strand.
CGGCCGACGACCGCCGAGCCGGTGGCGTGTGTGTGGCCCGGTGGTCGGCCGGGTGCCGAGGGGCTGTTGCATCGGCTGGGCGTGCCTGCGCACCGTCGCCATGCACCTGCCGACGGCGGCTCCGAGCTACGCGGTCTCATCCTGATCGACCTGCCCGACCATGACTCCTCGGCCACCGAGCACCGTGCGCAGGTGGATCGGATGCTGGAGCTGGTGGACGCGGTGATCTGGGTGGTGGACCCGGAGAAGTACGCGGATGCGGTGCTGCACGAGCGGTATCTGCGGCCGCTGGCGGGCTACGCGGAGGTCATGTTCGTCGTCCTCAACCAGGTGGACCGGCTGCCCGGGGACGCCGCGGACCAGGTGGTGGACGACCTGCGCCGGCTGCTGGACGAGGACGGGCTGGCGCTCGGCGAGCACGGGGAGCCCGGGGCGGCGGTGCTGGCGCTGTCCGCCGCGACCGGCAAGGGCGTGCCGGAACTGCGGGAGGCGCTGGGCCAGTTCGTCGCGGAACGGGGGGCGGCGGACCGGCGGCTGGCGGCCGATGTGGATGCGGCGGCCGAGCGGTTGCGGTCGGTGTATGTGGCCCGGAGCCAAGTCGGGCTGACGGAACGGGCACGTGAGGAGTTCGATGCCCGGCTGGCCGACGCGGTCGGTGCGGTGGCCATCGGGCGCGCGGCGGAGCGCGACTGGCTCTGGTACGCGGAGCGGGCGTGTGGCTCCCCGTGGGCACGGATGCGGGGGCGGCGGCGTACGGGACGGCGGGGAGTCGGGGCCGCCCGGGGAGCCGCCGGAGCGACGGATGCGGGGCGGATCGGGGCGACGAACGCGGGGCGGGCCGGGGCGACGAACGCGGGACAGGCCGGGGCGACGGGTACCGGGCACGCGGCCGTCAGCAGGTCGACCCGGTCGACCAGGTCGTCAGGTCCGTCCGGGGCGGTTCGGACGGCCGGAGTATCGGGACCGCTCGGGCTCTCCGGGGCAGCCGATGCCGGGGCGGACGGGCGGGCGGCGGCCCGGCCGGCGGTGGAACAGGCCGTACGGGCCGTGGCCGGCGAGGCCGCGCACGGGCTGCCGGCGCCGTGGGCACAGGCGGTCCGGGAGGCGGCCGAGCGGGGCGCGCAGGGTCTGCCGGAGGCGCTGGACAAGGTGGCGGCCGATTCCGAGGAGTCGCTCAAGGGCGGGCCGGCGGTGAAGCCTCGGTGGTGGACGGTGGCCGCCGCGCTGCAGGGCCTGCTGTCCACCCTCCAAGTCGTCGGGATGCTGTGGCTGTTGGCGGCCGTCACTGGGGTGGGCGATGCCACCGCCTGGATCTCCGGGCTGCTTCCGGCGATCGTCGGCTCGGTGGGCGGCCCGGCGCTGTCGTGGATGTGCCGGGTGGTGGCGCGCGGCCCGGCCAAGAGGTACGGGCAGGAGGCCGAGCGGAGGCTGCGGGGGGCGGCGGCGGGCTGTGGGCGGGCCCGGGTGCTGGAGCCGGTCGCCGCGGAGCTGTTGCGCTATCGCGAGGTGCGGGAGCAGTACGCGGTGGCGTCCGGCGTGTGACGCCGGGGGTGTCGATGCCGCCGGCTTCGCGGAATGCGGACTGCGGGCTGCGAATTCCGAATTGCGAATTGCGGATGCGTGTCCGTATGCGGATTGAGGCGTCCGGACTGAGGCCGGCGCATGGGACATGCGGTCTGTGAGGGCCGGTGCCTGACGTCGTATCAGTCGTCGCGCCGGTGGCATCGGTGTCCCGCGTGAGGTGGTGACGGCTGTTGAGTGCCTCCCCTGGGAGGCTGTGTGGCCCCTTGCGGGCAGTCGAGTTGACCCTTTCGAGTGGCCGAGTTGTCCACAGTCGGTCGTCGGTCCACAGGCCGCCGCGGACCGCGCCGGATCCGTACAGCATGAGGTCAACGCAGCGCGAGCGAAGGGCGAGCGCACAGCAGACGGGGGAGGCGTGTGCGGTGAACGACACGATGGTGACGTTGGTGGGGAATGCCGCGACGGCGGTGGAGCACCGGCAGACGGCCGCGGGGGTGACGGTGGCGAGGTTCCGGCTGGCGGCGACGTCCCGGCGGTGGGACAAGGCGCAGGAGCGCTGGACGGACGGGGAGACGAGCTTCTACACGGTGCGGTCGTGGCGTGGACTCGCGGACAACGTCGCCGCGTCGGTGGCGGTGGGGGAACCGCTTGTGGTGCAGGGGCGGCTACGGCTGCGGGAAGGGGAGCAGCCCCCCGAGCGTGGTGGGCAGCGCTGGTTCTCCGCCGAGGTCGATGCGGTGGCGATCGGGCACGATCTCTCGCGCGGTACGGCGGCGTTCCGCCGGGTGGTTCGGGCGGCGCGGATGGCGGCGCACTTCGGCCGGGAGACGGATGCGGAGCCGGGGGGCAACTCGGGGGCAGGCGTGGGTGCGGAGCCGGGGGTCAACTCGGGGGCAGGCGTGGATGCGGAGCCGGGGAGAGATCCGGGGGCGGGCGCGGATTCCGAGCCTGGGGCGACCACGGAGCCGAGCGGTGGGACAAGCACGGCAACAAGCGCAGCGACAAGCACAGCAACAAGCACAGCGACAAGTACGCGGACAAGCGCAGTGACAAGCATGGGAACGGGAGCAGGAACAGGAAGGGAAGCAGGAGTAGGAACGGGAGCGGGAACGGAAAGGGGCAGGGGAACGGGAAGGGGAACGGGAAGGGAGGCAGGGCCAGTTGTGAAGTCGGAGGTAAGCACCGTGGGGCGGCGGGACAGAGGTTCTGGGCGGGTGCGGGCGGTGGCGGTGGGGGCGGAGAGGGGTGTGGAGGGGGGAACGGCTGCGCGGTTGCCGTCGCGGAAGCGGTCCGTCCGCACCGGGTCACGGGGCGCAAACGAACTGGAATCCTCGGCGCCGTTTGTGCAGGATGCGCCCTTGCCACCGGGCAATTCGCCCCTGAGGGCATCAAGGGGCCCAAAGTGATCGGGGATTTATCGATAATGGCAGGTCAGGGTGGTGTGCAACGGTAACGATTGCGATTCGGATCGCTTATCGGAGGGCATTACCGGGGACCCTGGTGCGCCTGCTCCTTAGGATCCGACGAGTACTCACGGGGGCCCACGGGGGCTGACGTTCGGCTGTTGAGTCTTGGGATCTTTCGGCGAGGCACCTTCCCCACGCGACCGCCTCGCCCAGAGGGGAAATTCATGCTTTCGATAAAGAGGCGGGGCGCAGCCCGCCTTGCCGCCGCGGTTGTGGCCTCGGGCCTGGTCGCGGCGGGCGCGATAGCCACCGCGGGGACTGCCGCGGCGGATGACACGACCCCGTCTCAGGGGGGTGCCACAGCCACGCTCGGCGGGCTGAAGACCTTCGACCAGGCGGTCGTGCACAGCGACGGCGGGGACCAGCGCGTCGGCGCCGGCCTCTTCGAGATGTCGGTGGACAACGGCGGCACGCTCCAGACGTACTGCATCGACATCCACAACCCGACGCAGCAGCAGGCCAAGTACCAGGAAGTGCCCTGGAGCGCCTCGTCGCTGCACAACAACGCGGACGCCGGCAAGATCCGCTGGATCCTGCAGAACTCCTACCCGCAGGTGAACGACCTGGCCCAGCTGGCCTCCAAGGCCGGTGCCGGGAACCTCACCGAGAAGACCGCCGCGGCCGGTACCCAGGTCGCGATCTGGCGCTTCTCCGACCACGTCAAGGTGGACGCGGTCGACCCGGCGGCTGAGAAGCTCGCCGAGTACCTGGAGAAGAGCGCGCAGAGCGTCGAGGAGCCCAAGGCCTCCCTGACGCTGGACCCGCCGGCGGTCTCCGGCAAGTCCGGCAGCAAGCTCGGCCCGGTCACCGTGCACACCAACGCCGACAGCGTGACGATCTCCCCGGCCGCCAATGTGCCGGCCGGTGTGAAGGTCGTCGGCAAGGACGGCAAGGCGGTCACCAGCGCCGCCGACGGCACCCAGCTGTTCTTCGACGTGCCCAAGGGCGCCGCGGACGGCACCACCTCGCTGACCGCCCAGGCCGCGACCAAGGTCCCGGTCGGCCGCGCCTTCACCGGCATCGGTGAGCACGCCAAGAGCCAGACCCAGATCCTGGCCGGCTCCAGCGAGTCCACGGTCTCCGCGGCCGCCACGGTCTCCTGGAAGAAGCAGGGCGCCATCCCGGCGATCACCGCCGAGAAGAACTGCGCCAAGGGCGGCGTGGACGTCACCGCCACCAACAAGGGCGATGAGGCGTTCCGCTTCAAGCTGTCCGGCAAGGACTACGACGTCGCACCCGGCAAGTCGCAGACCGTGACCGTTCCGGTGGGCGAGGACCAGCCGTACGACATCACCATCACCGGTGCGGGCGGCTTCAAGAAGACCTTCACCGGCGTCCTGGACTGCAAGACCGCGGGCAGCGGCGGCGGCAAGCCCTCCTCGAAGCCCAGCCCGGCGTCGGTCGGCGGCAGCAGCACCGGCGGCGGCCACGGCACCGACCTGGCCGAGACCGGTTCCAGCAGCGCCACCCCGGTGATCGCGGGCGTCGCGGTCGTCCTGGTCGTGGTCGGCGGCGCCGCGGTGTTCTTCCTCCGTAAGAAGAAGACCGGCACCCAGGCGTAAGGACGGCAGGGCCCGCCCGGACGGTGGTCCGGGCGGGTGGTAGGCCCGTCACCCCGCCGTGCCACCGCTGGTACCAGTGACACCGGTGGCGCGGTGGTAACACCGCAGTAACACCCCGTAGTGACAAGCGGCGACCGCCCGCATCCGGAAGACGACCGGGCGGCCGCCGCGGGAACACCCCGTGGCCCCGGAGCGTTGTGACGCTTCGGGGCCGACTGCTGTCTGCCCCTCGGCACCCGTTTCCTTCCGGCGATGGACGTACGGCAAGATGGGGTGTATCTGCCCTCCCTCGGCCTCGGCGCACTGTGGCCCCGGGCGGTGCCGCACAGACCCTGATCGATCCAATCTGCCGGACGGTTTCTCTTGGCTGAGTACATCTACACGATGCGCAAGGCGCGCAAGGCGCACGGCGACAAGGTCATCCTCGATGACGTGACGCTGAACTTCCTGCCGGGCGCAAAGATCGGTGTCGTGGGTCCCAACGGTGCCGGTAAGTCCACGGTGCTGAAGATCATGGCCGGTCTTGAGCAGCCGTCGAACGGCGATGCCTTCCTGTCGCCCGGCTACAGCGTCGGCATGCTCCTGCAGGAGCCGCCGCTGGACGAGTCCAAGACGGTGCTGGAGAACGTCCAGGACGGCGCCAAGGAGATCATGGGCAAGCTCCGGCGCTTCAACGAAGTCGCCGAGCTGATGGCCACCGACTACTCCGACGAGCTCATGGAGGAGATGGGCAAGCTCCAGGAGGACCTGGACCACGCCAACGCGTGGGACCTGGACACCCAGCTGGAGCAGGCCATGGACGCGCTGGGCTGCCCGCCCGGTGACTGGGCGGTCACCAACCTCTCCGGTGGTGAGCGCCGCCGCGTGGCGCTGTGCAAGCTGCTGCTGGAGGCCCCCGACCTGCTGCTCCTCGACGAGCCCACCAACCACCTGGACGCCGAGTCCGTGCAGTGGCTGGAGCAGCACCTCGCGAAGTACCCCGGCACCGTCGTCGCCGTCACCCACGACCGGTACTTCCTCGACAACGTCGCCCAGTGGATCCTCGAGCTCGACCGTGGCCGCGCCCACCCGTACGAGGGCAACTACTCCACCTACCTCGACAAGAAGGCCACCCGCCTGAAGGTCGAGGGCCAGAAGGACGCCAAGCGTGCCAAGCGTCTGAAGGAAGAGCTGGAGTGGGTCCGCTCCAACGCCAAGGGCCGCCAGGCCAAGTCCAAGGCCCGCCTGACCCGTTACGAAGAGATGGCCGCCGAGGCGGACAAGATGCGGAAGCTGGACTTCGAGGAGATCCAGATCCCGCCGGGCCCGCGCCTGGGCAACGTCGTCGTCGAGGTGGACAAGCTCAACAAGGCCTTCGGCGAGAAGGTCCTGATCGAGGACCTGAGCTTCACCCTGCCGCGCAACGGCATCGTCGGTGTCATCGGCCCGAACGGCGCCGGCAAGACCACGCTGTTCAAGATGATCCAGGGCCTGGAGACCCCGGACTCCGGCGACATCAAGGTCGGCGAGACCGTCAAGATCTCCTACGTCGACCAGGGCCGGGCGAACATCGACCCCAAGAAGACCCTGTGGGCTGTGGTCTCGGACGAGCTGGACTACATCAACGTCGGCCAGGTCGAGATGCCCTCGCGCGCCTACGTGAGCGCCTTCGGCTTCAAGGGCCCCGACCAGCAGAAGCCGGCCGGTGTGCTCTCGGGTGGTGAGCGCAACCGCCTCAACCTCGCGCTCACCCTCAAGCAGGGCGGCAACCTCCTGCTCCTCGACGAGCCGACCAACGACCTCGACGTCGAGACCCTGTCGTCGCTGGAGAACGCGCTGCTGGAGTTCCCGGGCTGCGCCGTGGTCGTCTCCCACGACCGCTGGTTCCTCGACCGCGTCGCCACCCACATCCTGGCGTACGAGGGCGACTCCAAGTGGTTCTGGTTCGAGGGCAACTTCGAGTCCTACGAGAAGAACAAGATCGAGCGGCTCGGCCCGGACGCAGCCCGTCCGCACCGCGCCACGTACAAGAAGCTCACCCGGGGCTGACCGGCGTGCGTCATCTCTACTCCTGCCCCCTGCGCTGGTCGGACATGGACGCGTTCGGCCACGTCAACAACGCGGTGTTCGTCCGCTACCTCGAAGAGGCGCGGATCGACTTCATGCGCCGGCTGGCGCCGGGGGACGGCAGCCCGTCGTTCACGGGCGGCTCGGTCGTCGCCCGGCACGAGATCGACTATGTGCGGCCGTTGGTGCACCGGCCCGAGCCGGTCACCGTCGAGTTGTGGGTGACGAAGGTCAGCGCGGCGTCGATGACGGTCGCCTACGAGGTCAAGGACGAGGACACCCTCTACCTGCGGGCCTCGACCGTCGTCGTGCCGTACAACTTCACCGAGGAGCGCCCGCGCCGCCTGACCGCGGAGGAGAAGGCGATCCTCAAGGAGTATCTGGACGACGCCGCGCACCAGGGAGGACGCTCCGCGGTATGACGGCGCTGCACCTGGCCGACGCGGGGGAGGCGGCGGACCTCGCCGCCTTCCTCGCCCGGCTGATCCACTACGACCGGGCCGCCGCGGTGCGGCTCCAGGCCGGCGGCGGGGTACTCGCCGTCTTCGGCCGCCCGCCGTCCTTCGAGGTGCTGGCGATCCGCACGGCACGGCTCGCCGAGGACACCGGCGAGCCGCTGGACATCACCGTCTCGGCCGGTGATCTCCTCGAAGGGATCGAGGAGCCGGCGGGGACGCTGACGGTGCCCGCCGCGGTCACCGGCCCGCCGTGGACCGGTGTGCTGCCGCCGCGCGGCGGCTGGCAGCGGATGCCCGGCCTGCCGGCGCCCGAGGCGCTGGTGCGCGCGGTGGCCGCCGCGGTCGCCGAGTTCCGCGCCCGGGACGAGGCGCTGCCGCCCCAGCACCGCACCCGCGCCGAGCGGGACCGCATCGGCCGGGAGATCTGGTCGCGCACCCTCGGCGACACCCACCTCCCGCTGCGCGCCGCGCACGCCGCCCAGGCGCTGGGCTTCCTCCGTCCTGCGCGGGCCGGGAGGCTCGCCGGGGCCCGAACCGCCGCACCCGGTACGCCCGTTCCGACGGACCGGCCCCAGCCGCAGCCCCAGCAGCTGAGCCTGCTGTCCGCGGGCGGCTGGCTGCGGCTGAGCACCCCGTACGGGTCGATCGCCGTCCGCAGCGGGGGACCGGCCGGGCTCACGGGACTGTCGGGGCTGACGGTCACGCCGGTCTGAACGTCACGCCGGGCTGACGGTCACGTCGGTCTGAGCGTCACGCCGGTCTGACGGGCGCGCCGGGCGCTCCGGCTCCGACGGGCGCTGGCGCGCCGTTCGGCACGCCGTTCCGACGGCTACCGGTCCTCCTCCGGCTGATCGCCCTCCGGTGTCGCGCCGCGCGTCGCGTCGTCCGGCCACACCCCGATGTGGTCGCTCTCCAGCTCCAGCAGGACCCGGTGCGCCATGCCCAGGCTGCTGGTGTAGTCGGCCGGGAGCTGGAGCCGGCCGGCCCGGTCGAGCATCGCGTACTCGCGGGCGACCAGGGACTCCTGGCCGGTGGCGGCGTCCCGTTCGGTGCGTCGCAGCACCTCCGACGAGGTGCGCCCGTCCCGGATCGCGACGGTGCGCCGCACCTCGCTCGCCACCGCCTGGTCATGGGTGACGATCACGATCGTGGTGCCCAGCTCCTCGTTGGCGGTGCGGAACGCGGTGAAGACCTGCTCGGCGGTCCCCGAGTCCAGCTCACCGGTCGGCTCGTCGGCCAGCAGCACCGATGGGGTGTTGGCCAGCGCCACCGCGATGGCGGTGCGCTGCTGTTCGCCGCCGGAGAGCTGGTGCGGACGGCGGTCCCGGCAGTGGTCGAGGGCGAGCATCGACAGCAGTTGCTCGGCCGCCTCCGCCCGGGCCGCCCGGCGCCGGCCGCCGCGCAGCTGCATCGGCAGCATCACGTTCTGCTGGGCGGTCAGGTACGGCAGGAGGTTGCGCGCGGTCTGCTGCCAGACGAACCCCACGACCTCGCGCCGGTAGGCGAGCCGGGCCCGGGCGTCCATCGCCAACAGGTCACGGCCGGCGACCCGGGCGGCGCCGGCGGTCGGCACGTCCAGTCCGGCGAGGATGTTCATCAGGGTGGACTTGCCGCTCCCGGACGCCCCCACCAGCGCCATCAACTCGCCCTCCGCGACCAGCAGATCGAGCCCCTGGAGGGCCTGCACCTCGACCCCGTCGGTGGAGAAGACCCGCACCAGGCGGTCGCAGGCGATCAGCGCGTCGTGCCCGTAGGCGGGCTGCCCGCGCCGGGACGCCGCGCGCCGCTCCAGCTCGTCCAGGCTCGCCGGCGGTGGGGTGCCGGGCGGGCGGCCGGCCGCGGTGGGCGAGGGGGCGTCGGTCATGGGCTCTCTCCCGCCGGTCATGGGTACCTTCCCGGTGGTCATGGGCGCTCTCCCCCTCGCAACTCGGTGCCTTCGCGGCGCCGTTCACTCAGCCAGGCATGGGCCGCCACCACCGCCAGGGCCAGGACGACCACGCCCGCCGACGGCGCCAGCAGCGACATCGGATCGGCCCCCAGCCGTACGGTGTCCGCCGTGCCGCCGCCCCGGCCGCCGGGCAGCGCGAGCGGGGTGAGGTCCGTCCCCGGGCTCAGCAGCCTGATCGCGGCGGCCCCGACCAGCACCCCGCCGCCGGCCGCCAGCAGCGCCTGCGGCAGCGCCTCCAGCACCATCAGCCGCCGCCCCTGCCCCGGGGGCAGCCCCATGGTGCGGAGCATGGTGAGGAGTTGGCGGCGCTGCGGGGCGGTCTGCAGCAGCGACAGCAGCAGGGCCAGCAGCGCGAAGCCGGTGCCGGCCGCCACGGCGGCCGTGTAGAGGCGCTCGGCGCCCTGCTGGAGGGGCGGGTCGGCGAGGGCCGCGCGTTCGGCGGACCGCAGGGTCAGCCGGGCGGGTGCCGCGGCCGGGGAGTGCGCCCGGACGGCGGTGCGCAGCGCCCCGGTGTCCAGCGCGTGGCCGGACAGCAGCAGGACGCTGGGCCCGTTGGCGGGGTCGGCATAGGTGTCCGGGTACCGCCGGGCCACGCTCCGCGCGTTGACCAGTACGAAGTCGCCCCCGGGCTGGGCGGGGGTGTCGGCGCGCACCGCGACCGGACGCACGACCAGCTGGCCGAACTCCGGCTGCAGGGCCTGCGGGGCCCGCCCGAAGCGGGTCAGGTAGCGGGGTGAGACCAGCGCGGGCAGCGGCCGGTCGCCGCCGGGATCGGCCAGTTCGGCGGCGGAGAAGGCGCCCAGACCGGTGGCGCGGGCCAGCCGGGAGTACGCCTCGGCGTCCGCGATCACCAGATAGAGCGGCGGGCCACCGTCGTCCGCCGCCTGGACGCTGAGGCGCAGCGGCACCGCCCCGTCGACGCCGCGCACCGCCGCCACGGCCCGCCGGAGCTTCTCGGGCAGCGGCCGGTCGGCGGAGATCCGGGCGTCCGCGCCGACCGCGGTCAGCGCCGCGTGGTCCCGGGCGGAGTCGATACCGGCGAGCACCGAGCCGCCGAAGGACGCCGTGGTGAGCGCCACCAACAGCGCCAGCAGCGGCAGCCCGGCGGTGGCCGGGGCGCGGCCGGCGCGCGCCAGTGCGAGGAAGCCGGTCAGCCCGGAGGACCGGGCGGCGGGCCGGGCCGCCAGCCGCAGCGGGAGTGGGTAGAGCCGCATCAGGGCGATCGCCGCGATCACCCCGATCAGCACCGGGGCGGCGCTGACCAGCGCGTCCACCCCGCCGCCGGTGGCTGTTCCGCGACGGCGCAGCGCGACCACCGCACCGGCCGCCAGGACCAGCACGGTCAGTTCGGCGACCGTACGGCGCCGAGAGGGGCGGGCGGCGGTCAGGTCGGCGCGTACCGCGGGGCGGGGGCGGCGGTGGGCGACGGCGGCCCGCAGCGGCAGGGCGAGGGTGCCCAGCAGCCCGGTGCCGGCCGCCGCCAGCAGCGACGGCAGTGCCTGCTCGCCGGGCGTGACCAGCAGCGCCAGCCCGCCGCCGGCCGCGGCCGCGGGCAGCGCCACCACCGCGGTCTCCGCGGCCAGTTGCCCGGTCAGCCCGGCCAGCGACGCCCCGCGGGCCCGCAGTAGTGCCAGCTCCGGGGCCCGTCGGGCCGCCGCCAGCGCACCGGACAGCAGCAGGACCACGCCGGCGACGGTGCCGATGCCGAACGCGGCCACCGCGACCACCGGGGCGATCGCCGTCCGCATCCGCCCGAAGCCGTCCAGCAGGCCGTCCACCGCGCTGTCGGCGAGGGCGCCGCCGCCCGCGACGGTGCGCAACCGGGCCAGGCCCGCGCCGTGTTGGAGGGAGCTCAGCCGGTCCCGCAGCAGCGGGGCCTGCCCCGCGGTCAGCCGGCTCGCGTCGACCGGGTAGCGCCAGAACTTCTCCGGCTTCCCTCCGGTGGGCAGCAGCGCCGGCCCGTCCTGCGGGGACAGCAGCAGAGCCGCCCGCCAGAACCGCCTCGGTGGCTGCTCCCCGGTGCTGGTCAGCCGGGCGGCGGTCAGCACCGGGTCCACCGCCCAGTACACGCCGTCCGGGTCGCGCGGGGTGAGCAGCCCGCAGATCCGTACCGTCAGGCCCTCCGGGTGCAGGGTGCCGCCGACGCGGAGGTGCAGGGTGCGGGCGGCGGCCACGGTCACCGCCGCCTCCAGGGTGCGCTCCCCGGGGGCGGCGCCCCGCGGCAGCCGCCCCTCGGTAACCGTGGCGTGCCGGGCGAGCCCGGACACCGCGTACAGCGACAGGCCGGGGCCGGGGCCGTCGGGCCTGGGCAGCCCGGGGTCGTACGCGGTGAGCGGGGCGGTGGTGCGCACGCCGTACTGGGTCCCGCCCTCCGCGATCCGCAGCGGCGCGTCGAACCGCTCCCGCAGCGCCCGGTCCTGGCGGGTGAGCTCGGCCGCCCCGTAGGCGGCCCGGACACCGGCACCGGGCAGGTCCGCCCGGGCGATGGAGACCTCCAGCGTCTGCTGCTCGGGCGGCGCCGAACCCAGCGCATGGCGCACCCCGCGCGTCTCGTACGCCTCCACGCCCCGTGGGAAGGCCGCCGCGAGGAACGCGGTGACCAGCACCAGCGCGCCCAGCGCCAGCGCCGCCCCGCGCCCCGTCCGCAGCCGGATGCGCAGCAGTTCCGTCCAGGTGAGCGCGCTCATCGGCCCCCGCCTACCAGCAGCTCGGTCATCGTCACAGCACTCCTTGGCCGCGCAGCGCCCGCACCGGGTCGCCACGGCGCAGCCCGGTGCCCAGCACGACCAGCAGCGGGACCGCCGCAACCGCCGCCAGCAGCGCCACCACCTGGCCGGGCGGCAGCTCCACCAGGACCGGCGGCACCGGGCGGCCCGCCGCAGCGGTCAGCACGACCAGCGGGACCACCGCCCGGGTCAGCACCGCCCCCAGGGCCACACCGACGCCCAGCGCCAGCGCGATCAACACCCCCTGCTCGGCGGCGATCATCCGGGCCAGCTGCGGACGGGGCGCCCCCAGGGCCCGCAACACCGCGAACTCCCGGGTCCGTTCGCGGACCGAACCGGCGGCGCTCACCGCGAAGCCCACCGCCGCCAGCGCCACCGCGACCACCGCCGCCGCGGTCAGCGCGCTCCGCGGGCCGAGGCCCAGCGGATCGTCGTGCAGCTGCCGGGCGATCTCGTCGCGGACCAGGACCTGTCCGGGGTCGGTGTCCGGGCGGGCGCGCAGCGCGGTGACGACCTTCGCCGTCGCACCCGGCGCGGGGCGCAGCCACCACTCGGTGGCGGTCAGCGGCGCGGCGCCGCGGTCCGCCAGTGCCTCGTTGACGGCCCCGAAGTCGACCAGCAGACCGGCCGAGGACGGCCCGGCGTCGTCCGCCGGGCCCGGCAGCGCCCGCACCGCCCGGACGATCCGCACCGGCAGGGACTGCCCGTTGACCGGCAGGTCGAGCACCGCGCCCACCGTGGAGCCGCGGTCGTGCAGGAACGCCTCGGTGGCCACGGCGGCGAGCGCCGGCCGCTTCGGGTGCGCGGCGCTGATCCGTACCCCGGTCGCCGCCGCGCCCCACTGCTCCTCGGCCTGGGCGCCGGTGTCGTACGTCTGGGACAGCAGACCGCCCTCGGGCACCTCGGTCCGGTCCGCCCGGGGACCGGACCGCCCGCCCACCCCGCTGCTCCTCTCGCTGATCTCCGGCCGCCAGCCGAGGCCGGCCGGTGCGGTCAGGGTCCGGGGGGTGCCGTCGGCGCCGACGGCCTGCGCGGCGGAGACGGTCAGCCGCTGCCGGTGTGGGACCGGCGGCTGGTCCATGTCCGCGACCAGCCCGGTCAGTCGCAGCGGCCCGGCCGGGCGACCGGTCGGCGCGCCGGCCGCCGCCGCGAGGTCGGCCTCCAGCGTGTGCCGCCGGCCGTCGGCGGCGAGCGGCCCGAGCGGCAGGGTGTAGGGGACGCCGAAGCCGTCGGTGACGACCACGGAGAGGGTGGCGGGCACCGGCCCGGTGTCCCGCGCCCCGGCCACCGGGGCGGGCAGGGTCCGCAGGGAGCGCACGGTGGCGGTGAGGCGTAACCGGGCGGTACCGGACGGGATGCCGACCCCGGGCGTCCCGCTGCCCGCCGGCGTCCCCGGGGCGCCGGCGGGCGGCGCCACCGCGCGCAGCACCGCGTCCGCCGCCTCTCCGGGTGGGCCCTCGGCGCCGCCGCCCACCAGGTCGCCGCGGAGCAGCAGCGCCCCGGCCGAGCGCCGGGCGTCCAGGGCCAGCAGCGAGGAGGCCGTGCCGTCCGGCAGGTCCAGTACGGCCTGCCCGGCGGGCAGCGCAGCGGCCACGCCGGGCACCGCCGCATAACCGCCGCCCTGCCCCAACTGCGGTGTCCTGCTGGCTAATACGCGCACCGGCACGCCGGCCCGGAAGTCGGCCTGGTCGTCCTGGGAGCGGTCCCAGGAGGCGCGCTGGCCGATCGCCAGCATGCCCAGCGCGGTGGCCAGCACCAGCAGCAGTACGGGGCCGGCGCCGCGGTTGGCGTCTCCTCTGCTCGAACGGAGTTGAGAGCTCGGGGAAGAGCGGCGGCTGATCTGCCAGCCGGCCAGCGCCATGGCCAGGCCCCGGCCGCGGGCCGCCGCGCGCTCGGCGATCCGGGCGGCGAGCGGCAGCAGCCGCAGCGTCAGCACCGTGCCGGCCAGCAGCGCCAGCGCCGGGGCGGCCACCAGCACCGGGTCGATGCCGAGCCGGCCGTGGGCGTCACCGGTCAGCACCCCGCCGGCGCCGTCCGCGGTCTGCCCCTGGAGCTGCCCGTAGGCGACCGCGGCGATCACCAGTAGCCCGAGGTCCGCGCCGGCCCGCAGCACGCCGGGCAGCGCCCGCGCCCGCCGCCGCTGCTGCGCGTCCGTACCGGTCCGCAGCAGCGCCGGCGCGGCCACCGCGAGCGCGCAGCCCAGTGCCACCGCGACGCCGGTCAGCCAGGTCGTGCCGGTCAGCCGGGTGTCCAGCGGCAGCCCGATCCGGGCCAGGGCGCCACTGCCGGCCAGCAGGTGCATCAGCGGGCCGGTCAGCAGCGGGGCGCCCACCGCGGCCGGCGCCGCCAGCAACAGCGACTCGGTGAGCGCCAGCCCGGCGATCCGCCGCCGCGACCCGCCGCGGGCCCGCAACAGCGCGGTCTCACCGGCCCGTTCGGTGCTCAGCATCCGTGCGACCAGCAGCAGCGCATAGCCGGCGAGCAGCAGCAGCTGGAGGGCGACGATCAGGATCGTCGACCGGTTCACCAGCAGCGCCTGCCGTAACGCGCCCAGCGCCTCGGGCAGTTCGGTGCCGGCGGTGGCGTGGCCGGCGAACGCCGGGTCGGCCATCAGCGCCTTGGGGGCGCGGCCGGCGGCGGCGCCCAGCGCCTCCAGCCGGTCGGCGGTCAGGGTGCGGAAGTCGGCGGTGGCGAGCCAGCCGACCGAGTCCTGCACCAGCGGGCCGCCGCGGAACGCCGTCGGGTCGGTGAGCAGCGGCCCGTACGTGGTGAAGCCCAGGGTGCGCACCCCGCGCCCGCCGAGCTCGTCGAGCTTCCAGTACGGGTCGGTGCGGTCCGCGGGCCGGTAGACGCCGGTGACCTCGACGGTCAGGCGGGCGGGGCCGGACAGCCGGCTGTCGAGGGTGAGCCGGCGGCCCGGCGTGATCTTCAGTCGGGCGGCGGCGGCCTCCGGGAGGGCGACCGGCAGCGGCCCGCGCCGGACGCGCCCCGGCCAGTGCCCGCCGACCAGGGTGAGGCGGGAGCGGTCCAGGGCCGCGAGGTGGGTGAGGTCCGGCTCGCCGCCCCGCGCACCGGGCGGCCGGAGGGCGCGGGGGAGGGCGTACGGACCGGAGCGGGTCAGGGTGTGCACCGTGAACGGCAGCCCGTCGAAGGCCCGTTGGGCTCCCTTGGCGACCGCGCGGTCACCGGCGTCCCGCCCGTCCGCGGGCAGGGGGGCCGTCACCTGGAGCGCCGCTGCCGCCGCGGACCGGTTCCGCAGCGCCGCCCGCAGCCCGGCGTCGCCGACCGCGCCGGAGAAGGCCGCCAGCGTGGTCAGCACCGTGGTGGTCAGCAGCACCGAGAGCAGTGCGGCGGCCAGCAGTAGCCGGTGTGCCCGTACCCGTAAGACGATGAAGCCGGTCACGGTCCCCCCTGCCGCGCTCAGCACCACTCAGACGGAACGATGCTGTCAGAGGCGGAGGCGTCCGGTAAGCGGTTTGCAGGTCACCTTGACCGGATCGTGACGGGATGGACCGGAGTGGCGCCGGAGTCGGATGGTGTGACGGGTTTCTCAGCCCCGATCCCGGTGTGCGCTCCGTGTGGCCCCGCCCGGGACTCAGTCCAGGGAGTTGACCATCGACGCGGCCGCATAGGTGAGGTAGTCCCACAGCTGCGTGGTGTGCTCCTCGGAGAGGCCGAGGGAGTCCACCGCGTCCCGCATGTGCCGCAGCCAGGCGTCGTGTGCGGCCCGGTCGACGGTGAACGGGGCGTGCCGCATCCGCAGCCGGGGGTGCCCGCGGCCCTCGCTGTACGTGCGCGGGCCGCCCCAGTACTGCATGAGGAAGAGCGCCAGCCGGTCCTCGGCCGGGCCCAGGTCCTCCTCCGGGTACATCGGCCGCAGCAGCGGGTCCTCGGCGACGCCCTGGTAGAAGCGGTGCACCAGGCGGCGGAAGGTCTCCTCGCCGCCGACCTGCTCGTAGAAGGTCTGCTCCTGAACCGTGCCGTGCGGAATCTCGTTCACCCGTCCATGGTGGCAGACGCTCCGGACCAGGACTCCGGTCGTAGGACGGTCGCCCCGGTGCCGCTCGGGAACGGCACAGCGGGGCGTGACCAGTTGGTCACGCCCCGCTGTGTCCGGGCTGCGGTCCGGGGTCAGCCCCGGCGGATCGTCAGCGTCGTCCAGGCGCCGACGTGCACCCGGTCGCCCTCATGGAGCGGCACCGGCACATAGGGCTGGATCGGGTCCTCGGCGAGGTTGATCGTGGTGCCGTTGGTGGAGTTCTGGTCCACCACCGCCCAGCTGCCGTCCTGCTGTTGGACGAGCAGTGCGTGCTGGTGCGAGACGCCGGGGTCCTCCGGCGTGCTGCCCAGGTCGATGTCCGGGGACTCGCCCGTGCTGTTGCGGCGCCGGCCGATCGCGAGCTGCCCGTTGGCGAGCGGCCTCACCTGCTCGGGAGAGTAGGCGGGCAGGTTGAGCCCCGCCGCCTCCGGGCCACTGCGGCCCATCATCGCCATGAAGTACTCGCGGTCGGGCGCGATGGCCACCACCCAGCCGGTGCCGACGACCGGCGCCGGACCCTGCGGCGGCGCCGCGGGACCCTGGCCGGTGCCGCCGCCGTTCCACTGCTGGTCCGGACCCGGGCCCTGCGGCTGCTGCTGCTCGTACGGTCCCGGCTGCTGCGGCGGGAACGGCGCGGGCGGCTGCTGCTGCTCGAACGGGGCCTGCGGGCCGGGGCCGGGCGGCGCGGGCGCCATCGGCGGGGGTCCCGCCTGGGCTCCCAGGGGCGGGGGCGCCATCGGCGACGGTCCGGGCTGGCCCCCGGGAGGGCTCAGCGGCCAGTCGTCCGCCTGCTGCTGCGGCGGCGGTCCGGGCTGGCCGACCGGGCCGGGTCCGGGCATGCCGGGCGGCGGTCCGGGCTCGCCGGGGAAGCCACCGGGGAAGCCGCCGGGGCCGGGCTGGCCGGGCTGGCCGGGGCCACCGGGCGGCATGCCGGGCGGCTGGCCGGGGCCGGGTGCGGGGGGCGGGAAGCCGTATCCGCCCTGGTCACCCTGGGGGCCGGGGCCCTCGGGGCCGGGTGCGGGGGGCGGGAAGCCGTATCCGCCCTGGCCGCCTTGGGTGCCGGGGCCACCGAAGTCGGGGCCGCCGGGGCCGGGCATGCCGGGCGGCGGGCCGGGCTGCTGGCCGGGCGCCGGGGCGTAGGACATCGGGGAGTTGGTGAGGAAGCTGTACTGGCACGTCTCGCAGAACGGCGCCATGGCCGCCCGCTGCGTACCGCACTGCGGGCACAGCTCGGGCTGCGGGGAGGAGTCGGGGCCGGGCATGCCGGGCGGCATGCCCTGCGGCTGAACGGGGCCGGGGCCGGGGCCGGGGCCGCCGGGTCCGGGGCCGGGTGCGGGCGGCGGGAAGCCGTAGCCACCCTGGCCACCGTGGGTGCCGGGGCCTTCGGGGCTGGGGCCGGGGCCGCCGAAGTCGGGGCCGCCGGGGCCGGGTGCGGGGGGCGGGAAGCCGTAGCCGCCCTGGCCGCCCTGGGTGCCGGGGCCACCGGGCGGCATGCCCTGCGGCTGGCTGGGGCCGGGGCCGCCGAAGTCGGGGCCGCCGGGGCCGGGTGCGGGATGCGGGAAACCGTAGCCGCCCTGGTCACCCTGGGTGCCGGGACCGGGACCGGGGCCGGGGCCCTCGGGGCTGGGGGGTGGGAAGCCGTATCCGCCCTGGTCGGGTCCGGGGCCGGGGCCACCGGGTCCGGGCATACCGGGCGGCGGACCGGGCTGGCCCGGAGGGGGACCGGGCTGGCCCGGAGGCGGCGTGGGCGCTCCGGTCGGCTGGCCGGGCGGGGCGTTCAGGAAGCCGGCAGGCAGAGAGGGTGGCGGGGGGACAGCACCCGCCATCCGCTGGCCGCACACCTCGCACCAGTCTTCGGCCACCGACTGGTGGCCGCTCGGGCAGGTAGGCATGTCGGTTCTTCCCCCTCCGTACCGTTTCTTTCGGGCGCTGCTCGGTACTGATCGTGTCGGTGCTGATTGCGGTTCTTTATGGCTGCTGCGCGGGGCGAACGGGTGCCGGTGCGCACGTCCCGGGAGTCGTCCCGTAGCGCCTCGGCGGCCGTCGCCCGCAGTCGCACAGTACCGGTCGCGGCTACGGCGACGCCCACCACCTTCGCAAGGAGATTCGCCACCGCCCCCTGCCTCGCGCCGTTCGCAATCGGTACCGGACAGTCCGGTTTCGCGGGGGTGGCGCCGATATCTCCGGACTTACCGGAATCACCCTGCTGTTGGCCCGACTTGTGCTGCTTTTAAGGGTGCAGTGTGGTGTCCGACCTGCGGATTGCCGGGGGTTGGGACGCCGGCGCCGGCCGCCCGGACGGTCGGTATGCGAGGCGGCGGCGCCCGCCACCGGGCCGGCGAGGGGCGCCGGTCCGGCCCAGGAATGATCAATCCCACATGGGCGGCGCGCCCGTTGGCGGAAAAGGCCCCCGCTCCGCGCGTTGCCGTACCGGTACGGGCACCGACACCGACATGGGCACCGACACCGACATGGACACGGACATCGACATCGACACCGATACAGGTACCGGCACCGGAACCGGCACCGGAACCCGTGGGGCACCGACACCGGAACCGGACACCGAAACCGGACACCGGCACCGAGTCCGACACCGCCCGCGTCGCCCGTGGGGCTGGTGCCGCCCGTCGGGCTGGACCCGCCCGTGGGGCCGGATCCGCCCGTCAGGCCGGGCCCGCCCGTCAGGCCGGGCCCGTCGGTCCCTTCGGGTCCGGGAACCGCACCACCGCCACGGTGACGTTGTCGTGCCCGCCGCCGTCGAGGGCGTGGGTGACCAGCGTCCGGGCGGCGTCCAGCGGCCGGGCGGGGGCGTCGTGCGGGAGTACCGCGGCCATCTGCTCCGCGGACTCGGCGTAGTTCCACAGCCCGTCCGTGCACACCACCACGACACCGGGGCCGTCCGGTTTGAACGTCGTGGTGTGCGGCTCCACCTCGTAGGCGTCGGCGCCGAGCCAGCCCGTGATGGCGTGGGCGCGCTCGTCGGCGTTCGCCTCGGCCTCGGACATCAGGTTGTTGGCGATCATCTGGGCGGCCCAGGAGTCGTCCTCGGTGAGCCGGACGGGCGGCGCCGTCCGGTCGTCGGGGATCCAGTAGGCGCGGCTGTCACCGACCCAGCCGACGGTCAGCAGTCCGCCGCCGACCACAGCGCCGACGAACGTGCAGGCCGGGGCGTTCTGCTGACGGTGTTCGTCGTGCGCCATGGCGGGGTCGGCGGCCAGTGCGTCCACCGCTGCGGAGGCCGCCAGCACCGCGTCGTGCATGGCCTGTTGGGGGTGCACACCGGTCGGCAGGGAGGCCGCCAGCGCCTCGCCGGCGGCCTCCGACGCCGCCGTGGACGCCTCGTCCGGGCGGGTCGCCGAGGAGACCCCGTCGCAGACCACCGCGATCACCGCCGGGCCGCCGTCCGGCAGCGCGGCGGACCGCAGGGCGAAGAAGTCCTCGTTGCGGTGGTGGCGGTGGCCCCGGTCGCTGACCGCGGCGACGCCGCCCAACGCGTGCTCCATGTGGTCGCGTTCGGGCGGCTGGAGCCGGCCGCACTGCCCGCAGCGGCCATCGGCGTCCACGGCCCCGGACGGGCAGGCGGTGCAGCGGCGGGTCCCCTCAGCGGGGGCGCCCGACGGGCCGCCCTCCGCGAGCGGGGCGCCGGTCCCTGCCGCACCGGTTCCCGCCGCACTGGTCCCTGCCGCACCGGTTCCCGCCGCGGCGGCCGCATCGGCGACCGCCTCGTACCCGGCGACGCGGGGGTCGGCCGCCGGCGCGGGCGCCGCGCCGTCGTCCCCGTAGGGAAGGCGGGTGGTGGGGTCCGGTGGAGGCGGGTCGGTGGGCCCGTCGGACGCCGCCGCGGCCGCGGTCGGTCCAGAGGGCGCCGAAGCCCCAGCAGACGCGCCCGACCCGGCAGGCGCGCCCGACCCGGCAGACCCTCCCGACCCAGCCGACGCGGCGGGCCGGGCGGGCACGGCCGCAGGCTCCGGTGCCACGGCAGGCTCTGGTGCCACGGCCGGTCCCGGCGCCGCAGCTGGCTCCGGTGTAAGTCCCGATGGCGCGGCTGGCTCCGGTGACGCAGCCGGTCCCGATGGCGCGGCCGGCGCAGGCGGTGGCCCCGGCGGCATGGGCGGCATGGGCGGAACGCCGCGCGCCCCGAACCCGGGCGGCACCGGAGGAACGGGCGGTACCCCGTACCCCGGCGGTACCCCGTACCCCGGCGGCACCCCGTAGGCCGGCGGTCCGGCCGGTGCCGTCAGCGCGGCGCCACACCGGCCGCAGAACCTGTCCCCCGCACCGAGCGGTTCACCGCACGCCGCACACGACGACGGCCCCGTCACACCCATCTCACACCCACGTCCTGGGGCGGAAGCGGTTGGCCCGCTCCACCAGCTCGATCCTCTTCTCACCACGCTGCGCCAGCCGCGCCAGTAGGCGGTACGACCGCTCCAGGCCCAGCCGCAGACCCCGCTCGGTCAGTCGGCTGCCGAGCAGCTCCGACCGCCCGTCCAGGGCCCCTTCGTCGTCCGGGCCGGCACCGTGGCCCCCGGAGAGTACCCAGTCCAGGGCGGTGCCCAGTACCTCGGTGGCGAGTTGTTCCCGTCGTTCGGCGTCCAGACCGAAGTCCGCGAGGGCCTCGACCTGTTGGGCGGCCGCCCGCAGATCCGCCAGCAGCGGATCGCCCGGCGGGCGCTGCCGCAGCCGGGCGCGGACCGCCGCCATCCGCGCCGCCGTGTAGTGGATGGACGACTCCGGTACGGACTCCAGTGCCGCCACCGCACCCGCCCGGTCGCCGGTCGCCAGCCGCACCCGGGCCAGCCCGAACGCCGCGCTGACGAAGCCGCGGTCCACCACCCACACCAGGCGGTAGTACTCCACCGCATTGTCCAACTGCCCCAGCAGCTCCGCGCAGATGCCCAGGGCCAGCTTCGGTGCCGGCTCGCCGGGGAACGCGTCGTAGACCGCGTCGAAGGCCAGCGCGGCGCCCTCCCGGTCCCCGCTGGCCAGCGCCACCAGCCCGCGGTGCCACACCACCCGCCAGTCGGCGTCCTGCTCCCAGGGGTCCTTACCGCCCGCCGTCGTGCCGGCCCAGGTCTGCGCGGGCTCCCCGGGGTCGGCGGCGATCGCCTCCAGTACCGCCTGTGCCGCGGTCCCGTCGCCGCCCTCCAGATGGGCGCGCACCTCCCGCAGCCGGACCTCCGGGGAGTCGGCGGGGGCCGAGCGCAGGGCACCCAGCAGCTCGGTGGGGGAGGCGGTCAACAGCCCGGCGAGCAGCCCGGCATTGGGGTCGCGCGGGTCGACCCGGGGCACCGGCAGCGCCAGGGCGGCGGCGGCGACGTCGAGGGGACGCAGCACGGGACGGCCCGGCCCCGCGGCACGGGTCGGGGCCCCGCCGCGCGCCCCCAGCAGGGAACCGTCGCCTTCCGCAGGAGGCATCACCTCGGTGTCCACCGCCCGCAGCTCGGGCCCGAACAGCGTGGACAGCGCCGGCCGCGGCTCGCCCGAGCCGAGCGCCACCACCTCCCGCAGCACGCCCGTCAGCTGCTCGGCCATCTCCTCCGCCGACCCGAACCGGCGCTCCGGGTCGGGGTCGGTGGCGCGCACCAGCAGCCGGTAGAACGACTCGTAGGTGCGGAACACCTCGATGTGGTCCGGGTCGGGCAGCGAGTCGGCGAAGACGTTGGTGTAGCCCTGGAAGTCGAAGGTGAGCACGGCGAGGGTGCGGGCGACCGTGTACAGGTCCGAGGCCACCGAGGGGCCCAGCTCGGCGATCTCGGGCGCCTGGTAGCCGATCGTGCCGTAGATCGGGCTCACCTGGTCGTCCATCCGCCGCACCGCGCCCATGTCGATCAGCTTGAGCCGGTCCTGCTGCTGGATGGCGTTGTCGACCTTGAAGTCGCAGTACAGGAAGCCGCGGTCGTGCAGATGGCCGAGCGCCTCCAGCGCCTCGATGCCGTACGCACAGGCCTGCTCGACCGGCAGCGGGTCGCGCCTGCCGCGGGGGGTGCGCCGCCCGTTGGCGATGTCCTTGAGCGAGGTGCCGCCGACGTACTCCATGACGATGTACCCGTCGAGGCTGCCCGTCACCTGGTCGAGGTGCTCCACGAAGTTGTAGATCCGCACGATGTTGGCGTGCTCGATCTCGGCGAGGAAGCGCCGCTCGGACATCGCTACCGCCAGCGCCTCCTCGTCACCGGTGTCCAGCAGCCCCTTGAGGACCACCCACCGGTCGGAGACCGCGCGGTCGGTCGCCAGATAGATCCAGCCGAGCCCGCCGTGGGCCAGACAGCCCACGACCTCGTACTGGTCGTGGACCGTCTCCCCGGGCCGCAGCTTGGGCACGAAGCTGTACGGATGGCCGCACGTCGTGCAGAACCCCTCGGTGCGGCCCGGTGTGCCCTCGCGGGACCGCCCTACCGGGGCGCCGCAGTCCGCCCGGCTGCAGAACCGCTTGCGCTCGGGCACCTCCGGATGCTCCAGCACCGCCGCCCGCGGGTCCGGCCGCGACACCTGCGGCACCGTCACCAGGCCCGCGCCCAGCCGCCCACGGGACGGGACGGAGGGCGCGCCGCCGCCCGTGCTGCGCACCGACACCACCGCCGCGCCGCGGGTCGGCGCACCACCGGTCAGCCGCCCCGACACCGAGCGTCGGGACGGTGCGGAGCGCCGGGACGCCGGCGCGGAGCCGGGCGCGGAGCCGGGCGCGGGAGCCGGGGCGGGGGAGGGGACCGTCAGCAGCGCCCCGGCCGCCTCACGGTCCGACAGCCGGCCCGCGAGCGCACGGCCCGTCAGGCCCGTGGGCGGCGAGGACAGCAGCCCGTCCGGGGACACCACCGGCGCCAGCCCGCACCGGTCGCAGTACCGCTCGCCGCCGCCGGCATCCTCGTAGCGGCCCGTGCAGTCCCGTCGCTGGCAGCGCTCCTCGGTCCGCTGCGTCACCGTTCCCCCCTGCCCTCCAGCTGTTGCGGAGCCAACGCCTCCGCCGCCGCCTGCTGATAACGCCACACCGCGTGCTCGGCCGCCCGCAGGTCACACGGCGCGCTCCACAGCATCCGGCGGGCCGCGTCGTACCGCTCCACCAGCAGCGGATCGTCCGCCACCGCGTGCCGCGCCGCCTTCGCCCGGTAGGCGTCCAGCCGGCCGCGCAGCTCGGCGCGCACCGCGAGCGGCGCGGTGACCGCCGTCAACGACTCACGGGCCCGCTGGAGTTCGTCCTCCGCCCGCTCCTCCAGGCTGTCCAGCAGCGGGGAGAGCCGGTGCCACTGCGCCCGCCTGCGGTACTCCGCGGCCGTCGCCAACTGCTCGTGCAGCGCGGTCGACGGACCACTGACGGCCGGCACCTCCGACGCGGCGATCTTCGCCAGCACCTCACCGCGCGCCTGCCGCGCCTCGGTCAGCGTCCGGTCGGCGCGGGAGAGCACATCGCGCAGCTGCATCAGCCGCTGCTCCGCGTCCTGCCGGACGTCCAGCACCGCGGCCACCTCCCGCCGGATCTCCTCCAGCGCACGCGCCGCACGGTCGTAGCGGCCGGTGTCCGGGCGGCCCCCGCCGGGCGCCGAACTCCCCGTCGACGACGACACCCAGAACGCCAGCGGATCGGCGATCACCTGAGCCCGCAGCCGCACCAGCTCCTCGGTGATCCGCTCCAGGTCGTCGCCCGCCGGGTGCTCGCCCGGGCGCACCCCCACCGAGTGCGCCAGCGACCGGGTGCGCTGCAACTCGGCGGAGAGCAGGTCTATACGGGCCGGCAGCGCCGACCAGACCGCATCGGCCGCGACGATCACATCCAGCGAACGGGCGTACAGCCCGTTGATCCGCTCGACGAGCTCCTCCAGGGTGTACCGCCCGCCCTCCGGGGCGGCGCCGGTCTGTGCGCCGTCCTCCCCGCCGTCCTCCCCGGCGTCCTCCGGGGCAGCACCCGGCACCGCCACCCCGTCCCGCAGCAGCCCGGTCAGCTCCGCCAGGTCCTCCGGGGACGGCCAGCGCCGTCGCGCCCGTACGTCCCGCGCCGAACGGAGCGTCGCCGTACAGGCGTCGAACAGCGACCACAGGACGGTGATGGTCCGCTCGGTGGCGGTCCAGCGCTCCTTGGTGGTGCCCGCCAGCTCAGCGCCCTCCAGAAGCCGGCGCCCGGCATGGTCCTGCAGCGCCAGCAGTGAGGTCTCGATCGCCTCGTACTCGGCGCCGAGCCGCGCCAGGGCGCGGTCCACCTCCTCCTGGCCCAGCACCGGGCCATCGGGCCTCCCCGGAGAACCGGGGAAGGGTCCTGGGACCCCCATCGCTCACCTCTCCCCTACGCGTACGGTGCACGGCGGTTGCGCGACCGGTTGGCTGCTGCGGCTTCGGCTCCCTCCGCTTCCTCCTTCTCCTCCATAGTGAACGGAATCGGGCCGCTCCGTGCGGTGATCGGCCGGTACACCGCTCCTTGGGGCGGATCGTCCGCACTCCGCCCCCTTCGCGGGGTCAGTCGCTGTACTCGGGCGACGGCGGCCCGGAAATCCCCGGCATATCGGCCTGCAACCAGGTGCGGTACGCCCGCATCCAGGGGCTGTTGGCGTCCCCGCCGCCCCGGTAGTCGTCCAGGACCTTGTTGACCCGGCGCACCAGGTCCGTGTCGCCCTTGTTCATCGCCACGCCGTACGCCTCGTCGGTGAACGGCGCGCCCTTCAGCTTCACCGTCGGGTCCTGCGCCGCCTGCGCCGCAGCCAGCGCGTTGTCGGTGACCACCGCGTCCGCCTGGCCCAGCTGTAGCCGCACCAGACAGTCGAGTTGGTTGGGCACCGTCAGCACCTTCGCGCCGTGCCGCCGCTCCGCCAGCACCGACTCGCCCGTCGAACCCGCCGCCGTGCACACCCGCTTGCCGCGCAGCGAGTCGTCGAACCCCCGGACCGCCGACGCCTTCGGGGCCAGTACCTGCTGGCCCGCCTGGAAGTACGACGTCGAGAACGCCACCTGTTGTTTGCGGGTGCAGTTGATGGTCATCGTCCGCACCACCATGTCGACGCTGCGCTTCCGCAGCGCCGGTATCCGCTGGTTGGTCGGCACCGCCTTGAAGACGACCTTGGCGTCCGGCCCCAGGATGTCCCGTGCGATCGCCCACGCCAGGTCGATGTCGAAGCCCTCCAACCTGCCGGTCGCCGGGTCGCGGTACCCCCACCGGTAAGTGTTCTGGTCGACCCCGACGATCAGCTGTCCCCGCTCCTTGATCCGCGCCACCGACGGTCCCGTCGCGGACGACGGCCGCAGGCTCTCCGCCGCGGTCCGCTGGGTGCACGGCGCCACCGCCGGCTCACCCGGAGCCGTCCCCGGAGGGTACGCACGGTGCGTCGCCGGCAACCGCCCGCCGTCGGACCTCCCGTCCGCCCCGGCCGCCCCGTGCCGGCTCCCCAGCGCCGGCACCAGCACCGCCGCTGCCGCCGCCATCACCGCCATCCCCGCCGCGACCGGCGCCAGAACGGCCCGCAGATTCCGCAGCCCTCGCCCGCGCACGCTCATGTCCCCCTCACCGGGCCCCCTCACCGGTACTCCGCCAGCCTGCGCCCGATCCCCAGCACCGCACCCACCGCCGCCAGTGCGGCCAGCACCCCGGCCCCGACCGGCAGCCCGGCCAGCGCCCCGCGGCCGCCGTCCGCCGCCGACCGGAACTCCGCCTGTTCATGCACCAGTGCCTTCTGCAACCCCGCCGCCACCCGGTCGAACGACGCGCCCGTGGAGCCCTCCGCACCGATCACCTTCGCCAACGCCCAGTCGTAATCGCCCTTTTCGTCCGACGCCCGCGCCTGAGCGTGCCGCGCCTGCCACTGTCGTACGTACGTCAGCGCCTCGCGCACCGGGTCCCGCCCCGCGGCGTCGTCCGCCAGCCCCAGCGCCGCCCCCAACCTGCTCCGCACCGCCGCCGCACCATGATCACCCGGACCGGCCAGATCCTTCATCCGGGCCCGGAAGCCGGCCTCGTAGAAGTCCTGCTGGTCGCCCGTGAGCACCGCACCGCGGGCCACCAGCGTCAGATTCTCGTCCCCACGGGCCTGTAGGGCATCGATCCGCGCCTCGTTGAGCACCCGCAGCGACCGGGCGCCGTGCTCGTACGAGTCCGTCAGTCCCGCGCGCGCCACCGCATGTCCGGCCACCAGCCACACCAACACCGCCACCGTAGCGGCCGTCGCCGTCAGCAGTCCCCGGTTGAACACCCGGTTCGTCCGCCGGTAGTGGCGCCGCTGCGCCCAGCCCAGCGCACCGACCGCCGCCACCCCGGCCGCCAGCGCCCACCAGGGCCAGGCCTTCGCCTCGTCGTAGTCCGCCGCCAGCCGTTCCGTCTCCGCGTCGTACAACGCCCGGGCGGCCGGGAGGAGTTCCGTCCGCATCTGCGCGTTGGCATACCGCAGATACGCGCCCCCCAGGGGCAGCCCCTGGCGGTTGTTCGCCCGCGCGGTCTCCACCAGGCCCGTATAGCGCGGTAGCAGCCGGTTGAGCCGGGCGATCTGCTCGTCCGCGCCGTCCGCACCCTGACTGCTCCGGGACGCCTTGGCCAGCAGCCCCGCCGCCGTGGCGATGTCGGCGTCATAGCGCTTCCTGGTCGCCGCGCTGCCCTCGACGCCGGCCAGGAAGCCTCCGGCGGCCGTGGTGTCCGCGTCGGCCAGGGACCGGTAGATGCTCGCCGCGTCCGCGGTCAGGGGCTGGCTGCGCTCCACCACGTCGTCCGCGGCCGCCGTCCGGTCCGCGACCTGCCAGGCGGTGGTCGCGCCGAACACCACCACCAGCAAGGCGAGCACCGCGCCGATCACCCGCAGCCGGCCGGGCTCGGTGGTCGCCGCGGCACGCAGCTCCTCCAGGCCCTCGGCCCAGGCCGGCCGGCGCCCCGGGGAGGGCGGTGCCACGCTGCTGGTCGGCATGGACGCCACGGAACCTCCCCCTCGTCGCTGACCGCGGATCCCGGCCCCGCGCGCGGCGCCCGTGGGGCGCTTACGACAGGGACCGGTGCATGGGCAGCAGTATGTCCGCCGTTCCTCGCGGGCACACCGCACTTCGCCGATCTTGTTCGGATCACGACCCAACGGCCGCCACCCGGCGCCGGCGTGCGCCGCCACGAACCCGCCCGCCGGGCTCGGCAGTGTCGGCAGGCCAGGGGGCCGGCAGGGCCTCGTAGCCCCCCAGCATGATCGCCGTGACCTTCGGCGCTTCCCTCCGCTCTCCCTCTGCTACGTCCATGCCTCCCTGAGCCGTGCGTAGGCCGCGGCGTTGGCCCTCGCGCGGTCCAGGGTGTCCAGGGCGGCCCCCAGTACCGGAGGGGCGGTGACTACCTGGGGGACCGCCGCGGGGGCGTGTTCGGAGAGCAGTTGGCCGACGCGGTCGTACAGGAGGGGGTGACGGGCCGCCAGGACACCGCCGCCGAGGACCACGGGCGCGGGTTCGGCGAGGAGGCCGAGGCGCCGCAGGGCGACGGCGGCCAGCAGGGCGATCTCCTCGGCCTGGCGGGCGACGAGGGCGCGTGCCACCGGGTCGCCGGAGGCCGCGACGGCGAAGAGGACGGGGGCGAGTTCATGACGACGGTGGTCGGCGATGTGGTGCAGGTGGAGTGCCTCGATCAGCTCCAGCACGGTGGTGAGGCCGAAGTGGGCGGGGAGGGCGCGGGCCAGTTCGGTCGGGTCGCCTCGGCCGTCCTCGGCACGGGCCGCGGCCCATAGCGCCTCCTCGGCGAGCTGGGTGCCGCCGCCCCAGTCGCCAGAGAGCCGGCCGAGGGCGGGGAAGCGGGCGGTGCCGCCGTCGTGCCCGAGCCCGACGCAGTTGATGCCGGCCCCGCACACCACGGCGACACCCACCGGGGGCGCGTCGTCCGGCAGTCCGGCCCGCAGCAGGGCGAAGGCGTCATTGCGTACGGAGACCGTGCGGGCCCAGCCGCGGCCGGCGATCTCATGGGTGAGGACGGTCTCCTCGACGGGGAGGTCGGCGTTGGCGAGGAAGGCGGAGAGGTGGTCGACCGGGCCGCTGCCGGTCGGTCCGCCGCGGGCCGGGCCGTCGCCGGTCGGCCAGGCCTGGGCAAGGGCGGATTCCACCAGCGGGGCCAGCACGTCGACCGCGCGGGCGGTGCCGACCACCGGCGGCCGGAAGCCACCGCCGCGCGCGGCGCCGAGCAGTCTGCCGTCGGCGGCCACGAGCGCCACATCGGTCTTGCTGTTGCCGGCGTCGACGGCGAGCGAGGTACCGGTCAGGCCCATGTGAGGTGCTCCCGGTTGTGTGCGATCAGCCGGTCGGTGAGCCGGTCCGCGGCGTCGGTCTGCCCGATGAGGGGGTGCGCGAGGAGGGCGGTGAACACCCGGTCCCGGCCGCCCTTGAGCGCCGCCTCCAGGGCCAGTTGCTCATAGGCGGTGACATGGGAGATCAGGCCGGTGTACAGCGGTTCGAGGGGGCGGGTGGGGAGGGGGGAGGGGCCGGAGGAGCCCACCCTCGCCGGCACCTCGATCACCGCGTCATCGGGCAGAAAGGGCAGGGTCCCGTCGTTGAAGGCATTGACGACCTGGACGTCACCGGTGTCACCCAGCAGGGAGGAGGTCAGCGCCACGGCCGCTTCGGAGTAGTAGGCGCCGCCGCGCCGGGACAGCAGCTCCGGCTTCTCGTCGAGGGCGGGGTCCGCGTAGAGGGTGAGGAGCCGGCGCTCGATGGCCGCGACCTCGGCGGCCCGGGACTGCCTGCCGCGCAACTCCTCCACCACCGCGTCATGTTGGTAGAAGTAGCGCAGGTAGTACGACGGGACGGTGCCCAGGCGGTCCAGGACCGTACGGGGCAGCCGCAGATCGGCGGCGAGGGTGTCGCCGTGGTCGGCGAGGAGCCGGGGGAGGACGTCCTCCCCGCCGATGCGTACGGACCGCTCCCAGGTGAGGTGGTTGAGGCCGATGTGCTCGAGTTCGACCTGGTCCGGGGTGACGCCGAGCAGCCCGGCGAACTTGCGCTGGAGGCCGATCGCCACATTGCACAGTCCGACGGCCCGGTGACCGTGGGTCAGCAGGGCGCGGGTGACGATGCCGACGGGGTTGGTGAAGTCGACGATCCAGGCTCCGGGGTTGCGGCGGCGTACCCGCTCGGCGATGTCCAGGACGACGGGGACGGTGCGCAGCGCCTTGGCGAGGCCGCCGGCGCCGGTGGTCTCCTGACCGACGCAGCCGCACTCCAGCGGCCAGGTCTCGTCCTGGTTGCGGGCGGCCTGGCCGCCGACGCGCAGTTGCAGCAGCACGGCGTCGGCGCCGTCGGTCCCGGCGTCGAGGTCGTCGGTCCAGGAGATCGTGCCCGGGTGGCCCTGCCGGGCGAAGATCCGCCGGGCCAGGCCGCCCACCCGTTCCAGCCGGTCCCGGGCCGGGTCGATCAGGACCAGTTCAGCGAGCGGCAGGACGTCACGCAACCGCGCGAAGCCGTCGATGAGTTCGGGGGTGTAGGTGGAGCCGCCGCCGACCACGGCGAGCTTGGTGCGCGGGAGCGCGCGGCGTCCTTCAGCGGACGGCAGCATACGCAATCAGCCCTTTCCTCCGGTGCGGGTGAGGCCTTCGACGAAGGCCTTCTGAGCGCGGCAGAAGACGGGGACGACCGGCGCCGTGACCAGCAGCGCGGTCGCCGTGGTGAGGTTCCGGGGGTTCCGGTCGGCGCTATGGGGCGCTCTTGCCGGACTCCAGCCCGTAGGAGACGGGACCCCGGCGCGTAGGACACAGGACCCCGGCCCGTGGGAGAAGGCGGCCAGGCGCACCTGGCCGGCGCTAACGCGGCAGCCGCTGCCAGTACCGCGGACATCCGGATGGGCGGGCGCGACATCGACACGGCGGGCTCTCCTTCTCGACGGGCCCCCTTTCGGCGGGTCCCCTTTTCGACGGTCTCCCTTGGCAGGGCTCCTTCTCGATGGGCCCCCTTTTCGACGGGAAGGGGACAACGGGAGCGCGCGGGTCAGCCCGAGGTGTCGAACACCGCATGGCGGGCGTCCGCCAGGGCCGTTCGCAGTGCGCCGGTGAGGACGGGGTCGCCGACGATTTCGCTGAGGCGCAGTTCGGGCCGGGGCAGGGCGAGCCCGGTGAACTCCGCCTCGACCAGGGCGCGCAGCGCCTCCCCGCCGGCCTGCGGCACCTTGCCGGAGAGCACCACCAGCCGCGGATCGACGACCGCGACCACGGCGGCCAGCCCGGTCGCCAGCCGCCGCGCGACCTCCTCCCGTACGTCGTCACGCGCCAGCGCCGCCTCGACCGTGTGCGCCTTGGTGGCCCCGTACTGCCGGGCCAGTTCGATGACGCTCGGGGAACCGACCAGCCGCTGGAAGCCGCCGCCGGCGTCCGGGCGCGCGGCGCTGCGGTCGCCGCCGCGCGCCAGCGGGGCGCCGGGCAGCGGCATATAGCCGATCTCGCCCGCGCCGCCGGTGGCCCCGCGCCGGAGCTGCCCGCCGAGCACGATCGCGGCGCCTACGCCCTCGTCCACCCACACGAGCACGAAGTCGTCGACGCCCTGCGCGGCCCCGTCGTACCGCTCGGCGACCGCCGCCAGGTTTACATCGTTCTCGATGGTGACCGGGGTGCCGAGCACCTGGGCCAGCTCCTGTTGCAGCGCCCGCGCGTGCCAGCCGGGCAGATGCGGGGCGTAGCGCAGCCGGCCGGTCTGCGGGTCCAGCGCACCGGGCGTGCCGATCACCATGCCGTGCAGCTGCTCGCGCCGCACCCTGCCCTTGGCCAGCGCCCCGTCGACGGCCCGGGCGACCGCTTCGGCCATCCGGTCCGGCAGGTCCTCGGCCACCGCACCGGTGTCGACCCGCTCCTCCCCGAGCACCTGCCCGGTGATGTCGGCGACCGCGGCGGTGACGCCCCCCTGGTCCACGGCCAGCGCCGCGACCTGCGCCGCCTCCGGGTTGATCTCGTACAGCCGCGCACTGGGCCCCGGCCGCCCGGTCACGCTGCCGGTCGTGCGCACCAGTCCGGCGGCCTCCAGCCGGGCCAGCAGCTGCGAGGCGGTCGGCTTGGACAGCCCGGTCAGCTCCCCGACCCGGGTGCGGGTCAGCGGGCCGCGCGACACCAGAAGATCGAGTGCGGCCCGGTCGTTCATGGCCCGCAACACTCTCGGCGTCCCCGGCGTCCCCGGCGTCCCCGGTGTCCCTGGTGTCCCCGGCGTCCCCCGCGTCCCCCGCGTTCCCTGCGGTCCCCGCCCACCGGCCATGCCCTCACCCCGTTCACCGGCGGCAGGCCACGACCACCAGCATCTGTTAACAAACTTTCCAATCGGCGCAAAGGAACGTAGGCCGCCCCGCGGGCCGCGTCAATGGCCCGCACACGGCGAGTCGCGCACCCCGGGGCCGCCGATCTCCTTGCGCGCCAGAAGTGGGGGCATAGGCTGCCGGCGCCGGGTGTATCCGTCCACCGCTGAGGGATCTGGGGTTTCGTGCTTGCGGAAATGTCGCGGGAAGAGATTCTGCAATGGCTGACCGAAAACGGCTGGAGTCCGGAGAGGCAAGTGGGGGAGCGGTGTGCGGAGTTCATCTCGGCGGCGGTGGAGGATTCGGTGGGAGAGGGATTCCCGGTCACCCCCTTCGAGACGGCGGAGAGCTTCCTCGCCTCCTTCGGCCTGCTGACCTTGGCGCACCCGACTGATTCCGAAAGCCGGCTGGTCATCAACCCCACCGGCGGCTACGAAGGCGATTTCGGCGAGATCGCGGAATTGTCGGAGGAGTTGAACCGGCGGCTGTTCCGGGTGGGATACGACCTGCCCGATGGCGGAATCATGCTGGTGGCTGAGGACGGCGGCTTCTATTGCCTCCATCATGCGGGGAGCTTCTCGCTCGGCAAAGGCGCATATGAGTTCTTCCGCAATTGGGTGAGGGGCGATCTGCGCAGCGTCTGAGCGATTTGCGAAGCGTCTGAGGGCTCGGCCTCTCCTGACCGGCCACGGGTTCTCGAATCGGCCCGGGTTCCGCCACCTCCCGAAGCGCGGGGTGCGGGCTGCCGGCGCCTCGCCGGCACGACCTGAGCAACGACACCTGAGCAACGACAGGGGGCGGACGCGAGGACTCTCGCATCCGCCCCCTGTCACCACGGGCTCTCTTCCTCTACCTTGCCCTGCTCTCCCGCCTGCCAGGCTCCGGGGCGGCGCCGCGGCGGGTCCGGGGAAGCGGCTACTTGCCCAGCTTCGGCGCCGCCAGCGGCTCCGCGGCCAGGGACTGGGGGGACGTCGGGTTGTTGAGGGCCGAGGGAGCCGCCACAGCGGCGCTGGGGTCGGCCGGGGACGGGCGCTCTTCCTCGTCCTCCGGGAGGGGACGCGGGGCCAGGTGGACACCGGCGGCGTCCAGGGCACGCTTGATCCGCCAACGCATCTCGCGCTCGACGCCGAGCGCCTTGCCGGGCATGGTCTTGGCCGCGACGCTGATGGTGACGGTGTCCAAGTGGACCTCGCTGAGGCCGAGGACCTCCACCGGCTCCCACAACTGCTCGTTCCACGGCTCGGCCTTGGACATCTCCTTGCCGGCGGCGGTGATGGTGTCGCGGGCCCGCTCCAGGTCCTGGTCGGCGGCGAGGACCACATCGACGACGGCGGTGGACCAGCCCTGGCTGAGGTTGCCGATCCGCTTGACCTCGCCGTTGCGGATGTACCAGATCGCGCCGTTGGGGCCGCGCAGCTTGGTGACGCGCAGGCCGACCTCGATGACCGTACCGGTGGCCACGCCCGCGTCGATCTCGTCGCCGACGCCGTACTGGTCCTCCAGGATCATGAAGACGCCGGAGAGGAAGTCGGTGACCAGGTTGCGGGCGCCGAAGCCGATCGCGACACCGGCGACACCGGCGCTCGCCAGCAGCGGGGCCAGGTTGATCTGGAGGACCGAGAGGACGGTCAGCGCCGCGGTGCCCATGATCACGAACGAGGCGACGCTGCGCAGCACCGAGCCGATGGCCTCCGAGCGCTGCCGGCGGCGCTCGGCGTTGACCAGCAGACCGCCCAGCGCGGTGCCCTGGGCGGCGGCCGCGGTGCGGTTCATCCGGTCGATGAGCTTGGTGATGGTGCGCCGGATCACATGGCGCAGCACCACCGCGATCACGATGATCAGCAAGATCTGCAGGCCGGACGTGAGCCACGTCCCCCAGTTCTCCTGAACCCAGCCGGCGGCGTTGGTGGCCTTCTCCGTGGCGTCGTCGAGCGAGGTCGAGCCGGTTGAACTGGGCGCGGTGGCGCTCAGGGGCGCGGCAGCGACCGGCGAAGCGGACCAGTACACAGTCGAACCTTCCGTGTGGGACAGCAGACCCGGACCCGAGTGGGACCCCCGGCGACCGGGCAGACCAACCACACTAACGGGGCAACAGGAACGGGTCGTGCCCATGTTCGAGGCGGGAGGTCCGCTGACGGCCGGAATGAGCCGTATCCGGCGGGAGGTGCGGGGGTGTGGTGGAAAACACCTCCGGCCCGTTACTCGGTCATGGTGGCGCTCCGACCAGGCACCGGGGGACACTGTGGGGAGATCGTCCCGGCGCGAGCCACGCGCCGCCGGCGTACAAGGAGGCACCCGTGCCGCATGTCCTGGTCCTCAACGCGTCGTACGAGCCGCTCGGCGTCGTACCGCTCCGCCGCGCGCTCATCCTCGTCCTCAATGAGAAGGCCGTCAGCCTTGAGGAATCCGGCGCCCTGATGCACAGCGCAACCCGTGTCGTCCCTGCTCCGAGCGTGGTCCGCTTGAAGCGGTTCGTGCGGGTGCCCTTTCGCGGCCCCGTGCCACTGACCCGCCGGGCACTGTTCGCCCGTGACGGCGGGCGCTGTATGTACTGCGGTGGCGTCGCAACCAGCGTCGACCACGTCATCCCGCGCAGCCGTGGAGGTCAGCACACCTGGGAGAACGTCGTCGCCGCGTGCCGGCGCTGCAACCACATCAAAGCGGACCGTCATGTCGCCGAGATCGGCTGGCGGCTGCGCCATCAACCCGCACCGCCGTCAGGTCTGGCCTGGCGGATCATCGGCACGGGCCATCGGGATCCGCGCTGGCTGCCGTACTTGCAGCCGTACGGCGCGGATGACGCCCTGGCCCGGATCGACGCCGTATCGGCGTAGACGGTCCGGGCTTTTTCGTATCTGCGGTTCCGGGCCGGTCCGGGCCCGGAGCGGCAGGAGGTGACGGCGGACGGCCCGTCGTCACCTCCTGCCGCTCACCGCTGCGCACGGCCGGGAGCCCACACCGAGGGCCTTCGACGGACTACGGAAGGCCCTGGCCGCTGCCCTGGGACCCCGTTCCCTGCCCGCCGGCCCCCTGCCCACGGTCATCGGCGCCCTTCCCGCGACCATCGGCCCCCTGCCCGCGGTCGTCAGCTCCGTTCCCGTGCCCGTTGCCCGTCCCGTTCCCGCGACCGTCGGCCGCCTGTCCACCGTCGTCGACCGCGTACGCCTCGACCGACCAGAGCGAGTACCCGAACCGCGTCGCCCGCTTCTCACCCTGGATGCGGACGAAGCGGACGTCCGGGGCGTCCATCCTGATCGACTCGCGGCCGCCCTTGCCGTTCCGCACCGTGGCGGCCGTGCGCCAGCTGCGGCCGTCCGGGGAGACCTCGATGCGGTAGCCGGCCGCGTAGGCGTCCTGCCAGGTCAGGACCAGCCGGCCGAGGTGGGTCGGGTGGGCCAGCGCGAACTGCAGCCAGGCGTGGTCGTCGGCGGGGGAGGACCAGCGGGTCCCCGGGTCGCCGTCGGTGGCCGCGGAGGCCGGGAAATCGGCGGTCTCGTCCCCGGAGGAGGTGGCCACGGTGCCGTGCGCCAGGTCCTTGCCGCCGGTGCGCGGATAGACCCGCACGGTCAGGGTGTGCGTCTCGTCGCCGAGGGACACTGGGATCCGATAGCTGCCGGAGGCGGCGTTCTCGGGGACGTCCACGGTGAGCGGGACCATCGCGGTGCCGCCGCGCGGGGCGGTGACCACCTTGGGGGCGTGCACGGTGAAGCCCTTGGGCGCCTTGACGGTGAGCCGCTCGCGGACGTCGCCCGGGCGGCGGGAGAAGATCCGGGCGTCGACCGAGGCACTGCCGCCGGTCTGTGCGTCGGACTCCGTGCGGGAGAGCTCCAGACCGGCCGCCGGGGTGTCCGCGAACCACGGCGTCAGGGCGTGGACGGACGGCGCGTCCACCCCGTCCGCCCAGGTCAGCCGGACCGCATCGGCGCGCAGCCGGGGCGTTGCGGCCTCCGTCCAGCCGGTCGGGGAGAGCTGGTCGAGGCGCCGCCAGCCCTCGCCGGGGACGTGCGCCTCCAGGGAGACCGCACCCGCGGACGGCCCTGGGTCGGTCAGCGCGGTGACCGCGGCCAGCGGGCGGGCCCGCTCGAAGGGGACGGTGATCGCGGCCCGGGCGGCGTCCCCGCCGGGCCGCGGGCTGCCGCCCCGGGCGCCGGTCCAGGCGTCGGCCTCGGTCATCGCCCGGTCCAGGAACGGGGTCAGCACCCCGCGGCCGACCGTCGCCGGGCTCCGCCCGATCTCCTTGCGCAGCCGCTGCACCGCCCGCTGGGCCGTCCAGGCGGCGTCCCCGTCGTCCTTCGCCTGGGCCATCAGCGTGTCCACGGCCTGCTCGCCGGCCCGGCCGTAGCGGGCCAGCTGCTCGGCCCAGGGCCGGATTTCGGCGGACAGCTCGGTTCCGAGGCCGTCGGGAGCGGTGCTCATGGTGTGGAAGGCGGCGCGCAGCGCCCGGGCGGCCTTGGCGTAGTCCTCGTCCCGGCCCGGCCGGCCGCCGTTGACCGCCGCCTCGCGGGTCTGCCAGAAGCGCTCGATCAGCGGCTGCAGATAGCCCGATTCCCGGCGGTTGAGCAGCGAGGAGGAGGCGTTGCCGGCGAGCGCGCGGAGCGCGGCGCGGGAGCCGGGGTCACCGCCCGCCAGGTCGTCGATCGCCGCGCTCCAGGACTCCGCCGGGCGGTAGTCGCGCGGGTTCCAGGCGTAGTCGGCGGCGGTGAACAGCGGGATGCGGGAGGCGAGCGGCTGCTCCATGGCGTTGGCGAGCAGCGCCGCCGACCCAGTGGCGACGGCCGGCTCCCGGCCGCGGTAGGGGCCAAGGAAGATCCGGTCCTGGGCGTAGTCGTTGACCGGGTAGTTGT
Organism: Streptomyces sp. NPDC020742; assembly: GCF_040641675.1. NCBI lineage: Bacteria > Bacillati > Actinomycetota > Actinomycetes > Kitasatosporales > Streptomycetaceae > Streptomyces > Streptomyces sp. NPDC020742. The sequence continues at coordinate 182,445 of NZ_JBFAEA010000001.1, forward strand.
CCATGGTCACCAGCGGGTGGCCGAACGCCTGGCGGGCGGTGGCGAGTTCGGAGCCGGTGATGGTGCGCGGCACCACCCCCACGCCCGTCCAGGCCACCTCGACCCGGTCCCCCAGCGCATCGGCGAGCGCACGGCGGTACGCGGTCGAGCCGTCCTGGTAGTACTCGGTCGGCATCAGCGACAGCGGCCCGGCCTCCGGATGCCGCTCGCGGAGGTGCTCGGCGAGCGCGTTGGCGACCCGGGCCTGCGCCTTGGCGGCGGCCTCCGGACCGGTGCCGAAGGTGTCCTCGTCGTCGCCGCAGTGCCACTCGTCGTAGCTGACGTCCTGGAACTGCAGCTGGAAGGAGCGCACGCCCAGCGCCCACATCGCGTCCACCTTGCGCCGCAGCGCCCGCAGGTCGTCCTGGGACGAGAAGCACATCGCCTGCCCGGGGGCGAGCGCCCAGCCGAGCGTGACGTGGTTGGCGCGGGCCCGCTCGGCCAGCGCCCGGAAGTCGGCGCGCTGCTCGGCCGGGTAGGGGTCGCGCCACCGGGCCTGGCGGTAGGGGTCGTCGCCGGGGGCGTAGAGGTAGCGGTTCTGCTTGGTGCGGCCCATGAAGTCGAGCTGGGCCAGGCGCTGGGCGCGGGTCCAGGGCTGGCCGAAGAAGCCCTCAGTGGTGCCGCGCACGGCCGTGCCGGGCCAGTCCCGCACGGTGACCGACGCCAGTTGCCGGCCGCCGCCCGGGGCGTCGGTGACCAGCTGCCGCAGGGTCTGCGCGGCGTGGAAGAGGCCGTCCGGGCCGACGCCGGACAGGGCGACGGTGTCCCGCCCGTCGGCCCGGCCCACGGCCAGCCGGTAGCCGCCGGTGGGCAGGTCGCCGCGGCCCGGGGCGCCCAGCGCCCGCAGGGCGTCCTCGGCCGGCTCGCCGCCGACCAGGATCACCGGGCCGGTCCGGGGCGGCCGGTCGCCGGGGGCCTGCTCCCGGACGGTGCGCACCCCGGCGTCGCGGAGCAGGCCGCGCAGCACGTCCAGTGCGTAGGGGTCGGTGCCGGGCGCCGCGACCAGGGTCGCCCCGTGCTCCAGCGGGACGGCGTCGCCGAGCTCCCGCAGTGACTGGGGGCGCGGCCAGACGGCGGGTACCCGGCCGCTGTCGACCCGGTCCGGCCGGTCCGGGCGGTCGGGGCTGCCGATGGCGGGGTCGGCGGGCGCCGCCTGGGCGCCGGGCGCCCCGCCCAGCAGGCTTCCAATGACCGCGGCGGCCAGCGCGGTGGTGCCCGCAACCCGGGCACGGGTGCCCGCCCCTGTCCTGCCGTTCCTACCGACTCTTGTGACGCCCCACACGCCCCGGCCTCGCACGGCTGCTCCTCGTCCCCATCCCGCTGCTCGCCGGCTCTGCGCCGGCAACCCCTTTTTCCCCTGTTCCCCGCCGATGTCCCCTCGGACAGCTCCTGGGCGGTGAGCCCACCATTGTGGCGGTGAGGGTGTCAACCGGGCGAGAGTGGGGGCCCGGAGGGCCGGATATGTGCGGGTTGTTGCCGGTGCCCGGGGTGGTCCGGCCGAGGGGTGCGGTGCCGCAGAACTTCCGCCGCGCGGCCCTGCTCCGCCGCGATCTTCGCGCCCTGTGGTGTCCCGAGCAGTGAAATCGCCTGCGTCGGGGATAATGTGAGGTGGGTCACGTTTCGCGAGGAGACACGTCTGCGATTGCTTCGAGCGGGTAGGGCCCCCGTTGTCCCATTGCCGATGAACGGGAGGCCTTCGTGGCCGCATCCGCTCAGCTGCTCCTCGACGCTCTGTCCTCCAAACCGGGAGGTGCGACGGTGGAGAGTGATCTGTTCGACGGGGTGTCCGACCCCGATTCCGGCCTCGACGGCTCCGGCTCCTTCTGCTTCGTCGAGCCGCCCCTGACCAGCGAGCCCCCGCTCGCCGACGCCGCCCCGCTGACCAGCGAGGTCCCGATCGCCGCCGAGCTGCCGCTGACCAGCGAGCCCACAGCCGCCGGCCTGGGGACGGAGTCCATGGAGGTCTGACGGCCCATGGGGCGTGCGCGGCTCGCCCGGTTGCACGGCATCGCCACTTCGTACGAGCCGGCACCGGGCAGAAGTGTCCACATCACCGATGACACCGTCGTTGCCGTGCTCGCCGCGCTGGGCGTCGACGCCTCGACCCCGGACGCCGTACGCGCCGCCCTGGCCGCTCACGACGACGGTCCCGGCCGCCCCTTGCTGCCGCCCACCGTCGTCGCCCGCGCGAGCCGGCCGCCCGGCCTCGACGGGCTCCCCGCGGGCACCGTCCTGCGGGTGGAGACCGAGGACGGACGGACCGACGAGATCCCCGCCGGTCCGGCGGGGGCGAGCGCCGCGGCGCTCGCCCGGTTACCCCTGGGCATCCACACCCTGTCCGCGCTGACCCCCGACGGCCGCGCCGCCCACGCCCGGCTGATCGTCGCGCCCGACCGGGTGCCCGCACCGCCCGGCCGCAGCCACGGCTTCCTGGTGCAGCTGTACTCCCTGCTGTCCCGGCAGTCCTGGGGCATGGGCGACCTCGGGGACCTCGCCGACCTCGCCGCCTGGGCCGGACGCGCCCTGGGCACCGGCTTCATCCAGCTCAACCCGCTGCACGCGGCCGTCCCCGGCCCGCCCACCGACCCCTCCCCCTACCGCCCCTCCTCACGCCGCTTCCCCGACCCGGTCCACCTGCGGATCGAGCTGATCCCCGAGTACACCCGGCTGACCGGTGCCGACCGGGAGCGCGCCGACGAGCTGGCCGCCCGCGCCCACGCCCTGCGCGCCGGAGTGCTCGAAGCGGGCGCCCTGATCGACCGGGACGCGGTCTGGGCCCTGAAGCGGGAGGCCCTGGAGCTGCTGGTGGCAGTCCCGCTCGGCCCCGGCCGCCGGGCCGCGTACTGCGACTTCCTCGCCGAGCACGGCCAAGCTCTGGAGGACCACGCCACCTGGTGCGCCCTCGCCGAGCGGCACGGCCCCGACTGGCGCCGCTGGCCCGAGGCGCTGCGCGATCCCCGGTCCGCCGACACCGCCCGGCAGCGAGCCCGGCTGATGGACCGGATCGACTTCCACTGCCGGCTCGCCTGGCTCACCGACCAGCAGCTGGCCGCCGCGCAGCACACCGCCCGGGAAGCCGGGATGGCCGTCGGGCTGGTGCATGACCTCGCCGTGGGGGTGCACCCCTCGGGCGCCGACACCTGGGCGCAGCAGGGCGCCTTCGCCGCCGGGATGTCCATCGGCGCCCCGCCGGACGTCTTCAACGCCCGGGGGCAGGACTGGGGCCTGCCGCCGTGGCGCCCGGACGCGCTGGCCGCCGCGGGCTACGCCCCGTACCGGGAGCTGCTGCGCGGCCTGCTGCGGCACGCCGGCGCGCTGCGCATCGACCATGCGATGGGCCTGTTCCGGCTGTGGTGGGTCCCCGAGGGCCGGCCGCCGACCGAGGGCGCCTACGTCCGCTACGACGGTGAGGCGATGCTCTCGGTGCTCGCCCTGGAGGCGCACCGTGCCGGCGCCGCGGTGATCGGTGAGGACCTGGGCACCGTGGAGCCCGGGATGCGTGAGGCGCTCGCCGCGCGGGGGGTGCTGGGCACCTCGGTGCTGTGGTTCGAGCGGGACTACGGCAACGGGGCGGGGGAGGCGGACGGGCCGGCCCCGGCCGACGGCGCCGCACTCGGTGTCCCGGCCGACGGCGCCGCACCCGGTGTCCCGGCCGATGGTGAGGCCCCCGGGCGGGCCCGGATCCTCGCCCCCGACGAGTGGCGCAGCGCCTGCCTGGCCACCGTCACCACCCACGATCTGCCGTCCACCGCCGCCCGGCTGACCGGCGAGGACGTCGCACTGCGCGAGCGGCTCGGGTTGCTCGACGGCTCGCCGGAGCGCGAGCGGTCCCGCGCCCGCTACGAACTCGCCGAATGGCTGCGGGAGTTGACCCGGCGCGGGCTGCTGCCGGAGGGCGCGGGCGATGAGGAGGCGGCGGTCCGGGCGGTGCACCGCTTCCTGCTGCGCACCCCGGCGCGGTTGGTCGGCGTCTGGCTGCCCGACGCGGTGGGGGACCGCCGCCCGCAGAACCTCCCCGGGACCTGGGAGGAGTACCCCAACTGGCGGCTTCCGATCGCCGGCCCCGACGGGCGCCCGCAGACCCTTGAGGAGCTGGCCGCCTCGCCCCGCCTGCACGCGCTGATGCGCGAGCTGTCCCTCGGGGCCGGCTGAAAGCCGGGGCGCGAGCCGTCCCGTCACGACGTGCCGCACCACGGTCGCCCGCACCGCAGCGGGGTCGGCGGCCGATGCACCACCCCGGGCGCGCGGGGCGAGGGGGCGTCCGATACGTTGACTTCGTGAGCAACAAGGTCAATAAGAATGTCCTGCGCGCCGGAACCATCACCGCCGGCACCGCGCTGATGCTGCTGATGTCGTCCCCCGCGTTTGCGCTCACCCGCGACGATGGTGACGACCCGGGTCCGGGTCTGAGCGTGATCGAGACGCTCGGCCTCTATGTCGTCGCCCCCATCGTGCTCTTCCTGGTCATCGCCGGACTGGTCATCATGACCGACAAGTCCCGCAAGCAGGGCGAGTCTCAGGGCTGAGTCCCCCAGCCCGGCCGCCGGCCGGGCCGCCCGTCAACCGGGCAACCAGAACCGCCACAAGGGCGCCCCTCGGTGACAAGACCGAGGGGCGCCCTTTGTCGTACCCGGCTATTTCCGCAGATGAAAAAGGGGTTGCGAGGTCGCTATCGCGCGATTTTCGGCTGGTTTGAGGGGGCGGAGCGTTTAACCGGCCCTAACCTACGATGACGTAACCTACGGAGCCGTAGGTCAAACCTACGGGTCCGTAGGTCATCGTCCCCCAGGAGTTCCCCCGTGACCATCGCCCCCGCCCACCGCACCGGAGAGCGCGGCCAGACCGCCTGGAGCGACGCCCAGCTGCTCCACGCCCTCGAAGAGGTCGTTGAGAAGGAACTCAACCGGCACCTGAAGGTCGCCAAGGAGTGGATGCCCCACGAGTACGTGCCGTGGAGCGACGGGCGGAACTTCCCCGGCGCCCTCGACGGCGACGCCTGGGCCCCCGAGCAGTCCAAGGTCAGCGACATCGCCCGGGTCTCCCTGGTGGTCAACCTCCTCACCGAGGACAACCTCCCCAGCTACCACCACGAAATAGCGTCCCTCTTCGGGCGGGACGGGGCCTGGGGCACCTGGGTCCACCGCTGGACCGCGGAGGAGGGCCGGCACGGCATCGTGATGCGCGACTACCTGCTCACCAGCCGCGCCGTCGACCCCGACGAGCTGGAGCGGTTCCGCATGGCCCACATGTCGGAGGGCTTCGAGTCCGACAACGGGCACAGCATGCTGCACTCGGTGGCGTACGTCGCCTTCCAGGAGCTCGCCACCCGGATCTCGCACCGCAACACCGGCCACCACTCGGGCGACCCGGTCTGCGACCGGATGCTGGCCCGGATCGCGGCGGACGAGAACCTCCACATGCTCTTCTACCGCAACCTCCTCTCCGCGGCCTTCGAGCTGGCCCCGGACCAGACCATGGGCGCGGTCCGCGACGTGGTCACCAACTTCCGGATGCCCGGCCACGGCATGCCCGGCTTCGAGCGGGCCGCCGCCCGGATGGCGCTCGGCGGGATCTACAACCTCCGCATCCACCACGACGACGTGCTGCAGCCGGTGCTGCGCTTCCTCAAGGTGCTGGAGATCGGCGGCCTGGGGCCGTCCGGCCTGGCGGCGCAGGAGGAGCTCGGGCTCTACATGAGCGGCCTGGACAGCCAGGCCCGCAAGTTCGACGAGCGGCAGGCGGCCATCCTCGCCCGCCGCCAGGCCCGCCGCTGACGGTCCTCGAACGGCGCGGCCGCCGCACCGCCGGGCGCACCGTCCCGGCCGGTGCGGCGCCGTGTGCGGCCCGGGCGGCCGGCGCCGGCTGCGTACGCTGCCGGCATGGCCGACTGGGACATCAAGAAGCTGCGGATCCTGCGCACCCTGAAGGAGCTGGGCACGGTCACCGCGACCGCCGAGGCGCTGCACATGACGCCCTCGGCGGTCTCCCAGCAGCTGACCGGGCTGGCCAGGGCGCTGGGGGTGACGCTCCTGGAGGCGCACGGCCGCCGGGTGCGGCTGACCGACGCCGCGCAGCTGGTGCTGCGGCACGCCGATGCGGTCTTCGCCCAGCTGGAACGGGCGGACGCGGAGCTGCTCGGCTACCTCCAGGGGGAGGTCGGCGAGGTCCGGGTCGGCGCGTTCTCCACCGCGATCCCCGCGCTGGTGGTGCCCGCCGTCCAGGAGCTGCGCGGCAGCCATCCGGGCCTCTCGGTCGCCGTCCGCGAGGCGGAGGCGGAGGCCGCGTACGAACTGCTGGCGGAGGGCAGCGTCGATCTGGCGCTGTCGCTGGCGGCACACGCCCCCACGCCCCGCGACCCCCGGTTCAGCCGGGTCTCGCTGCTCGCCGATCCGCTGGACGTGGCGCTGCCGGCCGGCCATCCGCTGGCCGCCGAGCCCGGGCTGCGGCTGGCCGACCTGGCGGGCGAGCCCTGGATCTTCGGCAGCAGCGGACCCTGGTCACAGATCACCACCGCCGCCTGTGAGAGCGCCGGCTTCGTGCCCGAGCAGGCGCACGCCGCTGCCGACTGGAGCGCGATCTGGGCGATGGTGGCGGCCGGGATGGGGGTGGCACTGGTGCCCCGGATGGCCCGGGCGGGCGGTATCGGGGTGCTCGGGCGGGCGCGGGGCGGCGACGCGGTGGCGGTGCGGGTGCTGCACGCCGACCAGCCGCGCCGCCATGTGGTGGCCGCCGTACGGCGCGGCTCCGAGGGGGCGCCGGGGCGGTCCCGGGTGCTGGCCGCGCTCCGGCACGCGGCGGCGGCCCAGGCGCGGGCGGACGCACCCCCACAGCCCGGCCCGGACACCACCGGGTGACGGGGGTCGGGCGGGCGGCGACCATTCAGTTCTGCTGAACATAAAGTCCAAGAACTTTCGATGGACCTGTGGTGTGGTCCGCTGCGACGGTGGAGGCGTCCACACCACCCGAACCGTCGAAGGGCAGAGATGGCCACCCCAGCCGCCGACTCCACCGACCCGCACGCCAACGACGCCCGTCCGTACGCGGGCGGGGACCCCTACGCCGACTACCGCGGCGGGGACTTCCCCTTCACCTCGCTCGTCGACCTCGCCGACCGCCGCTTCGGCGCCGGGGTGCTCGCCGCGAACGACGAGTTCTTCGCCGAGCGGGAGAACCTGCTGACGCCGGGGCCGGCGGTCTTCGACCCCGAGCGCTTCGGCCACAAGGGCAAGATCATGGACGGCTGGGAGACCCGGCGCCGCCGCGGCGCCGACGGGGACCACCCCTTCCCGACCGACGACGAGCACGACTGGGCGCTGATCCGCCTCGCCGCCCCCGGCGTGATCCGCGGCATCGTCGTCGACACCGCCCATTTCCGCGGCAACTACCCGCAGCAGGTCACTGTCGAGGCGACCGCGCTGCCCGGCAGCCCGGGCCCCGATGACCTCCTCGCCGACGACGTGACCTGGGAGGAGCTGGTGCCGCGCACGCCCGTCCGCGGCCACGCCGCCAACGGCTTCGAGGTCACCGCCGAGCGCCGGTTCACCCACCTCCGCCTCAAGCAGCACCCCGACGGTGGGATAGCCCGCCTCCGGGTCCACGGCGACGTGGTGCCGGACCCGGAGTGGCTCGATGCGCTCGGCACCGTCGACCTGGCCTCGGTGCTGCACGGCGGCACCGTCGAGGACGCCTCCGACCGCTTCTACTCCTCGCCCACCCAGATCATCCAGCCCGACCTGTCCCGCAAGATGGACGACGGCTGGGAGAACCGCCGGCGCCGGGTGAAGGGCACCCACGACTGGGTGCGCTTCCGCCTCGCCGCACAGGGCGAGATCCGCGCGGTGGAGATCGACACCGCCTACCTCAAGGGCAACTCCGCGGGCTGGGCGGCGCTGTACGGCTGCGACGCGGAGTCCGCCGACCCCGCGGACGCGTCGGCGTGGTTCGAGATCCTGCCGCGCACCAAGCTGCAGCCCGACACCCCGCACCGCTTCGTGCTGCCGCGCCGGGTCACCGCCACCCATGTGCGGCTGGACGTCTTCCCCGACGGCGGGCTCGCCCGGATGCGGCTGCACGGCGACCTCACCGAGACCGGCCGGGCCGCCCTCGTCCGCCGCTTCGACGAGCTCAGCGGCTGAGCCGTCCCCCGCCCTGCGGCCACCGGGCCCGCCAGGTAGCGCAACGGCTCCCGCTCACCGGGCGTTTCCCCGTCCGACAGCGCAACGGGCGCCCGTACACCCGGCGTTTCCCTCGCCGTGGTGCAACGGGCGCCCGTCTGAGGGGCGTTACCGGTGTGCGGCTACTGTGCCGCGCCGGCCGCGGCGTCCGCCGCCTGGGCCTTCAGCGCCCGCTCGATGCCGGCCCGGGACTCCGTGACCAGCCGGCGCAGCGCCGCGCTCGGCGCGGCCGCGGCCAGCCAGGCGTCCGTAGCGTCCAGCGTCTCCTGGGCCACCTGCAGCGCCGGGTAGAGGCCGACCGCGATCTGCTGGGCCATCTCGTGGCTACGGGAGTCCCAGATGGCCTTCACCGCGTCGAAGTACTTCGCGGTGTACGGCGCCAGCAGCTCCCGCTGGTCGGTCTGTACGAAGCCGCCGATGACGGCCTCCTGCACGGCGTTGGGGAGCTGGTCGGACTCCACGACCGACGCCCAGGCCTCGGTCTTCGCCTCGGTGGTCGGCCGTGCCGCGCGAGCCGTCGCGGCGTGCCGCTCGCCCGCGGACGTCCGGTCCCGCTCCAGCTCTGCCGCGATGGCCTTCTCGTCGGCCCGTCCGGTGGCGGCCAGCCGCTGCACCAGCGACCAGCGCAGCTCGGTGTCGACGGCCAGGCCGGGGATCTCCTGAGTGCCGTCCAGCAGGCCCTGCAGCAGGTCCAGCTGGTCGCCGGTGCGGGCCGCGGCGGCGAACGCCCGGGCCCACGCCAGCTGGTGGTCGCTGCCCGGCTCGGCGTCCCGCAGGTGCGACAGCGTCGCCTCGGTCCAGGTGGACAGCCCCGTCTCGCGCCACTCCGGTGCCGCGTACAGGTCCAGCGCCACCTTCACCTGGCGGTGCAGCGACTGCACCACGCCGATGTCGGACTCCTTGCCGATGCCCGACAGGACCAGCGACAGGTAGTCCCGGGTGGCCAGTTCGCCGTCCCGGGTCATGTCCCAGGCCGACGCCCACGACAGCGCGCGCGGCAGCGACGCGGTGAAGTCCCCGAGGTGCTCGGTGACGACCTTCAGCGACTCCTCGTCCAGGCGGACCTTGGCGTACGACAGGTCGTCGTCGTTGAGCAGGATGACGGCCGGCCGCGGCTTGCCCGCCAGCTGCGGTACCGCGGTCAGTTCCTCGTCCACGTCCAGCTCGTACCGCTCGGTGCGGACCAGCTTGCCGTCCTGGAGGTCGTAGGCGCCGATGGCGATGCGGTGCGGCCGCAGCACCGGCTCGCCCTGGGCGCCGGCCGGCAGCGCCGGGGCCTCCTGCCGGACCGCGAACGAGGTGATCACGCCCTCCGCGTCCACCTCGATCTCCGGCCGCAGGATGTTGATCCCAGCGGTCTGCAGCCACTTCTTCGACCAGGTCGACAGGTCACGGCCGGAGGTCTCCTCCAGCGCACCCAGCAGGTCGCTCAGCTGGGTGTTCCCGTAGGCGTGCCGCTTGAAGTAGGCCTGGACGCCGGTGAAGAACTCCTCCATGCCCACGTACGCGACCAGCTGCTTGAGCACGCTGGCGCCCTTGGCGTACGTGATGCCGTCGAAGTTCACCAGTACGTCGTCGAGATCGCGGATCTCAGCCATGATCGGGTGGGTGGACGGCAGCTGGTCCTGCCGGTAGGCCCAGGTCTTCATGGAGTTGGCGAACGTGGTCCACGAGTGCGGCCACTTCGAGCCCGGGGCGTAGGCCTGGCAGGCGATCGAGGTGTAGGTGGCGAACGACTCGTTCAGCCACAGGTCGTTCCACCACTCCATGGTGACCAGGTCGCCGAACCACATGTGCGCCAGCTCGTGCAGGATCGTCTCCGCCCGCACCTCGTACGCCGCGTCGGTCACCTTCGACCGGAACACGTACTGGTCGCGGATGGTCACCGCGCCGGCGTTCTCCATCGCGCCGGCGTTGAACTCCGGCACGAACAGCTGGTCGTACTTGGCGAAGGGGTAGGCGTAGTCGAACTTCTCCTGGAACCAGTCGAAGCCCTGCCGGGTGACCTCGAAGATCTCCTCGGCGTCCAGGTGCTCGGCCAGCGAGGGACGGCAGTAGATGCCCAGCGGCACCGTCCGCCCGTCCTTCTCGTAGGTGCTGTGCACGCTGTGGTACGGGCCCACGATCAGCGCGGTGACGTACGTTGAGATCCGCGGGGTGGGCTCGAACCGCCAGATGGTGCCGGCCGGCTCGGGCGTCGGGGAGTTGGAGATCACGGTCCAGCCCTCGGGGGCCTTCACGGTGAACTGGAACGTCGCCTTCAGGTCCGGCTGCTCGAACGAGGCGAACACCCGCCGGGCGTCCGGTACCTCGAACTGCGTGTAGAGGTAGGCCTGCTGGTCCACCGGGTCCACGAACCGGTGCAGCCCCTCGCCGGTGTTGGTGTACGCGCAGTCCGCGACGACCGTCAGCTCATTGCGGCCGGCCACCAGCCCGGGCAGCGCGATCCGCGAGTCCTGGAACACCTCCGCCGGGTCCAGTGCCGCGCCGTTGAGGACGACCTCGTGCACGGCCGGCGCCACCAGATCGATGAAGGAGTCACCCGCCTCGGCGGATTCGAAGCGCACCGTGGTCGCGGACCGGTACGTGCCTCCCTCCTGGGCGCCGGAGAGGTCGAGATCGATCTCGTACGCGTCCACGGTCAGCAGCCGCGCCCGCTGCTGCGCCTCTTCGCGGGTCAGATTCGTGCCAGGCACCCGTTCATCTCCTTCACATGGATCAACGCATTTGGCTCTTCGGCCATCCTTCCACGCGGCCTTGGGGGAGGGGGATGCCCGGAGGGCGGAGATCGGTGTCCGCTCTGCGGACGGGAGGCCGGCTCACCACTCGTGGACCGCAACGTCCGTTTACCGCCAGCACCGCGGCGCCCCGCGGCCGAGGCTGGGACCATGACGATGACGACCTACAGCCCGACACACCGCCCCCTGGCCATCCCGCCGGCCGCCCTGAAGGAGCTGCGCGACACCGACGACGCCGGCCGCCCCATCGAGCCGTACACCGCGCGCGAGGACGGGGTGCCGATGGACTGCGTCGGCAGCCTGCTGCGCTGCTGCCTGCGGGACATCCGCCCTGGTGAGCGGGTGGCGCTGGTCTCGTACGCGCCGTTGCGGCGCTGGGCGGCGGAGACCGGGGCGCGGCCGGGGGCCTACGACGAGCAGGGACCGGTGTTCGTCCACGCCGAGGAGTGCGGGGGGCCGGACGGGGCCGAGGGGTACCCCTTCGCCGGGCCGGGGGCGCTGCGGATGCTGCGGCGCTACAACGCCGACGGGCAGATCATCGGCGGGCGGCTCTTCGAGGTCCCCGAGGCCCCGGAAAGCGCCGGGGAGGCCTTCGACGCGGCCCTGGACGAGGCGTTCAGCGACCCGCGGGTGAAGCTGGTGCACATCCGGGCCGTGGAGTACGGCTGCTTCCACTTCGAGGTCCGGGGGGACTGACCGGCTCCGAGGGCTGACCGGCTTCCGGGGACCGGCCGGTTTCCGGGCCCTGACCGGCTTCAGGGGACCGGCCGGCTCCGGAGGGACGGAACATCTCCAGGGGCGACGGGCGTACAGGCCGGCTGGTGCGGGGGACCGGCCGGCTCGGGGCGCCGGAAACGGACGGGTGCCCGCGCGGAGGGTGAGGACTCCGTGCGGGCACCCGTCGTGGTGCCGCGGGGCGGTCAGCCGCGCAGCTCCGCCGCGACCAGCTCCGCGATCTGCACGGCGTTCAGCGCCGCGCCCTTGCGGAGGTTGTCGTTGGACAGGAACAGCGACAGGCCGTTCTCGACGGTCTCGTCGTTGCGGATGCGGCCCACGAAGGAGGCGTCCTGGCCGGCGGCCTGGAGCGGGGTGGGGACCTCGGAGAGGGTGACGCCGGGGGCGCCGGCCAGCAGCTCCTGCGCCCGGGCGGGGCTGATCGGACGCGCGAAGCGGGCGTTGACCTGGAGCGAGTGGCCGGTGAAGACCGGGACGCGGACGCAGGTGCCGGACACCTTCAGCTCCGGGATCTCCAGGATCTTGCGGCTCTCGTGGCGGAGCTTCTGCTCCTCGTCGGTCTCGCCCAGGCCGTCGTCGACGATCGAGCCGGCCATCGGCAGCACGTTGAAGGCGATCGGGCGGACGTACTTGTCCGGCTCGGGGAACTCCACGGCCGCGCCGTCGTGCGTCAGCTTGGTGGCGTCCTGCTCGACGGCCTTGCGGACCTGGCCGTCCAGCTCCTCCACACCGGCCAGACCGCTGCCGGAGACCGCCTGGTAGGTGGCGACGACCAGCGAGACCAGGCCGGCCTCGTCGTGCAGCGGGCGCAGCACCGGCATGGCGGCCATGGTCGTGCAGTTCGGGTTGGCGATGATGCCCTTGGGGCGGTCGGTGATCGCCGACGGGTTGACCTCGGAGACGACCAGCGGGACCTGGGGGTCGCGGCGCCAGGCCGAGGAGTTGTCGATCACCACGGGGCCCGCGGCGGCGACCTTCTCCGCCAGCGCCTTGGAGGTCGCGCCGCCGGCCGAGAAGATCACGATGTCCAGGCCGGAGTAGTCGGCGGTGGCCGCGTCCTCGACGGTGATCTCGGTGTCCTGCCACGGCAGCGTCCGTCCGGCGGACCGGGCCGAAGCGAACAGCCGCAGCTGCTCGACCGGGAAGTTCCGCTCGGCGAGGATGCCCCGCACCACGCCGCCGACCTGTCCGGTGGCTCCGACGATTCCGACCCTCATGGGACTCCTTCTTTCTGGCCTGACATGGGTGTCTGCTCAGAACACCTGCTCAGTAGTCCCTCCATCATGTGTGTGACACCCGTCGCCTTGTCCAATCCATTCCATTCTGTGGAGGGACGCACGCCGCGACGGATGCGGAGGGTGATGCTCCTCTTACGTGTGGTGTTCCGGGTACCCCGAGGGGTGAACGCGCGGTGACGGTGGGTCGCACCCCCGGGCAGGGTTCGGTGACCGCCCGGTAACCGGCAGATCCCTGTGCGGTGATGGGTTCCCGGCGTTGCGGCGGAGTTCACGCACAGGTCACTCCCGGTGCCAACCATCGCTGGTGACAGGGCAGTTGTGCTGCCCGGACGCCGTCGTGTTCGCACTCGGGGAGCCTCGCGTATGTCCCGTATCCGGTCCGCCGCCCCTCTCGACCGCCGTACGTTCCTCACCGCCACCGGTGCCGTCGGCGCCGCCACCGGGCTCGGGCTCGCCTTCGGCGTCGGCCCGGGCCGGCCGGCCGAGGCGGCCACCGTCGCCCCCGGTCCGGCCCCGGCCGCCCCGGTGTCCGTCGACGCCCCCGCGGTGCCCCGGGTGCCGTACACCAAGGGCACCACCCTCGGCAGCGTCTCCACCCCGCGCGGCAGCGCGGGCTACCGGCGGCTCGCCGACGGCCCGGCCTGGGACCGGGTGGTCCGCGCCGAGCTGGCCGCCGCGCACGGCGGGCGGGAGCGGCGGCGCACCGCGCTGGCGTCGTTCGTGCAGTTCACCGACCTGCACCTGGTCGATGTGCAGAGCCCGCTGCGGTACGAGTACCTGCGCGCCGAGACCGCGAGCGCCTGGCGGCCCCAGGAGGCCCTGTCGGTCGCCGGCGTGGTCTCGCTGATCGAGCGGGTCAACGCGCTCCCCGGAGGGCCCGCCACCGGCGCCCCGCTGTCCTTCGTGATGACCACCGGCGACAACACCGACAACAACTCCAAGCTGGAGCTGGAGTGGTTCCTCACCGCGATGAGCGGCGGCCGGATCACCCCCAACTCCGGCGACCCGCGCCGCTACGAGGGCGTCCAGGACAGCGGGCTGAACCTGTACTGGCAACCGGACAGTGCCCTGCGCGACGCCGACAAGAAGCGCGGCTTCCCGCAGCTGCACGGCTTCCTGGAGGCGGCGATCCGCACCGTCCACAGCCCGGGGCTGCACCTGCCCTGGTACTCCACGGTCGGCAACCACGACTCGCTGCCCGGCGGCTGCTACGCCCCCGGCGACCCGTACTTCACCGAGATCGCCACCGGCGGGCACAAGCTGGAGACCCTGCCGGCCGCCGAGGCCGCGAAGGTCTGGAAGGCGGTCAAGGACGGCCTCGACCCCAAGGGCGCGGACTTCAAGCGGCTGCTGAAGAGCCACGCCAAGCAGGCCAGGCGGGTCACCCCGGACGAGCGCCGGGCCCCCTTCACCCGCGCCGAGTACCTGCGCGCCCACCTCGACCCGGCGCACACCGGCCCCGGCCCGCACGGCCACGGCTACACCGCGGCGAACCTCGCGGAGAACCGCCTCTACTACACCTTCCGGATCTCCGACGACGTGCTGGGCATCAGCCTGGACACCACCGACCCCGGCGGCCACTACACCGGCTCCGTCGGCGAGGCCCAGCTGCGCTGGCTGGAGCGGACGCTGAAGGCGAACGAGAAGGGCGAGAAGGCGCATGTGCTGGTCTTCAGCCACCACACCAGCAAGACCATGAACAACACCAACCCCGACCCGGCCCACCCGCACGAGAAGCGGCACGGCGGTCCGGAGCTGGTCGAGCTGCTGTCCGCCCACCCCAGCGTCGTCGGCTGGATCAACGGCCACAGCCACAAGAACGACATCACCCCGCACGGCAGCTTCTGGGAGGTCTCCACCGCCTCGCACATCGACTTCCCGCAGCTGGCCCGGGTCATCGAGCTGGTGGACAACCACGACGGCACGCTGTCCCTGATCACGACCCTGGTCGAGTCGGCCGCCCCGCACCGCACGGACTTCACCGACCTCTCCCAGACCGGACTGGCCGCCCTCTACCGCGAGCTCTCCTACAACGCCCCCGAGGCCCGCACGGACCTGGCCGGCACCGCCCGGGACCGCAACGTCGAACTCCTCCTCAAGCGGCACTGACCCACCGGGCGGGGCGACGCCGGGCCGCGAAGGGCCAGGGGCTGAGGTGATAAAGCTGTTCGCGTTGCTCGGCCTGTGCGGTCTCGCGGCGTACGGGAAGGCCGACGACGCGCACACCGCCGCGGAGTGGGCGCACTGCGGGGACCTGCCGCTGACCTGGCAGGTCTACCTGAGCGCCTACGGCTCGCTGGCCTGCGGGGTTCTCACGCTCGCGGTGTTCTGGTGGCACGTCCGGGTGGCTCGGCGGCACGGCACCTGGGTGGGCCAGGGCTGGCAGGGAAGGCTGGCGCTGGCCGCCCTCACGCTGGACGTCCCGCTGCTGGCCCGCCAGCTCTTCGTGGTCTGGTACCTCTACCGGCCGGCGCCGGGCGGGCCGATCAGCTGTGTCTAGGCGGCCGTGTTTAGGCGACGTGGCCCGGCAGGGAGGTGCACGACGAGGCCACCGCGCAAGGGGCCGCGACCTCGTCACTTCTTCCGCGCCCGGCACCCGCACCGGCCGCACTAGCGCGGCAGCACCACCACATATGCGCTCGGCTCCCGGTCCGGTGCTGCCATCAGGGCGGTGCGGACCACCGCGGCCTGCTGTTCGGGGGCCTCGCGCAGGGTGCGGGGCAGGCAGCGGACCACGGTGATGCCCAGCCGCTCCAGGTGCTCCCGCTTGTGGTCGAAGGCCGAGTGCAGCGGGTCCTCCTCGGGGCGCGGCGCGCGGGTGTCGATCTCCAGGGCCACCCCGTGCTCCGGCCAGAAGGCGTCCACCCCGCCCAGCTGCGGCCCGCCCGGCAGCCGCAGGTCGACGTTCCACAGCGGTTCGGGCAGTCCGTGCCCGCGCACCACCGCGTACAGCCGCTGCTCGGCCAGCGCCCGGCCCTCGGCGAGCAGGGTGTCGACCGCGTCCACCACGTGCGGCCGGGTCAGCAGCCGGGCCCGGCTCAGCTCCCGTACCGCCGCGGCCGCCTCGCAGTGCCCGCCGCGCACCGCCTCGGTCAGCAGCCGGCGCACCGCCGAGGCGTCGGTGAGCCCGGCGACCGCGTCCGCCAGCGCGCGCGGGACCGGCGCGGTCAGCACCCCGGTGATCTCCTGCGGTGCCGGTAGGTCCACCGCCCGGACGATCTGCGCGAAGCCCGTCGAGCGCAGCCGCCGGGTGCGGGCGACCAGCACCTCGATGCGGGCCAGGCCGAGCAGCGGCGGCGCCTCGGTGAAGCCGTGCAGGGCGAGCGCCGCCAGACCGGTGATCATGGCGGCCGGGGGCTCGCCGGACGGGCCGGTCTGCTGCGGCACGGTCGTGCCCCGGTGGGCGGCGTACAGCAGCACCGCATGCAGCCGCTCCTCGCTGGTGGGCGCCCCGGGGTGGAGCAGATAGACGCCGGGCAGCACCTGTTGCCAGCAGCCGCCGGGGCGGCAGCGTTCGGTGAGCTCCGCGGCCGGGACGCCGTGCTCTCGCAGCTGACGCGTCGTCAAAACGCGGCTGCGCAGGCCGGAGAGGTGGTGGAGGGGGAGCGGGGAGAGCGGGGTGTCGTGGTTCATGCCGTGGCGATTCCCGCGCCCACTCCGCCCCCTAACCGCTGTTACACGCCCGTACCGCAACCCGGACAATTCTGGGCTAAAGTACGGGCGTTCGACTGCCGAAAGGGCTGGTCGCGCAGGGGTTACGGCCGCGCACCGGCCCCCGCGTCACAAGCCTGTGCCCGCAGTGCGCGGGCGAGGTCGTCCCGCTCTTCCAGCACCAGCCGGCGCAGCGCGGGCGCCGCCTGCGGGTGCTCGGCCAGCCAGGCGTCCGTGGCGTCCAGCGTGGACTGCTCCACTAGCCACGCGGGGAACAGCCCGCGCACCACCGACATCGCGATCTCGATCGACCGCTCCTGCCACACCCGCTCGATCGCCGCGAAGTAGCGCGGGGCGAACGGCGCCAGCAGCTCCCGCTGCCCGGTCTGCGCGAACCCGGCGATCGTCGCCTCCACCAGGGCGTTGGAGAGCGCGTCGGACTCGACCACATCGGCCCAGGCCCGCTCCTTGACCTCGGCCGAGGGCCGGGCCGCCAGACAGCGCACCTGGTAGCGCTTGCCGGAGGCGGTGTCGTCGCGGGCCAGCTCCTCGTCCACCGCCGCCTCGCCGGCGGCGCCGTGTGCGACCAGCGGCTCCAGCAGCGCCCAGCGCAGCTCCTGGTCCACCTCCAGGCCGTCGATCTTCGCGGTGCCGTCCAGCAGGCCCCCCAGCAGCTGCAGATCGGCCGGGGTGGCGGCGATCGCGGCGAAGTGCCGGGCCCAGGTGAGCTGGTGGCCGCTGCCGGGCGCGGCCAGCCGCAGCTCGTGCCGGGCGCCCTCGGCCAGTTCGCGGGCGGCGAGCTCCTGGCGGTCCGGCGCGGAGTAGAACTCCAGGGCCGTCTGTGCCTGGCCGTGCAGCGACTGCAGGACGCCGATGTCGGTCTCGTGGCCGGCGAACCGCCGCACCAGGTCGAGGTAGTCCCGGGCCGGCATCAGCCCGTCGCGGGTCAGCCCCCACAGCGCGGCCCAGCACAGCGCCCGCGCCATCGGGTCGGTCAGGTCGCCCAGCCGGGCCCGCAGGGTGGCCAGCGACCCCTCGTCGAACCGGACCTTGCAGTACGTCAGGTCATCGTCGTTGACCAGGATCAGCTCCGGCCGCTCCCGACCGGCCAGCTCCGGCACCACCGTCCGCGGCCCCGCCACGTCCACCTCGGCGCGGGCGTAGCGCACCAGCGCCTCGTCCGCGTTCTCACGCCGGTAGAGCCCCACCGCGACCCGGTGCGGCCGCAGCTCGGGGTGCTCGGGCGCGGCCTCCTGGAGGATGCTCAGCTCGGTGATCCGGTCCTGGGCGTCGTAGGTGGCCTGCGGGGTCAGGGAGTTGACCCCGGCCGTCTCCAGCCAGGACCGCGACCAGGCCGCCAGGTCCCGCCCGGAGGTCTCCTCCAGCACCGCCAGCAGGTCCGTGAGCCGGGTGTTGCCGTAGGCGTGCCGCTTGAAGTAGCGCCGGGCGCCCTCCAGGAACGCCTCCTGTCCCACGTACGCCACCAGCTGCTTGAGCACCGCGGCGCCCTTGGCGTAGGTGATGCCGTCGAAGTTGAGCTTGGCGTCCTCCAGGTCCCGGATGTCGGCGGTGACCGGGTGGGTGGAGGGCAGCTGGTCGGCGCGGTAGGCCCAGGCCTTGCGGCGGCCTGCGAAGGTGATCCAGCCGTTGCTGAACCGGGTCGCCTCCACCTGTGCGAAGGCGCCCATGAAGTCCGCGTAGGACTCCTTCAGCCACAGGTCGTCCCACCACTGCATGGTCACCAGGTCGCCGAACCACATGTGCGCCATCTCGTGCAGGATGACGTTGGCCCGGCGCTCGTAGGACGCTTCGGTGACCTTGCCGCGGAAGATGAACTCCTCGCGGAAGGTGACACAGCCCGGGTTCTCCATCGCCCCGAGGTTGTACTCCGGCACGAAGGCGGTGTCGTACTTCCCGAAGGGGTAGGGGAAGTCGAAGTGGTCGTGGAAGAAGTCCAGGCCCTGCTTGGTGACGGTGAAGACGTCGTCCGCGTCGAAGTGCTTGGCCAGCCCCTTGCGGCACAGCGCGCCCAGCGGGACCTCCAGCTCGGTGCCGTCCTCGAAAGTGCGGTGGTAGCGGTCGGAGACGTAGTGGTACGGGCCGGCGACCACGGCGGTGATGTACGTGGAGATCGGCTGCGTCGTCGCGAACCGGTGCCGGCCCTGCTCGTCCGCGCCCTCCCCGGCGCCGTTGCTGAGCACCACCCAGCCCTCGGGCGCGGTCACCTCGAAGGTGAACGGGGCCTTGAGGTCGGGCTGTTCGAAGTTCGCGAAGACCCGCCGGGCGTCGGCCGGCTCGTACTGCGTGTAGAGGTAGACCTCGCCGTCCTCGGGGTCCACGAAGCGGTGCAGGCCCTCGCCGGTACGGCTGTAGGCGCACTGCGCGTCGACGACCAGGGTGTTCTCGGCGGCCAGGCCGTCCAGCGCGATCCGGGTGCCGTCGAAGACCACGGCGGGATCCAGCTCCCGGCCGTTGAGCGTGACGGAGGTGACCTCGGGCGCCAGGAGGTCCGCGAAGGTCGAGGCACCGGGCTCCGTGCAGCGGAAACGGATGGCCGTACGCGACCGGAAGGTGGCCGCTTCCGACCCCTGCGCGACCGCTGAGCGGACATCGAGCGCCACGTCGTAGGCCTCGACGTTCAGCAGCCGGCCCCGCTGACGTGCCTCGTCCCGGGACAGATTCTCACCTGGCACCACGTGACTCCCTCGTCCTCGCCTCGGATATCGAACACGGGGAATCATGGCACGCCCGCCGGCTGTTGAACCTTTTACGTCCCACCACGTCCGAGAACCGACGCAGCACCGCTCTCATGAGGAGACAGCAACCGTGCCCGAGACCGCGAAGACCCCGGCAGACTTCTGGTTCGACCCCCTGTGCCCCTGGGCCTGGATGACCTCCCGCTGGATGCTGGAGGTGGAGAAGGTGCGCCCGGTAGAGGTGCGCTGGCATGTGATGAGCCTGGCGGTCCTCAACGAGGACAAGCTCGACCAGCTGCCGGAGCAGTACCGCGAGAACATGCGCCCCGGCGGCAAGGCCTGGGGCCCGGTCCGGGTGGTGATCGCCGCCCAGCAGCTGCACGGCGACGAGGTTGTCGGCAGGCTCTACACCGCGCTCGGCACCCGTATCCACAACGAGGGCCTCGGCGTGAACCCCGAGAGCATCGCCGCCGCGCTCAGCGACGCGGGCCTGCCCGCCGAGCTGATCGAGTACGCCGACAAGGACACCTACGACGCCGAGCTGCGCGCCTCCCACAAGGAGGGCATCGACCTGGTCGGCCAGGAGGTCGGCACCCCGGTCATCGCGGTCCCCGGCTCCGACGGCGACCAGATCGCCTTCTTCGGCCCGGTCGTCACCCCCGCCCCCAAGGGCGAGGAGGCCGCCAAGCTCTGGGACGGCACGCTGATGGTGGCGTCCATCCCCGGCTTCTACGAGATCAAGCGGACCCGGACGCAGGGCCCGCTCTTCGACTGAGCCCGGCCGTCCGGCACCCATGGGAGCGCCCCCGCACGTATCGGACGTGCGGGGGCGCTCCTTTCTTCCGCCTGCCCGGTGAAGGGTGAGAAGACGATCACGAGGCAGGACGTCTGCGGCGGTGTTACGGGGCCAGCAGCAGGTTGTTGGCGCGCTCCTTGGCGGCCGTGTACCGCTTGGCCACGTCCTGCCAGTTGACGACCTTCCACATGGCCTCGATGAAGTCCACCTTCTGGTTCTTGTACTGCAGGTAGAAGGCGTGCTCCCAGGCGTCGAAGACCAGGATCGGCACCGAGCCCTGGCCGACGTTGCCCTGGTGGTCGTAGATCTGCTCGACGATCAGCCGGCCGGTGACGGGCTCGTAGGCCAGCACGCCCCAGCCGGAGCCCTGGGTGGTGGCCGACGCCTTCGTCAGCTGGGCCTTGAACTTCTGGAAGGAGCCGAAGGACTCGGCGAGGGCATCGGCCAGCTCGCCCACCCCGTCCTTCTCCAGCGGCTCACCGCCGCCGTCGCCGGTCATGTTGTGCCAGTAGATGCTGTGCAGGATGTGGCCGGAGAGGTGGAACGCGAGGTTCTTCTCCAGGCCGTTGATGCTGCCCCACTGGTCCTTGTCACGGGCCTCGGCGAGCTGCTCCAGGGTGTCGTTCGCGCCCTTCACATAGGCCGCGTGGTGCTTGTCGTGGTGCAGCTCGATGATCTCGGGGCTGATGACCGGGGCCAGCGCCGAGTAGTCGTAGGGGAGTTCCGGAAGTGTGTAGGTCGCCATGCCGATCCCGCCTCCAAGCTGCGCATTCGCAGTAATTGCAATCGATGTGCAAGAGCACGCTACCAGCAGCAGGGATCATCGGCCGGTTATGGGCTGGAGCCTGGTCCCAAAGACGTAAGGCGGGGCGGGACCTCGGAAGGAGGTCCCGCCCCGCCTTACGGAGAGGTCAGGTGGGCGCTACTGCCCGGGCGTCCCGGCGCCCTTGCCCAGCATCCGCTGCCGCGCCAGCCCGATCACGGCCAGCACCACCCCGAACCCGCCGGTGAACAGCAGCTGGATGCGCTGGTTCTCGTCCCGCAGCATCAGCAGCAGCACCCCGACGATGCCGATCAGCGCCACCACGGTCAGTACCGGGAAGGCCCACATCTTCACCACGAGCTTCTCCGGAGCCGTACGCTCCAGCTGGCGCCGCATCCGCAGCTGGGCCACCGCGATGAACCCCCACACCACCAGGACGGCCGCGCCGACCATGTTCAGCAGCCACTGGAAGAGCGTGTCGGGCCACCAGAAGCTGAGCAGCACCGCCACGAAGCCGAAGGCCGCGCACATCAGCACCGCCCGGCGCGGCACGCCGCCGCTGACCTTGCCCAGGAAGGCCGGTCCCTGGCCGCGGGAGATCAGCGAGTACGCCATCCGCGAGGCGCCGTAGATGTTGGCGTTCACCGCGGAGAGCAGCGCCACCAGGATGACCACGTTCATGATCTGGCCGGCCGCCGGGATCTTCAGGTAGTCGAGCACCGCCACGTACGGGCCGGACTTGGCGATCGACGGGGCGCTCCAGGGGATCACGGTGACGATCACGGCCATCGAGCCGACGTAGAACAGGGCGATCCGCCACATCGCGGTGCGCACCGCGCTCGCCACCCCGCGCACCGGGTCCTTCGACTCGGCGGCCGCGATGGTCACCGTCTCCAGACCGCCGTACGCGAACACCGACGCCAGCAGACCGACCATCAGGCCGTCCACGCCCTTGGGCAGGAACCCGCCGTCGCCGGTGAGGTGTGAGGTGCCGGGCGCGGAGGTGCCGGGGAGCACGCCGAGGATGGCCAGCACGCCCAGGACCAGGAAGATGCCGATCGCCGCGACCTTCAGGGCGGCGAACCAGAACTCGAACTCACCGAAGTTGGAGACCGCGGTCAGGTTCGTGCCGGTGAAGACCACCATGAACAGCAGCACCCACATCCAGGGCTCGGTGCCCGGGAACCACTGGTGCATCACATCCGCGGCACCCAGCGCCTCGGCGGCTACCGCCACACACAGCAGCGCGGTGAACATCCAGCCCACGGTGAAACCGGCCCAGGAGCCGATGGAGCGCTCGGCGTGCACGGAGAAGGAGCCGGAGGCCGGGTTGGCCGCGGCCATCTCGCCGAGCATCCGCATGATCAGCATGACCAGCGCGCCGGAGACGGCGTAGGCCAGCACGATCGACGGGCCGGCCGCGGCGATGCCCTCCCGCGAGCCCACGAACAGGCCCGCGCCGATCACCCCGCCCAGCGCGATCATCGACAGATGGCGCTGCTTGAGGCCGTTGGACAGCGAGGGGCCACTATCGGGGCCGGCGCCGTGCAGCGCGCTGGTCTGCTCGTGCGCGGCTGCGGCGGACGAGGGTGTCCGATTCATGTCGTACCTGTCCCAGTAGGTGAGAGCGGAGCAAGGCGTTACTGCGTTCTCCCGGAACCGCGACCGGTGCGGCGGTGCCACCAGCCCCCCGGACCCCTGCCGGGGCCTCGGGTTGCGCTGGGCTGCCGACGGCGCAACTCCGGGGTCCTCGGCAAAGCTGGCCCAGTGTCGGTGTGGGTGTCCGCTCAGGGCAACAGTCGTGCAGCAGATGTTCGGTATTCAGACGCGATCGTCACCGAGCGTGCCTGAATCATCGTCGATTACGACGCGGTGTGACGTCCGTCTCTCCGGGGTGGCCCGTCCGCCGGCGGATCGGCCGGCCTGCGACGTGGTTGCGGGACCACGGGATCCGGTCCGGCCCGCCGGCGGGCGGCTCAGCCCGCCGCGTCGGCCGTCCGG
Source organism: Streptomyces sp. NPDC020742 (assembly GCF_040641675.1). Classification (NCBI taxonomy): domain Bacteria; kingdom Bacillati; phylum Actinomycetota; class Actinomycetes; order Kitasatosporales; family Streptomycetaceae; genus Streptomyces; species Streptomyces sp. NPDC020742. The sequence goes on from NZ_JBFAEA010000001.1 coordinate 205,276, forward strand.
CCCCGGCGGGCCCGCAACTCCCGTACGCCGGCCACCAGCAGCACCGCGCCGGTCGCCCCGGCCGACCACAGCAGCTGGGGGCGGGCCCCGTCATCGGTCAGCATCAGCACGATCACCGCGGCCATCGCCACCAGCGCGGCCCAGGTCAGATAGGGGAACGCCCACATCCGCAGCACCAGCTTCGCGGGCGCCTCGCGCTCGATGCGCGGTCGCAGCCGCAGCTGGGACACCGCGATCAGGCCCCAGACGAACAGCAGCACCGCGCCGACCGCATTGAGCATGTAGAGGAAGACCGAATCCGGCCACTTCAGATTCAGCAGCACCGAGACGAAGCCGAACGCCACCGAGGCCAGCACCGCCCGGCGCGGCACCCCGCCGTCCGACACCCGCAACAGCGCCCGCGGCGCCTCGCCCCGCTCGGCCAGCGAGAAGACCATCCGCGACGAGCCGTAGAGATTGGCGTTGAGCGCCGACAGCAGCGCCACGAACACCACGATGTTCATGATCTGCCCGGCACCCGGCACCCCGATGCTGTCCAGCACCGCCACGTACGGGCTCTGCCCCGGCCGCAGCGCATTCCACGGCAGCAGCGCCACGATCACCAGCATCGAGCCGACGTAGAAGAACAGGATCCGCCACACCGCGCTGCGCACCGCCCGACCCACCGCGCGCGCCGGGTCGTCCGACTCGGCCGCCGCGATGGTGACGACCTCCAGGCCGCCGAAGGCGAACACCACGGCCAGCACACCGGAGACCACCCCGGCCCAGCCGTGCGGGAGGAACCCGCCGTGCCCGGTGAGGTTGGTCAGCCCGACCGGCGCGGTGTCCGGCAGCACTCCGCAGATCGCCAGCACGCTCAGCGCCAGGAACAGCACGATCGCGGTGACCTTCAGCGTGGCGAACCAGAACTCGAACTCGCCGAAGTTCTTCACCGCCGCCAGGTTGGCCACCGTGAACACGGTCATGAAGAGCAGCACCCAGCCCCACTGCGGCACCGCGGGCACCCAGCCGGACGCGATCTGCGCCGCGCCGGTGGCCTCCACGGCCAGCACCACCACCAGCAGGAACCAGTACAGCCAGCCGACGCTGAACCCGGCCCAGCGGCCCAGCGCCCGCTCCGCATGCACCGAGAACGCGCCGGAGGCCGGCATCGCCGCGGACATCTCGCCGAGCATCCGCATGATCAGCATCGCCAGCGCGCCCGCGATCAGATACGACAGCACGATGCCGGGACCGGCCACCGAGATCCCCGCGCCGGACCCCACGAACAGGCCCGCGCCGATCACCCCGCCCAGGCCCAGCATGGTCAGATGGCGCTGCTTGAGCCCACCGGACAGCGGCTCCTTCTCGCCGGAGCCCTCGCCGAGCGGGGGCCGTTCGGCAGTGGTCGATATGTCGTGCATGGGTGTGTGACTCTCACCAGGGGAGGGGCGGGCGGGACCGCAGGGAGTTTGGGGGAACTCCACAGGTCGCCGCGGGGCGGGACCCAGTGTCACCGCACCGTGCGCGCTACCACAAAACCGACGTCTTGGAGTGGCCCCGGCCGTGATGAGCATCACGTGACCTGCGAAGACGCCGCTCACCCCGTCAACGCCTGGCATTCGGCGCGATGTTCGGAACTCTCCAAGGCGGCGGGTGCGGCTTTGTCACCGCCACACGATGATCGTCTCGGGCTCCCTGGACTAACGTCATCGCGTCCCGACCCGTCCCGACCCTTCTCACACCTCGCGGAGTTCCGATGAGCACTGCCGCTGTCACCCCCACCGGTACGGTCCTGGCCGACCTGCTGCCGACCGCCTCGACCGCCACCCGCGCCCGCGTCCGCGACGCCGCGCTGGTGGTCGGCGGCGCCGCGCTCACCGGCATCGCGGCCCAGATGGCTGTCCCGGTCCCCGGCTCCCCGGTCCCGGTCACCGGTCAGACCTTCGCCGCCCTCCTGGTCGGCGCCTCGCTCGGCACCGGCCGCGGACTGCTCTCGCTCGCGCTCTACGCCCTGGCGGGCATGGCCGGGATGCCGTGGTTCGCCGGCGGCGCCTCCGGCACCGGCGGTGTCACCTTCGGCTACATCGTCGGCATGCTGCTCGCCTCCGGCCTGGTGGGCGCGCTCGCCCGCCGCGGCGGTGACCGCGGAGTGCTGCGCACCGCCGCCACCATGGCCGCCGGCACCGCCGTGATCTACGGCGTCGGCGTCCCCTACCTGGCGCTGAGCGGCGGGATGTCCCTGGGGCAGGCCGTTGCCGTGGGCATGGTCCCCTTCCTGGTCGGCGACGCCCTCAAGGCCGCGCTGGCGATGGGCGCGCTGCCCACCGCCTGGAAGCTGGCCGGCCGCCGCGGCTGAGACCACGGAGTAACGGGCCGGGCCCCGCACCCCTCGACAAGGGGGTGCGGGGCCCGGCCCGTTACGCGTCCGTCCGCTACGGCTTGTCCGCGGTCCCGGCCGCGACGGCCTCCGCGGTGCCCGCGCCGGCGACGGCCGACTTCTCCCGCGGCCGGCGCCGCTCCAGCACCAGCCCGACCGCCAGCACCACCACGGCCGCGACCACCGACAGCACCATCTGCTCCCGGCCGTCCGGGCTGTAGAACATGTAGCCCACCACGAAGACGATCAGCGCGATCGTGGCGTACGTCAGCCACGGGTACAGCCACATCCGCACCGTCAGCCGCTCCGGCGTCTCCCGCTCCAGCGTCCGGCGCATCCGCAGCTGCGAGAAGCAGATGACCAGCCAGACGAACAGCGCCACCGCGCCCGAGGAGTTCAGCAGGAACTGGAAGATGGTGTCCTTCGACGTGTAGCTGAAGATCGTCGCGATGAAGCCGAAGGCCACCGACGCCCCGATCGCCACCGCCGGCACCCCGCCCTTGTTGACGGTGGCGAACGACTTCGGCGCATCGCCCCGCTGACCGAGCGAGAACGCCATCCGGGAGGCGGTGTACAGCCCGGAGTTCAGACAGGACAGCACCGCGGTCAGCACCACGACGTCCATCACGGTGCCCGCGTACGGGATGTCCAGCGACTCCAGCACCGCCACGTACGGGCTCTTGAGCACCGCCGGGTCGTTCCACGGCAGCAGCGTCACGATCACCGCGATCGAGCCGATGTAGAACAGCGCGATCCGCCAGATCACGCTGTTGACGGCCTTGCGCACGGCCTGCACCGGGTTGGGCGACTCGCCGGCCGCCAGCGTGACGATCTCGCTGCCCATGAAGGAGAAGACCACCAGCAGCATGCCGGAGAGGATCGCGCCGGGACCGTGCGGCAGGAACCCGCCGTGCCCGGTCAGGTTGGCCAGCCCCGCGGCGTGGTCGCCCGGCGGCAGCCCGAAGATCGCCAGCGCGCCGACCACGATGAACACCACGATCGCCACGACCTTGATCCCGGCGAACCAGAACTCGAACTCGCCGAACGAGCCGACCGAGACCAGGTTCGTGCCGGTCAGCACGATCATCACCAGCAGCGCCCAGGCCCACTGTGGGACGGCCGGCACCCAGCCGGTGAGGATCGCCCCCGCGGCGGTCGCCTCGACCGCCAGCACCACCGACCAGAAGAACCAGTACAGCCAGCCGATGGTGAAGCCCGCCCAGCGGCCCAGCGCCCGGTCCGCATAGGCCGAGAACGACCCCGAGGCGGGCGAGGCCGCGGCCATCTCCCCGAGCATCCGCATCACCAGCACGACCAGCAGGCCGGTCAGGGCGTACGAGAGCAGGATGCCCGGGCCGGCGGCCGCGATCCCGGCGCCGGAGCCGACGAACAGGCCGGCCCCGATGACCCCGCCGATGGCGATCATCGACAGATGGCGGTTCTTCAGCCCGGCCTTGAGTCCGTCCGGTGACTGCCCGTGGGCGGGTCCGTGGCCGGGATCGCCGGCGGCGGGGACCGTTGCGGCGGTGGGGGTGCCCCCTGCTCGTTCGGAGCGCGGGGGAAGGTGCGCGCCCATGTGCACCGTCCTTAGTGGTTCGGGGGATGGGAACCTCCGCATTAGATCTTCGTTCACCCGTTGTTTGGAAGGTCTAGCGCCGGATTGTTGTGTGAAACACCGGGAAGTTACCTGCCTCACATACGTACGGAAGGCGGAGCCGCCCTTCCCTCCGGGAAGCGCGGGAAGACCCGGCGGCGCCTACCCGGTGCCTCGCGTGTCACACTCATCGCATGCGCGTGTACCTCGGCTCCGACCATGCCGGTTTTGAACTCAAGAACCACCTCGTCGAGTGGCTCAAGGCCCATGGCCACGACCCCGTCGACTGCGGCCCCCACATCTACGACGCCCAGGACGACTACCCCCCGTTCTGCCTGCGCGCCGCGGAGCGCACCGCCGCAGACCCGGACGGCCTCGGCATCGTGATCGGCGGCTCCGGCAACGGCGAGCAGATCGCCGCCAACAAGGTCAAGGGCGTCCGAGCCGCGCTGGCCTGGAGCGAGGAGACCGCCAAGCTCGGCCGCGAGCACAACAACGCCAACGTCATCTCCGTCGGCGGCCGGATGCACACCCAGGACGAGGCGACCCGGTTCATCGAGGTCTTCCTCGCCACCCCCTACTCCGGCGAGGAGCGGCACACCCGCCGCATCGAGATGCTCTCGGACTACGAGACCACCGGCGACCTCCCGCCCCTCCCGGCCCACCACCCGCAGGGCTGACCCGCACACACCACCGCCGCCCGTCCTCCCCGGCCACCGGGGTGGGCGGGCGCGCCCACGGGAGGACACCACCCATGCCCGAGGGGCACACGATCCACCGGCTCGCCCAGGACCACCGCTCCCGCTTCGCGGGCCGACGGGTCCGGGCCACCAGCCCGCAGGGCAAGTTCGCCGCCGGTGCGGAGCTGATCGACGCCCAGGTCATGACCGCCGCCGAGGCCCACGGCAAGCACCTCTTCCTCGGCTTCGGCCCGGACCGCTGGGTCCACGTCCACCTCGGCCTCTTCGGCAAGCTCGGCTTCGGCGCGGGCACCGCCCCGCCGCCCACCGACACCGTCCGGCTGCGCCTGGCCACCCCCGACGCCTACGCCGACCTCCGCGGCCCCACCGCCTGCGGGCTGCTCACCGACGCCGAGAAGCAGGCGATACACGACCGGCTCGGCCCCGACCCGCTGCGCCCCGAGGATGACGGAACCCGCGCCTGGCAGCGGATCTCCCGCAGCCGGACGACCATCGCGGCCCTGCTCCTCGACCAGAAGATCATCGCCGGCGTCGGCAACGTCTACCGCGCCGAGGTCCTCTTCCGCCACGGCATCGACCCTTACCTGCCCGGCCGCAGCCTCACCCGCGCCCAGTGGGACGCCCTCTGGGACGACCTGGTGTTCCTGATGGCCGAGGGCGTCCGCCACAACCGCATCGACACCGTACGGCCCGAGCACCTGCCCGAGGCCATGGGCCGCCCGCCCCGGGTCGACGACCACGGCGGCGAGGTCTACGTCTACCGCCGCGCCCAGCAGGCCTGCCACATCTGCGGCGCCGAGGTCCGCACCGCCGGCCTGGCCGCCCGCAACCTCTTCTGGTGCCCCGCCTGCCAGCCGGCCGCCGGCCCCCGCTGACCCCGGCCCGGCCCCCCACGCCCTGCGGCGCGCGGCCCCCGTGCCGCGTGCCCCGCGCCCCCGGCCGCTCAGAACCAGTGCGGCAGCCACGGCGCCACATCGGACCCGAAGGCCAGCGAGGCCGCCGCCAGCGCCCCCGGCCGCAGCTCCCGCACCCGGCCCGCCGCCGCCAGTGCCGACAGCGTGCACCCGCCCAGATAGGCCGACCCCAACTCCCTGACGGACAGCGCCAGATCGGCCCGGTCGCCGGTCCGCTCACAGTGCGCCCCGCGGTCGTCGCCGGACAGCCGCCACCGCCCCTCGTTCCACGGGCAGAAGGCGTCCGAGACCTCCAGCACCACCTCCACCGGCGTCCGGTACGTCCGCGCCGCCAGCGCCGCCCCCACCTCCACCGGCCGCACGAACAGCGCCTCCCGCATCCCGGCCCGGCACCGCCGGATGTCCCCCACCAGATGCAGCAGCGGATCGTCCACCGGCCTGCCGGTCACCGACACCGACGACGTCAGATCGATCCCGAACAGAAACCGCCACAGCGCGGTGTACACCACCGGATCCAGCGCCTCGATCCGCCGGACCTGCACCGTCCCGCACGAGCCGGCCGCATCGCGGTCCGGCCTGACCGCGAACCGCGCATACCCCCGCACTTCGCCGTCCACCTCGGCCACCACGCACTGGAGCACCCCGGCACCCTCCCGGTGCGCCGGTACGTCGAGCACCCCGACCCGCTCCCAGCCCGGCAGCCGGGCCAGCATCCCCGGTCGGCCCGGCACCAGCCGCGCATAGACCCGCTCACAGTCCGCCAGCGCGGCCACCGGATCCACCAGCCGCAGCCGCACCCCGTCCACCCCCGGCAGCTCCGGGGGCGCCAGCCGCACCGTGTCCACCGTCAGCTGCAACTCCTGCGTCGCCACGCCGTAGCCGAACCGCCCGTAGATCGCCGGCTCCGAGGCGGTCAGCCCCGCCAGCGCCTCCCCGCGCTCCCGCACGTCCGCCAGCTGACGTCGCATCATCGACCGCAGCAGCCCCCGCCTGCGGTGCGTCGGCTGCACACTGACCATCGTGACGCCGGCCATCGGCACCTCGGCCCCGCCCGGCACGGTCAGCCCGAACGAGAGCGCCCCCGCCGTCCCCACGCACTCCGCCCCGTCCCACACCCCGAGACAACGGTCGAACTCGGTGAGGCCACGCCGGACGGCGAGCTTCTCGGTGGCCTGGGGCAGCCCGCCGAAGGCCAGGTCCAGCCGGTCGGACCAGGTCTGCCACTCCGCTTCCCGCAACACCCGTAACTCGGTCGTCATACCCCATCCCTAGCAGCCGCCCTCCGGCCGCGCGACCGCATTTCGAACGGGGTTTCCCGGCAATTGGCCGGGGCTTCGTGCGGCGAATCGACGCGCCGCCGAACGGGTGGATAAGGTCCCAGAGCGATGACGAGCGGCCCGGGTACGGAACCCCTGACGGCCCGGGTGCACAAAGGCCTGCACCGGGCCCGCGTCGGTGTGCGCAAGGCCGGGGTCGACTACTTCCGCGGCGAGGGCTCCGACCGGTTCGCGCTCGCCGTCCTGCTGATCGCCATCCCCGCCATCGCCGCCGGCACCCTCTGGCGCCCCGAATGGATCGCCCCCACCGCCCTGGTCCTCCCCGTGATCGCCGGCGGACTGCTGCTCCGCCCCGCCAACCTCCTGATCCTCTACAGCGCCTCCGCCACCGCCCTGGTCGTGGAGTCCGCGCTCTTCGGCCCGTACGACGAGGGGCCCGACCGGATCACCCCGGGCACCGTCCTGGTCGTCGCCGCCGTCGGCTTCTTCGGCCTGCTCATCGCCCAGTTCCGCAGCCGGGTCGGAGTGCCCTGGCGGCGCGGCGGCACCATGCTCTTCGACCTGCGCGAACGCATCCGCGTCCAGAGCACGCTGCCCAGCCTGCCGGCCGGCTGGCACCACGAAATGGCGCTGCGCCCGGCCGGCGGTCAGTCCTTCTCCGGGGACTTCGTCGTCGCCTCCCGCACCCACGGCGGCAACATCCTCGAAGTCGTCCTCACCGACGTCTCCGGCAAGGGCATGGACGCCGCCTCCCGCGCCCTGCTGCTCTCAGGTGCCTTCGGCGGTCTGCTGGGCTCCCTCCCGCCGCACGGCTTCCTCCCCGCCGCCAACGGCTACCTCCTGCGCCAGGACTGGGACGAGGGCTTCGCCACCTCCGTCCACCTCGTCCTGGACCTGGAATCCGGCGACTACGAACTCCTCTCCGCCGGCCACCTGCCGGCCCTCCAGCTCAGCGCCGGCACCGGCCGCTGGGAGGAGAAGCCGGGGGAGGGGCCGCTGCTCGGCGTCTACGACGGCGCCCAGTTCGACCCCGTCAAGGGCAGGCTGCGCCCCGGCGATGTGCTGATGCTCTTCACCGACGGCCTGGTCGAGGCGGCCGATCGCGATATCGCCGAGGGCATCGACCGGCTCACCGGTGAGGCCGACCGCTATGTCGCCAGCGGCTTCGCCGGCGCCGCCTGGCACCTGATCGAGGCCGTCGCCAAGGACGTCAACGACGACCGCGCCCTGCTGCTGATCTGCCGCGACGCCTGAGGGACTGCGGGACGGCCCTGAGCCAGGGCGTCGCGGCACGAGCGCCGTTGACGGGGGCCGTGCGCCCGCCCGGCACGGAGATCAGTCGAATGAGTGAGAACCGCCGCACGGAGCGGCGCCGTCCGGGACGGGCAGCAGGCGCGGGTCCCGGTCAGGCCGTGGCGTGCTCGCGTCCCCGGGCGGTCTCGGCCGGGTCCTTGCGGAAGGCCCAGGACATCGTGGGCTCCATCGCGAACCGGAAGACCTTACGGACCGGCGGGGTGCACAGCGCGGTGACGATGACCGCCGCGAGCAGGGTGACGGTGATCTCGCCGAGCGGTGTGTGCAGCCAGGCGTAGTCGTCGAACCAGCCCCAGAAGCGCGAGCCCTTCGCCAGGAAGCCGTGCAGCAGGTAGCCGTAGAGCGTGCCGGCGCCCAGCGTGGTGAACCACGTCCGCCGGGTCGGCACCCAGGAGTAGAAGCAGGCCACCAGCACGATCGAGCAACCCAGCAGGGCCAGCGTCATCATCGCGCCGATCCACCAGGTGGTGCCCAACTCCTGGGCGCTGTCCCGGTGGTAGAACCACGCCGAGGTCATCCGGGGTGCCGCCCAGTACGCCATCACCAGCGCGCAGGCGAAGATCGGCACCGAGGCGATCCGCACCGCCCGCCGCTGCACCCTCGCGAAGTGCTCGGGCCGCAGCGACAGTCCCAGCACGAAGAACGGCAGGAACTGCAGCACCCGCTGGAGGTCCAGGTCGTCACCGATGTCCGGAGAGACGGAGGCCAGTACGGCGATTGCCACGGCCAGCGGGATCGGCCAGCGGACCACCTTCCACAGCGGGGTGGTCAGCCGCCAGATGAACAGCGCGATCAGGAACCAGGTGAGGAACCAGGGGTCGAGCAGGCTGATCGGGTGGCCGGGGTCGTCGTCCGCCCAGCGCTTGAAGAACGCATACGCGGTCTCGAAGAGGACGTACGGGACGACGACTCCGGTGACCAGCCGCTGCAGCCGGTCCTTGCGCATGTCGAAGCTGCGGGAGAAGTAGCCGGAGATGATGATGAACGCCGGCATGTGGAAGGTGTAGACGGTCATGTAGAGCGCCTCGGCGGCGCGGCTGCCGTCGGTCAGCGGCTCCCACGAGTGCCCCATCGCCACCAGCACGATGGCCAGATACTTCGCGTTGTCGAAGAACGCATTGCGGCCACCGGCCTTGGGCGGGGACGCCGCGGCACCCTCGGTCGTGGCGGGTGGCTGCGCCGCGGGCTCCGTCCGGTGCGAACCCGCCGCCTCCCGGGCAGGGGGGAGTTCAGGTCGAGGTGTGGGGGCAGCGGGGAACATTGGACGCACGATAGCGGCGCTCGACGAATGCGTAAAACCGCAACTGCGCCTTTCGTTATGTGCGCAGGTCGGGCAACGGATAGTGCGTATATAAATCCTGCAATCGGCTCGACTTAATCGCCCGACAGATGTCCTGTTTGCCGCACTTCATACCCCCAAAATGGGTGATTTCCCCTGCGAACGACGCAGGAGGAATGTCCGCTTCTACCGCACTATGCTCCCGTGGCGTCGGTCACTTCTGCCCCGCTCCGCAATGCCGGGTAAAGCCGGGCTCGGCCGTGATGGACGCCACGAATAAGTGAATTTCCGGTCGGGATGGGCCGGCCGTGAGGCGGGGAAAATGATCAGAGTGTTCGGCCTGAATTACCGGAAGAGGGCCGGGTGAGTGAATTCCCGCCGGCCCGGCCCAGTTCGGACCGGCCCGGCCCGGTCCCGCACCCTGTCCGCAGGTCCCCTCCCCCGCGTCAACGCCACCCCCGCGGTCGCCCCTCCGGCCCGCCCGCGCTTTCCCCAGCCGTCACGCTCCCGTCGCCCCGCGGCCACCGCAGGTCGGAATCGGGCAAACCCTTGGCCGATGATTCGTCACCGGCCTGCAGTGGGCATGGAGTTGGTGGCACGATGGGTCCCGGGGGGTGTGTGCAGCATGCCCCCGGGCCGGTGAGGCGTTCCGACCAAGGGTGTGATCAGTTGTGGCTCTTTCGCTGTCAGTAGTGCTGCTGTTGGGGATCATCATGATCGTGCTGATCAGGGGGAAGTCCCTGAAGGCGGGCCCGGCGCTGGTCGCCATACTGTTCGGCTTCTTCCTCGCCTCCACCGGTATGGCGCCGTCGATCAACAGATTCCTGAACTCCCTGGCGGACACCATCAACCACATCACGTTCTAGGTGACCGGGCGGCCTCCCGGCCGCCGATCGCTTCACGTGCCAGGTGGTCCGCCGGCCCTCGGCCGGACTCTGCCGCGCGTCCGGCCGCACCCGCTCCCGCCGTCCGCGGTTACTCGCCCCCGGTCCGTGCCATCGCCTCGCGTACCGCCTCTTCGGTGCGCCCGACCAGCGCCGATCCATCGTCCGCGGTGATGATCGGCCGCTGGATCAGCTTGGGGTGCGCCGCCAGCGCCGCGATCCACTGCTCCCGTGTGGCGTCGGTGCGCTCCCAGTCCTTGAGCCCCAGCTCCTTCGCCGCGGCCTCCTGGGTCCGGGTGATGTCCCAGGGCTCCAGGCCCAGCCGTGCCAGCACCGCACGCAGCTCCTCGGCGCTCGGCGGGTCCTCCAGGTACTTGCGCACCGTGTACGCGGCGCCCTCCTCGTCGAGGATGCCGACGGCGGAACGACACTTGGAACACGCGGGATTGAGCCAGATCTCCATGCCGACCACCTTATTGATGTGCGGGCGGTCAGCGAAGAGGGCGGGCGGGGAGCGGAGGAGCGGCCGGGCGGAGCGTTACGCGGAGCCCGTCCACGGGAGGGTCGCGAAGCCGTACCGCCACCGCGCCGCGGTGGCCCCACCGGGCTCGTCAGCGGCAGCCCCATCGCACCCCTGAACCGCCTCCCGAAAAGCAGAAAACCCCAGGTCATCCGGCCTGGGGTGTTCTTGCGAGAGCGGGCGACGGGAATCGAACCCGCGTAGCTAGTTTGGAAGACTAGGGCTCTACCATTGAGCTACGCCCGCGAGCGCCGCTGGTCGCAGGACCGCGGCACGCAGTGCATCCTAGCGGGTCGCGGCGGTGCGCCGCACACCCCTTCCGGCACGTGGCGCGGGCGCGGCCCCTCCCGGCCCACCGCGCCCACCAGGCACCCGATATCTGGCAGCCGTTCCGTCCGCGGGCATGTACCCTCTGTGTCGCACCGACGGGGTGTGGCGCAGCTTGGTAGCGCGTCCGCTTTGGGAGCGGAAGGTCGTCGGTTCGAATCCGGCCACCCCGACCAGCAGTTTTCCGCCCGGCGTCAGGCAGCCGGGCACCCTCTTCGTCCGCCGAGCGCCCTTCTCGCCGCTCAGGCCACCCGCAGGACCGGCAGGGTGTGCCGGGTCGGGCAAGATCGCGTTGTGGGCGTCATCCTCCTTGCGGTTACTATGCAAACTGCGTGCCCGTGTGTCTGTGCATCTGCTGCCGGGCGCGATCATCCGGGCCCGGATCAGCCGGGTACCTGGTAGATCTCAAGCAGAACCCCAGAAGTCAGCCCCAAGGAGACCGAACCGTGAAGAGCGCCGTGGAGACCCTGAACCCGACTCGGGTTCGGCTCACTGTCGAGGTGCCCTTCGAGGAGCTCAAGCCCAGCCTCGACGCGGCGTACAAGAAGATCAACCAGCAGGTCTCGGTGAAGGGCTTCCGCAAGGGCAAGATCCCTGCCCGGGTCATCGACCAGCGGTTCGGCCGTGGCGCCGTGCTGGAGGAGGCCGTCAACGACGCGCTCCCGAAGTTCTACACCGAGGCGGTCAACGAGGGTGAGCTGAACGTCCTCGGCCAGCCCGAGGTCGACATCACCGAGCTGAAGGACGGCGAGCTGCTGGCCTTCACCGCCGAGGTGGACATCCGCCCCGCCCTGGAGATCCCGGACTACTCCGGCATCGAGGTCGAGGTCGACGCCGTCGAGGTGTCGGACGAGGACGTCGACAAGTCCGTCGAGCAGCTGCGTGAGCGCTTCGCCTCCACCTCCCCGGTGGAGCGCGCCGCGCAGGACGGCGACGTGCTGACGGTCAACCTGGAGGCCAAGGTCGACGGCGAGGTCCTGGAGGACGGCGTCGCCGAGGGTGTCACGTACACGGTCGGCTCCGGTGAGCTGCTGGACGGCATCGACGACGCGGTCAAGGGCCTGGAGGCCGGCGGCAGCGCCACCTTCACCTCCGAGCTCAAGGGCGGCTCCGCCCAGGGCAAGGAGGCCGAGGTCAAGGTCGAGGTCACCGAGGTCAAGGCCCGCGAACTGCCCGCGCTGGACGACGACTTCGCGCAGCTGGCCAGCGAGTTCGACACCCTCGACGAGCTCAAGGCGGACAGCCGCAAGCGCCTGGAGCAGATGAAGCAGTACGACCAGGCCACCCAGGCTCAGGAGAAGGTCCTGGACGAGCTGCTGAAGCTGGTCGAGGTGCCGATGCCGGAGAAGCTGCTCGCGGACGAGATCCAGACCCGCAAGCACAACCTGGAGCACCACCAGCTCGGCCAGATGGGCCTCGACCTCGCGAAGTACCTGGAGATCCAGGGCAAGACCGAGGAAGAGTTCGACGCCGAGACCAAGGAGCAGGCCGAGAAGGGCATCAAGACCCAGTTCATCCTCGACGAGCTGGTCAACAAGGAGAAGCTGAACGTCAGCCAGGAGGAGCTCACCGAGCACCTCATGCGCCGCGCCCAGTCCTCCGGTATGTCCCCCGACCAGTTCGCCCAGGCGGTCGTCGAGGGCGGCCAGGTGCCGATGCTCGTCGGTGAGGTCGCCCGCGGCAAGGCCCTCGCGGTCGTCGTCGAGGCCGCCACGGTCAAGGACACCACCGGCGAGGTCATCGACATGGCGGACGAGGACGAGGCCGAGGTGGCCGAGACCGTCGTCGCCGAGGCCGAGGGCACCGAGGAGAAGGCCGAGGGCTAAAGCCCCGGCTGCCTCACGGCTCCGCTGAAGGACCGATCACGGGCCCGAACACGCACGTCCGCGTGTTCGGGCCCGTGTGCCGTGACGGACCGGTGAGCCTGCGCTCACAGCGAACAGTTGACAATGCGGGATGGCGTTGTCCGACCTGCGCGTTAGGGTCCGTAGATACGAGGGCAGGGGAGTCCTGACATCGCGCCGGGCGACATGCGGCGCCTGATCCCCGCGCCCCAGAAGACGACGCTGAGACGGCTGTGGCCGTCCGACAACGAGCAGGTGGACACGTGACGATCCCGATGCCTTCCGCCGCCGCTGAGCCGACCATCGGTGGCCTCGGCGACCAGGTCTACAACCGGCTGCTCGGCGAGCGGATCATCTTCCTCGGCCAGCCGGTCGACGACGACATCGCCAACAAGATCACCGCGCAGCTGCTTCTCCTCGCCGCGGACCCGGACAAGGACATCTTCCTCTACATCAACTCCCCGGGCGGTTCGATCTCGGCCGGCTTGGCGATCTACGACACCATGCAGTACATCAAGAACGACGTGGTGACGATCGCGATGGGCCTGGCCGCCTCGATGGGTCAGTTCCTGCTGAGCGCCGGCACCCCGGGCAAGCGGTTCGCGCTGCCCAACGCCGAGATCCTGATCCACCAGCCCTCCGCGGGCCTGGCCGGTTCCGCGTCGGACATCAAGATCCACGCCGAGCGGCTGCTGCACACCAAGAAGCGGATGGCGGAGCTGACCGCCTTCCACACCGGCCAGACCGTCGAGCGGATCACCCAGGACTCGGACCGCGACCGCTGGTTCTCCGCGGACGAGGCCAAGGAGTACGGCCTGATCGACGACGTGATGACCTCCGCGGCCGGCGTTCCGGGCGGGGGCGGCACCGGGGCCTGAGCCCCGTAGCACTCGCCCCAGCCACCCCAGCCCACTCGATCGCCACCAGGACGGTGAACACCACGATGAACAACTTCCCCGGCAGCGGCCTCTACCAGCGGCCCGAGTCCGAGTACTCCGGCCCGCACGCCGAGTCCCGCTACATCGTCCCGCGCTTCGTCGAGCGCACCTCGCAGGGCGTGCGGGAGTACGACCCGTACGCCAAGCTGTTCGAGGAGCGTGTGATCTTCCTCGGGGTGCAGATCGACGACGCCTCGGCCAACGACGTCATGGCGCAGCTGCTGTGCCTGGAGTCGATGGACCCGGACCGCGACATCTCGATCTACATCAACAGCCCCGGCGGCTCCTTCACGGCGCTCACGGCCATCTACGACACGATGCAGTTCGTGAAGCCGGACATCCAGACCGTCTGCATGGGCCAGGCGGCCTCCGCCGCGGCCGTGCTGCTCGCCGCCGGCACCCCCGGCAAGCGGATGGCGCTGCCGAACGCCCGGGTGCTGATCCACCAGCCGTACAGCGAGACCGGCCGTGGTCAGGTGTCCGACCTGGAGATCGCCGCCAACGAGATCCTGCGGATGCGTTCGCAGCTGGAGGACCTGCTCGCCAAGCACTCCTCCACGCCGATCGAGAAGATCCGTGATGACATCGAGCGTGACAAGATTCTGACCGCCGAGGAGTCCCTGGCGTACGGTCTGGTCGACCAGATCGTTTCGACGCGGAAGACGTCCGTCTCCGTCTGATCGCGATCTGCGCGAATTGAGCCGGAGCGTTGCCCCCTTGGACCGGGCCGGGACCGAGTGAACCGAGTCGGTCCAAGGGGGGCCCGAACGGGGGGCCCGGCAAGGTACCGTCGATAGGCAAGTACCCGGGTCCGTGGAGCAATGCGGATCCCAGGCGAAGGGGAAGCACCTCGTGGCACGCATCGGTGACGGCGGCGACCTGCTCAAGTGCTCGTTCTGCGGAAAGAGCCAGAAGCAGGTGAAGAAGCTCATCGCGGGACCTGGTGTGTACATCTGCGACGAGTGCATCGACCTCTGCAACGAGATCATCGAGGAGGAGCTCGCCGAGACCTCCGAGGTGCGGTGGGAGGAACTCCCCAAGCCGCGGGAGATCTACGAGTTCCTCAACGGCTACGTCGTGGGCCAGGAGCCCGCCAAGAAGGCCCTCTCGGTGGCCGTCTACAACCACTACAAGCGGGTGCAGGCGGGCGAGAACGGCCCCGGCCGCGGCGATGACGGCATCGAGCTGGCCAAGTCCAACATCCTGCTGCTCGGCCCCACGGGCTCCGGCAAGACGCTGCTGGCCCAGACCCTCGCCCGGATGCTGAACGTCCCCTTCGCGTTCGCCGACGCCACGGCGCTGACCGAGGCCGGCTACGTCGGCGAGGACGTCGAGAACATCCTGCTCAAGCTGATCCAGGCCGCGGACTTCGACATCAAGAAGGCCGAGACCGGCATCATCTACATCGACGAGATCGACAAGGTCGCCCGGAAGAGCGAAAACCCGTCGATCACGCGGGACGTCTCCGGCGAGGGTGTCCAGCAGGCCCTGCTGAAGATCCTGGAGGGCACCACCGCCTCCGTGCCGCCGCAGGGCGGCCGCAAGCACCCGCACCAGGAGTTCATCCAGATCGACACGACGAACGTCCTGTTCATCGTCGGCGGCGCGTTCGCCGGTCTGGAGAAGATCATCGAGGCCCGGTCCGGTGCCAAGGGCATCGGCTTCGGCGCCACGATCCGCTCCAAGCGCGAGATCGAGTCCAAGGACCAGCTCCAGGACGTCATGCCGGAGGACCTGGTGAAGTTCGGGATGATCCCGGAGTTCATCGGCCGCCTCCCCGTCCTCACCTCGGTCCACAACCTCGACCGCGAGGCGCTGCTGCAGATCCTGGTCGAGCCGCGCAACGCCCTGGTCAAGCAGTACAAGCGGCTCTTCGAACTCGACGGCGTGGAGCTGGACTTCGACCGCCCCGCCCTGGAGGCCATCGCCGACCAGGCCATCCTCCGCGGCACCGGCGCCCGTGGCCTGCGCGCCATCATGGAGGAGGTCCTCCAGGCGGTGATGTACGAGATCCCGTCCCGCAAGGACGTCGCCCGCGTCGTCATCACCGCGGACGTCGTTCACTCGAACGTGAACCCCACTCTGGTCCCGCGCAACCGCGGCGAGTCGGGGGAGCCGCAGGAGAAGAGCGCCTAACCGCGCCGCAGACGACAGGGAGCCGCCCGGCAGCCGAGGTGCTGCCGGGCGGCTCCTGACGTGACGACGGCGTCCGGTGCGCCGTCCCCCACAGACGGCGCACGGGGCCCGCCGCTACTTCTCCTTGCGGACCTCGTTGCGGATCGTGGCGGTCTTGCCGGAGAGCTCCTCGGCGCCGGGGGTGGTGGCGGTGGCCGGACCCGCGGCGGAGGGGGCGGCCAGCATCTGGGCGAAGCCGATGGCGCTGTTGTCACCCCAGACGCAGGTGGAGAGGGTGATGTTCGCCGTCACCCCGCCCCGCGACATCGTGACCTTCTGGGTGCGGCACTTCATCACCGAGCCGTCGAACTCCTCCGGGGAGTACTCGGTCGTCGGGGTGACGTCCTCCAACTTGGCGTCCTGCCCCAGGGACTTCTTCTGGCTCTCGTCCATCTTGGCGAACATCTGGTTCACCGTGCCCTCGGGGTCGCCCACGGTCCCGTAGACGCCACCGGTGTTCAACTGCAGCCCGCCGTCACCCTTGTAGGAAGCGCTGACGCCCCGGGCGTTGGTGATGCCCATCGCCTTGGCTTCCTTGTCGTTGGTGAAGTCCTCGGAACCGGAGTTGCCGGAGCCCTCGGCCTTGGAGAACTGCCCGTTCAGCAGCTTGTCCGGCAGCGAGATGGTGTACGGCTTCACCTGGCTGCCCGAGCCGAAGGCGAAGTACGCGCCGACGCCGATCGCCGCGACGACCACGACCGCTCCGACGATCAGGCCGATCTTCTTGCCGTTGCCGCCGCCCTCCGGGGCGCCCTGGGGGATGACGCCGTAGGGGGTCTGCTGGCCGCCGTAGGGCGCCTGCTGGCCGTAGCCCTGCTGCGGGGGCTGGCCGCCCTGCTGGGGGTAGCCGTAGCCCTGCGGGGGCGCCTGACCGCCCTGCTGGGGGTAGCCGTAGCCCTGCCCAGGCACCTGGCCGCCCTGCTGCGGGTAGCCGTAACCGGGCTGCGGGGCCGGCGGCTGCTGCGGCTGGCCGTACGGGCCGGGCTGCTGCGGCTGCTGCCCGTACGGGCCGGGAGGCGGCTGGTTGTAGCTCATGGAGCGGTTCCCCTCGTGACAACTGAAGACAGTTGAAGTTCTGCGTGTGGAGTTCTGCGTTTAGGGCGCTGGCGACATCCTGTATGACGTCGCTGACAACCGGTGCCCCGGGGGCGAAACCGATTCGAAGCTGCTACATGGGCGCCCGTACACTGTGCGTCGTGACCGAGAACACTCAGCAGAGCAACCACAGCGCCCCCGAACTGCCGACTCAGTACACGCCGGCCGATGTAGAGGGGCCGCTGTACGAGCGCTGGGTAGAGCGGGGTTACTTCGAGGCGGACGAGAAGAGCGACAAGCCGCCCTACACCATCGTCATCCCGCCGCCGAACGTCACCGGCAGCCTGCACCTGGGGCACGCCTTCGAGCACACCCTGATCGACGCCCTCACGCGCCGTAAGCGGATGCAGGGCTACGAGACGCTCTGGCAGCCGGGCATGGACCACGCCGGTATCGCGACCCAGAACGTCGTCGAGCGCGAGCTCGCCAAGGAGGGCGTCTCCCGGCACGACCTGGGACGCGAGGCGTTCGTCGAGCGCGTCTGGCGCTGGAAGAACGAGTCCGGCGGCCAGATCTCGGGCCAGATGCGGCGCCTGGGCGACGGCGTCGCCTGGTCCCGCGAGCGCTTCACCATGGACGAGGGCCTCTCCCGGGCCGTCCAGACGATCTTCAAGCGGCTCTACGACGACGAGCTGATCTACCGGGCCGAGCGGATCATCAACTGGTGCCCGCGCTGCCTGACCGCCATCTCGGACATCGAGGTGGAGTACCAGGACGACGACGGCGAGCTGGTCTCGATCCGGTACGGAGAGGGCGACGCGTCGATCGTCGTCGCCACCACCCGCGCCGAGACGATGCTCGGCGACACCGCCGTCGCCGTCCACCCGGAGGACGAGCGGTACGCCCATCTCGTCGGCACCGAGATCGAGTTGCCGCTGACCGGTCGGCGCATCCCGGTCGTCGCCGACGAGCACGTCGACCCGGAGTTCGGCACGGGTGCGGTGAAGGTCACGCCGGCCCACGACCCGAACGACTTCGAGATCGGCCGGCGGCACGACCTGGCCAACCTCGCCGTCCTCGACGAGCGGGGCGTCATCACCGCGCACGGCCCGTTCCAGGGCCTGGACCGCTTCGAGGCCCGGTCGGCGATCGTCGGCGCGCTGCGCGCCGAGGGCCGGATCGTCGCCGAGAAGCGTCCGTACACCCACTCCGTCGGACACTGCTCGCGCTGCAAGACCACCATCGAGCCGCGGCTGTCGATGCAGTGGTGGGTCAAGGTCGGCCCGCTGGCGCAGGCCGCCGGTGACGCGGTCCGTGACGGCAAGGTCGCGATCCACCCCAAGGAGATGGAGTCGCGCTACTTCGGCTGGGTGGACAACCTCCACGACTGGTGCATTTCGCGGCAGTTGTGGTGGGGCCACCGGATTCCGGTCTGGTACGGGCCGAACGGCGAGGTCGTCTGCGTCGGACCGGACGAGGAGCCGCCGAGCGGTGCGGGCTGGCACCAGGACACCGACGTCCTGGACACCTGGTTCTCGTCCGGCCTGTGGCCGTTCTCCACGCTGGGCTGGCCCGAGCAGACGCCGAGCGTCGAGAAGTTCTACCCGAACTCCGTCCTGGTCACCGGCTACGACATCCTCTTCTTCTGGGTCGCCCGGATGATGATGTTCGGGCTCTACGCGATGGACGGCACCCCGCCGTTCCACACCATCGCGCTGCACGGCATGGTCCGTGACCAGTTCGGCAAGAAGATGTCCAAGTCGTTCGGGAACGCGGTCAATCCGCTGGACTGGATGGACGCGTACGGCTCGGACGCCGTCCGGTTCACCCTCGCCCGCGGCGCCAACCCCGGTGTCGACGTCCCGATCGGTGAGGACTGGGTCCAGGGGTCCCGGAACTTCGCCAACAAGATCTGGAACGCCACACGGTTCGCGCTGATGAACGGCGCGACGGTGGAGGGCGACCTGCCGCCCGCGGAAGCGCTGTCGGCGACCGACCGGTGGATCCTGTCCCGGCTGAACTCGGTCGTCGCCGAGGTCGACGCGTACTACGACGACTACCAGTTCGCCAAGCTGTCGGACACCCTCTTCCACTTCGCCTGGGACGAGGTCTTCGACTGGTACGTCGAGCTGTCCAAGGCCACCTTCATGGCGGGCGGCCCGGCCGCCGACGCCTCCCGCCGGGTGCTGGGTGAGGTCCTGGACGTCACGCTGCGACTGCTGCACCCGGTCGTGCCGTTCGTCACGGAGACCCTGTGGACGGCGCTGACCGGCGGGGAGTCCGTCGTGATCGCCGACTGGCCGAAGGACTCCGGCTTCCGGGACGCCGCCGCCGAGCGGGAGATCGAGTCCGTCCAGCAGGTCGTCACCGAGGTCCGTCGGTTCCGCTCGGACCAGGGGCTGCAGCCGGGCCAGAAGGTCCCCGCGCAGCTGGACCTGTCCGGTACGGCGCTGGCGGCCCACGAGGCCGCGATGCGCTCGCTGCTGCGGCTGCAGCCGGCCGGTGAGGGCTTCAGCGCCACCGCCTCGCTGCCGGTCGCGGGCGCCACGGTCGCGCTGGACCTGTCCGGTGCGATCGATGTGGAGGCCGAGCGGAAGCGGCTGACCAAGGACCTGGCCGCCGCGGAGAAGGAGAAGGCGCAGGCCACCGCCAAGCTCGGCAACGAGGCGTTCCTCGCCAAGGCGCCGGAGAAGGTCGTGGACAAGATCCGCGGCCGGCTGGAGGCCGCGGAGGCGGACATCGTCCGGATCACCGCGCAGCTGGCGGCTCTGCCCTCGGCGTAGTCCCGGCGGCGCCGAACGACCCCGCAGGCCCCTCGTCCGTACGGGCGGGGGGCCTGCGCCGTCCCCGCTCTCCCCGTTCGCGCACCGGCCACAGCAGGACGTACGCCGTGGAGACCGCGACGAAGGCCAGCCGGATCAGGCCGCGGGCGGAGTCGTCGGGGACGGCGAAGATGCTGCCGTAGAGGATCAGCAGGGCCAGCCAGCTCCACCAGGGCACCAGCCGGCGCTGCCCGATCACGTCCCAGAGCAGGGTGCCGAGCAGCACGGACGCGGTGTAGTACGTGTAGACGCTGGGGTCCAGGACGATCCGGGCGTTGGCGCCCAGCAGGACCACCGCCGCCCAGCGGCCCCGCCACACGGCCACGGACCCCAGCGCCAGGCCCAGGGCGGCTTGCGCGGGGCGGTCCCAGCCGGGGGTCTCGGGATCGCCCACGCCCAGCCAGCGCAGCGCGGACGCCGGGTGGTTGGGGATGGTGAACTTGGCGGCGGCGAAGGACTGCGGGTCACCGAGGAAGAACGGCAGCCAGGCGACGGCCACCAGGCCCGCGCACCACAGACCGGCGCGCAGCCAGCGCTCCCGGGGGAGCGCGAGCAGCAGCGGGAGGAAGGCCAGCGCGGTGGGCTTGGAGTCCATCGCCAGGGCCAGGAAGGCGCCAGTGTGGACGGCGTTGCCGCGGGTGACGGCGCGTACCGCGAGCGCGGTGAAGAACAGCGCCAGGACGTCGTCGAGGTGCCCGAAGCGGACCGCGACCTCGATCCACATGGGGATGAAGGCCAGCCCGGCGATCAGGACGCGCTGCCGCAGCCGCTGGTGGTTGGTGCCGGTGCCCAGGAAGTAGTGGGCGGCGCTGCGGCCCGCCAGGACCAGGATGACCAGGCCGAGCAGCGACATCAGGGCCGCGGCGAGGAACTGGCCGGTGGCCTCGGCGAAGGGGTTGAACAGGCCCGCGGTCAGGAAGCTGAGCGGGCCCATCTGGAGCTCGGGGTGGTGCGCGTAGAGGTTGAGGCCGCCGGTGCCGTCACCGGCGTCGCCCTGGTAGATCAGCTCGCCGCCGGCGCGCAGGTAGTGCCAGGAGAAGCCGCCGTGCGGCTCGACGAGGACGAACCAGAGCACGGTCCAGGCGGTGAGCAGCACCAGGTGCATCCGTTGACTGATTGCCGGCACTGTCCCTCAGCTCCTGCCTTCCCGTCCGCTGTCCCGCGGGGCGGTGGGTACCGCGCTCCGCCGCCGCTGGTGGCTGCCCCGGGGTGCACAGCCCGCCGTGAAAGAGGGGGGAATCCGGCCGCGCGTTGTCCCCGGCCGGCGGATTCGGGGGTTTCAGCCGGTTCTCATCGCCCTCTCATGAAGCCGGTGCACCGTTGGACCGGAAATGCCGGAATGCCGGAGCGTGGGAGACCCGCACCACCGGCCTTCCAGTCGTACCACCCGTCCCGCACGGAGGAGCCGCGCCCCATGAACAAGCCCCTGCGACGGGTCTCGGTATTCTGCCTGGCCCTGATACTGGCGCTGATGGGCTGGGCCACCTGGATACAGGGCGCGAAGGCCAGCGCCCTCAAGGAGGACCGGCACAACCCGCGGACCACGATCGGCGCCTACCGGGCACCGCTGGGCAACATCCTCGTCGACGGGGAGCCGGTCACCGGCTCGGCCGCCACCTCCTCCACCCTGAAGTACAAGCGGACGTACAAGGACGGCCCGCTGTACGCACCGGTCACCGGCTTCAGCTCGCAGATCTTCGGCAGCAACCAGCTGGAGAGCCTCTACGGCGACCTGCTGAACGGCTCCGACAGCCGGCTGCAGAGCCCCGTCGACGCGCTGACCAGGACGCGCGCCAAGGGCGGGGACGTGGCCACCACCATCGACGCCAAGGTGCAGCAGGCCGGCTACCGGGCGCTGGGCGACAAAAAGGGCGCCGCGGTGGCGCTGGACCCGGCCACCGGGCGGATCCTCGGCATGGTCAGCACCCCGTCGTACGACCCGGGGAAGTTCGCCGGCTCCTCCTCGGCCGACCAGAAGGCCTGGCAGAAGCTGTCCGGTGACCCGGATCACCCGGAGGTCAACCGGGCCCTGCGGCAGCCGCTGCCGCCCGGCTCCACCTTCAAGCTGGTGGTGGCCGCGGCCGCGCTGGAGAACGGCCTGTACGGGTCGGTGGACGAGCGCACCGACAGCCCCGATCCGTACACCCTGCCGCACACCCGCACCACGCTGAAGAACGAGAACGCCTCCGCGCCCTGCCGGAACGCGACCATCCGCACCGCGCTCCAGTACTCCTGCAACACCGTCTTCGCGAAGATGGCCGTGGACCTGGGCAAGGACAAGGTGAAGGCACAGGCCGAGAAGTTCGGCTTCAACGACGACAAGGTGGACACCCCGGTCCGGGCCGGCAAGAGCGTCTACCCCACGGACATGGACCAGGCGCAGACCGCGCTGTCCGGGATCGGCCAGTTCGACGACACCGCGACGCCGCTGCAGATGGCGATGGTCGTCTCGGCGATCGCCCACGGGGGCGAGCTGAAGACCCCGCAGCTGGTCGACAAGCTGACCGACGGCGGCGGCAGCACCGTCCAGCAGAACGCCCCGAAGACCTACGGCAGGGCCCTCTCGGCGGACCACGCCGCGCAGCTACGGTCGGCCATGCAGACGGTCGTCAACCAGGGCACCGGATCCAACGCGAAGATCGACGGACTGACCGTCGGCGGCAAGACCGGTACCGCCCAGCACGGCGTCGACAACAGCGGTACCCCCTACGCCTGGTTCGTCTCCTACGCCCAGGACGGCAGCGGGCACCAGGTGGCGGTCGCCGTTATGGTCGAGGACGGCCACGCGGCCCGCAGCGAGGTCTCCGGCGGCGGGCTGGCGGCCCCGGTGGCCCGGGCGATGATGAAGGCGGCGGTGGGGTGACGAGCGGTTCGCCGGGGGCGGACGCGGCGGGTCGACGGGGCCGGGTGGGACGGCGCACCGCTGTCGGTGGTGCCTCGTAGACTTGTCGTCGTGAGCGAGCGCCCCCGAAACGACGACCCCGACCCGACCGACGCCTTCGATGAGCTGGTCGAGGCCGAGACCGACCTTCCCCAAGCTCTCGAATCCGCTCAAGCAGGGGAGACCTCAACCCCCGACCTCGCGGTGATCGAGGCCGGCAGCCGGACGCTGCGCGCCCAGGCCGGGCCGCCGCAAGGGGACCCGATCCCCGCCCGGCCCGCCGACCCGGAGGTCGACCGCGCGCTGCGCGCCGTGGAGGACGAGCTGGCCGGCCGCTGGGGCGAGACCAAGCTCGACCCGTCGGTGCAGCGCATCGCCGCGCTGCTGGACATCCTCGGCTCCCCCCAGCGGGCGTACCCGTCCCTCCACATCACCGGCACCAACGGCAAGACCAGCACCGCCCGCATGATCGAGGCCCTGCTGGGCGCCTTCGACCTGCGTACCGGCCGCTACACCAGCCCGCACGTCCAGTCCGTCACCGAGCGGATCAGCCTGGACGGCAGCCCGATCTCCGCCGAGCGCTTCATCGAGACGTACCGGGACATCGCCCCGTACGTGGAGATGGTCGACGGCCAGCAGGAGTACCGGCTGTCGTTCTTCGAGGTGCTCACCGCGATGGCGTTCGCCGCCTTCGCGGACGCGCCGGTGGACGTCGCGGTCGTCGAGGTCGGCATGGGCGGCACCTGGGACGCGACCAATGTGATCGACGGCGATGTCGCGGTGGTCACCCCGATCTCGCTGGACCACACCGACCGGCTGGGGGAGACGCCCGAGGAGATCGCCGGCGAGAAGTCCGGGATCATCAAGAAGGACGCCACGGTCGTGCTGGCCCAGCAGCCGGTGGACGCGGCGTCGGTGATGCTCAAGCGCGCGGTCGAGGTCGATGCCACGGTCGCCCGCGAGGGCATGGAGTTCGGGGTGCTCTCCCGTGAGGTCGCGGTCGGCGGGCAGATGCTGACGCTGCGCGGGCTGGGCGGCGAGTACCCCGAGATCTTCCTTCCGCTGTACGGCGCCCATCAGGCGCACAACGCCGCGGTGGCGCTCGCCGCGGTCGAGGCGTTCTTCGGCGTCGGTTCGGACCACGCCCGGACGCTCGACATCGACACCGTCCGTTCCGCGTTCGCCGCGGTGGCGTCGCCGGGCCGGATGGAGGTCGTCCGACGCAGCCCGACGGTGGTGCTGGACGCGGCGCACAACCCCGCGGGGGCGCGGGCGGCGGCCGAGGCGGTCACCGAGGCGTTCGGGTTCAGCCGGCTGGTGGGTGTCGTCGGTGCCAGCGACGACAAGGACGTCCGGGGATTCCTGGAGGCGTTCGAGCCGATCTTCGCCGAGGTCGTGGTGACGCGTAATTCCAGCCATCGTGCGATGGATCCGGACGACCTGGCCGCGGTCGCCGTGGAGGTCTTCGGCGCCGAGCGGGTCCAGGTCGAGCCCCGGCTCGACGACGCGCTGGAAGCGGCGATCACCCTCGCGGAAGAAGAGGGCGAGTTCTCCGGCGCGGGTGTGCTGGTGACCGGTTCGGTGATCACCGTCGGCGAGGCCCGACTGCTGCTGGGAAGGGGCTGACCGTGCGCACGCTGTGTGCCAGCACTCTGATAGGCGAGTTCTTCGTGATCGGCTTCGCCGGGCTGGTCGCCATGCAGATGACCGAGCTGTCGACGGTCACGATCTGGACGGTCAGCGGGATCGCGATGCTGCTCAGCGTGCTGCTGTGCGGGATGCTCGGCCGTCCCGGTGGGGTCCAGCTCGGCTGGGCGCTGCAGATCGCGCTGATCGCCAGCGGGTTCGTGGTCCCGACGATGTTCTTCCTCGGGGTGGTGTTCGCCGCCCTGTGGTGGGCGTCGGTGCACTTCGGCCGCAAGGTCGACGCGGCGAAGGCCCGTTGGGCGGCCCAGGCCGCCGAGGCCGGTGCGGAGGCCGGGGCCGGGGCGTCCACGGCGGGCTGACGCCGGGCGGGAGAGGGTCGGGGGCGCGGCCGGGCCGCCGGGTGCGCCCTGTAGCCTCAGTGCACCCGCTGACCTTTGCCTATATCAGGGAGTCCCTTCGTGAGCCAGCGCACCCTCGTCCTCCTCAAGCCCGACGCCGTCCAGCGCGGTCTGATCGGCGAGATCATCGGCCGGATCGAGAAGAAGGCCGGTTGGACGATCAGCGCGCTGGAGCTGCGCACCCTGGACCGGGCCATTCTGGAGCAGCACTACGCCGAGCACGTCGGCAAGCCGTTCTACGAGCCCCTGGTCGCGTTCATGTCGTCCGGACCGGTCGTCTCGATGGTCGTCGAGGGCGAGCGGGTGATCGAAGGCGTGCGGGTACTCGCCGGTCCGACTGACCCGATTGCCGCGCCAAGTGGGTCCATTCGTGGGGACTTCGGAACGATCACCCGGGAGAATCTGATCCATGCGTCGGATTCCGAAGAGTCCGCCGAGCGCGAGATCAAGATTTTCTTTCCCGGCATTTCCTGACTCTTCGTCAGCTGTACACCCCTCGTGACCAGGGGCGACCGAGAAAATCATCGGTCGCCCTTTGGTGTATGCGACTCGATCGGGGGAACGCATCACCGCGACACGACGTCACCATTAAGGGGGGCGGGTGCGTGTACGGCTGACAATGGCGGAACAGCCTCCCGACGTGTTCGAGTGGGCGCACTACGAACTACGATGGAGGCTTCCGCGCCTCACAGCGCATCACCTCCTGCCGACCTCCAGTAAGCATTCGCTCCAGTTGGGAAGGCCAGACGTATCCTCATGGGGAACAACATGTCGTTCATCGGCCGTGACATGGCTGTCGACCTCGGGACCGCCAACACGCTGGTGTACGTCAGGGGCCGGGGAATCGTTCTGAACGAACCGTCGGTCGTGGCCATCAACACCAACACCGGCGGCATCCTCGCGGTGGGTGCTGAGGCGAAGAAGATGATCGGGCGCACGCCCGGCAACATCGTTGCCGTACGGCCCCTGAAGGACGGCGTGATCGCCGACTTCGAGATCACCGAGCGGATGCTCCGCTACTTCATCCTCAAGATCCACAAGCGGCGTTACCTGGCGCGGCCGCGGGTCGTGGTGTGCGTTCCCTCCGGTATCACCGGAGTTGAGCGCCGTGCGGTCATCGAGGCCTCGACCCAGGCCGGCGCCCGCCAGGTGCACATCATCGAGGAGCCGATGGCCGCCGCGATCGGCTCGGGTCTGCCGGTCCACGAGGCCACCGGCAACATGGTCGTGGACATCGGCGGCGGGACGACCGAGGTCGCCGTCATCTCGCTCGGCGGCATCGTCACGGCCCAGTCCATCCGGGTGGCCGGCGACGAACTCGACAACGCGATCATCCAGCACATCAAGAAGGAGTACAGCCTTCTGCTGGGCGAGCGCACCGCCGAGAGCATCAAGATCACCATCGGTTCGGCCTACGACCTCGAGCAGGACGAGCACACCGAGATCCGCGGCCGCGACCTGGTCTCGGGTCTGCCCAAGACCGTCGTCATCTCGGCCGCCGAGGTGCGCAAGGCCATCGAGGAACCGGTCAACTCCATCGTCGACGCGGTCAAGACGACCCTCGACAAGTGCCCGCCGGAGCTGTCCGGTGACGTCATGGACCGCGGCATCGTGCTCACCGGAGGCGGCGCCCTGCTCCGCGGCCTCGACGAGCGGCTGCGCCGTGAGACCGGCATGCCGATCCACATCGCCGAGGACCCGCTCGACTCCGTCGCGCTCGGTTCCGGCAAGTGCGTCGAGGAGTTCGAGGCGCTCCAGCAGGTCCTCGACTCCCAGCCGCGCAGGTAACACGAGCCACTCCGACCGCCGCGGCCGTCATGCGGCGTCCGCGGCGGTCGGGCACCATGGCGGAGGCAGCCGATCCGCCCGGGGCACCGATTCGGATCGCGGGGACGCATCCCTCGATACGGATCGTTGATGTGGATCGTTGATATACAGGCACCACTTCCCAACAGACACGGTGCGCCGGCATTTCACCGAGCGGCACCGTCACAGCAAGGCACAACGCTCAACTCCCGAACGAGACCGGCGGGGCCCGCAGCCGGCCGGTCCTACGAGGAAGGACACGGCCGCCGCACGTGAGGGACACACGAGAGAGCCGGCTGCTGCTGGTGCTGCTGGTCGCGATCGCGTTCGCGCTGATCACGGTCGATATCCGCGGCGGTGAACAGTCCCCGCTGGATGGTGTCCGGCAAGTCGCCGCCTCCGCCTTCGGCCCGGTCGAGAGCGGTGTCGCCCGCGTGGTCGACCCGGTCGGCAACGCCGTCGGCGCCGTACGGGACTCTGGCCGCCGGCACAGCCGGATCGCCGCGCTGGAGCACCAGAACGAGGCGCTCAAGGCCAAGCTCGGCTCCGCCGACCGCAATCGCAGCCGCGCCCGTGAGCTCGACAAGATCCTCAAGACCGCGGGCACCGGCCAGTACGCCATCAAGGGTGCCCAGGTCATCGCCATCGGCTCGGCCCAAGGCTTCTCCTGGACCATCACCATCGACGCCGGCAGCCGCGACGGCATCGCCCGCGACATGACCGTGCTCAACGGCGACGGGCTGGTCGGCCGGGTCACCACGGTCGGCACCGACACCTCCACGGTGTTGCTGGCCGCCGACCCCGACTTCACCGTCGGCACCCGGATGGAGAAGACCAACGAGATCGGCTTCGCCAACGGGCAGGGCGTCCGTTCGCTGCGCGTCCAGCTCCTCAACGGCCGGGCCACGGTGAAGAAGGGCGACCGGCTGGTCACCTTCGGCTCCAGCAAGGACAAGCCGTTCGTGCCCGGCGTGCCGGTCGGCCGGGTGGTCCGGGTCGAGCCGTCCAACGGCGATCTGACCCGCACCCTCCAGGTCCGGCCGTTCGTCTCGTTCTCCCAACTGGACATTGTTGGCGTCGTGGTCCAACCGCCGCGTCAGGACCCGCGCGACACCGTCTTGCCGCCGGCCCCCGCCAAGCCCAAGCCGACGCCGACGGTCACCGTCACGGCCACCCCCTCCGCGAGCGCCTCCCCCAGGAGCTGACCGATGCGCATCAACCGGATCCTGCTCTCCGCCCCGCTGGTGGTTGTCGCCCTCGTCATCCAGGTCAGCATCCTCGGGCGCCTCCAACTGCCCGGCGCCGTACCGGACCTGCTGCTGCTGGTCGTCCTCGGGCTCGCGCTGGTCTACGGCCATGTCGCCGGCGCGCTCATCGGCTTCTTCGCCGGGCTGCTGGCCGACGTCGCCCCGCCCTCCGACCACGCCATCGGCCGCTATGCGCTGGTGCTCTGCATCATCGGCTACGCCGCGGGCCTGACCAAGCCGGAGTCCGGCCAGCACCGTTCGGCGACGGTGCCGCTGGTGGTCGTCATCGGCGCCGCCATCGGCTCGACGCTGATGTACGCCGGCGTCGGCTCGCTGGTGGGCGACACCGCCGCCCGGCACGTCGGCCTGGTCGGACTACTGCTCAGCGCCACCCTCTACGACCTACTGCTGGCGCCCTTCACCGTCCCGCTGGTGATGGCGCTGGCGCGCAGAACGGAGCACGAGCTGGTCGGCGACGGCACCAGTCCCAAGGGTTCGGGGGGCAGCCGTGACGCCGCGTACGGCTGGCTCTCCACCGGCACCGGTCTCAAGGCCAGCCGCGGCGCCATGAAGTCCGTGCGTACCGGGGTGCGGATCGGCAGCCAGCGCGGCGGTCTGCTCGGCAAGTCGGCCCGCGACAAGGTGGGGCGCATCAAGGGGGTCAAGCGGCTGTGAGCAACCTTCCGGAGAGCCGGACCTCCCGTGTCACGGTCCGGCTCATCGCGATCCAGATCCTGGTCTTCTCGCTGCTGCTGACCCTCGGGGGCCGGCTGTGGTACCTGCAGATCCGCAACGGGCAGGAGTACGCGAACGAAGCCCGCAGCAACCACGTCCAGCAGGTCGTCGACCCCGCCACCCGCGGTTCGATCCTCGACGCGCGCGGGGTGCCGCTGGCCGACAACCAGACCCGCCTGGTGGTCTCCGCCAGCCGTACCGACCTGCTGAAGATGAAGGACGACGGCAAGGCCGTGCTCGGCCGGCTCGCCAAGGTGCTCGGCATGCCGGAGAAGGAGATCCGCAACAAGGTGCGGCTGTGCGACGCCAAGACGCCGCAGCCGTGCTGGAACGGCTCGCCGTACCAGCCGATCCCGATCACCGACGAGGCCACCACCCAGCAGGCCCTGCAGATCCGCGAGCGCTCCGAGGACTTCCCCGGCATCAGCGCCGAGCCCACCGCCGTGCGCCGCTACGCCGCCCCCGGCAACGCCAACACCGCCCAGGTCCTCGGCTACCTCTCCCCGGTCACCGACGAGGAGATCAACAAGGCCAAGAACACCCGCTCGCCCCTGCTGCGTTCGGACCAGATCGGCCGGTCCGGCCTGGAGCGCCAGTACGACAACTACCTGCGCGGCAAGGCCGCCGTCACCCGCTACGAGGTGGACAACCTCGGCCGGGTCATCGGGCAGGCCAAGAACGACAAGGGTCAGGCCGGTTCGAGCGTGATCACCAGCATCGACGCCCGCGTGCAGGCCATAGCGGAGAAGCAGCTGGACCAGGCCATGAAGGACGCCCGTAAGGTCCACGACAAGAACACCGGCACCAACTACAAGGCCGACTCGGGTGCCGTGGTCGTGATGGAGGCCAAGACCGGCCGGGTGGTGGCGATGGCCTCCAACCCCAGCTATGACCCCAACGCCTGGGTCGGCGGCATCTCCGGCAAGGACTACGCCCGCCTCACCGGCAAGGACTCCAACTACCCGCTGTTGAACCGCGCCATCCAGGGCCAGGCGGCGCCCGGCTCGATCTTCAAGGTCATCTCGACCACGGCCGCGGTCAACGCGGGCTACGACTTCAACGGCCACTACCCCTGCACCAGCTCGTACAGCATCGGCGGCCAGGTCTTCCGGAACTTCGAGGGCGAGGGCCACGGCGACATCAGCCTGGGCCGGGCGCTGGAGGTCTCCTGCGACACCGTCTTCTACCGGCTCTCGCACGACGAGTGGCGCAAGGACGGCGGCGACAAGCCCAAGAAGGGCGCGCACGACTGGTTCTACAAGACCGCCCACCAGTTCGGCCTCGGCAAGGAGACCGGCATCGACCTCCCCAACGAGGTCAAGGGCCGGGTCCCGGACCGCAAGTGGAAGCACGACTTCTGGATGGCCAACAAGGCCGGCTGGTGCAAGCAGGCCAAGTCCTGGCCCAAGAAGAAGGACTTCGGCACCAAGCTCGCCCGAGAGGGCTGCCTCGAAGGCATGAAGCTGCACGCCTACGACTCGATCAACTACGCCATCGGTCAGGGGGACACCCTGGTGACCCCGATCCAGATGGCGACCATCTACGCCGCGCTCGCCAACGGCGGCACGCTCCACGACCCCACCGTCGGCAAGGCGGTCGTCAGCCCCGACGGCAAGCACGTCCAGATGATCAAGCCCAGGGCGCACGGCAAGCTGCCGGACAGCCCGCACACCCTCCAGCAGATCGACTCCGCGCTGGCCGGTGTCGCCACCCGCGGTACCGCCGCCTGGCGGTTCCAGGGCTGGCCGCAGGACAAGATCCCGATGCACGCCAAGACCGGTACCGCCGAGGTCTACGGCAAGCAGACCACCTCGTGGTTCGCGACGTACACCAAGGACTTCACGATCGTCATGACGATCTCCCAGGGTGGTACGGGTTCGGGCGCCTCCGGTCCGGCCGTGCGCAACATC
The DNA here is from genome assembly GCF_040641675.1 of Streptomyces sp. NPDC020742. Taxonomy (NCBI): domain Bacteria; kingdom Bacillati; phylum Actinomycetota; class Actinomycetes; order Kitasatosporales; family Streptomycetaceae; genus Streptomyces; species Streptomyces sp. NPDC020742. Next base: position 235,883 of record NZ_JBFAEA010000001.1, read on the forward strand.
TACAACGCCCTCTACGGCATCGACGCCAAGGGCGGCATCAACCAGAAGGCCGCCCTGCTCCCCAAGCCGCAGGGGGCGCTCCCCAAGATCGAGGGTGACGGCACGATCGAGGCCCAGCCCATCAAGCCGTACGTCCTGCCGTCGCCGTCACCCTCGGGGAGCCCACAGTGACGACCAGCCGTACCTCCCGGGCGTTCTCCGTCCGGCGCTACACCCCCGAGCTCGGCACCTGGGGCAAGCTGACCGCGCGCGACTCGGTGGTGCGCAAGCTGGACTGGATACTGCTGCTGTCCTGCCTGCTGCTGTCGCTCATGGGCTCGCTGCTGGTCTTCTCCGCCACCCGCAACCGCACCGAGCTCAACAAGGGCGACGAGTACTACTTCTTCCTGCACCACCTGCTCAACCTCGGCATCGGCCTGGCGCTCGCCGGGGGCACGATCTGGCTGGGCCACCGCACCCTGCGCGGGGCGATCCCGGTCCTGTACGCCTTGTCCGTCGTGCTCGCGCTGCTGGTGCTGACCCCGCTGGGCGCCACCATCAACGGCTCGCGGTCCTGGCTGGCGATCCCCGGCGGCTTCTCGCTGCAGCCCGCCGAGTTCGCGAAGATCACCATCTCGCTGGGGATGGCGATGATCCTGGCGTCCCGGGTCGATGCCGGCGACCGCCCGCACCCCGACCACCGGACCGTCGTCCAGGCCCTGGGGCTGGCCGCCGTCCCGGTGGGGATCATCCTGCTGATGCCGGACCTCGGCTCGGTCATGGTGCTGGGCGCCGTCATCCTCGGCGTCCTGCTGGCCTCGGGCGCCTCCAACCGGTGGATCCTCGGCCTGGGCGGCGCCGGCGTCGTCGGCTGCGTCGCGATCTGGCAGCTCGGGCTGCTCGACGCCTACCAGATCGCCCGCTTCGCCGCGTTCGCCAACCCCAGCCTCGACCCGGCCGGTGTCGGCTACAACACCAACCAGGCCCGGATCGCGATCGGTGGCGGCGGACTGACCGGCTCCGGCCTCTTCCACGGCAGCCAGACCACCGGGCAGTTCGTCCCCGAGCAGCAGACCGACTTCATCTTCACCGTCGCCGGTGAGGAGCTGGGCTTCCTGGGCGCGGGCCTGATCATCCTGCTGCTCGGCATCGTGCTGTGGCGTGCCTGCCGGATCGCCCGTGAGTCCACCGAGCTCTACGGCACGATCGTGGCCGCCGGCATCATCGCGTGGTTCGCCTTCCAGGCCTTCGAGAACATCGGCATGACGCTCGGCATCATGCCGGTGACCGGCCTGCCGCTGCCGTTCGTCTCCTACGGCGGCACCTCGATGTTCGCGGTCTGGATCGCCATAGGGCTGCTCCAGTCGATCCGCGTCGGGCGTCCCCTGTCGGCCTCCCGCTGACGGTCGGCACGCTGAGTGCCGGTCAGCGCCCGGTGTGGAGTTCGAACCACAGGGAGGTGGACCGCGGCACCCCGGCGAAGGGCGTGGTGCCCCAGTCATCGGCGAGGTGGCCGGTGAGCAGCAGACCGTGATCGGTCTCCGGCTCACCGGCCACCGGCGCGTCCAGCGGGTCGCCCGGAGGCGGGCCGGCCTGTGCCGGAAGGCGGACCGGCGCCTCGTCGTGCACGCTGATCCGCAGCCCGTGCGGTGCCGTGAGCAGCCGCAGCAGGATCTCGGCACAGCGGGGGGTCCGCAGATGGGCGCTGGTGACCGCCTCCGAGGTGAGCAGGACCGCGGTGTCCGTCAGCGGGGCGAGGTCGGTGTGCCGCAGCACGGCCCGTACGAAGTCGCGGGCGACCTTCGGGGTGGTGGGTCTGCTCGGCGCCGCCAGCAGGAACGGGCGGGCGCCTGCCGAGACGCAGATGGGCGCGTGGGCGACGGATGCGGGGTGCTGCTTCTGCGGGTGCACGGATGTCTCCCTCCCCGAGGGGCGAGCGGGCGCCGGGCCGGGCGAACGGTGACCACTCTGTGTGTGTATGTAGTAACACACCGTAACTCACGGGTGGTGGCGGTGGCCACCCGCTCTTCCGGATTCCGCCGGGCGCATAGGAGGGCGCTGCACGCGGGTGGTCGTCGCCCGGGCCGGTGGCTAGATTCGATGCATGGCGGACACCGTGCGGGAGATCGAGCGGAAGTACGAGGCCGACGACGACACGCGGCTGCCCGACCTGGTCTGCGTCGACCGGGTCGCCACCGTGGAGGAGGGCGGCGTCGAGGCCCTGGACGCCCTCTACTACGACACCGCCGACCAGCGCCTGGCCGCCGACGGCATCACCCTGCGGCGGCGCACCGGCGGTCGGGACGCTGGCTGGCACCTGAAGCTGCCCGTGGCGCCGGGCGTGCGCGACGAGGTACGGGCCCCGCTGTCCGACGCGCCGCCCGCGGAGCTCACCGCGCTCGTCCGGTCACGGGTGCTGCGGCAGGAGCTGGTCCCCCTCGTACGGCTGCGTACCCGGCGCACGGTCCGGGTGCTGCGGGACGCCGCGGGGGTGGCGCTCGCCGAGGTGGCGGTGGACGAGGTCGGCGCCGCGCGGGCCGCGGCGTCCGGCAAGGCCACGGCGCCCGGTAAGGGCGCTGTGGGGCGCGCCGCGGAGGCTCGGTGGCGCGAGATCGAGGTGGAGCTGACCGGTGAGGGCGGGGACCCCGCACTGCTGGACGAGGTCGGCCGGGCGCTGACCGCGGCCGGCGCCCGCCCCGCGGCATCGCCGTCGAAGCTGGCGCGGGCGCTGGCGGAGACCGGGCCGGCGCCGGCCGGGGCCGCGCCGACCGGCGGCAAGGGGGCCGGCAAGCGCGGCAGGTCCGGCAAGGGGGGCAAGGGGGGCAAGGGCCCGGGCGGGCAGGGCGGTGGCGGCAAGGCCGACCGCACCGCGGGCGACGTCGTGCTGCGCTACGTCCGTGAGCAGGTCCGCGTGATCGTCGAGCTCGATCCCGCGGTGCGCCGGGACCTGCCCGACTCGGTGCACCAGATGCGGGTCGCCACCCGCCGCCTGCGCAGCGCCTTCCGTTCGTACACCGCGGTCCTCGACCGTGCCGCCACTGCGCCGATCGGCCTCGAACTCCAGTGGATCGCGGCGGAGTTGGGGGTGGATCGGGATCGTGAGGTGCTCACCGAGCGGTTCCAGCAAGCGCTGGCCGGGGTGCCCGTCACGCTCCGGCTCGGCCCGGTGGCGGCCCGACTGCGCACCTGGTCCCAGCGGCGCCGGACCGGCTCGCGCGGCCGGCTGCTCGCCGTGCTCGACGGCGACCGCTACCTCGCCCTCCTGGAAACCCTGCACGCCCTGGCGGCGGAGCCGCCGCTGCGTGCCGCCGCCGCCCGGCCCGCGCCCGAGGTGCTCGCCCGCGCCGTGCTGAAGGACCACCGGCGGCTGGCCCGCCGGATGCAGGCCGCGCTGGACGCTCCGGCCGGGCAGGGGCGGGACGAGGCGCTGCACGGCGCCCGCAAGGCCGCCAAGCGCACCCGGTACGCGGCGGAGGCGGCGGTGCCGGGCCTGGGGCGTCCGGCGCGGAAGTTCGCCAAGCGCACCAAGCGGGTGCAGCAGCTGCTCGGTGACCACCAGGACAGCGTGGTCGCCCGCGGCGCCCTGCGCGAACTGGCGACCCAGGCCCAGCAGGCCGGCGAGGGGGGCTTCACCTTCGGCCTGCTCTACGGCCGCGAGGAGGCCCTCGCGGCGGACCGCGAGCGGCAGCTGCCGGAAGTGTGGCGGAAGGCGGCCCGGCCCGGGCTGAGGGCCGCGCTGCGACCGTGAGCCCCGCTCACCCGATGTGCACGGAACGCCCCTGACCTGCGCCGCACTGAGGCGGCACGGCCGGGTCGCCGGGCACGTTAGGCTTGAGGGTCACCCCTGCCCGCTCATGAAAGATCACCACGATGCCTGTCGAGTCGGTCTTCCCGCGCCTGGAGGCCCTCCTCCCGCACGTGCAGAAGCCCATCCAGTACGTCGGTGGCGAGCTGAACTCCACAGTGAAGCCGTGGGACGAGTGCGACGTCCGCTGGTCGCTTATGTACCCGGACGCCTACGAGGTCGGTCTGCCCAACCAGGGCGTCATGATCCTCTACGAGGTCCTCAACGAGCAGCAGGGCGTGCTCGCCGAGCGCACCTACAGCGTCTGGCCGGACCTCGAAGCGCTGATGCGGGAGCACGGCGTCCCGCAGTTCACCGTCGACGGGCACCGCCCGGTCAGCGCCTTCGACGTGCTCGGCGTCTCCTTCTCCACCGAGCTCGGTTACACCAACCTGCTCACCGCGCTGGACCTCGCCGGCATCCCGCTGGAGGCCAAGGACCGTACCGAGGACCACCCGCTGATCCTCGCGGGCGGCCATGCGGCCTTCAACCCCGAGCCGATCGCGGACTTCCTGGACTGCGCGGTGGTCGGCGACGGCGAGCAGGCGGTGCTGGAGATCACCGAGATCATCCGCACCTGGAAGAACGAGGGCCGCCCGGGCGGACGCGACGAGCTCCTCTTCCGCCTCGCGAAGACCGGCAGCGTCTACGTCCCCAAGTTCTACGACGTCGAGTACCTGGCCGACGGCCGGATCTCCCGCGTCGTGCCGAACCGCTCCGGCGTCCCGTGGCGGGTGTCCAAGCACACCGTCATGGACCTGGACGAGTGGCCCTACCCCAAGCAGCCGCTCGTCCCCCTGGCCGAGACCGTCCACGAGCGGATGTCGGTCGAGATCTTCCGTGGCTGCACCCGCGGCTGCCGTTTCTGCCAGGCCGGCATGATCACGCGCCCCGTACGGGAGCGAAGCATCACCGGCATCGGCGACATGGTGGACAAGGGTCTGAAGGCCACGGGATTCGAGGAGGTCGGCCTGCTGTCGCTGTCCTCCGCGGACCACACCGAGATCGGCGACATCGCGAAGGGGCTCGCCGACCGGTACGAGGAAGACAAGATCGGTCTGTCGCTGCCGTCGACCCGGGTCGACGCCTTCAACATCGATCTCGCCAACGAGCTGACGCGCAACGGCCGTCGCTCGGGTCTGACCTTCGCCCCCGAGGGCGGCTCGGAGCGCATCCGCAAGGTCATCAACAAGATGGTCTCCGAAGAGGACCTGATCCGGACCGTCTCCACGGCCTACGGCAACGGCTGGCGGCAGGTGAAGCTCTACTTCATGTGCGGCCTGCCGACCGAGACCGACGAGGACGTGCTCCAGATCGGCGACATGGCGGTCAACGTCATCGCCGAGGGCCGCAAGGTCTCCGGACAGAACGACATCCGCTGCACGGTCTCCATCGGCGGCTTCGTCCCCAAGCCACACACCCCCTTCCAGTGGGCGCCGCAGCTGTCCGCCGAGGAGACCGACGCCCGTCTGGAGAAGCTCCGCGACAAGATCCGCGGCGATAAGAAGTACGGCCGCTCCATCGGCTTCCGCTACCACGACGGCAAGCCCGGCATCGTCGAGGGCCTGCTCTCGCGCGGTGACCGCCGCATCGGCTCGGTCATCCGCGCCGTGTACGAGGACGGCGGCCGCTTCGACGGCTGGCGTGAGCACTTCTCCTACGACCGCTGGATGCGGGCCGCGGAGAAGGCACTCCCGGACTTCGGTGTGGACGTCGCCTGGTACACCACCCGCGAGCGGGAGTACGAGGAGGTCCTGCCCTGGGACCACCTCGACTCCGGTCTGGACAAGGACTGGCTCTGGGAGGACTGGCAGGACGCCCTCGACGAGACCGAGGTCGAGGACTGCCGCTGGACCCCGTGCTTCGACTGCGGCGTCTGCCCGCAGATGGACACCCAGATCCAGATCGGCCCCACGGGCAAGAAGCTGCTGCCGCTGACCGTCGTCAAGTAGCCCGCCCCGCCCGCGCCTTCGGCCCGGCGACCGCGCACCCCGCGGCGCCGGGCCGTGCCACGCCCGCGCACAATGAGGCGATGTCCCCCCAACTCATCGCCCCCACCGTCGCGGTGCAGGCCTCCTTCCTCGCCGCGATGGACGAGTTCCGCGCCGAGGGCGCCGACCGGTCGGTGCACTCCAACCTGGCCAAGGAACTGCGGGGGTGGCGCACCCGCTGGCCGTCCGCCGAGGGCTTCGCCGCCTACGTCGACATGATCGGCGGCACGTCGTACGACGAACGCGCCGACGGCACGGTGCCGGTGACCACCCTGTGGTGGGTGAACGACGACACCTACCTGGGGCGGATCGCCCTGCGGCACCGGCTGACCGGCACCCTCCTCGATTACGGCGGCCACATAGGCTACGCCGTACGTCCCTCCGCCCGCCGCCGCGGCCACGCCACCGGCATGCTGCGCGCCGCCCTCCCGTACGCCCACCGGGAATTGGGGCTCGACCCGGTGCTGGTGACCTGCGATCACACCAACACGGGCTCGCGACGGGTCATCGAGGCCTGCGGCGGGGTCTTCGAGGACCAGCGGGCAGAGAAGCTGCGCTTCTGGATCCACGACGACGGGCGGGCCGCCGCCGACGACGACGGCTGAGGGGCGGCGGGGCGGGTGCCGGGCGCCCGGCTGACGGCGGTCGTCCGCGGGGACCGGACCGGTGCGACGGGCCGTGCGGAGCGCCCGTAGGGCCGCGTGGGGGACCCGCAGGGAGATCCGGCGCGCCCCGTTCTCCGCGCCCACACCGGGCCCGCGGACCGGAGCTCTGCCGCCCGGCGGGAACCAGCGGCCCGCGCGGCACGTACTCTAGGTAGCAGTACGACCGCACTCACGAAGGACTGAACGACACTGGGCAAGCGACAGCCCGAAGGCCCGCCGCCCGCACCGGCGGTGCAGCGCATCCGACTGCGCTACACCAAGCGCGGCCGCCTCCGGTTCACCAGCCACCGCGACTTCCAGCGCGCTTTCGAGCGGGCGCTGCGCCGCGCGGAGGTCCCCATGGCCTATTCCGCGGGCTTCACCCCGCACCCCAAGGTGTCGTACGCCAACGCCGCCCCGACCGGTACGGGAAGCGAGGCCGAGTATCTGGAGATCCAGCTCACCGAGCGCCGGGACCCGGACCAGCTGCGCGAGCTGCTCGACGTTTCACTGCCGACCGGGCTCGATGTGACCGACGCGGTCGAGGCGCACACCAGCGGCCTGGCCGACCGGCTGCAGGCCTCGGTGTGGGCGATCCGGCTCGACGGGGTGGCCCCCGAGACGGCCCGGCACGCCGTCGAGACGTTCCTCGCCGCCGACGAAGTGCTGGTCGAGCGGCGCACCAAGAACGGCATGCGCACCTTCGACGCCCGGGCCGCGGTGGCCCATCTCGAGGCAGCGGGTAGCGAGGGCGATAGGCCTGGCGGCGATGCCTGTGCGATACTGCGGCTGGTTGTTCGGCATGCGACACCCGCCGTTCGACCCGACGACGTCCTGTCCGGCCTCCGAGCTACGGCCGACCTGGCGCCGCCGGTCCCCGCTGCGGTGACCAGGCTGGCGCAGGGGCTGCTCGATGAGGAGACCGGCGCGGTGACCGACCCGCTTGCGCCCGACCGCGACGCTGCCACGGCCGCCCCACCCACGGCCGCCGGGCTGAGTGCCGCGACGGCGCCGAGTGGGGGCGCCCCGACCGCCGGGGAAGGTACTGCGTAGGACCGCCGTCGTCGCGTCGCCGATCAACCAGGGAGCCACCCCGGTCCGGCAGACGCACTGACCAGGAGACTTTCGCCGGTCCCCGCCCTACGGGGCCCGGCGAGCGAGACGACAGCTCCCGTGTGGCGCCCCCGCCCCGGACTGCGGGCCCGCGCTCAACACGCGGACCGCGGCCGGAATCAGGCGCGGCGCCCGGGAGCGTGACGGGAGAACCGCCCGCATGCTCGAGCCCATTGAGCCCACTGAATCCACGCCGTCCCAGGACCGTGGAATCGAGGAGAACCACTCACCCAGCGACACCCTGCCGCCGCGCCGCCGCCGTCGTGCGGCGTCCCGGCCGGCGGGTCCGCCGACCGCTGCCGGTGCCGCCGGCGCGGCCGAGGTGACCACCCCGACTGCCGCTCCGGCCGCGGCCGACCCGGCACCCGCCGAGGAGCCCGCCGCCACGTCGGTCACCACCGGGGAAGAGGCCAAGCCGGCCCGCACCCGCCGCCGCGCGACCCGTCGGGTCACCTCCCCGGCCGACGCTCCGCAGCCCGCCGTACAGGAGCCGGCCGAGGCCCCGGCCGCTGCCGAGGCACCCGCCGCTGCCGCTGAGGTCCCCGAGGCCGTGGAGGCGGCACCGCGCCGCACCCGCCGCCGGGCGACCCGCACGGCGTCCGCGCCCGCCGGCGCCCCGCAGACCGAGACTGCGCAGGAGCAGCCGGCCGCCGAGGCGCCGGCCGCTGCCGAGGCGCCCGCCCCTGCGGTGGAGTCCGCTCCGGCCGCCGTGGAGGAGGCCAAGCCGGCCCGTACGCGGCGTCGTGCCACCCGTAAGGCCACCGCGCCGGCCGGCGCCCCGCAGGTGAGCACCGCCGACGAGACCCCCGCCGCGACCGTCGCCCCGGTCGCGGAGGAGTCCGCTCCGGCCGCCGCGGAGGAGTCCGCTCCGGCCGCCGTGGAGGAGGCCAAGCCGGCCCGTACGCGGCGCCGTGCCACCCGTAAGGCCACCGCCCCCGCCGGGCCGCCGCAGGCCGCCGAGGAGGCGGTTGAGGAGGCCGAGGAGGCCGAGGAGACGGAGACGGCCGCGGCCGAGGCCGCCCCCGCGAGCGAGCCGGCCGAGACGCCGCGCCGCCGGGCGCGCCGCCGCACCGAGCGTGCCGCGGAGCCGGCCGCCGAGGCGCCGCAGGCCGAGAAGCCCCGCCGTGAGCAGGCCCGTGCCGAGGAGGAGCCCGCCCAGGAGGCGCCGGCGCGCGGCCGTCGCCGGGCCCAGCGCCCGCCGACCGCGGTCTTCCAGGCCCCGGTGTTCACCGAGCCGATGTTCCAGACGCCGGAGACCGCGGCCGCCGCCCATGCCGCGGCCCGCCAGGAGGAGGCCGCCGCGGCCGAGCAGGTCGAGGAGGAGCAGCCGGCCGGCGGTTCCCGCCGCCGCCGTCGCCGCGCGGTCTCCGCCGAGCCCGAGCAGGCCCCCGCCGTCACTGAGGAGCCGGAGGCCGCGGAGGCCGCCGAGCCGGAGACTGAGCAGGGCGAGGCCGGTCACGGCGAGGATGAGTCCGCCGAGCGTCCCTCGCGCCGTCGCCGTCGGGGTGGCCGTCGCCGCCGTCGCGGTGAGGCTGCCGAGGGCGCGGACGAGCAGGCCGCCGAGTCCCGTCCCGCCGAGGAGTCCGCCGGTGAGGCGGAGGCCGAGGAGGGCGAGGAGCACGCCGCCGAGGAGCCGGAGGGCGCCCACGAGGACGCCGAGGAGCAGGCCGGCGGCGGCACCAGCAGCAGCCGTCGTCGCCGTCGTCGCCGCCGTCGCAGCGGGGACGGCGCCGATGTGGAGGGTGGCCAGTCCGACGACCCCGAGCGCACGGTCGTCAAGGTCCGCGAGCCCCGTAAGAAGGACGAGGGCACCGGTTCCGACGAGGTGCAGTCGATCAAGGGCTCGACGCGTCTGGAGGCCAAGAAGCAGCGCCGCCGTGAGGGCCGCGAGCAGGGCCGCCGCCGGGTGCCGATCATCACCGAGGCGGAGTTCCTGGCGCGCCGGGAGGCCGTCGAGCGGGTGATGGTCGTCCGCCAGAGCGGCGAGCGCACCCAGATCGGCGTCCTTGAGGACAACGTGCTCGTGGAGCACTTCGTCAACAAGGAGCAGGCCACTTCGTACGTCGGCAATGTCTACCTCGGCAAGGTGCAGAACGTCCTGCCGTCGATGGAGGCCGCCTTCGTCGACATCGGCAAGGGCCGCAACGCCGTGCTGTACGCCGGCGAGGTCAACTTCGAGGCGCTGGGCATGGCCAACGGCCCGCGCCGGATCGAGACCGCGCTGAAGTCCGGCCAGTCGGTGCTGGTGCAGGTCACCAAGGACCCGATCGGCCACAAGGGCGCCCGTCTGACCAGCCAGGTCTCGCTGCCCGGCCGCTACCTGGTGTACGTGCCCGAGGGCTCGATGACCGGTATTAGCCGCAAGCTGCCCGACACCGAGCGGGCCCGCCTGAAGCAGATCCTCAAGAAGATCGTCCCCGAGGACGCGGGCGTCATCGTCCGTACCGCCGCGGAGGGTGCGAGCGAGGACGAGCTGGCGCGCGACGTCCAGCGGCTGCAGGCGCAGTGGGAGGAGATCCAGAAGAAGGCGAAGTCCTCCTCCACCAGCGCCCCGACCCTGCTGTACGGCGAGCCGGACATGACCGTCCGGGTCGTGCGCGACATCTTCAACGAGGACTTCTCCAAGGTCATCGTCAGCGGTGACGACGCCTGGCAGACCATCCACGGCTATGTCTCGCACGTCGCGCCGGACCTCGTCGACCGGCTCCAGAAGTGGACCTCGGACGTCGACGTCTTCGCGACGTACCGCATCGACGAGCAGCTGATGAAGGCGCTGGACCGCAAGGTCTGGCTGCCCAGCGGCGGCTCGCTGGTGATCGACCGGACCGAGGCGATGGTCGTGGTCGACGTCAACACCGGCAAGTTCACCGGCCAGGGCGGCAACCTGGAGGAGACGGTCACCAGGAACAACCTGGAGGCGGCCGAGGAGATCGTGCGTCAGCTGCGGCTGCGCGACCTCGGCGGCATCATCGTGATCGACTTCATCGACATGGTGCTGGAGTCCAACCGGGACCTGGTGCTGCGGCGTCTGCTGGAGTGCCTGGGCCGGGACCGTACGAAGCACCAGGTTGCCGAGGTCACCTCGCTCGGCCTGGTCCAGATGACCCGTAAGCGGGTCGGCCAGGGCCTGCTGGAGTCCTTCTCCGAGTCGTGTGTGCACTGCAACGGCCGCGGCGTGATCGTCCACATGGACCAGCCCACGGCGGTCGGCGGCGGTGGCGGCGGCAAGCGCAAGAAGAAGGGCAAGGCCGAGAAGGCCGAGCCGCACGTCCACGAGGCGGAGGCGGCCGAGCCGCTGCCGGACGGCGCCGCCCCCGAGCTGGAGCCCGCCCCGGTGACCGAGGCGGAGCTGCAGCCGGCAGTGGCCGAGGCCGACGAGTGGTTCGGCAGCCCGGCCGAGGCCGAGGCGGCTGCCGCCAGCCGTGGCCGGGGCCGCCGCCGGGCGAGCCGGAAGGTGTCCGCCCCGGCGGGCACGCCCAAGGCCGCCGCCGAGGAGGCCGCCGCGATCGTGCTGCCGGCCGAGCCGGCGCCCGCCGCTGCCGAGCCGGAGCCGGTCGCCGAGCCGGCCGCCGAGGCACCGGCCGCGGAGCCCGCACCGGCCCGTCCGCGCCGTCGGGTGACCCGGAAGGTGTCCGCCCCGGCGGGCTCTCCCGAGGTGGCCGACGACGCTGCCGCGACGGTCGTCATCGCGTCGCCGGTGGCGGAGCCGGTGGCCGAGCCGGTCCAGGAGCCGGCCGTGGAGTCCGGCGAGGACACCGAGGCGGCACCCGCGGCGAAGAAGACCGCGAAGAAGGCGGCGGCCAAGAAGACCACCGCCAAGAAGGCGGCCGCGAAGAAGACCACGGCCAAGAAGGCGGCGGCGAAGAAGACCACCACCGCCAAGAAGGCCACGGCGAAGAAGACCACCGCGAAGAAGACGACGAAGAAGGCGGCGGCCAAGAAGACCGCTGCCGCCGAGCAGACCCCGGTCGCCTCGGTGTCGGCCTCCGCGGAGGACTGAGCACCACTGAGCAAGGGAGCCGCGCCCCGGACCGTCACCGGTCCGGGGCCGGTTTGACCCCCTGGTCAAGGCCCCGTACCCTTGACCGTCGGTGTCTAAGACTTCTTAAGACACCACACTTCTGAGCAAAGACCTCTCGGTCCGCCGAGGGAGGCCGCTCGTCCGATCGGATTCCACGGGACGTTTCGAGCCCGTGAGAGCGGCTGGCATCAGAGGACCCGTTTCTAGCGAAAGAGAGTTCCGCGTGTACGCGATCGTGCGCACCGGCGGACGCCAGCAGAAGGTTTCTGTGGGCGACGTCATCGAGATTGACCGCATTTCCACCAGCAAGGTCGGCGACACCGTCGAGCTCTCCACGCTGCTGGTCGTCGACGGCGACTCGGTCACCAGCGACCCGTGGGTCCTGGCCGGCGTGAAGGTCCAGGGCGAGGTTGTGGACCACCACAAGGGCGACAAGATCCGGATCCAGAAGTACAAGAACAAGACCGGTTACAAGAAGCGGATCGGCCACCGCCAGCTCCACACGGCGCTGAAGATCACCGGCATCGACGCTCCGGCGAAGTAAGGGACTGAGGAGACATGGCACACAAGAAGGGCGCATCGTCCACTCGGAACGGTCGCGACTCCAATGCTCAGCGGCTCGGCGTGAAGCGCTTCGGCGGTCAGGCCGTCCTCGCCGGTGAGATCCTGGTCCGCCAGCGTGGCACCCACTTCCACCCGGGCACGGGCGTCGGCCGCGGCGGCGACGACACCCTGTTCGCCCTGCAGTCCGGTGCGGTGCAGTTCGGCACCCACCGTGGCCGCAAGGTCGTGAACATCGTCCCGGCCGCTCAGTAATTCCGGCCGGACGTAGCACAGCACCACACCAGGGGCGGACCGCCTTCTCTCGCGCGAGCGGGAAGGCTGGTCCGCCCTTGGCGTGTTACGACTTGAGACAGCTTCGCAGTACCCGCCGCGTGCTCCGCACCGCACGCGGTACGCGCAGACCACCCCGCTCATCAGGAGGCACCCCACCATGACCACCTTCGTGGACCGCGTCGAGCTCCATGTCGCCGCGGGTAGCGGAGGCCACGGCTGTGCCTCCGTACACCGGGAGAAGTTCAAGCCGCTCGGCGGACCGGACGGCGGCAACGGCGGCCGTGGCGGCGATGTGATCCTGGTCGTCGACCGGGACGTCACCACCCTGCTCGACTACCACCACCACCCGCACCGCAAGGCCACCAACGGCCAGCCCGGCGCCGGCGACAACCGCGAGGGCAAGAACGGCAAGGACCTGGTCCTGCCGGTGCCGGACGGCACGGTGGTGCTGGACAAGAACGGCGAGGTCCTGGCCGACCTGGTCGGCCAGGGCACCACCTTCGTCGCGGGCCAGGGCGGCCGCGGCGGTCTGGGCAACGCCGCGCTGGCCTCCGCCCGCCGCAAGGCCCCCGGTTTCGCGCTGCTCGGCGAGCCGGGCGAGGCCCGGGACATCGTGCTGGAGCTGAAGACCGTCGCGGATGTGGCGCTGGTCGGCTACCCGAGCGCGGGCAAGTCCTCGCTGATCTCGGTGCTCTCCGCCGCCAAGCCGAAGATCGCCGACTACCCCTTCACGACGCTGGTGCCCAACCTCGGCGTGGTGACGGCCGGTTCGACGGTCTACACCATCGCGGACGTGCCGGGCCTGATCCCGGGCGCCAGCCAGGGCAAGGGCCTGGGCCTGGAGTTCCTGCGGCACGTCGAGCGCTGCGAGGTCCTCGTCCACGTCCTGGACACCGCCACCCTGGAATCGCACCGCGACCCGGTCTCCGACCTCGACATCATCGAGGAGGAGCTGGCGCAGTACGGCGGCCTGGAGGACCGGCCGCGGGTGGTCGTGCTCAACAAGGTCGACATCCCCGACGGCCAGGACCTCGCCGAGATGATCCGGCCCGACCTGGAGGAGCGGGGCTACCGCGTCTTCGAGGTCTCGGCCGTCGCCCACCTGGGCCTCAAGGAGCTGTCGTACGCCCTGGCCGACATCGTCGCCACGGCCCGCGCCGCCAAGCCGGTCCAGGAGGCCACCCGGATCGTGATCCGGCCCAAGGCCGTGGACGACGCCGGGTTCACCGTCACCCAGGAGGGCGAGGGCTTCTTCCGCGTACGGGGCGAGAAGCCCGAACGCTGGGTGCGCCAGACCGACTTCAACAACGACGAGGCGGTGGGCTACCTCGCCGACCGGCTCAACCGCCTCGGCGTCGAGGACGCGCTGCTCAAGGCGGGCGCCCGGGCCCAGGACGGGGTGGCGATCGGCTCCGAGGACAACGCGGTCGTCTTCGACTGGGAGCCTTCGATGTCGGCCGGCGCCGAGATGCTCGGCCGGCGCGGTGAGGACCACCGCCTCGAGGCCCCGCGGCCGGCCGCACAGCGCCGCCGCGACCGGGACGCCGAGCGGGACGAGGCCGAGGCCGAGTACCGCGGCTTCGATCCGCTGGGCTGAGCGCGCGGCCGGTGACCGTGAACGGGGAAGGCCCCCGGGAGAGCGATCTCCCGGGGGCCTTCCCCGTACCTGGATCGGTGCGCGGCCGTGGCCGCCCCGCTGCGGGCTAGACGGCCGCCGTGGCGTCCGAGGCGCCGTTGTCGTTGCGTTCGGCGCTCTCGGAGGCGTCCACGTCCTCCTGCGAGCGCTGTCCCGGGATACCGGACAGCCGGTTCTCCATCCGGACGCGGCGTTCGTCGGCCTTGGCGCACAGGTTCAGCGACGCCTGGTTGAAGCGCACCGACGAGGGCGGGTCCGACGGGCCCAGCAGGTGCTCCTTGAGCTCGACCCGCTCGGCGACCAGGGTGTCCTGCTCCGGGTTGCGGACCGCGTCCAGCAGACCGGCCACCTCCGTGGCGCCGGGCGTGAGGATGGTCGCCGCCCGCACGGTCGGGAAGTTGGCGCGGAAGTCGTCCTCGGTCATCCCCGAGGTGTTGGCGACCGCGTACGGCTTCTCGCTGGTGAGGTAGTCGGAGACCACACTGGAGACATCGCTGATCAGTACGTCCGCCTGGTTGAAGCAGCCGAAGATGCCGGGGCGGGCGGTGGTGATGATCTGGTGCTCCCACTCGGGGAAGGAGGCCCAGTACGCCTCTTCCCAGGCGGTGTTGGCCGCGTCGACGGCGGCCGCGCGGCCCTCGTCGGGAGTGCCCTGCAGCCGCATCCGCTCCAGCTCGTCCGCGCTCTTGCGGAACGCGGAGGTGGTCAGCGCGCTCAGCTCCTCGGTGCGGCGGGCCAGTTCGGCAGCCGCCTCGGCACCGGGACGCGCACCGCTGCGCCGGGTGTTGGCCTCCGCGATCATCGCCTGGATGCGGGTGTTGGCGGCGCCCGCCCGCGGGTCGACCGAACCGGTCATCGGGTGCGGCTTGTACAGCAGCCGGACGTGGTCGTCGGCGAGCAGCTCGCGGACGATGTTCTCACCGGCCAGGATCACCGAGGTGTTGCCCGGGTTGCCGTCCCAGCCCTCCCAAGTGGGGGCGTACAGCACGGTGGTGAACTGGCCGGCCGGCGGGCCCGCGTAGGGCCGGATCGGGGCCAGCTGGGGGCGGCCCACCTCGACGACGTCCTTGTCCTCGACGCCGATGTCGGCGAGCTGGTAGCGGTCACGGGCCGCCGGGCCCGCAACCCACACCTCGTCGTACGCCTTGGCGTACGGGTTGCACGAGGACAGCTTGTCGCTCTCACCGTGGTTGATGAAGGCGTGCTTGATGGAGGGGATGCGCAGGATCTGCGAGGTCTTGCCGGAGTTCGCCGGGTGCAGCAGCACCTTGAGGGTGGAGTGCTCCAGGCGCATCAGGTTGGCGACCTTGGGGATGCACACGATCGGCACGTCCGTGGCCTCGATCTTCTGCACCATGAAGCGCTCGCGCAGCACGATGATCGGGTTGCCGTCCAGGGCGGCCAGGGTGCCCAGCCACATGTTGGCCTGGTAGGCGGAGGAGGAACCGCCGGAGAAGTACATGCCGACCGTCGGCCGGTACTCGGCCAGCCAGTTGTCCAGCCACTCCAGCGCCTGCTTCTCCGCGGCCACCCGCTTCTTGGGCAGCAGCCAGGTGCCCAGGTAGAGGGTGCCGCCGGCGGACAGCGCCAGGGAGACGGCCAGGCCGACGCCGCCCCAGTACGCGTCCGTGGTGATGGCGGTGAGCATCATGCCGGCCGTGGTGGGCACGGAGAAACGCAGCAGCCGCCGGCCCGTCTGGCGGGAGAGGATCCGCGGCGGGGCGTCGCACAGCCGCAGCGAACTGGCGTCGATGTTGCGGGTGACGAACGGCAGGCTGCGGGTCCGGCGCACCAGCACCGCCACCGCCTGGCACACGAAGTGGGTGCCGTAGAAGAGCAGCAGGGTGATGGTCAGCGGCGCCTGCTCCTCGAGCGGGTTGATGCCGTCGATGTGCAGCAGGCCGACCAGTATCAGCATGTCGCGCAGCAACTGGCGCACCGTGACGTCGAACCGGATCCGGCCCAGCACTGCAAGCAGGCCGGGCTGCTTGTGCTGGAGGATCAGATCGAGGCCCAGGTTGACCACGGATGCGGCGATGAACAGCGGGATGACGGGCAGCAGCGCACCGACCAGCTGGGCGGTGAAGGCGACCATCATCGCGAATAGCGCCGCGAGCTGTACGGCTCGGCGGGGAACGATTCCGGCGGAAGGCACGGGGGAGGGCTCCTGGCAGCAAGAAAGGTCAGGGGGAGGCCGAGGGGGGCGGCCAGGTCCCGCGCTGCGACACCGCCGGGGCGGCGAAACGGGACCGATGGACACCCGACCGTATGACCTTGTTGGCCTTGGTGACAATCTGCTGTGGCTCTCATCACCGCGAAAGCGGATCAATCGAACGCAACCCCTCGGGCCTGGCATCCGTCTTATGGAATTCCCCCACGCGCTCCGCGTGGGATTCCCGTGGGATCCGAGAGGCCTTTGACGCGATCGTTTGACGCGATCGGAGTGGGAAGGGCCACACGAGTTTTCCGCGGGGCCACGATATCCGCCGGCTGCGCCGCGCGATTCCGCGTGTGATTCACCACGCGGGAGTAGTGCCGGGCCCGCCGTGGCCGTCTCGCGGGGCGTCCGCCAGACGATATCGGTACGCATCGACCCGCCGCACTGCCGTAGATTGCGCCCGTAGGACGTGGTGCGGGGACGAACCGGGAACCCGTACGGCCGCGGATC
The DNA here is from genome assembly GCF_040641675.1 of Streptomyces sp. NPDC020742. NCBI lineage: Bacteria > Bacillati > Actinomycetota > Actinomycetes > Kitasatosporales > Streptomycetaceae > Streptomyces > Streptomyces sp. NPDC020742. The sequence continues at coordinate 252,616 of NZ_JBFAEA010000001.1, forward strand.
GGAAACACAGGGGTACGCAGGGTGGCAGGCGCAAGGCAGGAAGTGGCTCACGCCCGACGGATCGTGGTGAAGGTCGGCTCGTCGTCGCTGACCACGGCCGCCGGGGGGCTGGACGCCGACCGCGTGGACGCGCTGGTGGACGTGCTGGCCAAGCACCAGGACAAGGAGATCGTGCTGGTCTCCTCGGGCGCCATCGCGGCGGGGCTGGCGCCCCTGGGCCTGGAGAAGCGGCCGCGCGACCTGGCCCGTCAGCAGGCGGCCGCCAGCGTCGGCCAGGGCCTGCTGGTCGCCCGTTACACCGCGTCCTTCGCCCGCTACGGCCGCCGGGTCGGCCAGATCCTGCTGACCTCGGACGACACCAGCCGCCGAGCCCACTACCGCAACGCCTACCGGACCCTGGACCAGCTGCTGGCCATGGGCGCCGTACCGATCGTCAACGAGAACGACACCGTTGCCACCGACGAGATCCGCTTCGGCGACAACGACCGGCTGGCCGCGCTGGTCGCCCACCTGGTCCGGGCCGACCTGCTGATCCTGCTCTCCGACGTGGACGGCCTCTACGACGGCGACCCGGCCACTCCCGGCACGTCCCGGATAGCCGAGGTCCGCGGGCCCGAGGACCTGGAGGGCGTGTCCATCGGCAGCGCCGGCCGGGCCGGCGTCGGCACCGGCGGGATGGTCACCAAGGTCGAGGCGGCCCGGATCGCGGCCGCGGCCGGCATCCCGGTGGTGCTGACCTCCGCGGTGCACGCCGCGGAGGCGCTGGCCGGCGGCCCGACGGGCACCCACTTCCTGCGCACCGGCCGGCGCTCCGCCGACCGGCTGCTGTGGCTGGCGCACGCCTCCACACCGCGCGGCGCGCTCGTCCTGGACGACGGTGCGGTGCGGGCGGTGGTCGAGCGGCACTCCTCGCTGCTGCCGGCCGGCATCGCGTCCGTGGAGGGGGAGTTCTCCGCCGGCGACCCGGTGGAGCTGCGGAACGGCGAGGGTCGTGCGGTGGCCCGTGGCCTGGTCAACTTCGACGCCCGGGAAATCCCCCGATTGATGGGGCGTTCGACCCGGGACCTTGCCCGCGAGCTCGGTCCGGCGTACGAGCGCGAGGTCGTGCACCGTGACGATCTGGTGCTCCTGCACCACTGATAGCCACCGGTCCGTCCGCTGACGGTCACCGGCTGCGCACGCCGTCCGGCGCAGCGTGCACGGACCCGCCTTTCCCGGGGGACCTTGGTGAAAACGCCCCCGCAACGGGCCGCGGGCTGGTCAACTTTGTTGCGGGGGCGCCGTCGGGGAGCGGCGCCCGCAGCGCGCACGCGCACCCGCCGCAGTACGACCGCACCAATCGGCTCCGCACCCCGAGGCGGAGCGACGCGCATCACAGGAGGCCGCCGGTGAGACGAGGGCGCCCAGGGGCGCTGCCCCGAGGGACGGCGGAACGGGCACTGACCAGCGTCGGCACCGGCCGGGGCGACGGCCCGCCGGAGGGCGGTGAGCGCGCGGAACGCCTGAGCGCGGCACCCGCCCCGGACCGCGAGCACCGGGAGGTGTCGCGGCTGTGGCACATCACCCTCAGCGTCTCGGGCACCGAGGCGCCGCTCAAGGAGGTCCGGCGCGCGCTGGAACAGCTCGCCCACGACCATCCCTTCCTGCTGACCAGCCGCTACGCCAACGATCACGCCGAGATCCGCTACTGGGAGGAGGCGCGGGACCTGCACGACGCCGCGGCGGTCGCGCTGCGGCTGTGGGGCGAGCACCGTTCGACGGCCAAGCTGCCGCCGTGGGAGATCGTCGGCCTGGAGGTCATCGACCGCGACACCTACCACCAGCGGGTGGCCGAGGGCTACGGCCCTCCGCCGGCCGCGCCGGTGGGCGTCCATCCCTTCTGACCGTCGCGACAGGCGCGACAGGCGCGACAGGCGCGACAGGCGCGACAGGCGTGGCAGGGGCCGCCGGGGCGCCGGGAGCGTGCGCGCCCGGGCCGCCCGTCGGGCACCGGTGTCCCGCGCAGTGAGATACCCGCTGGCCGTGACCTGCCTGCCCGATAGGCTGCGGCCATGAGCAGCAGCGCATCCCAGACCTCGCCCGTCCTCGACACCGCCCGCCGTGCGCGGGAGGCGGCCGCCGTCCTGGCGCCGCTGCCGCGGACGGCCCGCGATGCCGCGCTGCTCGCCATCGCCGACGCCCTGGTGGAGCGGACCGACACGATCGTCACCGCCAACGCCCGGGACATCGCCAAGGCCCGGGAGGCCGGCACCGCCGAGTCGATCGTGGACCGGCTCACCCTCACCCCGGAGCGGATCGAGGCGATCGCCGCTGACGTCCGCCAGGTCGTGGCGCTGCCCGACCCGGTGGGCGAGGTGGTGCGCGGCTCGACCCTGCCCAACGGCCTGGACCTGCGCCAGGTCCGGGTCCCGCTCGGCGTGATCGGGATCATCTACGAGGCCCGCCCGAATGTGACGGTGGACGCCGCGGCCCTGTGCCTGAAGTCCGGCAACGCGGTGCTGCTGCGCGGCTCGTCCTCCGCGTACGCCTCCAACAGCGCCCTGGTGGAGGTGCTGCGCGACGCGGTGCGCAGCGCCGGACTGCCCGCCGACGCGGTGCAGCTGGTGCCAGGGGAGAGCCGCGACTCGGTGCGGGAGTTGATGCGGGCCCGCGGCCTGGTCGATGTGCTGATCCCGCGCGGCGGTGCCTCGCTGATCCGCACGGTGGTCGAGGAGTCCACGGTCCCGGTGATCGAGACCGGCACCGGCAACTGCCACGTCTACATCGACGAGGCGGCCGACCTCGACATGGCGATCGACATCCTGATCAACTCCAAGGCGCAGCGGCCCAGCGTCTGCAACGCCGCGGAGACCGTGCTGGTGCACGCCGGGATCGCCGAGAAGTTCCTGCCGCGCGCGCTGGAGGCGCTGACCCAGGCCGGTGTGGTCGTGCACGGCGACGCCGCCTGGCAGCAGGCCGGCCCGGGGCTGGTGGCCCCGGCCACCGACGAGGACTGGGCGACCGAGTACCTCTCGTACGACCTCGCGGCCGCCGTGGTGCCCGACCTGGACGCGGCGGTGGCGCACATCCGCCGCTGGACCTCCGGCCACACCGAAGCCATCGTCACCGGCTCGCAGGCCGCCGCCCGCAGGTTCACCCAATTGGTCGATTCGACCACCGTGGCGGTCAATGCCTCGACCCGTTTCACCGACGGCGGTCAGTTCGGGTTCGGCGCGGAGATCGGCATCTCGACGCAGAAGCTGCACGCCCGCGGCCCCATGGGCCTGCCGGAACTCACCTCCACCAAGTACATCGTCACCGGCGACGGCCACACCCGCTGAAACCCGCCGGGGATTGTTGTTCTCTCTGTGGAATCTCTCTGCCCAAAGTGACGGGCCGGGGCTAACCTGGACGGGTGCCGGACGACGTGGGGGGCACGCCGTTCCCGGACGGCGAAGAGCCCGACGAGCACCACCACGGGAGCCACGGAAAAGCGGACGACGAATTCGCCTCCGTGGTCTTCGACGAGGAATTCGTCAGGTCCGCGCGGATTCATGAGCCCTCGGCGGTCGAGCGGATGCTGGCCGCCGCCGAGGCGCGCGCCGAGGCCGAGGCGGCCCGCTCGGGGCCGGGATTCGGCCCCGACGGCGACGACCCCGACGGCCTCACGCACGGGCGCCGCCGTGGGCGCGCCCCGGGGGCTGACGACTACGACCCGTACGGCGCGTACGACGACGGCGAGTACGACGACGGCTACGGCCCCTACGGGCCCGAAGGCGGGTCGCTGCGCCCCTACCGGAGCAGCACCCGCTGGCACCGCCCGGTCGCCTGGGTGCTGGCCGTGGTGATGGGGGTCGGGCTGATCGCGCTGGCCTTCAGCGCCGTCTACCGCGGTGCCTCGGGGCGTAACCAGAGCCCGGCCCCGGCCCCGACGTCCAGCGGGGTGGACGCCCCGACCACGGACGGTACGGACGGTGTGCGCACGGCGCGTCCGGGGCTGCCGACGATGCCTTCCGCCGAGCCGGCGCGCCCGTCGATCTCGGCGGTGCCCAGGCCTCAGTGACGGCGTTTTCCGCTGCCCGCAAATCGGTTATCCGAAACGGAATCCCGTGCTGAAGTTGCCTGGTGCCCCGGCGTTTACCTTCGCCCTGTCAGACCTACTCTTGTTGTATGACCGGGGCTGGTGACCCTCCCGAAGGGACGCCCTATGGCGCCCAGGGAGGCGGTGAGGACGAGTACCGATCCGTCGTCTTCGACGAATCGTTCGTGCGCGCTGCACGCCTTCAGGAGTTCTCGGCCGACGAACGGCTCGGTGAGCACCACTCGCCGGCCGTGAAGACGCGGCACATCTGGAAACGGCTGGGCGGTTCGCGGCAGGCCGTCCTGCTGGTGCTGCTGATCGTGCTCGCCTTCGGCACCGCCGTCTACATGGGCGTACGGCACCCGTACAAGACCCCGGAGCCGGTGCAGGCACAGCCGCTGCGGTCCTCGGTGGTGCCGCTCGCGCCGACCGGGACCGTACCGGGAGCGACGCCCGAGGACCTCTTCGCCCACAGCCCGGCGGCCGACTACCGGATCGGCGCGGCGGGCGTCAATCTGCCCACGGTCAGCCGCACCGAGCACTTCTCCGACGGCCAGCTGGTCTCCGCCCTGACCATCGCCAAGGACTACCTCGTCCGCTCCTCGGTCGACCCGGCCACCCTGACCGGCGGATCCGTCCGGCCCGTGCGGCTGCTGCTGGACACCGGCCAACTCGACCAGTTCGACCGCAGCATGGCGCACCCGGACGGCAACGGCCGCTATGCGGCGACCGGTTGGCTGGTCCGTTTCGACCCCCGGCAGACCCGGCTCGCGGACCGGAACGTCCGCGTCAACGGCACCCTCTCGGCGTCGGAGCTGACCCCGGACGCTATCGACGTCACCGCCGACTACACCTTCGTCTACGCGGTGCGGCCCGCCCCCGGCGCACACAAGGGCACCGAGGCGCACACCGGCAAGGCCACCCCGAAAGCCGCCTCGCTGGTGACCGTGCGGCGTGAGATGCACTTCCGGATCGGCCGGGACGACCTCGCCGACCACCGTCTGGAGGTGCTGCAGAGCAGCACCCAGGCCGGGCCGCTGGCCTGCTCCTCGCAGCCGGCCGACGCGCTGCGCCCGCTGTTCGCGGGACAGCACGCCGGCCAGGACCACCCTGCGGGCACCGACCCCTACGCCAGGGACCGGATCAGCCCCTCGCTCTGCGGTGAGCTGGCGCCCTCCGCCCAGCCCAGGCCCAGCCACCCGATCCGTTAGCCGCCGGGCCGCGGCGGGCAGCGCCGTGGACCTTCAGGAGGCGTCCGGGCCGCCCGGACGGTCACCGGAGCCGTTGGCGCCGCCGGAGCCGTCGCGCGGACCGCCGCGGAAGACCGTGTCCCGCAGCTTGCCGCCCAGGTCGCCCGCACCGCCCGCGATATCGCGCACCAGGCCCATCAGGGGGTCCTTGCTGTTGCGCACCGAATCGGCGTAGTGCGCGGCGGAGTCACGGAAGGAGTCGGACACCGAGGCGTCCTTGTCCTCGTCCCGGCGCGCGTAGTGGCCGTCCATGATCCGCTGGTAGTCGCGGCTGGCCGCCCACTTCTTCAGCTCGGCCGCCCGCACGGTGGTGAACGGGTGGCTGCGCGGCAGCAGGTTGAGGATCTTCAGCACGGAGTCGCGCAGGTCGCCGCCGGACTCGTACTCGTCCGCCTGCTTGAGGAAGGCGTCCACGTTCATCTCGTGCAGGTGGTTGCCGCCCGCCAGCTTCATCAGACCGCGCATCGAGGCCTGCAGGTCCTGCCCGACCAGCAGCCCGGCGCGGTCCGCCGACAGCTCCGACTTGCGGAACCACTCGCGCAGTGCGGTCACGATCGCCATGATCGCGACGTTGCCCAGCGGGATCCAGGCGACCTTCATCGCCAGGTTCGTCAGGAACAGCAGGATCGTGCGGTAGACGGCGTGCCCGGACAGCGCATGGCCGACCTCGTGGCCGATGACCGCCCGCATCTCCTCCTCGTCGAGCAGCTCGACCAGGCCGGTCGTCACGACGATGATCGGCTCGTCCAGACCGATGCACATGGCGTTGGGCTGCGGGTCCTGATTGACGTACATCGGCGGGACCTTCTCCAGGTCCAGGATGTAGCAGGCGTCCCGCAGCATGTCGTTGAGGTGCGTGAACTGCTGGTCGCCGACGCGCACCGAATCCGACAGGAACAGCAGCCGGAGGCTGCGCTCCGGCAGCAGACCGCTGAGCGTCTTGAAGACGGTGTCGAAGCCGCTCAGCTTGCGCAGTGCCACCAGCGCCGAGCGGTCAGCCGGATGCTCGTACGACCGCGAGGAGATTCCGGGGAATCGCCGCCGGTCCCGGCTCGGTACATTCGCGCCGCCTGGGCTCTCCGTCATTGGGGCCTCCCCCTATTCGACTGCGTGTGGTTCAGCCTAGAGGACGCCGCTGACAGTGGATTGGATGCTCGGGCGTACGCTGGCGATCGCACCAGTCACCGGCCAGGCCCGTACCGGAAGGCACGGGCCGTACCCAAGGGAGCGCACCGTCATGCCGCACCCGAGCATGCTGCTCGCCGCCGCCCAGGAGACCGCCCGCGACACCGGGCCCGGGTGGATCCTGCGCGCCGTCATCATCGGCGGTGTCCTGGGCGCCGCCCTCCTCGCCTGGTTCCTGCTGCGCGGCTACGGCCAGGACTGACGCCCGATCGGGGCCGCCGGACGGCCCCGGCCGCACGGCCTTCGGACACCTCCGGGCGGAGTCGCCGTGAGCCCGCGGTGGGCCGCCGCATACGATGTGGTGGAAGTCTCTGCCCGACCCCAGCCCGGATTGGTCCTGCCGACGATGAGCCTGCACACCACCGCACAGTCCCTGGTTTCCCTCGCCGCCGAACCCGGACACGAGGGTGGTCACGCCAGCCTCAGCCCGTACGTGACCGGCGGTGGCGCCCTGTTCATCCTGCTCCTGCTGCTGTGGATCACCACCCGCTTCAACCGGGACCGCTGAGCTCCGGCACCCGGTACCCGGCCCCCGGCATCGCGCGCCGCCCAGTAGGGTCTGCACGCATGGGAGAGCACACAGGGCCCGTGAAGCGGCGACTCGGAGTGATGGGCGGCACGTTCGACCCGATCCATCACGGACACCTGGTCGCCGCCAGCGAGGTGGCCAGCCAGTTCCACCTCGACGAGGTCATCTTCGTGCCGACGGGACAGCCGTGGCAGAAGAGCCACAAGACGGTGTCCCCCGCCGAGGACCGGTATCTGATGACGGTCATCGCCACCGCATCGAACCCGCAGTTCTCCGTCAGCCGGATCGACATCGACCGCGGCGGCAAGACGTACACCATAGACACGCTGCGTGATCTGCGTACCGAGCACCGTGACGCGGATCTGTTCTTCATCACCGGCGCCGACGCGCTCAGTCAGATTCTGACCTGGCACGATGCCGCGGAGCTGGTCTCACTTGCCCACTTCATCGGGGTGACCAGGCCCGGACACGTCCTCGCGGACCCCGGGCTGCCCGAAGGAGCGGTCTCTTTGGTCGAGGTGCCGGCGCTGGCCATCTCCTCGACCGACTGCCGGGCGCGCGTCGCCCAGGGGGATCCGGTCTGGTACCTGGTGCCGGACGGTGTGGTGCGCTACATCGACAAAAAACAGCTGTACCGCAACGACCGCTGACGGGGCTGACGGAAAGGGGCACCGGTGAGCGACCGACAGGATCCGTACGGGCCGCAGGACCCATACGCCCATGACCCATATGCCCACGGCCAACAGGGTCAGCCGGGCTACACCTACGACGCCTACGGGCGGCCGGTCTACCACGACGCCACCCCGCAACAGCAGGCCTATCAGCAGCACTACGACCCCTACGGGCAGCAGACTGCTCCCGCGCCTGCCGACCCCGCCGGCTACCCGGGCTACGACCCGTACGGCGGGCAGCAGGGCCACCAGGACCCGCAGTTCTACGCGGACCGGCAGGGCGGCTCCGGCGGGCCCGGGTACGGCTACGAGGGGTACGGCGGCCAGCAGGTGCAGACCGACCCCGGCTATCCGCAGCAGTACGACCCCTACGGCGGACACCCGCAGCAACCGGCCCAGCCCCAGCAGCAGGAGTGGATCCCGCAACAGGCCCAGCAGCCGCCGTACGAGCAGCCCGCAGCCGAGGAGCCGCCGCGTCCGGCGGGCCGGCGCCGGGCCCCGGCGGAGGGTGGCACCGAGCCGGAGGCCGCGGGCGGACCTTCGGGGGCGGCCGACGAGGAGTACGGCACCGAGCAGTTCTCCTTCATCGAGGAGCCGGACGAGGACTCCGAAGACGTCATCGACTGGCTGAAGTTCACCGAGAGCCGCACCGAGCGGCGCGAGGAGGCCAAGCGGCGCGGCCGCAGCCGGATCGTGGCGCTCTCGGTCGTGCTGGCCCTCCTGGTGGCCGGCGGTGTCGGCTATCTGTGGTGGGCGGGCAAGCTGCCGGGCCTGGAGGGGCCGGGCGCCGCCAAGGGGGCGGTGGCCGGCGGCGAGAAGCGCGACGTCCTCGTCGTGCACCTGCGCGACACCAAGTCCGGCAACAGCTCCACGGCGCTGCTGGTGGACAACGAGACCACCCACAAGGGCACCACCGTCCTGCTGCCCAACAGCCTCGTCGTCCCCAAGGACGACGGCTCGTCCACGACGCTCGGCAAGTCGGTGAAGGACGACGGTGCCGAGCCGACCCGGGACTCCCTCAACAGCCTTCTGGGCGCCGACCTGAAGGCCACCTGGCGGCTGGACACCCCGTACCTGGAGAACCTCGTCGAGACCGTCGGCGGGATCACCCTCGACACCAACGCCACCGTGCCCGGTGCGAAGAAGGGCGACTCCCCGGTGGTCAAGCAGGGCCGCGCCCAGGACATGGGCGGCCAGGCGGCCGTCGCCTACGCCACCTACCAGGCGCCGGGCGAGACCCAGGTGCGGCAGCTGCAGCGGTTCGGGCAGGTCATGCAGGCGACCCTGAAGAAGGTCTCCAGCGATGCCGACGGCGCCACCGCCACCGTCAAGGCGCTGCTCCAGGTGCTGGACCCGCCGCTCACCGAGGGGCAGCTGGGCAGCTCGCTGGCGCAGCGCGCGGAGCTAGCCAAGACCGGCGCGTACACCACGACGCTGCTGCCCGTGCAGACCAACGGCACGCTCAGCCAGTCCACCGCGTCGAGCGTGGTCAAGGACGTGCTCGGCGGCACCGTCAAGAAGACCGCCCCCGACGCGACCGCCCGGGTCGCGGTCCGCAACGCCAGCGGCAACAAGGCCGCCACCGGAAAGGCGCAGGTCGCTCTGCTCAACGGCGGCTACAGCTTCGTCGACGCCGGTCCCGAGGGCGTGGCCCGGGCCACCTCGCAGGTCACCTACGCGGACGCCGCCCAGAAGGCGAAGGCCGCCGAGGTCGCCAAGACGCTGGGCCTGCCGGCGGGCGCGGTCCGGCAGGGCAAGGGTGCGGAGAACGCCGACCTCACCGTCGTCCTGGGGCAGGACTTCAAGGGCTGACCGGCGGGAGCGGCCCGGCCCTCGTGACGGGCCGGGCCGCTCCCGTTACGGCCCTGACCTGCGCGGACGCCGCATGTGACCGGGGCGTTCGAAAACCCTGACGGGAGTGTCTGTGGTCCGTGAGACCCTTGAGGGGTACCTGACCGCTGATCCGGTTGGCCATGGGGACCGCGGCGCGTGCCGCGGGACGTCGCGGACGATCTGCCCCGACGCGGCCGGAGAGGCTGCCCTCGACCCGGAAAGCCGCTTGTGACCGCCACGGACCGTTCCATCGAGCTCATCAACGCCGCCGCCCAGGCCGCGGCCGACAAGCTCGCGCACGACATCATCGCGTACGACGTCAGTGACGTCCTTTCGATCACCGATGCCTTCCTGCTGGCGTCGGCGCCCAGCGACCGCCAGGTCAAGTCGATCGTCGACGAGATCGAGGAGCGGCTCAACAAGGACCTCGGCGCCAAGCCGGTCCGCCGTGAGGGCGACCGCGAGGCCCGCTGGGTGCTGCTGGACTACGTCGACGTCGTCGTGCACGTCCAGCACAGCGAGGAGCGCGTGTTCTACGCGCTCGAGCGGCTGTGGAAGGACTGCCCCGAGATCGACCTCCCCGAGGACGCCAAGGCCACCCGCGGCAAGGCCGCCGCGCACGCCGAGGCGTCGGGCCCGCAGGACGGAGAGCTGCTCTGAGCGGCGGCAAGCGGGCCCAGGGCCGCCGTGTCGTCCTGTGGCGGCACGGCCAGACGGCCTGGAATCTGGAGCGCCGGTTCCAGGGATCGACGGACATCGCCCTGACCGAGGCGGGCGTCGCCCAGGCGCGGCGCGCCGCCCGGTTGCTGGCGGCCCTGCAGCCGGACGCGATCATCTCCTCCGACCTCCAGCGGGCCTCGGACACAGCGCGTGAGCTGGCCGCCCTGACCCGTCTGGACATCACCCGGGACGCGGCCCTGCGGGAGACCTACGCGGGCTCCTGGCAGGGTCTGACGCACGAGGAGATCCTCGCGCGTCACGGCGAGGAGTACACCGCCTGGAAGCGCGGTGAGCCGGTGCGCCGCGGCGGCGGCGAGCTGGAGACCGAGGTGGCCGACCGGGCCGCGCCCGTCGTCCTCAACCACGCCGAGAAGCTCCCCGAGGACGGCACCTTGGTCGTCGTCAGTCACGGCGGCACGATCCGCACCACCATCGGGCGGCTGCTCGGGCTGGAGGCCCACCACTGGGAGGGCCTGGGCGGCCTGTCGAACTGCTGCTGGTCCGTGCTGGGCGAGGGCGCGCGCGGCTGGCGGCTGTTGGAGCACAACGCCGGCACGTTGCCGGAGCCGGTGCTCGGCGACGACGACTGAGCCGCCGCAGGGTGGCCCGGCGGACCCGGATTTCACATCTGGGCAGGTCGCAGGCTAAAGTTCTTCTTGTTCGCGGCGCCGCCGGGGAAACCCGGGGGAGCGGAACAAGACCCGGGGCTATAGCTCAGTTGGTAGAGCGCCTGCATGGCATGCAGGAGGTCAGGAGTTCAATTCTCCTTAGCTCCACAACCCGGAAGATCCCGTCTCCCTCAGGAGGCGGGATCTCTGCGTTACGGGCCCTGTCCGGCTGGTGCGTCGAGGCGCGGCGTGCACGCCCCGCTGTGTGCGACGTCTCACACCTGCGCCGGGTGGCTGAGTGGCCGGGTGGCCGGGCGGCCTCCCCGGTGGTGCGGGACACGCTCGGTGCGGGCTGCGGGCTCCGGGCTCCGGGCGGACGGTGCCCGGTGAAGCCCGGTGGAACGCATCGGCTCTCCTGGGCGCCCGCCGCACGCCCCGCGCGGTCGTCCGTGCGGCGCTCCGTGTGGCAGCGTCTCCCCAGGGGTGTCGCCGTCCCTGCGTACCGCCTCAACTTCCGGTGGGCGGCGGCCCGGGGCGGCGCACGGCGGACCTGACCTGGTGGGCGGTCCGTGGCAGAATCGGACGGCGCCGGCAGGGGAGGAGAAGATCGCGATGCCCACGAGCATCCTTGACGTCCGTGACCTGCTCGAAGCGGTCGAGGCGCAGCTTGATGACCGGCTGCCGGACGGTGTCCGCTTCACCCGCCCCGCGCACACCCCTCCGGCCGGAGGCGGCCGAAGAGCCGGCTCGGCCCTGCAGTGCCCCTCGTGCGGTTCGTCCCATGTGGCGCAGATGCTCGGCGACAACGGCGGGATTTCCTTCGTCTGTACGGCCTGCGGCCACAGTTGGAGCTGATGGATGGGCGCCCACAGCAGGAAGTGTGACTGGTGCGGCAGCGGTACGCCGATTGTCCGCGACATGGAGCCGGTCAACACCGATTACCAGTACTGGTGCGAGGAGTGCGCTCGCGCCCTGGTCATAAAAGGCGACCCCATCGAGACCTACCGGGAGCTCGACGGGGAGCCGATCTACGGGCGGCTGCTGGACGAACACTGCACGCTGAAGCGGTTCTATTCGTTCGCGACGGCCTGAGCGCAACCGCCTCCCGGCTGCCACCAACCGCCTCCCGGCCGTCACCAACCGGCGTCCGGACCTCGCTAACCGGGGCCCGGCTCGCCAACCCGGGCCCGGCGCCCGCCTCCTGGCGCCCGTTCCGAAACCGTGCGTGCCGCGTCGTGCAACTCCGGACACTTCCGTGCGCTTTCGGGCGGCCGGAACTGCCCCGCAGCTGCCGGGCGTTGGACGGGCAGTGAGCCGGCGGCCGTTCAATCCCCGGGCATGGCCGTGCGGTTCCGGCGCCACAACATCGTCCCGGCCAGGGTCAGAACGGCCAGTCCGGCGATCGGGTAGACGGCGGAGAGCAGCATCTGGACGCCGTTCTGGTGCAGTTCCTCGTGCTGGTGCCAGCGGTGCGGCACCCACCACAGCGCGAACGAGCAGAAGAGGAGGCCCCCTGAGACGGCCGCGCACCACCAGCGGCGGGCGCCGGTCCCGGTGCGGTCCAGCGCCTCGGAGCCGAGCAGGATCAGCATCGGGACGCACCACACCCAGTGGTGCGACCAGGAGATCGGGCTGACCAGGAGCGCGGTGGCCGCGCAGCAGGCGGTGGCCCAGGCGCGCCGCCCGCGCAGCAGTGATCCGGCGGCCAGTGCCAGCCCGGCAGCCGCGGTCAGGCCGGCGAGGACGACCCAGGCGGCGCCCGGGTCGTGGGTGTGCAGGAGCCGGGCGAGGACGCCGCGCAGCGACTGGTTCGCAGTGATCTCCACCTCGCCGACCCGGTCGGCGGCGAAGACGATCTCGGTCCAGAAGCGGTGTGAGTCGCGGGGCAGGGCGAGCGCGGCGAGCAGCGCGGTGGCCAGGAAGGTGGCGGTGGCCACCACGGCCTGCCGTAGCCAGGGGTTCCAGGCGGCCCGCGGTCCGGCGCCGGAGCGAAGCAGCTGACCGGCCCGGACGGCGCCGGCCAGCGCGAGGAAGACGGCGAACAGCGCCGGCGTCAGCTTGAGGCCGGCCGCGAGCCCGATGCCCATGCCCGCGGACCGGTGGGTGTCCTTGCGGGTCAGGTCCCACAGGACCAGGGCGGCCAGCAGGAGGTTGATCTGTCCGTAGCGCAGCGTCGTCCACACCGGCTCGCACCACACCAGCAGCGCGGAGACCGCGAGGGTGGCGGCGGCCGGCGGGAGGCTCCGGGGCCGGCCGGCGAGCCGTAGCGAGAGGTGGACGACGGCGACCAGCAGCAGGAGGTTGCCGGCGGTGGCCAGGGTGCGCATGGCCGGGACGCCGAGCAGGGTGAGCGGGGTGAACAGCAGTGCCGCGAAGGGCGGGTAGGTGTTGGGCAGGTGCGCCGAGGTCGCCACCATGTCGTAGAGGGACCCGCCGGTGCGGACGGTGAGGCCCTCGGCGCGGTAGACCATGAGGTCGATCATCGTGACGTGGGCGAGGCGCTGCGCGGTCCAGAAGGCGGCGAAGGAGACCAGGCAGGCCAGCGCGGCCACGAGGGTCGGGCGCCGGCCGCATCTTCGAAAACGGCTCCCGACGGGGTGCGGGCCGCCCGGTTCGGTGGACTGCTCCAGCTCCAGCGCGGTCACGTCGTACGGCTCCCCCTGGACGAATCGGGCACGTGCTGCCGACAGTACCGCGCACCCGTTCCCGGGGCCCCGGGGTAAGCGAGGAGCGCGCACCCCCTGCCGGAGGGCCCTGGGAGAAGCGATTTGGCAGAAGCCGGGGAGGTCCGTGTAATGTAGGCGATGCCGCAGCGGGGAACCGGGCGGAAAAACAAGACCTGGGGCTATAGCTCAGTTGGTAGAGCGCCTGCATGGCATGCAGGAGGTCAGGAGTTCAATTCTCCTTAGCTCCACAAGAGCAGAGCAGGCCGTCCATTGCGGACGGCCTGCTCTGCTGTGCGTGGGGAGGAGCAGTGCCCTGGTCTGGCGTGGCTGGATGCAGCGGGCGGTTGCTCCGGGGTTGCGCTGATATCTGGTCAGCGGGCTGTCCGTTATGGCGAGTTGACCGTCCGCTGAGTGCCCCTTTCTGACCAGTCCTTGCCGTTCCTTGGTCTCTTCTTGGTGATCGCATGCCCCTGACATGAACAGTTCACCGAGAGAGTGGCGATTCGCGTGAGTCACATCCATCGCACCGACCGCTCGTGCGGTGCCGCGCACCGGCGCGCCCGTGTACCGCGTCACCCCGCAGCGCACCGCATCGCCACAGCAGGGGGTTATATGAGATCGAGCCGTACCAGAACGCCGCGTCTGCGCGCCGGCATGGCCTGGGCAGCGACGCTGCCGCTGGTCGCCGGCGCGTTCGTACTCGGGGCGCCCGCCGCCGACGCCGCGGGCCACGACGGCGGCCGGCACGCGCTGCAGGGCACCAAGCCCCTGTGGGCCACCCGGCAGGCCGACCGGGGCGCCACCGCCGCCGGTACGCCGGTCACCGCCCGCGTCTACCTGGCCGGGCGGGATGCCAAGGGCCTCGCCGACTACGCCCGCGCGGTGTCGGACCCGCACTCCGCCTCGTACGGGAAGTACCTGAGCCCCGCCCAGGTGCGGGCCCGTTACGGCGCCACGCGGGACCAGATAGCCAAGGTGACCGACTGGCTGAAGAAGTCCGGCCTGACGGTCACCGGCAGTACCCACCGCTACCTCACGGTCCAGGGCGACGCGGCCGCCGCTGAGCGTGCCTTCGCCACCGACCTGCACAACTACCGCAAGGGCGGGCACACTTACCACGCCCCGTCCAGCACCGCCTCCGCGCCCGCCGCCCTGTCCGGCGCGGTGCTGGCGGTCACCGGCCTGGACAACGCGCCCAAGCTCGCCCAGCACCACTCCACCGAACTGCCGCCCCCGGAGGGCGTCTTCCGCAACTCCGGACCGTTCTCCTCGTACTACGGCTCGCGGACCGACAAGAAGCTGCCGTCGGCCTACGGGAGCAAGGCGCCGTACGCGATCAAGGGCTACACGGGCCAGCAGCTGCGGGCCGCCTACGGGGCGAAGAAGTGGACCGGCAAGGGCGTCACCGTCGCGATCACCGACGCCTTCGCCTCGCCGACCATCGCCAAGGACGCGGACACCTACGCCGCCCGCAACGGCGACCCCCGCTACCGCAAGGGCCAGCTCTCCCAGGTGCTGCCCAAGGACTACAACCACATCGAGGAGTGCGGCGCGGCCGGCTGGTACGGCGAGGAGACCCTCGACGTGGAGGCCGTGCACGCGGTCGCCCCGGACGCCAACGTCGTCTACGTCGGCGGCGCCTCCTGCATGGACGACGACCTGCTGGACTCCCTCGGCAAGGTCGTCGACGGGCACCTCGCGGACATCGTCTCCAACTCCTGGGGCGACGTCGAGGCCAACGAGACCCCCGAGGTCGCGGCCGCCTACGACCAGATCTTCCAGCAGGGCGCCGTCCAGGGCATCGGCTTCTACTTCTCCTCCGGCGACGACGGTGACGAGGCCGCCAAGACCGGCACCAAGCAGGTGGGCACCCCGGCGAACTCCGCATGGGTGACTGCGGTCGGCGGCACCTCCCTGGCCGTCGGCAAGCACGACGCCTACCAGTGGGAGACCGGCTGGGGCACCCAGAAGGCGGTCCTGTCCAAGAGCGGAGACAGCTGGGACGGCTTCCCCGGTGCCTTCAACGGCGGCGCCGGCGGCGGGGTCAGCA
Organism: Streptomyces sp. NPDC020742; assembly: GCF_040641675.1. NCBI lineage: Bacteria > Bacillati > Actinomycetota > Actinomycetes > Kitasatosporales > Streptomycetaceae > Streptomyces > Streptomyces sp. NPDC020742. The sequence continues at coordinate 268,188 of NZ_JBFAEA010000001.1, forward strand.
AGACCGTGCCGCAGCCCTACTACCAGCGCGGAGTCGTCCCGGACGGGCTCTCCGGCATCGCCCTGAAGGGCGCCATGCGCACCGTTCCGGACATCTCGGCGGTCGCCGACCCCAACACCGGCTTCCTGGTCGGCCAGACCCAGACGCTGGCCGGCGGGAAGCTCGGCTACGACGAGTACCGCATCGGCGGCACCTCCCTGGCCGCGCCCGTGATCGCGGGCGTCCAGGCACTGGCCCAGCAGGCCCGGCACGGCGTCGCCATCGGCTTCGCCAACCCCGGCATCTACCAGCGCTACGGCACCTCCGCCTACCACGACGTCACCGACCACCCGCTGGGTGCCGGCCGTGACCTGGCCGTCGTCCGCGTGGACTACGTCAACGGCGCCGACGACAGCAAGGGCACCACGACCTCGCTGCGCAGCCTGGGCAAGGACAGCTCCCTGCGCGCGACCGTCGGCTATGACGAGGTCACCGGCGTGGGCACGCCGGGCGCCGGATACGTCAGCTCCTACCGCCCCTGAGCCGGGTGCGGCACCCCTCCTGACCCAGGGGTGCCGCACCGTTGAGCAAGGGTGCGGTACCCGGCTCCGTGCCGTCCGTGACAGGGGGCAGCGGTAGCGGGGCGGGACACCGGGTGGGGCCCGTATGGGGGTAAACCTCAGCGCGGGCCCCGAGTGCCCTGCGGTACCCTGGCGCCATGCGTGCCGTACGCCTTCTGCTTAGCGGGCCGCGCTGATCAGTGCCGACGGATGACAGATCCGTCGGAATCGGCGCGGCGTCCCCTCCTGTGCGAGGGGTCTTTTTGTTTCCGGTGTGCCGGGAACCAGGCGCGTTTCCGCAGGCAGAGACGATCGATGGAGCTTTGAGGATGAGCGAGACGACCAACTCCCCCGCTGGCGCAAGCGCGGGAGGTGCCCCCGCCGAGGTGGCAGCGCCGCACCGCTACACGGCGGCGCTGGCCGCCGACATCGAGGCACGCTGGCAGGACTTCTGGGAGGAGAACGGGACCTACCAGGCCCCGAACCCGGCCGGCGACCTGGCCGGCGACCCGGCGGGGGTGGCCCGCCCCAAGAAGTTCATCATGGACATGTTCCCCTACCCGTCCGGTGCCGGCCTGCACGTCGGTCACCCGCTGGGCTTCATCGCCACCGACGTCTACGCCCGCTACCACCGCATGACGGGCCACAACGTCCTGCACACCCTGGGCTTCGACGCCTTCGGTCTGCCCGCCGAGCAGTACGCCGTCCAGACCGGCACCCACCCGCGGGTCTCCACCGAGGCCAACATCGTCAACATGCGGCGCCAGCTGCGCCGCCTGGGCCTGGGCCACGACCAGCGCCGTTCGGTCGAGACCATCGACCCGGCGTACTACAAGTGGACCCAGTGGATCTTCCTGCAGGTCTTCAACTCCTGGTACGACCCGGAGGCGGACGCGGCCCGCCCGATCGACACCCTGGTCGCCCAGTTCGAGGCCGGCGCCCGCCCGACCCCCGACGGCCGCCCCTGGCACGAGCTGAGCGCCATCGAGCGCGCCAACGTCCTGGGTGAGTACCGCCTGGCGTACGCCTCGGACGCACCGGTCAACTGGTGCCCCGGTCTGGGCACGGTGCTGGCCAACGAGGAGGTCACCGCCGAGGGTCGCTCCGAGCGCGGCAACTACCCCGTTTTCAAGGCGAAGCTGCGCCAGTGGAACATGCGCATCACCGCCTACGCCGAGCGGCTGCTGAGGGACCTGGACGGGCTGGACTGGCCGGAGGCCATCAAGCTGCAGCAGCGCAACTGGATCGGCCGCTCCGAGGGCGCCCGGGTCGGCTTCCCCGTCGGCGACTCCGAGAAGATCACCGTCTTCACCACCCGCCAGGACACCCTGTTCGGCGCCACCTACATGGTGCTGGCACCCGAGCACCCGCTGATCGCCGGCTCCGAGGACGGCACCGGCTCCATCGTGCCCGACGCCTGGCCCGCGGGCACCCACGACGTGTGGACCGGTGGCCACGCCACCCCGGCAGAGGCCGTCGCCGCCTACCGCAAGCAGGCCGCGGCCAAGTCGGACGTCGAGCGGCAGGCCGAGGCCAAGGACAAGACCGGCGTCTTCACCGGCGTCCACGCCACCAACCCGGTCAGTGGCGAGCAGGTCCCGGTCTTCATCGCGGACTACGTCCTGATGGGCTACGGCACCGGCGCGATCATGGCCGTGCCGGCGCACGACACCCGTGACTTCGCCTTCGCCCGCGCCTTCGAGCTGCCGATGCGCTGTGTCGTCGAGCCCTCGGACGACCGCGGCACCGAGCCCGCCACCTGGGACGACGCCTTCGCCTCCTACGACGCGAAGATCGTCAACTCGGCCGCGGAGACCATCTCGCTGGACGGCCTGAACGTCACCGACGCCAAGGTGAAGATCACCGCATGGCTGGCCGACCGCGGCATCGGCGAGGGGACCGTCAACTTCCGGCTGCGCGACTGGCTGTTCAGCCGTCAGCGCTACTGGGGCGAGCCGTTCCCGATCGTCTACGACGAGGACGGGGTGGCGCACGCCCTGCCCGAGTCGATGCTGCCCCTGGAACTGCCCGAGGTCGAGGACTACTCCCCCCGCACCTTCGACCCCGACGACGCCGACACCCAGCCGGAGACCCCGCTGTCCCGCAACGAGGACTGGGTCAACGTCGAGCTGGACCTGGGCGACGGCCCCAAGCGCTACCGCCGTGAGACCAACACCATGCCCAACTGGGCCGGTTCGTGCTGGTACGAGCTGCGCTACCTGGACCCGAACAACGACGACGCACTGGTCGACCCGGCCGTCGAGCAGTACTGGATGGGCCCGCGCGACGGCCAGCCGCACGGCGGCGTCGACCTGTACGTCGGCGGCGCCGAGCACGCCGTACTGCACCTGCTGTACGCCCGTTTCTGGTCCAAGGTGCTGCACGACCTGGGGCACGTCTCGTCCGTCGAGCCGTTCCACAAGCTGTACAACCAGGGCATGATCCAGGCGTACGTCTACCGGGACGCCCGCGGCATCGCCGTCCCGGCGGCGGAGGTCCAGGAGCACGACGGCGGCGTCTTCTACTACGAGGGCGGCAAGGTCTCCCGGCTGCTGGGCAAGATGGGCAAGTCCCTGAAGAACGCGGTCACCCCGGACGAGATCTGCGCCGAGTACGGCGCGGACACCCTGCGCCTGTACGAGATGGCGATGGGCCCGCTGGACGTGTCGCGCCCGTGGGACACCCGCGCCGTCGTCGGCCAGTACCGCCTGCTGCAGCGTCTGTGGCGCAATGTGGTGGACGAGGCGAGCGGTGCGGCCACCGTGGTCGACGCCGAGCCGGACGAGGCCACCCTGCGCGCCCTGCACAAGGCCATCGACGGTGTCACCCAGGACATGGCGAACCTGCGCTTCAACACCGCCATCGCCAAGGTCACCGAGCTGAACAACCACCTGACCAAGGCGGGCGGCCCGGTTTCGCGGACGGTCGCCGAACAGCTGGTCCTGCTGATCGCCCCGCTGGCCCCGCACATCGCCGAGGAGCTGTGGCGCAAGCTGGGCCACAGCGAGTCCGTGGTGCACGCCGACTTCCCGGTCGCCGATCCGGCGTACGTCGTGGACGAGACGGTGACCTGCGTCGTCCAGATCAAGGGCAAGGTCAAGGCCCGCCTGGAGGTCGCCCCGTCGATCTCGGACGCGGACCTGGAGGCGGCGGCGCTGGCCGAGCCGGCGGTGGTCGCGGCGCTGAACGGCGCAGGCATCCGGAAGGTGATCGTCCGGGCGCCGAAGCTGGTGAACATCGTGCCGGCATAGGTTTTCGGCTGGCGGCTGGCGGCTGTCGGCATCTGACGGTCTCTGCCGACCTCTGCCGGCTTTGTCGGTGGCCGGATCGGCTCTCGGACCAGCGATGATCCGGGGTTCTCCACGTCATGGGGGAAGTCCCCTACGGGCAGGTTGGGGGTTCGTCAGGAACCCGCAACCTGCCCGCGCCGTTTACCGTGGAGAGAGGTGGAGAGACACGGCGCAGGCGAAACACCCGGCGCCGCCGACACATCTGGGGAGAGCCATGGAAGCCGCCGTCGCCGTCGTCGGACTGCTGTTCGTGCTGTTCGTGCTGGCCGGGGTGTTCGTGGCGGTCAAGGCCGTTCAGGCCGCCAAGCGCGGGGTGGACCGCACCGTGGCCCAGGCCCGGCGGACGGTGGAGGACACCTCTCTGCGGGCCCGGCAGTACGCCCAGCCCGGCGTCGTCGGTGAACTCGCCCAGCTCCGGCTCTCGCTCCGTACGTCCATGCGGGCCACCCAGGACGCGCTGTACGGCGGCTCCCCGGAGGACGCCTCCCTCAGCGAGGCGATCGGCCTGTTCGAGCGGCTGAGCGCCCATGGCCACGAGCTGGACGACGAGCTCAAGCGGCTGGAGCGCGAGCCCGACCGGGCGACCATCGTCGCCCGCCTCCCGGAGCTCAGGGAGCGCACGGAGCGGATCACCCACTCCGCGGAGTCGCTGCGCTGGGCCGCCCGCGACCGTGCCCGCAGGTTCGCGGACGACGACCTCGCGGCGCTCAGCGACCAGATCGATGTGGAGGCGGGCGCGCTGCGGCACTGGACCGACGTCCCGGAGGCCGCGGCCCCACAGACCGGACCCGCGGTGGACGACGGGCACCGCGCGGCCGCCGCCGACCGCGCGGCTGCGGATGCGGCCTCGTCCGACCCCGGCCACGCGGGGGCTCCGGCCGCCGCCCCGGAAGCGCCGCAGGCCCTCACCGCCCGTGACCCGCGCACCCAGCGGTCGTACCCGTGGCACAAGACGCCGCAGGAGGAGACGGCGGGGGAGCCGGAGCGACACGGTGGCGCGCCGAGGCGGCAGCACGGCTGAGTAGGGGCGCGAGCGGGGCGGCGAATGGCGCCGTGAATTTGGGGAGGTGGGGAGGGGGCGGGGCGGGGCCCCGGGAGAAGCGGCGGCAGGCTGAGGGGCAGCCTGGAGCGCTGAGCAGTGGCCGTAGTGATCACCGCAGTGACCATTGCCGTGACTGGTGCCGTGACCGTTGGGATCTCTGTGACGGTCATAAGCGGTGACCGCGCCGTCCGGGGGCTCTTGGCACAGCCTTGGGGAAACCTGGAAGATCTTGGGGAGAGGCCCGCACTGTGCGGCGTGCTGATCCCCGGATAATCTCCAAGTCATGTCCCGCCATGTCGCGATCGTCACCGATTCCACGGCCTACCTGCCGCGGGCGGCGATCGAGCGCCATCACATCACGGCCGTGCCGCTGACCGTAGTCCTGGGGGACCGGGCCCTGGAAGAGGGCACCGAGATCTCTGCGAGATCCCTGGCACAGGCGCTCCAGAAGCGTAGTCCCGTGACGACCAGCCGGCCCAGTCCCGGCATGTTCGCGGAGACCTACCGCAAGGTGGCGGCGGCCGGCGCGGAGGCGATCGTCTCGCTCCACCTCTCCTCGGTGTTCTCCGGCACCTACGACGCGGCCGTGATGGCGGCCAAGGAGGCACCGGTACCGGTGCAGGTCGTGGACACCGGCATGGTCGCGATGGCCCTCGGGTTCTGCGCCCTCGCGGCCGCGGAGACGGCGGAGGCCGGCGGGGGTGCGGACGAGGCGGTCGCCGCTGCGCAGCAGCGCGCCGCGGGCACCTCCGCCTACTTCTACGTCGACAGCCTTGACTACCTGCGGCGCGGCGGCCGGATCGGCGCGGCCCAGGCCCTGTTCGGCTCTGCCCTGGCGGTCAAGCCGATCCTTCAGCTGGCCGACGGGCGGATCGAACTGCTGGAGAAGGTCCGTACGGCGTCCAAGGCCATCGCACGGCTCGAGGAGATCGCCGCGGAGCGGGCGGGTGAGGGCCAGGGCCAGGGCAAGGGCGAGGTCGACATCGCGGTCCATCATCTGGCTGCGGCGGAGCGCGCGGACGCGCTGGCGCAGCGGCTCCGGGAGCGGGTGGCCGGACTGCGCGAGCTGCATGTCAGCGAGGTCGGTGCGGTGATCGGCGCGCACACGGGTCCGGGACTGCTGGGGGTCGTGGTGTCGCCGCGGTGAGCAGAGCTGCAAGTGACACCTGTGGGTGACGGAGTTATCCACAACTCGGGGGCTATCCACGGGATATGAGGCATCTCGGCGAGATCCGAGCGAAGTCCTTAGCGTCGGCCGTATGAACTCTTCTCGCGGCGCCAAAGCCTCCCGACCTGCATCTCCGTCCGCTCCTCACGCCATCCCTGACGGTGCCCCTCACGCCGTCCCGCACTCTCGCCTTTCCCCCGTCTCTCGATCTGGTTCGGACGTTGCCCTGCCGGGCGCTGCCGTTCCGCTGGAGGCCGCGGGCCCGTTGGGTGCCGCTGACCCGCCGGGCGCCCGTACCCGGGACGGGGATGTCGAGCGTGAGCGCGTACGGGCCCGCGCCGCGGCGATCTTCGGTGACACGGAGGCAGCGGTGGTGGCCGGCCCACCGCCTCCCGGGCACGACCCGCCGGTCCCGCGCCGCAGGGAACGGGCATGGCTCGCGGTACGTGAACGGCTCCCGCTCTGGGTCCAGTTACGGTGCGGCACCGACCCCAGAGCGCTGGCCGCTCTGGCCCTGGTGCTCGTGGTCGCCGTGGGGCTCGCCGTACAGCACTTCTGGACCGGGCGCCCCGAGGAGGTGCGCGTCCCCGTGGCCGAAGGGGCCCGGGCCGAGCATGGCCACGGAGCCGCGCAGGGCGGGGGAGCCCGCTCGGTGGTGCCACCTTCCTCCTCGTCCGCTGCGGCGACGGCGGGCGGACCGCCGGGAGCGGGTGGGCGCCAAGTGGTCGTCGATGTCGCCGGAAAGGTTCGGCGCCCGGGGATTCATCGGATGCCGCCGGGCTCCCGGGTGATCGATGCGCTGCGGGCCGCGGGCGGTGTGCTGCGCGGAGCGAGCACCCAGGGGCTGAACCGGGCACGGTTGCTGACCGATGGTGAGCAGATCGTTGTGGGTTCGGGCGCCGGCGGTGGGACCGGGAACGGGGCCGGTGTCGGAGTCGGGTCCGGGGGAGGCACCGGAGCCGGCTCAGCGGTCGGCGGCGGGTCACCCGGTGGGGCAACGGGAGCGGGTGGCGGGGCGAGCGGGCCGGTGAGCCTCAGCACGGCCAGTGAGCAGCAGCTCGACGCCCTGCCCGGTGTAGGGCCGGTCCTGGCGCGCCACATCGTCGAATTCCGTACCCAGCACGGCGGATTCACCTCCGTGGATCAGTTGCGGCAGGTGAACGGCATCGGTGAGCGGCGCTTCGCCGACCTCCGCACTCTGGTGGTGCCATGACCGGCGCTCGTACCGCGGTGCACGCCTCGGCGCTGTCCTCCCACGGTGCCTCGGATCCGCGGCAGGACGGGCCGGTCGACCTGCGCCTGGTCGTGCCTGCGTTGGCGGCCTGGGCCGCCGCAGCCGTCGCGCTGGGTGCGCCTGGGGTCGGGGTGGCGGTGGTCTGCGGGGTGGCCGTTGTGCTGGCAGCAGTTGCGCTACGGGGGGCGGTGGCCGTACGGCGCAGGCAGGAGCAGGAGCAGGAGCAGGAGCAGGAGCAGGAGCGGGAGGGGGAGGGGGAGCAGCAGCGGGGGCGGGTGCGGGCGGGAGATCAGGAGCAGAGGTGGGAGGGGGAGCGGAGCCCGGGCCAGGAGGCGGACGAGGAGGAGGACAGGGAGACGGAGTCGGAGCTGGAGCCGGAGCTGGAGCCGGAGGGGGAAACGCGGCCTGAGGCCGGTCCGGGGGCTGAGGCTGGTCCGGGGGGCGAGGGCGATCCGGCGGCGAAGGGCGGCTGGCGTGGGATGGGGGCGCGGGGGCGTCGGCCCGGCGCTGGACGGGGGTGGTCCGCAGGGGCGTTGGTCGCGCTGGCTGCCGTGCTGCTGTGCGCCGCCGCGGGTGCCGCGTCTGCTGCACTGCATGCCGCGGATGTTCGGCGTGGGCCGCTGCCAGCCCTGGCGGAGCGGTATGCCCGGGTCACGGTCGAGCTGGAGGTGACCGGTGATCCCCGGCTGACCCGGCCTCGGGTCCGCGGGTCCCAACGGCCCCCGCCGGCCTTGGTGTTCACCGCCGATGCCGTCCGCATCACCGCGCCGGGCGGTGCGGTGACGGCCGTCCGTACCCCGGTCCTGGTCGTCGTACGGCCGGGTGGTGCCGGTGACGGGCCCGGGACCTCAGCCCTGCGGGGCCCTCCAAAGGCCGTCCGACAGGTGTCCCTGAAGGCTGCTGGGCACTCGTCTCAGATGGCCGTCCGGCGGGTGCCGCTGAACGCGGCTGGGCAGTCGTCCCAGATGGCCGTCCGGCGGGTGCCGCTGAAGGCCGCTGGGCAGCCGTCCCAGATGGCCACCCGGCTGACTCCCCTGACGGCGGCTCGTCATCCGTCTCTGGACGGCAGTCAGCAGCCGTTCCCGACGGCCGCGCCACCGCCGTCGGCCGAGGCCCCGCACCAGCGGGAGGCGGGACGCCGGGCGGAGGACAGCGCCCGCGCGTCGTCGGCATGGCGCGGGCTGCTGCCCACGACCCGTATCCGGATCACGGCCCGCGCGGTGCCGCCGCTGTCGTCGGAGGAACGGGCCGCTGCGGTCCTGCGGGTCACCGCCGACGGCCCGCCGGCCGTGGTGCGCCCTCCTACCGCACTCCAGCGGCTGGCGGGGAGCCTGCGCGCGGGGCTCCGCGAGGCGACGGACTGGCTGCGCCCCGACGCCCGTGCACTGTTGCCAGGGCTCGTCGTGGGGGACACCTCGCGGGTGCCACCGGATCTGGACGACGCCTTCCGGGCCACCGATCTGACGCATCTGCTCGCCGTCTCCGGGAGCAATCTGACGATCGTGCTCGCCCTGTTGATCGGCCCGCCGCACCTCGCGACGCGCGCCGAGCGGCGCGGGCTGGCCCCTCGCCTGGGACTCTCGCTCCGTGGTACGGCCGTCGTCGGCGGGGCGCTGGCGCTCGCCTTCGTGGTCGTTTGCCGACCGGACCCCAGCGTGCTGCGGGCCGCCGCCTGCGGTTTGATCACCCTGCTGGCGATCGGTAGCGGACGCCGCCGCTCCCTGCTGCCGGCCCTGGCTGCCGCCGTGCTGCTGCTGGTCCTCTACGACCCCTGGCTCGCCCGGAGTTTCGGCTTTCTGCTCTCCGTCCTGGCGACCGGTGCCTTGCTGCTGCTCGCACCGCGCTGGAGTGCGGCGCTCCAACGGCGCCGGGTGCCGCCCCGGCTCGCCGAGGTGATGGCCGCCGCAGCCGCCGCCCAGGCGGTCTGTGCGCCCGTCGTCGCGGTGCTCGCCGCCCGCGTGGGCCTGGTCGCGGTGCCCTGCAACCTGCTGGCCGAACTGGCGGTGGCTCCCGCAACCGTCCTCGGCTTCGCCGTGCTTGCCATCGCCCCGTTCGCGATGCCGGTCGCCCGGGCAGTGGCGTGGTGCGCCGGCTGGCCCACCGAGTGGATCGCCGGTGTCGCCCGTTGGGGGGCATCGCTACCGGGAGCGGAGTTCGACTGGCCGGGTGGCTGGTGGGGCGGGCTGCTGCTGGCGGCCGTCGTGGGTGCGCTGGTGCCGGTCGGCCGCCGGGTGCTGCGGCGGCCCTGGCTGTGTGGGGTCTGTGTGCTGGCGGTGGTCCTGGCGGTATGCCGGCCGGCACCGTTCACCCGTGTGCTCACCGGATGGCCACCGGTCGGATGGCGGGCCGTGGTCTGCGATGTGGGCCAGGGCGACGGCCTGGTGCTGGCGGCCGGGGACGGTACGGCGCTCGTGGTGGACACCGGTCCCGAGCCCCGGCTCATCGACCGTTGCCTGACCGAACTCGGGATCCGTCGTGTGCCGTTGCTCGTCCTCACCCACTTCCACGCCGACCATGTGGACGGACTTCCCGGCGTGCTCCGTGGCCGGTCGGTCGGCGCCATCGAAACCACCACCCTCCAAGACCCTCCGGGACAGGCCCGGTTCGTGCACCGTACGGCTGCGGCAGCGCACATCCCCGTCATCCCCGCCGCACCGGGGGAACGCCGCCGGCTGGGCCCCCTCACCTGGGACGTGCTCTGGCCGCCCACACCGCCGACAGCACCCGGACCCGGACCCGGCGTGCCGGGTGCGCCCGGCGTTCCCGACGTGCCCAGCGCTCCGGGTGCGCCCGGAGCACCTGGCGCACCCGGAGTCCGTGGCCTACCCGGGGCGCTCGGGGACGGTGGGGGCTCCGGTGCCCTCGATGGCCCGAACGACGCCAGCGTCACCCTGCTCATCCGCGCGGGCGGGCTGCGCCTGCTGCTGCTCGGTGACCTCGAACCGCCCGCTCAGCAGGCGTTGTTGGCGGCGCATCCGGAGCTGGGCCCGGTCGACGTCCTGAAGGTGGCGCATCATGGCTCCGCCTATCAGGACCCGCCGCTGCTGCAACGGCTGGCGCCGCGCCTGGCGCTGATCTCCTGCGGTGCGGGGAATCCGTACGGCCATCCGGCGCCCCGGACCATCGGGGCGTTGCGTGCCCAGGGTGCCCGGGTGCTGCGGACCGACACCGATGGGTCGATCGCGGTGCTGGGCACCCCGTCCGGGCTGACCGCGACCACCGACGGCCGCAGAGCCTGGGCCGGGGATCGTCGCCGCCCCGGTGGCCCCCGGACCCGCGCTGGACCGTGCACCGGTCGCCGCCGATGCAGGGGCCGTACGACCGACCGGACGGGCCGACAGGCGAAGCCGGAGAGCTGGCGGGACGGGGCAGGGCCGGGCGGCTGATGGGCAGGACCAGGCCCCGCCTGACCGGCCGGAAAGGCGGGGCGGAGAGGAATCAGGATTTGTAGACTCCAGATTATGAGGATGAGTGAAGGCGTCGAGTGGGGCCTGCACTGTTGTGTGACGCTGGCCTGGCTGGAGGAGGAAGGGCCGGTGTCGACGGCTCGACTGGCGGCTTCGTTCGAACTGCCGGCGGCCTATCTGAACAAGCGGCTGCAGGCGCTGGTCAGGGCCGGGATTCTGAGTTCGACGCCCGGGGCCCGGGGCGGCTTCCGGCTGGCCCGGCCGCCGGAGCGGATCACGCTGATGGATGTGGTCGCCGCGATCGAAGGCACCGAAGAGGCCTTCCGCTGTACCGAGATCCGTCAGAAGGGCGCCGGTGCGGAGGCGTCCGGCCGGGAGTTCGGGCGGCCCTGCGGGATCTCCACGGCGATGCGCAAGGCGGAGCTGGCCTGGCGGCGTGAGCTGGCGGCGCACACGCTTGCGGAGGTACTTGCCGGTACCCCTGCTTCGGCGGCGGAACGCACCCGCCGCTGGTTCGCTTCGGAGAGGACACGCACCTGATGGACGACACCGCCGTCGACGCCTACCTGGACCGCATCGGCGCCCGCCGGCCCGCGCACCCCGACGCCGAGGCGTTGCACTCGCTGCACCTCGGCCACCTGCGCACGGTCCCCTTCGAGAACCTCGCCATCCACCTCGGCGAGGAGATCGTGCTCGCGGAGCAGCCGCTGCTGGACAAGATCGTCGGCGCCCGGCGTGGCGGCTTCTGCTACGAACTCAACGGGGCCTTCGCCATGCTGCTGCGCTCCCTCGGCTACGACGTCGAGCTGATGGCCGCCCGTGTCTTCGGTGACGGCGGACTCGGCATTCCGTACGACCACCTCGCGCTGCGCGTGGGGACGCCGAGCGGGCCCTGGCTGGCGGATGTCGGATTCGGCAGGCACAGCCACTTCCCGCTGCGCTGGGACAGCCGTGCCGACCAGCAGGATCCCGGCGGCGTCTTTCGGATCGAGGAGACGGCCGAGGGGGACCTGGATGTGCTCAGGGACGGCAAGCCGCAGTACCGCATCGAGCAACGGCCGCGTGCCTACGAGGAGTTCGAGGTCGGCTGCTGGTGGCACCGGACCTCGCCCGCGTCGCACTTCACCCGGTCCCTGGTGTGTTCACGGCTCACGGAGACGGGCCGGATCACGCTCTCCGGCCGTACGCTCGTGACCACAGGGGCGGGCGGGGCGCGAGAGGAGCACCAGGTGGGGGCGGAGGAGGTCCTCGCCGCCTATCGGGAGCACTTCGGGATCGTGCTGGAGCGGGAACCGGTGGTGGCTGACCGGACGTAGCCGCCTTCAGGGCACCACGCCGCTCTCCCCGTTACTCGGCCTCGCGCCAGCCCTCGTGCTCCGCCGCGAGGTCGTCGAGCCGGGCCGGGTCGTGGCGGGCGTCCGGGTCTTCGACCACCACCAGCCACTGGGCGTCCTCGGCGTCGTCCTCGCCGGCCAGGGCGTCCCGTACGAGCTGGGGTTCTTCGGCGACGCCGAACCGGTCGGTCAGCGCCTCGGCCACCTCCTCGGCCGCATCCCGGTCGGGAAGCACGAGGACGTGGCGCACGGGGCGGTGGAGCTGGGGGGTGTTGTCGTCGTTCACCCGGCCATTGTCCGGTAGGGCGGCGGAGCCTCTGGTGTGCGGGGCGGGCGGCGTTGTCGGTGGGGCGTGGGATGCTGGAGCGCGATGGCCAGGAAGACAGCAAACGACGACCCGCTCGCCCCCGTCACGATCGCGGTGGGCCAGGAAGACCTGCTGCTGGACCGTGCGGTGCAGCAGGTGGTGGCAGCCGCCCGCGAGGCGGACGCGGACACCGATGTACGCGACCTCACCCCGGACCAGCTGCAGCCCGGCACCCTCGCCGAGCTGACCAGCCCCTCGCTCTTCGCCGAGCGCAAGGTCGTGGTGGTGCGAGCCGCCCAGGACCTGTCCGCCGACACCATCAAGGACGTCAAGGCGTACCTCGGTTCGCCCGCCGAGGAGATCACCCTCGTGCTGTTGCACGCCGGTGGCGCCAAGGGGAAGGGCCTGCTGGACGCCGCGCGCAAGGCCGGGGCGAGGGAAGTGGCCTGCCCCAAGATGACCAAGCCGGCCGACCGGCTGGCCTTCGTACGGGGTGAGTTCCGCACGGCCGGGCGGTCCGCTACTCCGGAGGCCTGCCAGGCGCTGGTCGATGCGATCGGCAGCGATCTGCGGGAGCTGGCATCGGCCTGTTCGCAGCTGGCCGCGGATGTCGAGGGCACCATCGACGAGGCCGTGGTCGCGCGCTACTACACGGGCCGGGCCGAGGCGTCGAGCTTCACCGTTGCGGACCGTGCGGTGGAGGGCCGGGCCGCGGAGGCGCTGGAGGCGCTGCGCTGGGCGATCGCCACCGGCGTGGCCCCGGTCATGATCACCAGCGCGCTCGCCCAGGGCGTCCGGGCCATCGGCAAGCTGGCCTCCGCCCCGCGCGGCGCCCGCCCCGGAGACCTCGCCCGCGACCTGGGCATGCCGCCGTGGAAGATCGACCGGGTGCGACAGCAGATGCGCGGCTGGTCGGCGGACGGTGTGGCCACGGCACTGCGCGCGGTGGCGGCGGCCGATGCGGGGGTGAAGGGCGGCGGCGACGATCCGGAGTACGCCCTGGAGAAGGCCGTGGTCATCATTGCCCGGGCGGCGCGCTCGCGGTGAGGCGGCGAAGGGCGGTCCGCGCAGCCGCCCGGCACGGCCACAGCGCGCCCGGCGTGACCACGGCTGACCGCGACCGGCCACGCCTCGCCTCCGCCGGCCAGCGCCTTACCGTGACCCGGAACTCCGCAGTTGCTTCAGGGTTTCGGCCGCACTGGTCTTCAGCATCGTTGCCACCTCGGAGGAGGTCGGTGGCGTGCTGGTGCTGCTGCTGGAGGTGTAGCTCGACCACGTCGACTGATACGTCACCCAGCCGTCGCGGACGCCGAGGATCACATACGAGCTGCTACTGCTGCTACTGCCGCTGCTGCTCTGGTCGTTGCGGGTCACGAGGTAGGCCTCGTCGCCGATGCCCGATACCGGTTCGACCTTGTAGCCGACGGAGGTGTCCTGCTTCTCGTACGAGCGGTAGCTGTCCGCGAACTCCGGGGCCGGGTCGGTCTTCTTGTGCAGCGAGACGGCGTTGTAGAGCCAGGTTGAGGAGTAGTCGGAGCTGCTGGCGTTCTCCCGTTGCAGGGTGACGTTGCACCACATGTTGTCCAGCGCGTTCTGGCGGGCGCTGCTGTGCTGCGGGTTGGCGTCCTTCGAGGATGTGCTGGTGCTGTCCTTGGTCTTGTAGTGGGCGTTCTCGAACGGCGTCATCGAGGTCGCCGCGCAGAGGTTGTCGGTGTAGGCGTAGCCCGCGAGGTCCGGGCTCGGCTCCGAGGAGAAGCCACCGGTGGCGAAGAGCAGGGAGGCCCAGACCGCGGAGGCGCCCACCACTCCGCCGAGTGCCCAGAGCCATCCGGATGTGCCCCGGCCCGAGCCACCGGTGGCACCGGGAGCGGGGGGAAGGACCGGAAGGCCGGGAGCACCCGGAGCACCTGGAACACCAGGAGCCACGGGAAAACCGGGTGTGCCGGTGGGGGCGGGGATTCCGGGTGCGGTGGGAATGCCGGTCGCTCCTACGGGACCTCCATCGGGCCCGCCAACCTGCGCCGGGTAGCCGTAGCCGCCGCCCGGTGCCTGCGGCGGGGGCTGCGGGGGGTACGGGCTCTGCTGACCGGGCGCGGGACTGTGCTGACCGGGCACCGGGTGGTGCGGTGCGGGCGCCTGGCCGTACGGGTTCGGCTGCGGCTGAGTGTAGGGATTGTGCCGGTTTGGTTCCCCCGGGATGGACATGGGCGAAGCGTAGCGGAACCGACCGAGATCGGACCCCGTCGTGCACCCCCGGGCGAGCAGTCGTGCACCCTCGGGCGAGCAGCGGGGGAGGCTCCGGCGCTAGTGGTGCGGCGCCTGTCGGATCGCGTAGAGACCAGTCGCGCGGAACTCGGTCGCGCAGAACCCGACCACGCGGAACCCGATCACGCGGAGCCTGATCACGCGGAACCCGATCACGCGGAGCCTGATCACGCGGAACCCGATCACGCAGCCTCGATCGCGCAGAGGCGGAACGCGCAGCAACGGTTCGCCTAGATCCGGATCTCGTGAACCGGATCGGGTACCGGCGGCCCCGCCCGATGGTGCGCGCAGCACAGAAGGCCCCGCCTCGCGCCCGGGGAAAGGGCGGTGAGGCGGGGCCTTCGGTATCCGTTGAGGACGGCTTCGTCGGCGGTGGTGACCGCCGGGTGAGCCGGGTGCGCCGCACCCGCGTGGCGAACGCAGGCCGTGTGCAGCGCGGTGGTGCACCGAACCAGGGAGCGGTGAGAGGGGCCGCTGGGTCCCCGTCGGCGGGGGTTCGGCAGTGTCACTGCCAGATGTGGCAGGAGGCCTGCCGGTTTCCGCAGAGTCCGAGGTCTACGGATGCAGCGGATGCTGCGGGCGGAGGATCACTGTCCCGAGGGAACCGCGATCTGCTCCAGGGGGAAGGTTCAGCCCTTGAGGGACGCGACCTTCTTCGCCAGCGCCGACTTCTTGTTGGCGGCGGCGTTCTTGTGGATGACACCCTTGCTGACGGCCTTGTCGAGCTTCTTGGCAGCCTCGGCCTGGGCGGTGGTGGCCTTCTGCAGGTCACCGGCCTCCACGGCCTCGCGGGTGCGACGGATCGCGGTCTTCAGAGTGGACTTGACAGCCTTGTTGCGCTGACGAGCCTTCTCGTTGGTCTTGATCCGCTTCATCTGGGACTTGATGTTCGCCACGAAAGAGCCTTTTCAGGTTCGTTGGAGTTTCGAGTTGCGCCGCGCACGAGAGAGGGCACGAAGCGCAGTGGACCAGGCTACCAGCAGGGTCTACGGCCTCCCAAACCGGGCCGGAACCCGCCAACGGAGCCGGTCAGGGCTGGCAGGCTGGCCAGGGCGGTCAACGGAAGCCGCCAACGGAGCCGCTCAGAGTCGGCCTGGGCAGCCAACGGAAGCGGTCAACGGAAGCCGCCACCGCAGCCGGTCGGAGTCGACCCGGGCAGCCAACGGAAGCGGACAACGGAAGCGGACAACGGAAGCGGTCATCGGAAGCGGTCATCGGAAGCGGCCAACGGAAGCGCCCGCTGGAGCCCGTCAGAGTCGGCCAGCCCTCTTCAGGCCTCGCCCCGACCCCACCCCGCCCCGTCCGGACCCGCCCCCGCAGCCCCGTCGCAGGCGGGTCAGGGCCGCCCACACCCGACCGACCCCGCCGCTCATGGGACCATGGGAAGACGTCACATACCCGAGTCCCGCCTACCCGCGTTCACTGAATGGACCCTGCGTGCCCGCGACCCCTACGAACGTGCCGGAGCCGAGCCGTACCGACCCGGCCCTCCTCCGTAACTTCTGCATCATCGCGCACATCGACCACGGCAAGTCGACGCTCGCCGACCGGATGCTCCAGCTCACCGGTGTCGTCGACCAGCGGCAGATGCGCGCGCAGTACCTCGACCGCATGGACATCGAGCGCGAGCGCGGCATCACGATCAAGTCCCAGGCGGTCCGGCTGCCCTGGAGCCCCTCCGAGGGCGAAGAGGCCAGTGGCACCACCCACATCCTCAACATGATCGACACGCCGGGCCACGTCGACTTCACCTACGAGGTGTCGCGCTCCCTGGCCGCGTGCGAGGGCTGCATCCTGCTCGTCGACGCCGCCCAGGGCATCGAGGCCCAGACCCTCGCCAACCTCTACCTGGCGATGGAGCACGACCTCACGATCATCCCCGTCCTCAACAAGATCGACCTGCCGGCCGCGCAGCCCGAGAAGTTCGCCGCGGAGCTGGCCAACCTGGTCGGCTGCGAGCCCGAGGACGTGCTGAAGGTCTCCGCCAAGACCGGCGTCGGCGTGCCGGAGCTGCTGGACAAGGTCGTCCGCGAGGTGCCCGCCCCGGTGGGCGTCAAGGACGCACCCGCCCGCGCGATGATCTTCGACTCGGTCTACGACGCGTACCGCGGCGTCGTGACGTACGTGAAGGTCGTCGACGGCACGCTCGGCAAGCGCGAGCGGATCAAGATGATGTCCACCGGCGCCGCGCACGAGCTGCTGGAGATCGGCACGAACTCCCCGGAGATGAAGCCGGCCGACGGCCTCTCCGTCGGCGAGGTCGGCTACCTCATCACCGGTGTGAAGGACGTCCGCCAGTCCAAGGTGGGCGACACCATCACCCAGCTCAACAAGGGGGCGGAGGAGCCGCTCGGCGGCTACAAGGACCCCAAGCCGATGGTGTTCTCGGGCCTGTACCCGCTGGACGGCTCGGACTACCCGGAACTGCGTGACGCGCTCGACAAGCTCCAGCTCAACGACGCCGCGCTGGTCTACGAGCCGGAGACCTCGGCGGCCCTCGGCTTCGGCTTCCGCGTCGGCTTCCTGGGTCTGCTGCACCTGGAGGTCATCCGCGAGCGCCTGGAGCGCGAGTTCGGGCTCGACCTCATCGCCACCGCGCCCAACGTGGTCTACCGCGTGGAGATGGAGGACGGCGCCGAGCACGAGGTCACCAACCCGAGCGAGTTCCCCACCGGCAAGATCGACAAGGTGCACGAGCCGGTCGTGCGCGCCACGATCCTGGCGCCCAGCGAGTTCATCGGCGCGATCATGGAGCTGTGCCAGAACCGCCGCGGCAACCTGCTGGGCATGGACTACCTCTCCGAGGACCGGGTCGAGATCCGCTACACCCTGCCGCTCGCCGAGGTCGTCTTCGACTTCTTCGACCAGCTCAAGTCCAAGACCCGTGGCTATGCCTCGCTGGACTACGAGCCCACCGGCGAGCAGATCGCCGACCTGGTGAAGGTCGACATCCTGCTGCACGGGGACAAGGTCGACGCGTTCTCCGCGATCTGCCACAAGGACAAGGCGTACGCGTACGGTGTGCGGCTGGTCGCCAAGCTGCGGGAGCTGATCCCGCGGCAGAGCTTCGAGGTGCCGATCCAGGCCGCCATCGGCAGCCGGGTCATCGCCCGTGAGACGGTCCGCGCGATCCGCAAGGACGTCCTCGCCAAGTGCTACGGCGGTGACATCTCCCGTAAGCGGAAGCTGCTGGAGAAGCAGAAGGAAGGCAAGAAGCGGATGAAGATGGTCGGCAGCGTGGAGGTCCCGCAGGAGGCCTTCATCGCGGTGCTGTCCTCGGACTCCGACGGCGACAAGAAGAAGTAGCAGAAGCAGTAGCAGAAGAAGCGGCGGCGGGCCGCCGTCGGGAGCGCCGGCGGCGGACGGCGGCCCGCTCGTGGTGCGGGGCGCCGGTCCCTCTTGTGGGGCCGGCGCCCCGTCGCGTTCCCGGGCATGGATCCGATGCGCGGCCGGCGTACCTGCCGCGCATCGGAGGAGACGCGCCTGCCGCGCATCGGGAGGAAACGCCCCCGCCGCGCATCGGGAGGAAAGCGGAGCGCGCCATTCCGCCGTCGCTCGCGCCGCGTCGCCCGCTGTGGTCTGGTGGGCGGTGATCGGCCCGGCGCGCATATCGGGCGATGCGCGTGCTACCTACAGCTATCGCACTGGTCACATCGTGAACCAGTCGGCCGTAGCCCCTTACGCGTCGGCGCAACGCGCTCTAGTCTGATCACTGCTGAGAGGTTACTCGCGAGTCACCACGCAACGATGCGGGCCCCGGAGGACGCCGTGACGGACACCCACACGCTGATCGAAAATCGGCCGCCCTCGGTGGCGCACCTCTTCCTGGAGCGGGTCGCGGCCACGCCCGAGGCCGAGGCGTACCGCTACCCCGTCCCGCCCGCCTCGGGGCAGGGCCCGGACGACTGGAAGGCGCTCAGCTGGGCCGAGGCCGCCGAGCGGGTCTATGCGGTGGCCGCAGGGCTGATCGCGCTGGGCGTGCGGCCCGAGGAGCGGGTGGCGCTGGCGTCCAACACCCGCGCCGAGTGGATCCTCGCCGACCTCGGGGTGCTCTGCTCCGGCGCCGCCACCACCACGGTCTACCCCAGCACCAACGCCGAGGAGACCGCGTACATCCTCGCCGACTCCGGCAGCCGGGTGCTGATCGCGGAGGACGCCGGGCAGCTGGCCAAGGCGCGCGAGCGGCGCGCGGAGCTGCCCGAGTTGGCGCATGTGGTGGTCATCGACGAGGCCGGTGCCGAGCCCGCGGCCGACGACCCCGAGGGGTGGGTGCTCACGCTGGCCGAGCTGGAGAAGCGCGGCGTCGCCTATCTGGAGCAGCACCCGGAGTGCGTCAAGGAGCGGGTCGCGGCGCTGCGTGCCGACCAGTTGGCGACGCTGATCTACACCTCCGGTACCACTGGCCGTCCCAAGGGCGTCCGGCTGCCGCACGACTGCTGGTCGTACATGGCCCGGGCGATCCAGTCGACGGGGCTGGTCACGCAGGAGGACGTGCAGTACCTCTGGCTGCCGCTGGCGCACGTCTTCGGCAAGGTGCTCACCGCCGGGCAGATCGCCACCGGCCAGGTGATCGCCGTCGACGGCCGGGTCGACAAGATCATCACGAATCTGCCGGTCGTCCGGCCCACGTACATGGCGGCCGTGCCGCGGATCTTCGAGAAGGTCTACAACGGTGTCGCGGCCAAGGCCCGGGAGGGTGGCGGCGCCAAGTACAAGATCTTCCAGTGGGCGGCCGGGGTGGCCCGCGAGTACGCCAAGGTCTCCCAGGACAACTTCCGCCGCACCGGCAACGCCTCGGTGCCGTTCGCGCTCGGCGCCAAGCACAAGGTCGCCGACGCCCTGGTGTACGCCAAGCTGCGCGAGGCCTTCGGCGGTCGGCTGCGCGCCGCGGTCTCCGGCTCGGCCGCGCTCTCCCCGGAGATCGGCTACTTCTTCTCCGGTGCCGGCATCCACATCCTGGAGGGCTACGGCCTGACGGAGTCCAGCGCCGCCAGCTTCGTCAACCCCGGCGAGGCCTACCGCACCGGCACTGTCGGCAAGCCGCTGCCCGGCACCGAGGTGCGGATCGCCGAGGACGGCGAGATCCTGCTGCGCGGTCCCGGCATCATGCAGGGCTACCACGGCCTGCCGGAGAAGACCGCCGAGGTCCTGGAGGAGGACGGCTGGTTCCACACCGGCGACATCGGCGAGCTGTCCCCCGACGGCTACCTGCGGATCACCGACCGCAAGAAGGACCTGATCAAGACCTCGGGCGGCAAGTACATCGCCCCGGCCGAGGTGGAGGGGCAGTTCAAGGCGGTCTGTCCGTTCGTCTCCAATGTGCTGGTGCACGGCGCCAACCGGAACTTCTGCACCGCGCTGATCGCCCTCGACGAGCCGACGATCATGGGCTGGGCTGCGGAGCACGGTCTGGCGGGCAGAACGTACGCCGAGGTCGTCGCCACCGACCAGGTCCGGGAGCTGATCGACGGCTATGTCGAGCGAGTCAACGAGGGGCTGCAGCGCTGGCAGCAGATCCGCAAGTTCCGGCTGCTGCCGCGTGACCTGGACATCGAGCACGGCGAGGTGACCCCCAGCCTCAAGATCAAGCGCCCGGTGGTGGAGCGCGCGTTCAAGGACCTGCTGGAGGAGATGTACGCCGGCTCCCGGGAGGCGTAGCCCGGGCCCGGCGGAGGTACGAGGGCGGTACGGCGACTGTGGGGCGGTGCGGCGGCCCGCGCCCCGGCCCGCCCCGTAGTGCCGCCGGCCCCGCGCCCCGTACGCCGTGCGGGACCCCGCCCTGTACGCCGTGCGGGGACCCGTCTCGTACGCCGTTCCGTACGGCGGGCCGGGGCCCGGGCCGGTCTGGCGGCCGCCGGGCTGTGCCTGGGGCAACTCCCTCGGTGCGTCAGTCCTCTTGGGGGGTATCACCGCCGACTTCCGTGACTCAGTGCTTATGGGTGCGCCCGTTCTGTCACTCTGTCGTTGGCGCATCCGGCGCTGTAGCGGAGCGGGCACGGGAGTTGCTCAATGAGGACGACTACGACGACCACGTCGTCTGCGCGGGACGACCAGGTCACGGCGGGGTGCGGGACCGGAGCGGGCGGGGCCGCCGGCCGGGCCCGGCGGGCGGGTCTGCCCGGCGATCCGCAGGCCGCGGCGGCCGCCCGGCGGTTCGTCCGGGACTCCTTCGCCGACTGGACCGCCCGACGGCTGCCCGGCGCGGAGGGCCTCACCGACCGGCTCGCTGAGGAAACGGTGCTGCTGGTCAGTGAGTTGGTGACCAATGCGGTGGTGCACGCGGGCACCACCGTCGAACTGTGCTGCCGGCTGGACCCCGCACCGGAGCGGGAGGATCCGGCGGAACCGGGACCCGCGCCGCTGCCCGGCGTCGTGGTCGAGGTCTCCGACCGCCACCCCACCCAGCCGGTCCGCGCCCGGGGGCCCGCCGCCGACGACGGGCCCGGGGGCGAGGCTGTTGGGGCCGAGGGCGCCGGCCATGGACTGCAGCTGATCAGCGCGGTCGCCGAGGCCTGGGGCATCACCTACCGCCGCGCGATGAAGACCGTGTGGTTCCGGCTGCCCGTGGATCCGCCGGGGGCCGGCGCCCGCCCGGAGCCGGAGCCCGCCGACGACGGTCAGCTGCTACAACACGGGCTGCGGGCCGCCGAGCTCCTCGCCCCGGCGCCGCGCCGCACCCCCCGCCGGGACGGCGGCGCCGGCCCGGTCGACAACGGCGCCCTCTCCTTCCTCGCCGAGGCCTCCGACCTGCTCTCCGGCCAGCTCGACGCCGACCAGGTCGCCGCCCTCGCCGCCCAGCTGATCGTGCCGCGGCTCGCCGACTGGTGTGCGGTGTGGCTCTACGACGGCGATGCCGGGGCGCCCGGCCGGGGCATCGCCGCGAACGGCGAGGAGCAGCGGCTCGCCGGCGTCTGGCACACCAACGAGAGCCGGATCGACGCCCTGCGGGAGGCACTGGAGAAGGAGCCGCCGGAGGTGCCGGGCAGCAGCCCGCCCGCCGGCGCGCCGACCGCGGTCCCCTGGCCCTGGCCGCACGCGCCGAACGGCGACGAACCGGGCGGCGCGGCGCTGGCCTGCCCGCTGATCGCCGGCGGCCGCCGCCTCGGCACGCTGCTGCTCGGCCGGGGCGGGCTGCCGCGCTTCCCCGACGAGGTGGTCGGCCTCCTGGAGGACCTGGGCCGTCGGGTCGCCCGCGCCGTGGCCACCGCCCGGGCCTACAGCCGCCAGGAGCGCATCAGCCAGGTACTGCAGCGCAGGCTGTTGCCCCGGGGGCGGGCGGAGGTGCCCGGGGTGGAATCGGCGGTGGTCTACGAGCCGCGCGAGGGAGCCTGGGCCGGTGGCGACTTCTGGGACCTGTTCGACGCCGGGAACGGCCGGTGGTGCTTCGCGCTCGGCGATGTCTGCGGCAGCGGTCCCGAAGCCGCGGCGGTCACCGGGCTGGCCCGGCCGGTGCTGCGGCTGCTGGCCCGCGACGGCTTCGGCGTCGGCGAGGTGCTCGACCGGCTCAACAAGACCATGGCCCGCGAGGCCGCGGACTCGGTCGCGGCGGTCGCGGCGGCGGTAGCGGCGGCCGGCGCCGGGGCCGAGGCACCGGTGGAGATCCGTGAGGAGGGCGAGCAGGCCCGCTTCCTCTCGCTCCTCTACGGCGAGATCGTCCCGCACCCCGGCGGCGCCGGTGGCGCCCGCTGCACCCTCGCCAGCGCCGGCCACCCGCTGCCGTTGCTGCTCGGCACGGACGGCACGGTCCGGGTGGTGGCGGCGCCGCAGATGCTGCTCGGGGTGGTCCAGGACACCACGTACGTGAGCGAATCGTTCGACCTCTGCCGCGGCGAGACGCTGCTGTGCGTCACCGACGGCGTCACCGAGCGCCGGTCCGGCCGCCGGCTCTTCGACGACGAGGACGGCCTGGCCAAGACCCTCGCCGCCGGTGCCGGTTTGGGCGCCACCGACCTCGCGGACCACATCCGCAACACCGTCCACGCCTTCGGCCCGGTCCCGCCGGACGACGACCTGGCGCTGCTGGTCCTCCAGGCGGCGGGCGGCCCCGGGTAGGGCGCTTCCTTCGGATCTTCGTGGGCTCGCGTGGCCCACGGAGATCCGGTGGTCGACGAAGATCCGAAAGCAGCGCCGCTCGGCGCCGTCGGGGCCCGCCCCCGGGCCGGAGCCGGGGCACTCGCCGGATGACGGACAATGGTCCCCATGCCTTCTGCACTGCCCGATGGTGAGCCGATGCCCGAGGACGGGGCGCTGCCCCGCCGTGCGCTGACGGGCGCCGCCGGCCGGCCGCTCGGCTTCTATCTGCACGTGCCGTACTGCGCCACCCGCTGCGGCTACTGCGACTTCAACACCTACACCGCGAGCGAGCTGCGCGGCTCCGGCGGCGCCCTGGCCTCCCGCGACAACTACGCCGACACCGTCGTGGAGGAGATCCGGCTGGCCCGCAAGGTGCTGGGCGATGACCCGCGGCCGGTGGCGACCGTCTTCGTGGGCGGCGGCACCCCGACCCTGCTGCCCGCCGCCGACCTCGGCCGGATGCTGGCGGCGATCCGCGAGGAGTTCGGCCTGGCACCGGACGCCGAGGTCACCACCGAGGCCAACCCCGAGTCCGTCGACCCGCGCTACCTCACCGAACTGCGCGCGGCCGGCTACAACCGGGTCTCCTTCGGCATGCAGAGCGCCCGGCAGCACGTCCTGAAGGTCCTGGACCGTACGCACACCCCCGGCCGCCCCGAGGCCTGCGTCGCCGAGGCCCGCGCCGCCGGCTTCGACCACATCAACCTCGACCTGATCTACGGCACCCCCGGCGAGACCGACGACGACTGGCGGGCCTCCCTGGACGCCGCGCTCGGCGCCGGCCCCGACCATGTCTCCGCCTACGCCCTGATCGTCGAGGAGGGCACCCAGCTGGCCCGCCGGATCCGCCGCGGCGAGGTCCCGATGACCGACGACGACGTGCACGCCGACCGGTACCTCATCGCCGACGACCGGCTCACCGCGGCCGGCTTCTCCTGGTACGAGGTCTCCAACTGGGCCACCACCGACGCCGCCCGGTGCCGCCACAACGAGCTCTACTGGACCGGCGCCGACTGGTGGGGCGCCGGCCCCGGCGCCCACAGCCACGTGGGCGGCGTCCGCTGGTGGAACGTCAAGCACCCCGGCGCGTACGCCCAGGCCCTCAGCGAGGGGCGCTCACCGGGCGCGGGCCGCGAGGTCCTGGCGGACGAGGACCGGCGGGTGGAGCGCATCCTGCTCGAACTGCGGCTCTCCGACGGCTGCCCGCTCGACCTGCTCGCCCCGGTGGGCGCCCGGGCCGCCGCCCGCGCCCTGGACGACGGGCTGCTGGAGCCCGGCCCCTACGGCGCGGGCCGCGCGGTCCTCACGCTGCGCGGGCGGCTGCTGGCGGACGCGGTGGTGCGGGACCTGGTGGACTGACCGGCGGCCCGGTCCGCGGTGGGCGCGCCCGCACGGCGCCGGAGCGGCGGGCTGACCCGTCACCCCGAACGGACCCGTCCCGTACCCCACCGGAGGGGCCGCCCGCCGTCACCCCGCCCCCGCCGTCACCCCGCCCCCGCCGTCACCCCATCCGCCGTTACCCCGCCCCGCCGACCGTGACGAAGTCGATCAGCTCCTCCACCCGCCCCAGCAGCGCCGGCTCCAGGTCCTTGTAGGACCGCACGCACGACAGGATCCGCTGCCACGCCGCGCCGGTGTGCTCCGGCCAGCCCAGCGCCCGGCACACCCCGGTCTTCCAGTCCTGCCCGTGCGGGACGGCCGGCCAGGCCGGGATCCCCACCGACGACGCCTTCACCGCCTCCCACACATCGATGTACGGGTGGCCCACCACGCGGACGTGCTCACCGGTCACCCCGGCCGCGATCCGCGACTCCTTCGAACCGGGCACCAGGTGGTCGACGAGCACGCCCAGCCGGGCGTCGGGCCCCGGGGAGAACGAGCGCACGATCGCCGGGAGGTCGTCGATGCCCTCCAGGTACTCCACGACGACCCCCTCGATCCGCAGGTCGTCGCCCCAGACCCGCTCGACCAGTTCGGCGTCGTGCCGGCCCTCCACGTAGATGCGCCCGGCGCGTGCGACCCGGGCGCGGGCGCCGGGGACGGCGAGTGAACCCGATGCGGTCCGGGCCGGCCCGGACGGCGCCGGCCGGCTCTGCGGGCGGACCAGGGTGACCACCTTGCCCTCCAGCAGGAAGCCGCGCGGGGTCATGGGGAAGACGCGGTGCTTGCCGAACCGGTCCTCCAGGGTCACCGTCGGGCCCTCGGCGGTCTTCTCGCAGCGGATCACCGCGCCGCAGAACCCCGTGGTGACCTCCTCGACGACCAGATCGGGCTCGGCCGGCACCTCCGGGGCGGGGCGCTGCTTCTTCCAGGGCGGGGTGAGGTCGGCGCTGTAGCGCTTGCTGTGCATGGGGACCTGTTCTGTGCGAGGTGCGGACGTGCCAGGCGACGGTGACGGGAGGGCCGGGCGACGGTGACGGGAGGGCCGGGCAACGGTGACGGGAGGGCCGGGCGGCGGGTCAGGAGGAGGGAGCGGCGCCGAAGCGGGCGGCCAACGCGTCCCGCTGTGCCCGGACGAAGCGGGCGTCCACCACGGCGCCGTGGCCGGGGACGTACACCGCGTCCTCGCCGCCGAGGGCCAGCAGCCGGTCCAGCGCCGCCGGCCAACGGTGCGGCAGGGCGTCCGGGCCCGCCTGCGGCTCCCCGGACTCCTCGACCAGGTCGCCGCAGAAGACGATCTCGGGGGCGCCGTGCCGGCCGGGCACCAGGACCGCCAGGTCGTGCGCGGTGTGGCCGGGGCCGACGTTGGCCAGCAGCGCCTGGCGCCCGCCCAGGTCGACGGTGAGCTGGTCGTGCACGTGGTGGTGCGGGACGACCAGCAGATCGGCGGCCTCGGCCGCGGCGTCCCGGTCGAGGCCGTGCCGCACCGCATCGTGCCGCAGCTCGTCCTTGCTGCGGCGCAGCAGCTCACCCAGGCCGGTCGCGCCGAACACCTCGACGCCCGCGAAGGCGGCGGTACCCAGCACATGATCGAAGTGCGGGTGAGTTAGCGCGACATGCGTCACGTCCCGGCCCAGGACGGCCCGGACCGTCCGGCGCAGATCCGCGCCGTCGCGGAGGCTCGCGCCGGTGTCGACGATCATGACGCCGGAGGTGCCGGCGATCACGCCGACGGTCTCGTCCCAGCCCGGCATCCGGCGCCTGGCCACGCCGTCGCCGAGCTGTTCCCACCCGGCCTCTTCCCAAGCAGTGCGCATACCGAGACGCTAGCTCCCTCGCGATAGCGTTGCCCGGCAGATCGGTCGAAGACGGTCATCCGGCGGGTGCTGTGCGCGGTCGCCCTTGCCGTCCCCGTGCTACCCGGCCGTACACTGGCTCCGGGTCTGGCACTCGGCCCGTGTGAGTGCCAGGAGAAGCGAGATGACGGACGACCGGACTGGAGGTGCGCGGGATGCTCAGTGAACGCAGGCTCGAAGTGCTGCGCGCCATCGTCCAGGACTACGTCGGGACGGAGGAGCCGGTCGGCTCCAAGGCGCTCACCGAGCGCCATCGGTTGGGGGTCTCCCCGGCCACGGTCCGCAATGACATGGCGGCCCTGGAGGACGAGGGCTTCATCGCCCAGCCCCATACGAGTGCTGGGCGGATCCCGACCGACAAGGGCTACCGCCTCTTCGTCGACAAGCTGGCCGGCGTCAAGCCGCTGTCCAGCCCCGAGCGGCGGGCGATCCAGAACTTCCTGGACGGCGCCGTCGACCTCGACGATGTGGTGGGGCGCACGGTCCGGCTGCTGGCGCAGCTGACCCGGCAGGTCGCGGTCGTGCAGTACCCGTCCCTGACGCGGTCCACGGTCCGGCACGTCGAACTGCTGGCGCTGGCCCCGGCCCGGCTGATGTTGGTGCTGATCACCGACACCGGACGGGTCGAGCAGCGGCTGATCGACTGCCAGGCACCGTTCGCCGAGACGTCCCTCGCGGACCTGCGGGCGCGGCTGAACAGCCGGGTGGTGGGACGCCGTTTCACGGATGTGCCCCCGTTGGTGCAGGATCTCCCCGAGTCCTTCGAGCAGGACGACCGCGGCACGGTCTCGACAGTGCTGTCGGTGTTGCTGGAGACTTTGGTGGAGGAGACCGAAGAGCGGCTGATGATCGGCGGAACCGCCAATCTCACGCGCTTCGGACACGACTTCCCCCTGACCATCCGTCCGGTGCTGGAGGCACTTGAGGAGCACGTGGTGATGCTCAAGCTGCTCGGCGAAGCCAAGGACTCGGGCATGACCGTACGCATCGGGCATGAGAATGCCCACGAAGGCCTGACGTCCACCTCGGTCGTCACGGTCGGCTACGGTTCGGGCGACGAGGCAGTCGCCAAACTCGGCGTGGTCGGACCGACCCGCATGGACTACCCCGGAACGATGGGAGCGGTACGCGCAGTGGCACGTTACGTCGGACAGATCCTCGCGGAGTCGTAAGTGGCCACGGATTACTACGCGGTCCTGGGCGTTCGGCGCGATGCCTCGCAGGACGAGATCAAGAAGGCGTTCCGGCGGCTGGCGCGCGAGCTCCACCCGGACGTCAACCCGGATCCGAAGACCCAGGAGCGGTTCAAGGAGATCAACGCCGCTTACGAGGTCCTGTCGGACCCGCAGAAGAAGCAGGTATACGACCTCGGCGGCGACCCGCTCTCGCAGGCCGGCGGCGGCCAGGGCGCGGGCGGCTTCGGCGCGGGCTTCGGCAACTTCTCCGACATCATGGACGCGTTCTTCGGCACCGCCTCCCAGCGCGGGCCGCGCTCGCGGACCCGCCGCGGTCAGGACGCCATGATCCGGCTCGATGTCGAGCTGAGCGAGGCGGCCTTCGGCACGACCAAGGACATCCAGGTCGACACCGCCGTGGTCTGCACGACCTGCACCGGTGAGGGGGCGGCGCCGGGCACCTCGGCGCAGACCTGTGACATGTGCCGCGGCCGCGGTGAGGTCTCCCAGGTCACCCGGTCCTTCCTGGGCCAGGTCATGACCTCGCGGCCCTGCCCGCAGTGCCAGGGCTTCGGTACGGTCGTGCCGACCCCGTGCCCCGAGTGCGCCGGTGACGGACGGATCCGCTCCCGCCGCACGCTGACCGTCAAGATCCCGGCCGGTGTCGACAACGGCACCCGGATCCAACTCGCCGGTGAGGGCGAGGTCGGCCCCGGTGGCGGCCCCGCCGGTGACCTCTATGTGGAGATCCACGAGCTGGCGCATCAGGTCTTCCAGCGGCGCGGCGACGATCTGCACTGCACGGTCACCATCCCGATGACGGCGGCGGCGCTGGGCACCAAGTGTCCGCTGGAGACGCTGGACGGGGTGGAGGAGATCGACGTCCGGCCCGGCACCCAGTCCGGCCAGTCGATCCCGCTGCACCAGCGCGGTGTGACCCATCTGCGGGGCAACGGCCGTGGCGATCTGATCGTCCACGTCGAGGTCCAGACGCCCTCCAAGCTCGACCCCGAGCAGGAGGAGCTGCTGCGGCGCCTCGCCAAGCTCCGTGGCGAGGAGCGCCCCACGGGCCAGTTCCAGCCGGGGCAGCAGGGGCTGTTCTCGCGCCTGAAGGACGCGTTCAACGGGCGGTAGATAGTCGGCCGGAGCCCGGGGGCGCGTCCCCCGGGCAAGCGCCGTCAGCCGGGGCAGCGGGGGCTGTTCTCGCGCCTGAAGGGCGCGTTCAACGGGCGGTGGACAACGGGCCGGAGCGGGTTGGAAGAGCGTCCGGCCCCGGTTCGGGGTGGTGCCCTGAGCGTGACACGATGTGCGCATGCCCACCGCACTGACCGATCTCTGCCGCTACCCCATCGTGCAGGCCCCGATGGCGGGCGGCGGTTCCGGCCCGGAGCTGGCCGCCGCCGTCTGCGGTGCCGGCGGTCTCGGATCCCTCGCCGCCGGCTACAAGACCGCTGATGGCATGTACCAGGAGATCAAACAGCTGCGGTCGCTGACCGACCGGCCCTTCGGCGTCAACCTCTTCATGCCGCAGCCGTCGCTGGCCGACAGCGCCGCCGTCGACGTCTACCGCGAACAGCTCGCCGGCGAGGCCGCCTGGTACGAGACCGAACTCGGTGACACCGAAGGGCCCAGCGACGACGGCTACGAGGCCAAGCTCGCGATCCTGCGGGAGGACCCGGTGCCGGTGGTGTCGTTCACCTTCGGCTGCCCCTCGCGCGCGGTCCTCGACGCCTTCGCCAAGGTCGGGACGTACACCGTGGTCACCGCCACCACCGCCGCCGAGGCACAGGCCGCGCAGTGGTCCGGGGCGGACGCGGTGTGTGTGCAGGGCGTGGAGGCCGGCGGCCACCAGGCCACCCACCGGGACGACCCGCATGCGGACGGCACCGGTTCGGGGCTGGGGCTGATGGCGCTGCTCGGCCAGGTCCGGGAGGCCGTCCAGATCCCGGTGATCGCCGCGGGCGGGCTGATGCGCGGGGCGCAGATCGCGGCAGTGCTGGCCGCCGGGGCGACGATGGCGCAGCTGGGCACCGCCTTCCTCGCTACCCCGGAGTCGGGCGCCAATCCGCTCCACAAGCAGGCGCTCACCAACCCCCTCTACACACATACGGAGTTGACCCGGGCCTTCTCCGGCCGGCCGGCCCGCGGGCTGGTGAACCGCTTCCTGCGCGAGCACGGCCCGTACGCCCCGGCCGCCTACCCCGCCGTGCACTACCTGACCGCCCCCGTCCGCAAGGCCGCGGCCAAGGCGGGCGACGCGCAGGGGATGAACCTCTGGGCCGGGCAGGGCCACCGGCTGGCCCGCGAGCTGCCCGCCGCGCAGCTCGTCGAGGTCCTGGCGGCCGAACTGGAAGCGGCGCGCGCCGCGTTGACCCTCCCCACGGCCGGCGGCGCCGTATGACCGCGCCCGTTTTCCTCGTCGATGCGCTCGGGCCCGTACGGGCGGGCGGCACCCTGACCCTGGACGGCCCCGAGGGCCGGCACGCGGTGTCGGTGCGCCGGCTGCGGGTCGGCGAGGAGGTCGTGCTGACGGACGGTCAGGGCGCCGGGGCCTACGGGACGGTCGCCGCCGTCGAGGGCAAGGACCGGCTCACCGTGGCCGTCGCCGAGGTGCGCACCGAGGAGCGGCCGGAGCCCACCCTCACCGTCGTCCAGGCGCTCCCCAAGGGCGACCGCGGGGAGCTGGCCGTCGAGACGATGACCGAGACCGGCGTGGACGCGATCGTGCCCTGGTCGGCGGCGCGTTGTATCACCCAGTGGAAGGGCGAGCGGGCAGCCAAGTCGCTGGCCAAGTGGCGCGCCACGGCCCGCGAGGCGGGCAAGCAGTCCCGCCGGCTGACCTTCCCTGAGGTCGCCGACCCCTGCACGACCCGCCAGGTGGCGGCCCTGCTCGCCGACGCCGACTTCGCGGCCGTCCTGCACGAGGAGGGCAGCTCGCCGCTGGCCACCGCCGAACTCCCCGCCACCGGGCGGATCGTGCTCGTCGTCGGCCCCGAGGGCGGTGTCTCCCCGGAGGAGCTGGCCGTCTTCGCCGAGGCCGGCGCCCGGCCTTACCGGCTGGGCCCGACCGTGCTGCGCACCTCCACGGCGGGGACCGCGGCGACCGCCCTGCTGCTGGGCCGCACCGGGCGCTGGAGCTAGGTCAGCTTCTTTCGGATCTTCGTGGGTTTGGGCCCTAGCTCCGGTCCCCCCCCGTACGGCCCTCCGGTTCACACCGCCGGGTGCATCAGCGCCCCGGCCGTCGTCATCAGCTCCCTGAGGCTGCCGGCGAAGGTCGGCAGGAGCTGGAGGCAGAGTGCCCAGGCCTCCACGTCGGTGCCCAGGTGCGCGGTGGCCAGTGCGGCGGCGCGGTGGCGTATCCCGCGGCGGTCCGCCTGCGCGTCCGGGGACTCCACGGCCCGCAGCAGGCGGCCCAGGGCCTCGCGGGCGGGGCCGCAGTGGTCCAGCAGGTCCTCGGGGGTGAGCGCACCGCGCCGGAGGGCCGACCGGACCCAGGTGCGGTCGTCGTGGCCGCTCGCGGGGGCGTCGGGCAGGAGCTCCAGCAGCAGTTCGCGGGGGCAGTCCGGGCGCTCCGCGAGCGCCGTGGCAAGCCGGCCGGGCAGTTCGCCCGCGCGGCGGGCCTCGATCAGCGCGGGCCAGGGCAGGGCGATGCCGTCTCCGGCGAGCTTGTGCGCCTGCCGGTCGGCGGCGTAGGACGGTGCCGTGGTGAGGTACGCGATCAGCTTGGCCGGGTCCTCCTCGGCGGCGAGCCGGGCGCGCAGCTGCTCCAGGCCGTCGGGGGCTTCCAGGGCCCGCTCGGTCTGCCGACGGAGGGCGACCGGGAGCCGGTCCATCGCCAGGATCTCCCGCACTCCGTCCGGCCCGTTGCGCTCCCACACGGCGATCAGCAGCCGCAGCCGCGCCGCCGGGGTCTGCAGCTTCAGCCGTCCCACGATCTTGCGGGCGACACCGAGGTCGCCGGACTCCAGGCCCGCGACCAACCAGTGGCGGTAGTGGCCGAGGTTGACCTCGTCAAGCGTCCGCAGGAGTGCGTCCGGTACCCGGCGGGTGCCGCCGCCGCGCAGCCGCCCGGCCAGCATCCGCTCCCGCTCCCGCTGGTCGATGTGGCCGTGGAGGAAGAGGACGGCGTCCACCTGTGGTGCGTCGAGGTCGAGGAGGTGCTGGAGCTGCTCGGGGGACAGGGAGCGGCAGGCCGCCTGGGAGGCCGGCGCCGCGACACCGTGTGCGGCCGTCAGCGCGTCCCGGACGGCCGGGGACGGGTCGCCGTACACCAGGAGGTGCTGCACGGCCCGCGGGTCGAAGTGCGGTACGACGGCGGTCTGCGCCTCCTGTGAGGCGCATCCGAACAGGCCGAGGAACGCCGCCCGGGACGCCTCCGGAGCCGTCGCGGGGAACACCGCCTCCAGGCGGCGCGGCCAGGCGGTGGTGCGCTTCTGCCGGGACGTGGCATCGGCGGCGTCGGCGATCAGCTCGGCGACCGTGCCGCGGGCGCGCCCCAGCCGGGCGTAACACGTCAGCCAGTTGACCGGGTCGGTGCCGAGCGGTGCGAGCAGGGCGCCGATGGCCTTCCGGGTCGGCTCGTGGTCGTACGGCAGCGCGTGCAGCACCTCCATGGCCGGTGTCACCTCGGTCAGGACCCGCTCCGCGGACAGCCAGCCCGCACGGATGCCGCGCCCGAGCACCTCCTCCAAGGGCACCCGGCCCGCCCGGGCCTCGGGGCCGACGAGGGTCTCGAAGGGGAGCTCCGCGGCGCTCCGTGCCGTCGCCGAGGGGTCCGTGCGGAAGGCCTCCAGGACCAGCTCGCGGGGGCAGCCCTCCCACCGGATCAGCGTGAACAGCGGGTTGCCGGGACGGAAGCCGCGTGCGGGCCGGGGTTCCGTCCCGAAGGGGTAGCGGGCGTGCTCCTGGCGCACCAGGTCCCAGTCGACGGCTTCGGGCCGCTCCTGGTGCCCGAAGCCGTCACGGGCCCTCAACAGGGCGCGCACCATCGCCGGGTCCGTCGGGGCGCCGGCCGGCCGGTGCTCCCGGAGGAAGGCCGCCGGGTCGTCGGCGCCCGCGGCGGACCGCAGCAGGTCCAACAGCTCCGGGTGCCCCAGGTCGAGGTCGGTGGCCCCCTCGACGGCACGGACGAACGCCCGGAACACCTCACCCCCGGCGAGGTGGGCCAGGGCGGTACAGGCGTCCAGCGCCGCCATCAGCGGGAGGTTCGGTGCCAGCCGGCCCAGGGCGTAGGAGATCAGCTGGGGGAACGGCCCGGTCAGCGCCGCCACCACCTCGACGGGTGTGGCCTCCTCCTGGAACACCGGCACCAGCCCGCCCTCCTCGTCCCACCGCGGGTCGGTGGGATCGGCGGCGCCGGCCCCCGCCATCAGGGCGTCCAGCAGGCCCGGGATGTCCTTCACCGGTCGCTTCCGGTGCTGACCGGAGGGGAGGTACTGGGCGCTCCACAGGGCGCGGGCGACCTCCGGGTCACCGGCCGCCGCGGCCCGGAGCAGGAACGCCTCCGGCTCCTCGGCCATCGCCGCCCGCAGCGCCGCCGCGTCGGGTCCGAGGAGCCCGGCCAGCGACTCCTGCGACAGCCCGAGGCGTTCGGTCAGCGCGGCCATCAGCTCCGGGCGCAGCCGCTCGGCCAGCGCATCGGCGGTCTCCGGGTCGGCGAGGCGCAGCGCCAGGCGGAGAGCGGTGGGGGAGCTGTGGGTCACGTGGGATCCCTTCGTGAGCGGGCATGCGGCGGTCCGCAGGGGCACCGGACGCGGGTGTCCGCCGGTCCGGAGCCGTTCGTACGAAGAGATCGTGGCACGGCCCACTGACAACGCGGCGGGGCGCCGGCCGGCCCCAAGGACCGGCCGGCGCCCCGCCGTTCACCACAGCGGCGGCCGGCCGCGCCGGCCGCCGGATCAGCCCAGCAGCTCGGCCGTCAGCGTGATGTTCTTGACGCCCGCCAGCGCCTGGCTGACCGGGCAGTTCTTCTTGGCGTCCTCGGCCGCGGCCTGGAACTCCTCCTCGGACAGGCCGGGGACGCTGGCCTTCACGGTCAGCGCGATGGCGGTGATGCCCTCGCCGGGCTGGAAGGTGACGTCGGCCTGGGTGTCCAGGGCCGCGACGGTGTAGCCCTTGCCCGCCAGGCCGTGCGAGAAGGCCATGGAGTAGCAGGAGGAGTGGGCGGCGGCGATCAGCTCCTCGGGGCTGGTGGTGCCGTTCGGCTGCTCCGCGCGGGCGGGCCAGTTCACGTCGTACGTACCGACCTTGGAGGACTCCAGGGCGACGGTGCCCTTGCCCTCCAGGAGGTTGCCTTCCCAGTGGGTCTTGGCGGTGCGCGTGGTTGCCATGGTGCATAACTCCCGGTTGTGGGCGAAAGCGATCACCGACCAGCTTAGTGATCCGGTCGCCGCCCGCCCCTCCGGCTCCCGCCGCGGCGAGGCGGGGCGCGGGGGCGCGACCGGGCGGCGACCGGGCGGGTAGGAGCCGGTGCGGGGCCGGCCCGGTAGCATCCCAGGCCGTGCGCACCGTGCGTACGACGGACGACCGGGAGGAGCCGCCGGTGGCGGGAGAACCGCAGGCCGACTGCCTGTTCTGCAAGATCGTGGCGGGGGAGGTGCCGGCGACGATCGTCCGGGAGACCGAGACCACCGTCGCCTTCCGCGACATCAACCCGCAGGCGCCGACGCACGTCCTGGTGATCCCCAAGGTGCACTACCCGGACGCGGCGAGCCTGGCGGCCGCCGAGCCGCAGGTGATCGCCGACATACTGCGGGAGTCCCGCGAGGTCGCCGCCGAGGACAAGGTCGAGGACCGTGGCTACCGGGTGGTGTTCAACACCGGTTCCGGCGCGGGCCAGACGGTCTTCCACGCCCATCTGCATGTGCTCGGTGGGCGGGGCCTTCAGTGGCCCCCCGGCTGACGGGAGCGGTAACCCACCTTGTCCGTACGTGAATTGGTGGTCCTGGGGACCGCGAGCCAGGTCCCCACACGGCACCGCAACCACAACGGCTACCTGCTGCGCTGGGACGGCCAGGGGCTGCTCTTCGACCCCGGGGAGGGGACCCAGCGCCAGATGTTGCGCGCCGGGGTCGCCGCTCACGACCTGAACCGGATCTGCATCACGCACTTCCACGGTGACCACTCGCTCGGCCTGGCCGGGGTGATCCAGCGGATCAACCTCGACCGGGTGCCCCACCCGGTCACCGCGCACTACCCGGCCAGCGGGGAGCGCTTCTTCGAGCGGCTGCGCTACGCCACCGCCTACCGGGAGACCGTCCGGATGGTCCAGCGCCCGGTCGAGGTCGACGGCGAGCTGGAGCGCACCGCGTCGTACGTCCTGGAGGCGCGCAAGCTCTCCCACCCGGTGGAGTCCTACGGCTACCGCCTGGTGGAGCCGGACGCCCGCCGGATGCTGCCGGAGCGGCTGGCACAGGCCGGTATCGCCGGTCCCGACGTGGGGCGCCTGCAGAAGCTCGGCGAGCTGAACGGCGTCACCCTGGACGAGGTGAGCGAGCACCGTCCCGGTCAGCGGTTCGCGTTCGTGATGGACACCCGGCTCTGCCCGGGGGTGCACGCGCTCGCGGAGGGGGCGGACCTGCTGGTGATCGAGTCGACGTTCCTGGACGAGGACGTCCAGCTGGCTTCCGACCACGGCCACCTGACGGCGGGGCAGGCCGCGGAGGCGGCCGCCGCGGCAGGGGTGCGGCACCTGGTGCTGACGCACTTCTCGCAGCGGTACGACGACCCCTCGGAGTTCGAGCGGCAGGCCCGCGCGGCCGGCTTCACCGGCGAACTGACCATCGCCAAGGACCTGTTGCGCATCCCGGTGCCCAAGCGGCGCTGAGCGCACGCCCGGCGGACCGCGGTCCGCCGGGCGCGGCCCCGGTCAGGGCAGGTAGTACATCGGGTTGGGCATCTTGAAGGTGCGGGCGCTCGCGCCGCCGCTCAGATCGCTGTACTGGTCCCCGAAGTTGGCGACGATGCGGTAGCCGAGGGACTCGATGTGCTTACGGGTGCCCGACTTGTACTCGATGGTGGTGCACTTGGCGCCGCAGGGCAGGTACGGCGGCGGGTGCTCGGTGTTCTTCAGGTAGACGTGGCCGCGGTCCAGCGCCACGTCGTAGCCGACGTTCTTGAGGTTGCGCACGCTCCAGTCGCGCTGCGCCTCCTTGCGGCCGGTGAGGAAGAAGACCTCGGCGCCCTTCTTGTGCGCCCAGTTGACCAGCTTGTTCATCCCGAACACCGGGTCCATGTCGGTGCTCTCCAGGTACTTGTCCTGGCTCTCGGGGGTGAAGTGGAAGCCGACCTGAAGCTCGTAGTTGTAGGTGAGCAGCGTGGTGTCGTCCATGTCGAGCACGATGGCGGGCTTGGCCTTCCGCCCGCTGCCGGTCTGCTGCGCCAGGGCCTTGGCCAGGTAGTCGCGGGCCTTGGTCTCTATCCCGCGGACCTGGCGGGCGTAGTTGCTGTGCGGTGAGGCGTAGTGCTGGCCGTCGGCCGTCACCGTGTCGCCGTAGTACGCCTTGATCTTGTCCTGCACCTGCGTGAGGTTGGGGATCTCCTTGTCGGTGCGGGGCACCGAGTGCTCTGCGGTGGCCTGGCCGACGCCGAAGGCGGCGGTGCCGGCGACCAGGGCGGCGACCGTGGCGGCGCCGAGGCGGGCGCGGCGGGACAGGGCGGTGCGGAAGCGGGCGGGGCGCGGCATGCGCGGCTCCTTGTAGGGGGGTGGCTGAGTTTCACCGGTAGGTGTAACAGAGCATCAAAGCGCCTTCTACGCGCGAAGATTCAACGATTGGCAAAGGCTCACCGCTGGAGGCGGGCGGTGCGGTGCAGGGTGGGCGTCGGTGGCGCACCGGGGCCGGGTGTCCATCACCACCCGCCCCGGAGGTGCGGCGAGCGGGCCCTGCGGCACCGGGGCGGGGGACCCGGCCGAGGTCCTGTGCCAGGTGGCCCGGCGCGCGTACGGTGAGGCACGGCTCAGTGGCGGTGCGCCACAGTGGTCCCGTACGTGATCTGTGAAAGGGGCTGTTCCGATGGCACAGGAAGTGCGCGGCGTGATCGCGCCGGGGAAGAACGAACCGGTCCGGCTGGAGACGGTCCTGGTGCCGGACCCGGGGCCCGGCGAGGCCGTGGTGAAGATCCAGGCGTGCGGGGTGTGCCACACCGACCTGCACTACAAGCAGGGC
This sequence comes from Streptomyces sp. NPDC020742, assembly GCF_040641675.1. Lineage (NCBI taxonomy): Bacteria > Bacillati > Actinomycetota > Actinomycetes > Kitasatosporales > Streptomycetaceae > Streptomyces > Streptomyces sp. NPDC020742. The sequence goes on from NZ_JBFAEA010000001.1 coordinate 304,422, forward strand.
GGTATCAACGACGACTTCCCGTTCCTGCTCGGGCACGAGGCGGCCGGGGTGGTGGAGTCGGTCGGCGACGGCGTCACGGACGTCGCACCGGGCGACTTCGTCGTCCTCAACTGGCGTGCGGTGTGCGGCCAGTGCCGGGCCTGTCTGCGCGGCCGATCCCAGTACTGCTTCGACACCCACAACGCCCGGCAGAAGATGACGCTCAAGGACGGCACGGAGCTGAGCCCCGCGCTCGGCATCGGCGCCTTCGCCGACAAGACGCTGGTCGCCGCCGGGCAGTGCACCAAGGTCGACCCCGCGGTGTCGCCGGCCGTGGCCGGCCTGCTGGGCTGCGGGGTGATGGCGGGCATCGGCGCCGCCCTCAACACCGGCGGGGTCACCCGCGGCGACTCGGTCGCGGTGATCGGCTGCGGCGGGGTCGGCGACGCGGCGGTGGTCGGCGCCCGGCTGGCCGGCGCCGCGAAGATCATCGCGGTGGACATCGACGACCGGAAGCTGACCACCGCGCGCGGCATGGGCGCCACCCACACCGTCAACTCCCGCACCGTCGACCCGGTCGAGGCGATCCGCGAGCTGACCGGCGGCTTCGGCGCGGACGTGGTCATCGACGCGGTGGGCCGGCCGGAGACCTACCGGCAGGCGTTCTACGCCCGCGACCTGGCGGGAACCGTCGTCCTGGTGGGCGTGCCCACCCCGGAGATGACCCTCGAACTGCCCCTGCTGGACGTCTTCGGCCGCGGCGGCGCCCTCAAGTCGTCCTGGTACGGCGACTGTCTGCCGTCCCGGGACTTCCCGATGCTGGTCGACCTGCACCAGCAGGGCCGGATCGACCTGTCCGCGTTCGTCACCGAGACCATCGGCATCGAGGACGTGGAGCAGGCCTTCGAGCGGATGCACTCCGGTGACGTGCTGCGCTCGGTGGTGACGCTCTGATGGCGGCCCGCATCGACCACCTGGTCACCTCCGGCACGTTCTCCCTCGACGGCGGCACCTGGGAGGTCGACAACAACGTCTGGATCGTCGGGGACGACGACGAGGCGATCGTCATCGACGCCGCCCACGACGCCGACGCGATCCTGGCGGCCCTCGGCGGCCGGACGCTGCGCGCGATCGTCTGCACCCATGCGCACGACGACCACATCGACGCCGCCCCGGCGCTGGCCTCCCGCACCGGCGCACGGATCCATCTGCACCCCGACGACCTGCCGCTGTGGAAGCTGACCCACCCGGACACCGCCCCGGATGCCGCGCTGGCCGACGGGCAGGTGCTGACGATCGCCGGCACCGACCTGACCGTGCTGCACACCCCGGGGCACGCCCCCGGGGCCGTCTGCCTGCACGCGCCCGAGCTGGGCACCGTGTTCACCGGCGACACCCTCTTCCAGGGCGGTCCCGGCGCCACCGGCCGGTCCTTCTCGGACTTCCCGACCATCGTCGCGTCGATCCGGGACCGGCTGCTGGAGCTGCCGCCGGAGACGGTGGTGCGCACCGGGCACGGCGACACCACGACGATCGGGGCGGAGGCTCCCCACCTGGACGAGTGGATCAAGCGGGGGCACTGACCGCCCCGGAGGCCGTCGTGCGCCCGCCCTCCGGGCGAACGACGGGAGCGTGACGACAGGGCCTACGCCTCCTTGGCCGCCCGCTCCAGGATGCGGGCGGCCACCGCGGGGGAGTCCACCAGCGGGTGCAGCGCCAGCGCCCGCAGCGCGGCCCGGTCGTCGGTGCCCACCGCGGCCTCCACCGCCGCCCGTTCCACCGCCTTGACCTGGAGCATCAGGCCCAACTGGTCCTCGCGCAGCGGCGCGCAGGACAGCGGGTGGGCGCCCGCGGCGGTCACCTCGCACACCGTCTCCACGATCGCGTCCGGCGCCAGCTGGGGCACCGTCGCCCCGTTGCGGACGTTGAGGATCAGCCGGGTCCCGCTGTCGCCCACGATGGCGTGCATCAGCGCCAGCGCCACCCGGTCGTAGCCGCCGCCCTCCAGGTCGTGGCTGTCGCGCTGCCAGCCGCCGGAGGCCTCCCGGCTGTGCGCCAGGTACGTCTCCTCGCGCTCCATCCGGGTCCGCTCCCACAGCGCGTACGCCGCGTCGGAGCCGCCGGCAGCCGCGGCCCGCTCGAAGAAGCCACCCTGCTGCCGGTCGAGGAACTCCCCGCGGGTCTGCGGGGTGTCCCGTACGGAGCCGAGGGTCTCCCGGCGGAAGTAGTAGTAGTGCAGGTACTCGTTGGGCAGCGCGCCCAGGGTGCGCAGCCACTCCCCGCCGAACAGCCGGCCCTCCTCGAACGAGCCCAGCGCGGCGTCGTCGGCCAGCAGGCGCGGCAGCACCTCGGCGCCCTCCACCGTCAACGACCGCAGCCAGCCGAGGTGGTTGAGCCCCACGTAGTCGTAGCCGACCCGGCCCGCCCCGAAGGCCGCCGGGTCCGCGCCGGCCGCCCGCGCCGCCCGGCGCACCAGCCCCACCGGGGAGTCGCAGATCCCGATGACGCGGTCGCCCAGCACCCGGGACATCGCCTCGGTGACCATGCCCGCGGGGTTGGTGAAGTTGATGACCCAGGCGCCCGGGGCGAGCGCGGCGACCCGCTCGGCGATGCGCACCGCCACCGGGATCGTCCGCAGCCCGTAGAGGACCCCGCCCGCGCCGACCGTCTCCTGGCCGAGCACCCCCTCGGCGAGCGGGATCCGCTCGTCGCGGATCCGGCCGGCGGTGCCGCCCACCCGTATCGCCGAGAAGACGAAGTCGGCGCCGGCCACCGCCTCGTCCAGCCCGCGGGCGACCCGGACCGGCACCGGCGCCCGGTGGTCCCGCGCCAGATGCGTCAACACCTCGGCGATCACCGCCACCCGGCGCGGATCGGTGTCGTACAGCACCACCTCGGAGACGGATTCCGTGGGGTCCTCCAGCAGCGCGCGGTAGACCAGCGGCACCCGGAAGCCGCCTCCGCCGAGAATCGTGAGCCTCATGGGGCGGAACGTACCGCAGCATCAGGCACACTGGCGGCACGTGCCGATACGAGAGGGGCGTGCACGGTGAACAGCCGACGTGAGGTCGATCCGCCCGCGGGCCCGGCCGAAGTGCCACCGGCCCTCGACCCGCTGGCCGGGGTGCGCGCCGACGGCGACCCGCACACCGACGTCTACCTCACCGGCACGGTCTTCTTGGACATCATCTTCACCGGCCTGGACTCCGCACCGGTCCGCGGCACCGAATCCTGGGCCCGCGGCATGGGCTCCAGCCCCGGCGGCATCGCCAACATGGCCACCGCCCTGGCCCGGCTCGGGCTGCGCACCTCGCTCGCCGCGGCCTTCGGCGACGACAAGTACGGCGAGTACTGCTGGGAGGCGCTCGAACAGGGCGAGGGCATCGACCTGTCGCTCTCCCGCACCGTCGACGGCTGGCACTCGCCGGTCACCGTCTCCATGGCCTACGAGGGCGAGCGCACCATGGTCTCGCACGGTCACGAGGCGCCGCCGCCCGACTTCGCCTTCGACGGCAAGCACGCACCGGGCTGCCCGCCGCCGTCCCGCGCCTGCGTCGCCTCGCTCGTACCGGGCCGGCGGGAGCCCTGGCTGGGTTGCGCGGCCGGCCGTGGCAGCCGGATCTTCGCGGACGTCGGCTGGGACGACAGCGGCCGCTGGGACCCCGCCGACCTCGCCGACCTGGAGCACTGCGAGGCGTTCTTGCCCAACGCCGAGGAGGCGATGCGCTACACCCGCACCAACTGCCCGCGCGCGGCCGCCCGCAAGCTCGCCGACCTGGTCCCGCTCGCGGTGGTCACGCTCGGCTCGGAGGGCGCCTGCGCGGTGGACGGGCGGACCGGCGAGACCGCCGAGGTGCCGGCGATCGCGGTGGAGGAGCTGGACCCGACCGGCGCCGGCGACGTCTTCGTCGCCGGGTTCGTCACCGGCACCCTCGCCGGCTGGCCGCTCGCCGACCGGTTGGCCTTCGCCGGGCTGAGCGCGGCGCTGTCGGTGCAGGAGTTCGGCGGTTCGCTCGCGGCGCCCGGCTGGGCGGAGATCGCCGGCTGGTGGCAGCAGATCAGGGCGTGCGAGGCGGGCGCGGCGGACGCGCTGCGCCGCCAGTACGCCTTCCTGGACGAGGTGCTGCCCGCGGCCTACCGGCCCGCCCCGCTGGCCCGCGCGCTCCCCACGATCGGCTTCCGCCGCCCGGCCTGAGCGGGACCGCGGCGCCGGGCCACGCCCTACGCCGCCGTCGTGCGGCCGGACGGCGGCGGAAAAGCCCTCGGGCCTGTCGGTGCCCCGTCGTACTCTTGTATCGCAAGGAGTCCGTGCAGGCAGGCACCTTCGAGGGGCACCTCTTATGAGCAAAGGATGGGGTTGAGCAGGCCACCGAGCCGCCCTATGACTCAGACACCCATGCAGCCGCAGGCGAGCGCCCAGTTCACCGTCCCGGCCAAACACCCGATGGTCACGGTCCTGGGTTCCGGAGACTCGCTACTGCGTGTGATCGAGCAGGCCTTCCCGGCGACCGACATCCACGTCCGGGGCAATGAAGTCAGCGCTGTCGGCGATGCCCATGAGGTCGCCCTGATCCAGCGCCTTTTCGACGAGATGATGCTGGTGCTCCGCACCGGACAACCGATGACGGAGGACGCAGTGGAACGCTCCATCGCCATGCTGCGCGCGGCGGAGGACGGCGACGGAGCGGTGAGCGAGACACCCGCCGAGGTGCTCACCCAGAACATCCTCTCCAACCGCGGGCGCACGATCCGGCCCAAGACGCTCAACCAGAAGCGCTACGTCGACGCCATCGACAAGCACACCGTCGTCTTCGGCATCGGCCCGGCCGGCACCGGCAAGACGTACCTGGCGATGGCCAAGGCCGTGCAGGCGCTCCAGGCCAAGCAGGTCAACCGGATCATCCTGACCCGCCCCGCGGTCGAGGCCGGCGAGCGGCTGGGCTTCCTGCCCGGCACCCTCTACGAGAAGATCGACCCGTACCTGCGCCCGCTCTACGACGCCCTGCACGACATGCTCGACCCCGACTCCATCCCGCGCCTGATGGCCGCGGGCACGATCGAGGTCGCGCCGCTGGCGTACATGCGTGGAAGAACCCTCAATGACGCGTTCATCATCCTCGACGAGGCGCAGAACACGAACCCCGAGCAGATGAAGATGTTCCTCACCCGCCTCGGGTTCGACTCCAAGGTCGTCGTCACCGGTGACGTCACCCAGATCGACCTCCCGGGCGGCACGAAGAGCGGTCTGCGCCAGGTCCGGGAGATCCTGGACGGCGTCGACGATGTGCACTTCTCGTTGCTCACCAGCCAGGACGTGGTCCGCCACAAGCTCGTCGGCCGTATCGTCGACGCCTACGAGAAGTACGACAGCCGCAACGGCCAGTGAGCCGGGGCACCGCGCGATCAAGAAGCGAGAAGCAACTCCCCTCATGTCCATCGACGTCAACAACGAGTCCGGTACGGAGGTCGACGAGCAGGCGATCCTGGACGTCGCCCGCTACGCCGTCGCCCGGATGCGCATCCACCCGCTCTCCGAACTGTCCGTGATCGTCGTGGACGCCGAGGCCATGGAGCAGCTCCACCTCCAGTGGATGGACCTGCCGGGCCCGACCGATGTGATGTCCTTCCCGATGGACGAGCTGCGTCCGCCGGCCAAGGACGACGAGGAGCCCCCGCAGGGGCTCCTCGGTGACATCGTGCTGTGCCCGGAGGTCGCCAAGAAGCAGGGTGAGGAGGCGCCGACCGGCCACACCATGGACGAGGAGCTCCAACTGCTCACCGTGCACGGCGTGCTCCACCTCCTCGGCTACGACCACGAGGAGCCGGACGAGAAGGCCGAGATGTTCGGCCTGCAGGCGGCGATCGTCGACGGCTGGCGCGCCGAGCGGGGCCTGACCGGGCCCTCGCCGGCGCCCACCGTCACCTGACGGGCGCCCGCGATGACCACTTCGCTGATCGCGGTCGCGGTCCTGCTCGTCGTGATCGCCTGGCTCGCCGCCTGTGCGGAGGCCGGTCTGGCCAGGACCACCAGCTTCCGCGCCGAGGAGGCGGTCCGCTCCGGCCGGCGCGGCAGCGCCAAGCTCGCCCAGGTCGCCGCCGACCCCACCCGCTACCTCAATGTGGCGCTGCTGGTGCGGGTCGGCTGCGAGATGGCCGCCGGCGTCCTGGTGACGTACACCGCGCTGCAGTCGTTCGACGAGACCTGGCAGGCGCTGACCGTCGCCATCGGGGTGATGGTGCTGGTCTCCTACGTCGCCGTCGGCGTCTCGCCGCGGACCATCGGCCGCCAGCACCCGCTCAACACCGCCACCGTGGCCGCCTACGTGCTGCTGCCGCTGGCCCGCATCATGGGCCCCATCCCGCAGTTGCTGATCCTCATCGGCAACGCCCTCACCCCCGGCAAGGGCTTCCGCAAGGGCCCGTTCGCCTCCGAGGCCGAGCTGCGCTCGCTGGTCGACCTCGCCGAGAAGGAGTCGCTGATCGAGGACGAGGAGCGCCGGATGGTGCACTCCGTCTTCCAGCTCGGCGACACCCTCGTACGCGAGGTCATGGTGCCGCGCACGGACCTGGTGTCCGTCGAGCGGTTCAAGACCATCCGGCAGGCGCTGACCCTGGCGCTGCGCTCCGGGTTCTCCCGCATCCCGGTGACCGGCGAGAACGAGGACGACATCGTCGGGGTGGTCTACCTCAAGGACCTGGCCCGCAAGGTCCACATCAGCCGCGACGCCGAGAACGAGCTGGTCTCCACCGCCATGCGCCCGGCGGTCTTCGTTCCGGACACCAAGAACGCCGGTGATCTGCTGCGGGAAATGCAGCAGGACCGCAATCATGTCGCAGTGGTGATCGACGAATACGGCGGCACTGCCGGCATTGTCACCATTGAGGACATCCTCGAGGAGATCGTCGGCGAGATCACCGATGAATACGACCGTGAATTGCCGCCCGTCGAGGATCTGGGTGACGGGCGCTATCGCGTCACCGCCCGTCTGGACATCGGCGATCTCGGCGAGCTGTACGGTCTGGCCGAGCTGGACGACGAGGACGTCGAAACGGTGGGCGGCCTGCTGGCCAAGCTGCTCGGGCGGGTCCCGATCGCCGGGGCGACCGCCGAGGTCGATGTCTCGGGCGACGCCACCGACCCCGGTCTGAAGGCGCTCCGGCTGACCGCGGAGTCCCCGGCCGGCCGCCGCAACAAGATCGTCACGGTGCTGTGCGAGCCGGTCCGCTCGGAGGACCCGGGCGGTGCCGGGGAGCTCTCCGGGTAATACCCGAGGCGCCCTCCCCGCCGCCGCGCCTCGTCGAAATGCGGCGGCGGTATAGCCGGCTCCTTATCTCCAGTGCATCAGAAATGTTCTGCAAGCCATTTCTGGTGGGGCTGGAATCTGTCGGGGCCGCCGTGGAAGGATCTTCGAGCGGTCGCGGAATGCGGCCACTCTGCGTGAGAGAAATCCACCGAGAAATCTTGCCGCGCAGGCTGCCCCGGCGACGGGGGACCGGGGCAGCCATCTTCTTCCTCGTACGCGATGCGAGGTGCGGGGGCGCCCGCAGCCGGCGGTGACCGGCAGGGCCGCCGGGGACGGGGGACGTACCCGGCGGCCGGGCGATCCCCGTACGGGCGCCCGGTGGGCGGCGCATATGCTCGCCCGTATGACCGAAGCCGCACCGCTGGACCCCGAAGACCGCAAGATCGTCACGCTCGCGCGTTCGGCGCGGGCCCGTAACGGCGTGCCCGAGGGCGCCGCCGTCCGCGACGAGACCGGCCGCACCTATGTCGCCGGCACCGTCGCCCTGGAGTCGCTTCAGCTCAGCGCGCTGCAGACGGCCGTCGCCATGGCCGTCGCCAGCGGGGCGCGGTCGCTGGAGGCCGCGGCCGTGGTCACCGACGCCGACCGCGCCGCCGACGCGGACCGCGCGGCCGTACGGGACCTCGGTGGCCCGGAGACGCCGGTGCTGGTCGCCGGTCCCGACGGCACCGTGCGCACCACGGTCCCGGCCGGCCAGGCGTAGCCCGCAGAGCAGCGGACCAGGGCCGGGGCGGCCTGGGGGCGGGTGCCGCCCGGCGTGGTCGGAGCGGCGCCCGGGATCGGGGAGAATGGGCGCCATGAGCGTTCGCACAGACTCCTCCGCCCCGCACCGCGCCGGCTTCGCCTGCTTCGTCGGCCGCCCCAACGCGGGCAAGTCCACCCTCACGAACGCTCTCGTCGGCACGAAGGTGGCCATCACCTCCAACCGCCCGCAGACCACCCGTCACACGGTGCGCGGCATCGTGCACCGTGCCGACGCCCAGCTGGTGCTCGTTGACACCCCGGGCCTGCACAAGCCGCGCACCCTGCTCGGCGAGCGGCTCAACGACGTGGTGCGCACCACCTGGTCCGAGGTGGACGTGATCGGCTTCTGCCTGCCCGCCGACCAGAAGATCGGCCCGGGCGACCGGTACATCGCCGGTGAGCTGGCCGAGATCAAGAAGACCCCGAAGGTCGCCATCGTCACCAAGACCGACCTGGTCGACTCCAAGGCGCTGGCCGCCCAGTTGATCGCGATCGACCGGCTGGGCAAGGAGCTGGGCATCGAGTGGGCCGAGATCATCCCGGTCTCGGCGGTCGGCGACAACCAGGTGTCCCTGCTCGCCGACCTCCTGGTGCCGCTCCTCCCGGAGGGCCCCGCGCTCTACCCGGAGGGCGACCTCACCGACGAGCCCGAGCAGGTCATGGTCGCCGAGCTGATCCGTGAGGCGGCGCTGGAGGGCGTACGCGACGAGCTGCCGCACTCGATCGCGGTGGTCGTCGAGGAGATGCTGCCGCGCACGGACCGCCCGGCCGACAAGCCGCTGCTGGACATCCACGCCAATGTCTACATCGAGCGCCCCAGCCAGAAGGGCATCATCATCGGCCCGAAGGGCAAGCGCCTGAAGGAGGTCGGGACCAAGTCGCGCAAGCACATCGAGGCGCTGCTCGGTACGCCGGTCTTCCTCGATCTGCACGTCAAGGTGGCCAAGGACTGGCAGCGCGACCCCAAGCAGCTGCGCAAGCTGGGCTTCTGAGCCCGGCGGCGCGGCCCGCGCCCCACCGGGCCTACGCCACGCTGCGGATCCGCAGCACCAGCACCGCCCCCAGCAGGCCGATCCCCGCCGCGACGCCGTACAGCACCCGGTAGCCGCCGAGCTGGTGCACCAGCGGCGCGGCCAGTGCCGGGGCAGCCACCTGCGGCAGCGCATTGGCGATGTTGATCAGGCCGAGGTCCTTGGCGCGGTGGGCGGCGGTCGGCAGCACATCCGTCATCAGCGCCAGGTCGACGGAGGTGAAGACGCCGAAGCCGACGCCGAGCAGCGCCGCGGCACACAGGGCGCCCGGCCAGGTCTGCCAGAGCGCCAGCAGCCCGGTGGCCACCGTCATGACCACCCCGGCCGCCAGCACGAACGGCTTCCGCCGCCCGGCCCGGTCCGACCAGATCCCAGCCACCACGACCGTGCCCAGCAGCGTGACGCCGTTGACCGCGGTCAGCAGCAGCACCCCGCCGTCCGGGTCCGGCCGGTGCAGCCCGTCCCGCAGGTAGAAGAGCAGGTAGAGCAGCGCCAGCGCATTGCCGAGGTTGATCAGGAACCGGGTCAGCCAGGCCCAGGCCAGATCGGGGTGCCGGCGCGGACTGATCCACAGCCCGCGCAGCACGGCGCCCACGCCCCGCGCCGGCCGCCGCACCGCCGGCAGCACCGGGTCCCGGTGGCCCAGCACGTACGGCAGCGTGCCCAGCACCACACAGCCGGCGCAGGCCAGATAGCCCCCGGCTACCCCGGCCCCGGCCGTCGCCAGCCCGGTCCCGGCCACCACGCCCAGGATCTGCGCGGCGCCCAGCCAGCCGCCCACCGCGCCCCGTTGCCGGTGCGGCACCCGGTCCGGCACCGCCGCGGTGAGCGCCGCGAACGCCGCGTTCAGCGTGAGCTGGACGCCGCACCAGCCGACCGCCATCGCCGGCACGCTCCGCGCCCCGCCCAGCAGCACCAGCGCCGCGGCCCCGCCCCCGGCGCCGGCCACGATCCACGGCGTCCGCCGCCCGAACCGCGACGTCGTACGGTCCGACAGCGCCCCGAACACCGGGCTGACGACCATCGAGACCGCGGCGCCCAGCCCCGTCACCCACGCCAGCACCGACTCCTTGGCCACGCCGGGCGGCGCCAGCTGCGCCGCCTGCAGGGCCAGCAGGATCTGCAGCGGCCCGTACCACCCGGCCCAGGCCGCGCCGTTCGCCAGCGCCAGCGAGGCGGTCCACCCCCGCCGTACCTCCTGTGACGGCTCGGCGAGCGCCTCCGGAGCCGCCGCCCCGGTCATCCCCGTTCCTGCTCCCGCAGCACGTCGCGCAACCACCGGTACGAGGCCTTCGGCGTCCGGGCCAGCGTCTCGTAGTCGATGTGCACCAGCCCGAACCGGCGGGCGTACCCCTCGGCCCACTCGAAGTTGTCCATCAACGACCAGACGAAGTACCCCCGCACGTCCACCCCGGCCGCCATGGCCGCGTGCAGCGCCCGCAGGTGCCCGTCCAGGAACGCGATCCGCTCCTCGTCCTCGGTCCCCTCGTAGGAGCACCCGTTCTCGGTGATGACCAGCGGCGGAAGCCGGTCGCCGTACCGCTCCCGGAACGACACCAGCAGCTCGGTCAGCGCCTCGGGCACCACCGGCCACCCGAAGTCCGTCCGCGGGTAGCCCTCGATCTCCCGGGGTGCGAAGGGCAGTTCGGGCGGTAGTGCGATCCCCGCGAACTCGGCCGGCGCGGCACCGCCGGACTCCGTCGGCGCCCCCACCCTCGTGGGCTGGTAGTAGTTGATCCCGTACCAGTCCAGCGGGCCCGAGATCACCTTCAGGTCCTCGGCCACCGGGCCCGGCATCAGGTCCGCCACGTCGAACCCCAGCTCCGCCCCGGGGTAGCGCCCCAGTAGGAGCGGCTCCGCGAACAGCCGGTTGAGCAGCAGGTCGTAGAGGTCCGCGGCGCTTCGGTCCGCCTCGGACCCGGAGGCCGCCCAGGTGGGGCCGTGCGAATTGGCGATGCCGATGCTGCGTGCGCCCCGGGCGCGCAGCGCCTGCACCGCCAGGCCGTGCCCCAGCAGCTGGTGGTGGGCGGCCGGCAGCGCGTCGAACAGCAGCTGCCGCCCCGGGGCATGCTGTCCCACCCCGTAGCCCAGCAACGTCAGTTCGGCCGGTTCGTTGAGGGTGATCCACCGCCCCACCCGGTCCCCGAGCCGGGCCGCCACCACGTCCGCGTACCCGGCGAACGCCTCGGCGGTCTCCCGCCGGAGCCAGCCGCCGCCCTCCTCCAGGGCCTGCGGGGTGTCCCAGTGGAACAGCGTCGGCACCGGCTCGACCCCGGCCGCCAACAGCGCGTCCACCAGCCGGTCGTAGAAGTCCAGCCCGGCCGCATTGACCTCCCCGGCGCCGTCCGGCACCACCCGTGGCCAGGCCACCGAGAAGCGGTACGCCCGCACCCCGAGCCCCTTGAGCAGCGCCACGTCCTCGGGGTACCGGTGGTAGTGATCGGTCGCGACCCGCGCGTCGGACCCGTCCTTGATCCGCCCGCTCTCCGCCGCGAACACGTCCCAGGAGGACCGCCCCCGCCCGCCCTCCGCCACCGCCCCCTCGATCTGCGCGGCGGACGTGGACACCCCCCAGAGGAAGTCGCGGGGGAAGCGGGGCAGGGACGCGGGCGGGTCCGGCACCAAAGTCATGCCGGGATCCTTGTAACCGGGGGTAACGGTGTCAAGGGGGCCTCCCCGCAAGGGGGTTGGGGCGCACGCGCGGGCCGCACCGGCCGGGCCAGGGCCCCGTCCGCACCGGGCCCCGCACCGGCTGCACCGGGGCTCGCACTGGCCGCACCGGGTCCCGCACCGGCCGCACTGGGTCCCGCGCCGCCCACGCCCCGGTGGTCGTTACGGCCCGGTGGTCAGCGAGCGGTGAGTGCGCGGAGTTCGGCGGCCACCTCGGCGCCGGAGGGGGCGTGTTCGGGGTCCACCAGCCACTGCAGCATCAGGCCGGTCAGCAGTGCCAGCGGCACCGAGCCGCCGAGGCCCTCCCGCCCCTCGCGCTGCCCCTTGGCGAGGTGCTCCCGTACCTCTGGCGACCGCTCGGCCTGGACGGCGGCCTCCAACTGGGCCACCCACAGGGCCCGGTGGGTGCTGAAGCTGTCGATCAGGGCCTGCCAGCGGCGCTCCGGCTCCTCGTCAGCGGCGCCGGCGAGTTCGTCGCCGAGTTCGTCGACCGCCGCCACCAGTGCCTGGGTGAGCAGGGCGTCCCTGGAGCCGAAGTGGTAGCCGATGGCGGCATGGCTGACCCCGGCCGCCGCGGCGATGTCGCGGACGGTGGTACGGGCCCATCCCCGCTCGATCAGGCACTGCCGGGCCCCGGCGAGCAGATCCTCACGATTCCCCATGGCGGCACCCTACCCCAGCGGTTGACCAAACGGTTCATCCGCATGGTTTGACCATCCGGATTGACCATTTGGTCAAACCCTCGTTACCGTCCCGCCATGACGACGATGAAGGTTCTGATCTCCGGTGCGAGCGTGGCCGGCCCCGCCCTTGCCCAGCTGCTGCACCGGGACGGACACCAGGTGACCGTGGTGGAGCGCGCCCCGGCCCTCCGGGACAGCGGGTACGCGGTGGACTTCCGCGGTGCGGCGTTCGAGGTCCTGGACGAGCTGGGCATCCTCGACGAGGTACGCGCCCACGACACCAGGATGCGCGGCACCACGCTGCTGGACGGGGCGGGCGCGGTGACCGGCGAGCTGCCCGCCGCGGCGTTCGCCGGCGAACTGGAGGTGCCCAAGCGCGAACTGACCCGGATCCTGCACCGGATCACCTCGGACGGGGTGGCGTACGTCTTCGGCGACTCCATCGCCACGCTGACTCCGCACGACTCCGGTGTCTCGGTCACCTTCGAGCGTGCGGCGCCCCGCGACTTCGACCTGGTGATCGGCGCGGACGGGGTGTATTCCACGGTCCGGCGGCTGGCGTTCGGTCCGCACGCCGACGCGGTGCGGCACCTGGGCATGTCCGGCGCCGGGTTCACCACCGCCAACCACCTCGGTCTCGACCGCCGCGGGGTGTTGCAGCGCACCGGGGACACCGCGATCTATCTGTTCAGCGCGGGCGACCCGGACCGGCTCACGGTCAGCCTGTCGTTCGCCACCGCCTCGGCCGCGCTGGACCGGTGCGACCGTGCCGCACAGCAGGATGCCGTGCGGACCGCCTTCGCCGGTCACGGCTGGCAGGCGCCACGCCTCCTGGAGGCCATGGCCCGGGCGGCGGACTTCCACTTCGCCTCCGCCTGCCAGGTCCACCTCGGCCGCTGGTCGCACGGCCGGATCGCGCTGGTCGGGGACGCGGGGTACGGCGCCGCCCCCACCAGTGGCATGGGCACCTCACAGGCACTGCTCGGCGCGCGGTCGCTGGCCCGGCAGTTGGCCGCGGCGGGCGGCGACCACACCGCCGCGTTCGCCGCCTACGAGGCCGAGCTCCGGCCGTACGTCACCCGGAACCAGACCCTCGGCCGAGAAGCCGCGGCCCTGTTCGGCGCCGGGGACCGGCCCGCCGAGGACGGCGCGCAGCCGGCCCCGTGAACCGTTGGCCGACCCCGTGAACGGGCGGCCCGGCCCGGTGCGCGGACGCTACGGGGCCTACGCCCCTTCCTTCATCACCTTGGTGATCAGCGTCCGCTGATCGTCCGTGAGGCGGGGGTCCGAGCAGTAGACGGTGCGGCCGTCGACGGTGATCTGGTAGCTGAAGCCGTCCGGGACTCCTATGGGGGGTTCGGTGTGGGCCGCGGCGACGGCGCGTTCGGCGAGGGACTGCCACTCGCCGGAGTCCTCGCGTCCCGCGGTGTCGATCTCGGCGCGGCGGTCGATGGCCGCGAAGCCGCCGGTGCGGTGGACATGAATGCGCATTACGGGCTCCTCCGACGTCCTGCGACGGACTCCTACCCCGGATGCGGCCCCTTATGGACGGGCCGTGGGCCGACAGGGCCTACGGCCACGGTAGTCGGGGGTGGGGCGGGAGCGCCTGCCGGGCGCCCCCGCCCGTCCGGGCCGTGCGGACTACTTTTCGCCGATGCCGACCTGGGTCCAGGCCTTCACCACGGCCTCGTGCTCGTCGCCGGCGCCGAAGCGGGCCTGGGCGGCCTTGACCGTGAGCTTGGCGAAGTCGGCGAACGTGGCGTTGTGCGCCAGCTCGCCGCCGGTCAGCACGTCGTACCAGATCTGCCCGGCGCGCTCCCAGGCCTTGCCACCGAGGGCGCTGGCGACCAGGTAGAAGGCGTGGTTGGGGATGCCGGAGTTGATGTGCACCCCGCCGTTGTCGTCGGTGGTGCGGACGTAGCCCTTCATGGTGGCCGGCTGCGGGTCCTTGCCGAGGACGTCGTCGTCGTACGCCGACCCGGGCTCCTTCATGGAGCGCAGGGCCTTGCCGGTGACGTTCGGGCCGAGCAGTTCGGCGCCGATCAGCCAGTCGGCCTGGTCGGCGGTCTGCCCGAGGGCGTACTGCTTGATCAGGCTGCCGAAGACGTCGGAGACCGACTCGTTGAGGGCGCCGGACTGGCCCTGGTAGTCGAGGTTGGCGGTGTACTGGGTGACGCCGTGGGTGAGCTCGTGCCCGATGACGTCGACCGGGATGGTGAAGTCCTTGAACAGGTCGTTGTCCCCGTCGCCGAAGACCATCCGCTCGCCGTCCCAGAAGGCGTTGTCGTACTTCTCGCCGTAGTGGACGGTGGCGTCGAGCGGCAGGCCGGCGCCGTCGATGGACTTCCGGCCGTAGATCTTGAGGTAGAGGTCGAAGGTGGCGCCGAGGCCGGCGTGCGCGCGGTTGACGGAGGCGTCCTTGGACGGACCGTCCGACTCCTCGTGCACCTTGGTGCCGGGCAGGTCCTCTTGGTGGCGGGCGTCGTAGATCGTGCGGGTCGGCTTGTCCGCGCCCGCGGCGGGCTCGCCCGGCGTGCGGGCCGCGGCGGCGATCTCGCGGCGCCGGGTGCGCCGTACGTGGTCGTGCTCCAGGGTCCGGCGGGCCGGTCCGTGCCGGTCCGGGTCGTCCGACTGGGCGAGGTTGTCGAGGATGTGCGGCGGGACGATCGTGCAGAAGACGGGGCGGACAGGGGTCGAGTCGTCGGTCTTCTTGCCGGCGTCGTTGAGGTCCATGGACAAACGGTGGCATTGTGTAGCTCTCATGTCACTGGGCGTGCACGGGATTCCCGAATATGTGTGGTTCGTCGCATTTACTCCATGACGTCCGTCCCGGTCCCGCATACTGATACGCATCCGCCACTCGGGCCGTACCTCAGCTAGGGTGCTGTGCACCATGCGTTTTGGGCTGCTTCTCCTTAGCTGCCGCGGTGAGGGCCTGTAGTCGTAGGCCGACCCCCTCCCCGCGGAGTTCGGTGCTGCGATCGTTCGCCCCGTCGGCCCCTCCCAGCCCCCAGGGGCAGGGGGACCCCCTCCAGCGGACATACGAGGAGCCCTACGCACCATGACGAATCCGTCGAGCCCCGCCGCCCACGCCGTCGGCCGCCGCACCCCGGTCACCAACGCCACGCAGACGCAGCGGCCCTCCGGGATGCCGATCCACAAGTACGGCCGCTACGAAGCCGTCGACATCCCCGACCGGACCTGGCCGGACAACCGGATCACGGTCGCCCCCCGCTGGCTCTCCACCGACCTGCGCGACGGCAACCAGGCGCTGATCGACCCGATGTCGCCGGCCCGCAAGCGCGAGATGTTCGACCTGCTGGTACGCATGGGCTACAAGGAGATCGAGGTCGGGTTCCCGTCCTCCGGGGAGACCGACTTCGCCTTCGTCCGCTCCATCATCGAAGAGGGCGCGATCCCCGAGGACGTCACCATCTCCGTGTTGACCCAGGCGCGCGAGGAGCTGATCGAGCGCACCGTCGAATCGCTGCGCGGCGCCCACCGCGCCACCGTCCACCTGTACAACGCCACCGCCCCGGTCTTCCGCCGGGTCGTCTTCCGCGGTTCGAAGGACCAGGTCAAGCAGATCGCGGTGGACGGCACCCGACTGGTGATGGAGTACGCCGAGAAGCTGCTGGGCGACGAGACGACCTTCGGCTACCAGTACTCGCCGGAGATCTTCACCGACACCGAGCTGGACTTCGCGCTGGAGGTCTGCGAGGGCGTGATGGACGTCTGGCAGCCCGAGGAGGGGCGCGAGATCATCCTCAACCTGCCCGCCACGGTGGAGCGTTCGACGCCGTCGACGCACGCGGACCGCTTCGAGTGGATGAGCCGGAACCTCTCCCGCCGCGAGCACGTCTGCCTGTCCGTCCACCCGCACAACGACCGCGGCACCGCCGTCGCCGCCGCCGAACTGGCGATCATGGCCGGCGCGGACCGGATCGAGGGCTGCCTGTTCGGGCAGGGTGAGCGCACCGGCAACGTCGACCTGGTGACGCTGGGCATGAACCTGTTCTCCCAGGGCGTCGACCCGCAGATCGACTTCTCGCAGATCGACGAGATCCGTCGCACCAGCGAGTACTGCAACCAGATGGAGGTCCACCCGCGCCACCCCTACGCGGGCGACCTGGTCTACACCGCCTTCTCCGGCTCCCACCAGGACGCCATCAAGAAGGGCTTCGACGCCATGCAGGCCGACGCGGCCGCCCAGGGCAAGACCGTCGACGAGATCGAGTGGGCGGTGCCGTACCTGCCCATCGACCCCAAGGACGTCGGCCGCTCCTACGAGGCCGTCATCCGCGTCAACTCCCAGTCCGGCAAGGGCGGTATCGCCTACGTCCTGAAGAACGACCACAAGCTGGAGCTGCCCCGCCGGATGCAGATCGAGTTCTCCCGGATCATCCAGGAGAAGACCGACACCGAGGGCGGCGAAGTCACCCCGGCCGCCATCTGGTCCGCCTTCCAGGACGAGTACCTGCCCAACCCCGAGAACCCCTGGGGCCGCATCCAGGTCAAGAACGGCCAGACCACGACGGACCGCGACGGGGTGGACGCGCTGACCGTCGAAGCGGTGGTGGACGGCCAGGACACCGTGCTGACCGGCTCCGGCAACGGCCCGATC
This sequence comes from Streptomyces sp. NPDC020742, assembly GCF_040641675.1. Lineage (NCBI taxonomy): Bacteria > Bacillati > Actinomycetota > Actinomycetes > Kitasatosporales > Streptomycetaceae > Streptomyces > Streptomyces sp. NPDC020742. The sequence continues at coordinate 321,457 of NZ_JBFAEA010000001.1, forward strand.
TCCGCGTTCTTCGACGCGCTCCAGGGCGTCGGCGTGGACGTGCGCCTGCTGGACTACCAGGAGCACACCATGAGCGAGGGCGCCTCCGCGCAGGCCGCCTCGTACATCGAGTGCGCCATCGACGGCAAGGTGCTGTGGGGCATCGGCATCGACCCCAACACCACACGTGCCTCGCTGAAGGCGGTCGTCTCCGCGGTCAACCGCGCCACCCGCTGACCCCGCGGGCCCGGCCCGTCCGACGCGCCCCCGCAGCTCCCGGCGAGCTGCGGGGGCGCGGGGGTGTGCGCCCCGTCCACCTGAAGGTGGGGTTTGAAATCCCCGGACATCACTCTGAGTAATGTCATTGGTACGTTTGGTGATGAGCGCCAGTCGGGCAGGCCGCGGCGCGGACACCAAGGACGTACCGATGCGCAGATTCCGTATGCCCGCCTTCTCCCGGCTGGCACTGGCCGGGGCCGCGGCCCTCGCCGTGGTGGCCTCCGCCCTCGCCCCGGCCGGCGGCGCCCCGGCCCCGGCCGTCGCCCAGGACCGCCCCAACTACGTCGCGCTCGGCGACTCCTACAGTGCCGGGGTGTTCGTCCGACCCTGGGAGGACCACGACGGCTGCGGCCGCTCCTGGCGCAACTACCCCCACCAGGTCGCAGAGCAGCTCGGGTTCCGGCTGCGGGACGTGACCTGCGGGGCCGCCGAGGTGGTCGACGGGGTGCTGCAACCGCAGCCGGCCTCCAAGATCTACGGGCCGCCGTCGATCCCGCCGCCGGGCGGCTGGTCCGATCTGGCGCCGCAGGTCGAGGCGCTGTCCCGGGACACCGATGTGGTGACCGTCGGCGTCGGCGGCAACTCCCTGGGCTTCGGCCCGATCATGCTGAAGTGCATCGAACTCGGCCTCAGCCAGCCCCTCCAGCGCACGCCCTGTACGAAGTACTACACCGGCGGCGGGGCGGGGGCGGCCTGGCTGCAGGAGCGGTTCGACCAGCTGGACCAGGACTTCGGCGACATGATGGCGGTGATCCATGCGCGCGCTCCGCACGCCCGGGTCGCCGTCGTCGGATATCCGGCCATCGTGCCGGACAGCACCGGCTGCAGCTTCCTGCACTGGAACCAGCTCGGCAGCGTCAAGAAGGGCGACATGCCCTGGCTGGACGGGCTGGAACAGCAGCTCAACCGCCTGCTCGAACGGCACGCGGCGGAGCGCGGCGCCGCCTATGTCGACACCTACGGCCCCAGCGTGGGACACGGGGTGTGCGCGAGTAAGGCGGTGACATGGATGTACGGGATCAAGGACGACCTCACCGGGCACGGCGACCAGACGGACGAGCCGTCGGAGCAGTGCCGCAAGATCCCGGGCTCCGGTGCGGCCTGCACCTTCGTCCACCCCAACGCCCGTGGCCTGGACAATCAGGCGCGCCAGGTGACCCGCGCGCTGGCCTCGGAGGGCTGACCGGGCCCGCTGCGGCCCGGCGTCAAGGCGGCTCCGCCCTTCTCCCCCCTCCCGGAAGGGCGGAGCCCCGCACCGTATGGCCGGTTGTCCGATACGAGGTGCTGACGCCGCATCACTGATGTGGCTAACATCACGCCCAATGGGGCGACGGGGCCATGGGGGTACCTCCCGTGCCTATCGGGCTTGCGGGGGAGTTACGGAGAGCTGACGCGATGCACAAGGTGTGTGTGATGGGAGTGCGCACGTCCTGGCGTACCGTCGGCGACGGCGAGTTCTTCTGTCCGGACTGCGGTGGCGACCGCAACTACCTCCGCCGCAGCGGCATCCGCCGTTTCACCGTCCTCGGCATCCCGCTGCTCTCCCGCGGCATCACCGGCCCCGTCCTGGAATGCTCCGCATGTCAGGGCCACTTCGGTCTGGACGCCCTCGACCACCCCACCACCGTCCGCCTCTCCGCGATGCTCCGGGACGCCGTCCACACCGTCACCCTCGCCCTGCTGGCGGCCGGCGGTACGGCCTCGCGCACCGTCCGTGACACCGCCGTCGACGCGGTCCGCGCGGCCGGCTTCCCGGACTGCTCCGAGGACCAGCTCCTCACCCTCCTCGCCGCGCTCGCCGCCGATGCCGGCCGGCCGGCCGTCGGGTACGAAGCGGCGTTCGGCGGCGGCCACTGGGGTCACCCGGGGCTCGACCCCTGCGGCACCGCGCTGGCCATAGAGCTCCATGAGTCGCTGGAGCCGCTCGCCCCCCATCTCGCCCCCGCGGGCCGTGAGTCGCTGCTCCTCCAGGGCGCACGGATCGCCCTCGCCGACGGCGCCTACACCCCCGCGGAACGCGAGGTCCTGACCACGGTCGGCAGTGCGCTGATGCTGCGGCCCGGGGAAACCCGCAGACTGCTGGCCGCCGCCCGCACCCCGTCCTGAGGCATGACGGCCGCCGCCCGCTGGCCTCTTGAGGTATGACGGCCGCCGCGCCCGCACCTCGTTCTGACGCACGGCCGCCGTCCGCTCCCTCGCCCACCCGCCCGACGCGGCCCGCGAGGGTCGCCCCCGGCAGGCACCGGGCCTCGACACGCACCGGGCCCCGCCACCCGAGGGTGACGGGGCCCGGCCGGAGCTGCGCGGTCGTACTCGATCAGCGGGGTGACAGGCGGATCGGCAGGCTGCGCAGACCGCTGGAGATGAAACCGCTCGACGGCTCCAACTCCTCGGCGGCAACGCCCAGTTCGAGGTCGGGGAAGCGCGCGAAGAGGGCCGGGAGGGCGATCCCCGCCTCCATCCGGGCCAGCGGCGCACCGACGCAGCGGTGGACGCCGTAGCCGAAGGCGAGGTGTTCCTGGGTGGCACGCTGGACGTCGAACTCCCCGGCGCTGGCACCGTGGAACCCCGGGTCCCGGCCGGCCGCCGCGTACCCGGGCAGGATCGCCTCGCCCTTGCGGATCGTGATGCCGCCCGGAACCTCGATGTCCGCCACGGCGAAGCGCAGCGGAAGGCTGGCGATGCTGGGGGCCCAGCGCAGGGTCTCCTCGATCACGTCGTTCCACTGCACCTGGCCCGACAGCACCAGCTTGAGCTGGTCGGGGTGGGTGAGCAGGGCGTGCACCGCATTGCCGATCAGGTCGACGGTGGTCTCGTGGCCGGCGCCGATGACCAGCAGCAGGGTGTCCAGCAGCTCCTTTTCGGTCATCCGGCCGCCGTCGTCGTCGCGGGCGGAGACCAGCAGGCTGGTGAGGTCGTCGTCGGGCTGCGACCGCTTCTCGGCGACCAGGCCGGACAGCAGCGTATGCACCCCCACGCCGGTGGCCGCGGTCTGCTCCGGAGTCGCCGTGGTGTCCATGATGGCTTCCATCAGCCGGGCGAGTTCGGCGCGCCGCTCACCCTCGGGGATGCCGAAGAGCTCGCAGATCACCTGCATCGGCAGCGGATGGGCGAACTCCGCGTGGAGGTCGACGACGGTGCCCGCCGGGTGCCGGTCCAGCCGGCCCAGTAAATCCTGGGTGATCTGCTCCACGCGCGGGAGCATCGCCTCAGTGCGCCGGGCGGTGAACGCCGGGGCGATCAGCTTCCGCAGCCGGCGGTGATCGGCCCCGTACGCGGTGAACATGTTGGTGACGCCGACCCACGTCTGCAGCCAGCTGCTGCGGACCTCCTCGCGCTGCCAGGCCGGCCAGTGGTCCCGGGGGTTCTTGGAGACCCGGTCGTCGGTCAGCAGGTCTTTGAGGAGGGTGTGGCTGGTGATCGCCCAGGCCTCGATACCGCCGGGGAGCTCGATCCGGGCCACCGGCCCTAGCTCGCGGAGGCGGGCTGCCTCTCCGTGGATGTCGCTTCCGGCCGGGTCGATGACGTAGGGCTGCTGTCCCTGTTGTGCCATGGAGTGGCTCCTGCCTGGTCGGGAGTGATGGGCGTGAAGCGGGACGGGAGGGCGACCAGCGCCCGGTGGAAGGCGCCGTGGCGCCAGCGCAACTCGGAGGCGTCCACCGCGAGTTCGATGTCGGAGAGCCAGGCGGTGAGCCGCTCGATCGCGGTGGTGGCGATCAGCAGTGCGTGCCGCTTCACCGGGCAGGCGTGCGGGCCGGCCGCCCACGCCAGGTGCGAGCCGCCGCCCGAACCCGGTGTCTGCAGCGAGCCGGTGTCGTACTGGCTGTTGCAGGCCGCGTACGAGACCATCACCAGCTGGCCCTTGCGCACCCAGGTGCCGTGGAAGAAGACGTCACGGACCGGGAAGTGGGCGGAGTAGTTGGTCAGCGGCGGGTCGTTCCACAGCACCTCGTTGATCGCGTCGTGCGCGGTGAGCGCCCCGCCGGAGAGGGTGTGGTAGTAGCGGTCGTCGGACAGCATCCGCGAGAGCGCATTGCCGATGAGGTTGGCCAGCGGCTCATTGCCGGCGCCCATCGTGAGGACGATGTTGTGGATCAGTTCCTCGTCGGTCAGCGCATTGGGGTGGTCCATGAACCACGAGGTCAGGTCCAGTCCGCGCTGGGCCTTCTTCGAGCCCACCAACTCCATGATGTAGCTGGTGAACGCCTCGTTGGCGGCCGCGGCCTCCTCGGGGGAGTTGCCCTCCAGCATCCCGCTGAGGGCGGAGATCAGCCGCTCGCTGTAGGAGTCCGGCATCCCGAAGAGGTTGTTGAACATCAGCAGCGGGATCAGCCGCGCGTAGTCGGCGATCAGATCGGCCTCGCCCCGGGCGCCGAACCGCTGGATCAGGGTGTCCGCGGCGTGGTGCACGCGGGCCCGCAGCTCATGCGGTTCGACCAGCTTGAAGCTGTCGACGACCACGTCGCGGTAGCGGACGTGCGCCGGCCCGTCGGCGTAGAAGATGTTGGGCCGCCACATCAGCATCGGCATCACCGGCGAGTCCGCGGGGACGGTCTGCATCCACTCCCGCGAGTCCTTCGACCAGGTGGCGTCGTCGTTGAGCAGGTCGAGCGCCGCCCGGTAGTCGGTGACCAGCATCGCGGTCACCTCCGGTGCGATCTCCACCGGGGCCAGTGCGCCGTACTGCCGCAGCTGGGCGTAGATGCCGCGCGGGTCGGCGGCGAACTCGGGTCCGTAGAGCTTCACCGGGCTCTGGGCGTCGGGCCGGACCGACGGCGCCATGCCCGGGTGCGGTGGTGCGGCGGCGTGCGCCGGGCAGCCCGGTGGCGGTGCGGCTCCCGGCTGGTGCGGGGAAGTCACGGGTTCGGGTTCTCCTCGGGGGTGTGGGCCAGGACGTGCCCGACGAGCGCGATCAGCGCGTCGACGGACTGCTCCCGGTCGCGTGCGTCGCAGAGCACCAGCGGCGTCTCGGGGTGCAGATCGAGCGCGTCGCGGAGGGTGTCGACGTCGTACTGGGGCGCGTCGGGGAAGGTGTTGACCGCCACCGCGTAGCGCAGCCCGGCCTCCTCGATGATGTCCATCACCTCGAAGGAGTCCGCCAGCCGGCGGGTGTCCGCGAGGACCAGGGCACCCAGCGCGCCGCGGGCGATGTCCGACCACAGCGGGCGGAAACGCTTCTGCCCGGGCGTGCCGAACAGGTAGAGCACCAGGTCCCCGGGCAGCGTCAGCCGCCCGAAGTCGATGGCGACGGTGGTGGTGGTCTTGTCCCGGACCCCGGCGAGGTCGTCGACGACCGCGCCGGTCTGGGTCATGACCTCTTCGGTGTGCAGCGGCGGGGTTTCGGACAGCGCACGGATGAGCGTGGTCTTTCCGACGCCGAACGGCCCCGCGACCAGCAGTTTGACCAGCGTCTGGTGGTCGCCCGAGAGGTACATGCTGCCGCCGGTCGCGCTGCCGGGGCTAGGACTTGAGAGAGCGGAGTCCATCGAGAACCCTCTCCAGGATCTGTCGGTCGAATTGCTCGGCTTCGGGAATGGGGGCACGGGCGTTCAGCCGCCCGGCGTCGACAAGGTCCGCCACCAGCACCTTCACCACGCTGACGGGAAGGTGGAGGTGGCCGGCGACCTCGGCCAGAGACAGCGCCCCGGGTTCGAGCAGCGCAAGGATGCGCTGCTCTTCCGGGCGTACCTCACTGGTGATCGGCATCCCCACGCTGTGCAGCAGGGTGAGCCGGTCGAACGTGTTACGGCTGGGCTGGGCGCGTCCGCCGGTCGCAAGATAGGCCGGTACGAGGCGCCGTCCGCTGCTCCGGCGCGGGGTCATGCCGGGTTACCGAGGTCCCGGGTCGGGCTGTTCATGACCTTCTTGCCCAGCGTTGTCACCTGGATCTGCATCTGGTGCGCGACCACTCCCATGTTCACCTCCGGGTCGGCGAAGACGGCCAGGCAGGTGTTCTGGCCGGCCGGTATCGCAAAGACGAAGCCGTCGTCGGACTCGATGACGGTCTGCCGCAGCTGGGTGTCGTCCTTCCCGGCGAACGCCGCGGTGACGGCGCGCCCCGCGCCCTGCAGCGCGGACATCATCGCCGCGACGCCCTCGGCGGAGTCCCGCTCCAGGCCGGGCGAGGCGCCCTCGATGAAGCCGTCACCGGAGATCACGGCGGCGTGCACGACGTGCGGCAACTCCAAAAGAGGCGCCAGCACCCAGGACTTGTCCTCGGCGACGCGGCGGCGGGTGGGGCTGTTCATGACTGGGCGTTCCCTTCGGGACTGCGAGGGGGTTCTGACTGAGCTGCTGCCCGGCCGGATTCGGTGCCGCGCTGTAGGGCGGCCCAACGGGTTCCGGTCTCTTCCGGGGAGCGTGGGGGCTGGGGTGCGGAGCGCTGGGCGCTCTCGTCAAGTTCGGAGAGGGGCTTGCGGCGGCGCCGGCGGGGGAGTTCACCCTCGGCGGGGGCGGCGGGTGCCGCGGCCTCGTAGGGGTCGGCGGACTGCGGCGCGGGGGCCGCGGGAGCCGCCGGGGCCGCCGGTGTGGTCGGGGCGGCCGCAGGCGGGTTGGCCGTCGCCCCGGTCGGCAGCACCGAGGTCGAACGGTCCGGCATGCCGGAACGGTGCGGCAGCGGAGCCATCACGGACATCGGCTGGGTGCTCTCGTCGAGGATGGTGAGCAGGGGGTCGCCCGGGATGTACACCACCGCGCGCACCCCGCCGTACGGCGACGGCTCGACGTGCACCCCGTAGCCGTACTGGCGCACCAACTGGCCGGCCGCCGCGAAGCCGGACCGCGGCGGGTCGCCGAGCTGGGTCAGCAGCAGGTCGCCCTCGCCGGCCAGCAGTTCCATCGCGGCCTTGATCTCGTCGGCGTGCATACCGACGCCGTAGTCGTCGATGATGACCGAGGCGCCTCGGTTGCCCTGCTGGAGGGTGACGGTGACCGGAAGCTCCCGGTGCGAGTGGTGCAGCGCGTTGGCCAGCAGCTCGGTCACCGTGATGGCGATCGGCTCGACGGCCCGCGCGACCACCGCGATCGGGTCGCGCAGCTGGTTGCTGACCTGGACCCGCTCGTACCCGTGCAGCCGCGAGGTGGCGCCGACGACCAGCTCCGCCAGGTAGGAGTCCTCACGGGTCAGGCCGGGCCAGGCACCGCAGACCACACCGGTGGCCTGGATGCGCCGCAGCGCCTGCTCGTTGAGGAAGTCCGCGTTCAGCAGGTCCTGGGCGATCTGGGGGTCGTCGTAGCGGTGCTGCATCTCCTGCAGCGACGACTGCAGCCGGTAGAGCAGCGCCTGGATGGTCGTGGTCGCGCCGCGGACGGTGGACTGCGCCGCCGCGTCGACCCGGCCGCGCTCCTTGGTGATGGCCTCGCTGACCTGCTCCAGTACGCCGTTGAGCGCCTGCTCCGTCTCCGTCCCGGCGAACCGGGGGTCCAGCAGCCCGCGTACCGGGACGTGCGGGTGGGCCAGCGCCATGGTCAGGTCGGGGAGCCGGGTCCCGGACAGGTGCCGGATCTCGGCCTCGGTGGCGCGCAGCCGGGCGGAGAGCTCCGTATTGCTGTGGAGCGTGGCGCTGCTCTGTTCCTCAGCGGCGGAAAGGCGCGCTCTGAGGGCCTTGCGTTGTCCGCTCGCCCGTATCGAGAGCGCCGCCAGGACCACGGCGGCGGCCGTACCTGCGCTGAGGCACCACAGCAGCGCCTCCGGTATGGATGTCATCGAGATCCTCAATTGGGGTTCTGACGGGGTGGCCCGGCCATCACGGCTGTGTGCTGGCGAACAACTGGGGATGCTACCCGTGAGGTGACGTGCCGTGAGGACCAGATCCCAGGCGGTGACTGAGAAGTTCGGAAGGTCGTCTTCCGCCCACGATGACCGGACACTAACGTGATGCGGCCCCGTCATCCAGATCAGGAGGGCGGGGCCATGTGTGCCTGTTGTGACTGCTCGGTGAAAGCCGGTCAGGCGTCCCGGAACCGCGCGTTCTTGACGGCCCCGATAAAAGCGGACCATGCGGACGCGGGGAAGACGACGGGGGGGCCGAGCGGGTTCTTGCTGTCGCGGACAGGGACGATGCCGGGGTGGTCGTCGGCGACCTCCAGGCAGTTGCCGTTGTTGCCGTCGCTGTAGCTGCTCTTACGCCAGGTGGCGGCGCCAGGGAAGTCGTGGGCGACCTCGATACAGTCGCCGCCGTTTTGGTCGCTGTAGCTGCTCTTGCGCCACTTAGCGGTGCTCAGATCGAACTCGCGCATCGTTTGTAGTCCTCCGCCGCCGATTCGATCAGGGCTCGGGACGCCTCCGGCGACAGTGCGGCGGCCCTGAGTAGATCGTAGTCGTGCTGCACACGCTTCACTACGGCCGGATCGTCCAGCAAAGTCCCCGAATACAGGCCTTCTGTATAGGCGGTTGGTGGGGCGTCCTCGAACTCCATGAGTTTCAGCATCTTGCCCATGATTGGGTACGCGCCTGCCGCGAACGGGACGACCTGTACCAGGATCTTCCGCTCGCGGGTGAGCTGAGCAATGTGCTCCACCTGCTCTGCCATGACGACCGGACTACCCACCGGCACCCGGAGGAGTCCCTCATGGATTACGGCCCAATACGTGGGCCGCGTTCCGTCCTTGAGAATGACGGCCCGGTCCAGGCGAGCACGGACCTTGTCCTCGATGTACTCGTCCGGGGCGAGTGGGTTTCCCGCGAGCAGGAGTGCCTGTGCGTATGCCGCAGTTTGCAAGAGCCCTGGCACGATCAGCGTCTCACAGTCGGAGATCCTCGTTGCCTGCCGCTCCAGATCCGCCGCTGCCGCGAAGTAATCCGGATACCGCTTGTCATCGATCAGCTTCCGCCACGTCCGCTCGAAAAAGCCGTCGGTTTGCAGTACCTCGTCGATGCGGATCGCCACTTCCAGCTGTGGTTTGCGGATGGCCTGCTCGAACTGGCCGATGTAGCCGCCCGAGACGAAGACCAGCCGTCCCAGCGCCTCCTGGGTCAGGCCCGCTTCCTCCCTGCGGCGCTTGAGCTCCGCGCCCCAGTACTCCCAGGCTGCCTGGCGTGAGGCGTTGGCCATGGATAACCCCTTGTGCTGCCCGCCGGTTGTAGTGCTCGTCCCGTTGCGCAGCGTAGTTCCGGAGCGTCACGCTCTGCATGCGAACAGTGAAACCCCCTCGCGGAATAACCCCCCTCGTGAAAGGCGTAGCCGGATGTTGCAGGAGTTCAAGGACGTGGAGACGGTGACGGCGGAATTGCGGGAGGCGCTCGCCCGCGCCGGGGTGGTGCTGCCGTCCCTGCGGCCCGACCCGGTGACGGTCGCGCACGGCTATCTGTCACCGCTCGTCGACCTGGGCCGGTGCTCGATGGACGTCGCCCGGCAGCTGACCGACGCGCTGGGCGAGCCCGCCCGGGGCGAGCGGCCCTGAGCGCGGCGGGGCGTCCCGGAGGCCCTGGGCGGCGCGCTCCGCACCCGGGCCCGGGCCGCTCCGCCCATGCGCGAGAATGGCGCCATGAGTCTGTTCCGCGACGACGGCATCGTGCTGCGCACCCAGAAGCTGGGTGAGGCGGACCGGATCATCACCCTGCTCACCCGAGGCCACGGCCGGGTGCGGGCGGTGGCCCGTGGCGTACGGCGGACCAAGTCGAAGTTCGGGGCGCGGCTGGAGCCGTTCTCGCACGTCGATGTGCAGTTCTACGCGCGAGGGAGCGAGCTGGTCGGGCGCGGGCTGCCGCTGTGTACGCAGAGCGAGACGATCGCCGCGTACGGTGGCGGGATCGTCACCGACTACGCCCGCTACACCGCCGGTACGGCCATGCTGGAGACCGCCGAGCGGTTCACCGATCATGAGGGCGAGCCCGCGGTGCAGCAGTACCTGCTGCTGGTGGGCGGGCTGCGGACGCTGGCCCGCGGCGAGCACGCCCCGCACCTCGTCCTCGACGCGTTCCTGCTGCGCTCGCTGGCCGTCAACGGCTACGCGCCGAGCTTCGACAGTTGTGCCCGCTGCGGGCTGCCCGGCCCCAACCGGTTCTTCTCGGTCGCGTCGGGCGGGGTGATCTGCGGCGACTGCCGGGTGCCCGGGAGCGTCGTACCCTCCTCAGAGGCGCTCGCGCTGCTCAGCGCGCTGCTGACCGGCGACTGGGAGACCGCGGACGCCTGCGAGGCCCGTCACGCCCGGGAGGGCAGCGGGCTGGTCACGGCGTATCTGCACTGGCATCTGGAGCGGGGCCTGCGCTCCCTCCGGTACGTGGAGCAGTAGCGCCGCGCACCGCACGTACACGAAGACCCCTCGAAGCGACACAGAAGAACGACCGAGCCGACACATAGGAGAAGTGGGCCGCATGGCACGACGCGGGATCCTGGGCCGTAACCGACGCGAGTACGTCACGCCCGAGCCGCACCCTTCCGGCGCCCGGCCGCCGAAGATCCCCGGGGAGCTCGTCCCCAACCATGTGGCCGTGGTGATGGACGGGAACGGCCGGTGGGCCAAGGACCGGGGGCTGCCGCGCACCGAGGGGCACAAGGTCGGTGAGGGCGTCGTCCTGGACGTCCTCAAGGGCTGCATCGAGATGGGCGTGAAGAACCTCTCCCTCTACGCCTTCTCGACGGAGAACTGGAAGCGGTCGCCCGACGAGGTCAAGTTCCTGATGAACTTCAATCGGGATGTGATCCGGCGGCGCCGTGACGAGATGGATGCCCTGGGCATTCGTATCCGCTGGGTCGGGCGCATGCCGAAGCTGTGGAAGTCCGTGGTCCAGGAGCTCCAGATCGCCCAGGAGCAGACCAAGAACAATGACGCGATGACGCTGTATTTCTGCGTGAATTACGGCGGTCGAGCGGAGATCGCGGACGCGGCGGCGGCCATTGCCGCGGACGTACGGGCCGGAAAGCTGGACCCGTCGAAGGTGAACGAGAAGACCGTCGCGAAGTACCTGTACTACCCGGACATGCCGGATGTGGATCTCTTCGTGCGGCCGTCCGGCGAGCAGCGGACCTCGAATTACCTGATCTGGCAGAGCGCCTACGCCGAGATGGTGTTCCAGGACATCCTGTGGCCGGACTTCGACCGCCGGAACCTGTGGGACGCGTGCCTGGAGTACGCCAAGCGGGACCGCCGGTTCGGTGCCGCGCCGGAGGCGGACGGGCAGAGCGCCGTCTGACGGCTCGGTACGCACAACAGCGGGCCGCCTTCCGATCCTCGGAACCGGGAGGCGGCCCGCTGCCGTGGCGCGGTGGTGCGGCGCCCTACTTCTCGTTCGTCGCCCGGGCCGCCGCGCAGTCGCCGCAGGTCCCGAAGATCTCGATGGTGTGCGCGACGTCCTGGAAGCCGTGCTCGGTGGCGATCTGGTCGGCCCACTTCTCCACTGCGGGGCCCTCCACCTCGACGGCCTTGCCGCAGGCCCGGCACACCAGGTGGTGGTGGTGATCGTCGGTGCTGCACCGGCGGTAGACCGCCTCGCCGTCGCTGGTGCGCAGCACATCGACCTCGCCGGCGTCGGCGAGCGACTGCAGCGTGCGGTAGACGGTGGTCAGACCGACCGAGTCACCGCGGTGCTTGAGCATGTCGTGCAGCTCCTGCGCGCTGCGGAACTCGTCCACCTCGTCGAGTGCGGCGGACACCGCGGTCCGCTGCCGCGTCGACCGGCCGCGTACCGGAGATCCCGCGCTCGTCGCCACCGTTGCCTCCCTAGGACGTCAGGACTTGCCCTGCGCGTACGTCCCGCCATTGTGCCAGGTGATGGCCGGCCGTCGGGGGAGACGCTTACGCCGGGGACGGCCCGCCGACGCGTCCGCCGCCGTGCTCCGCCCACCTCGACGCGGCCACCACGCTCCGGCCACGCTCACGTCTGTCCGGCCACGCTGACGTCGTCCGCGGTGGAGCGGTGGTCGGGTACCTCCAGGGTGCACCCCGCACCGGCCTGTGCGGCAGCCCTCGCGCGCTTTTTCGCCAGCGGCGCGGCGAGCGCGGTGAAGACCACGAACAGTCCGATGGCGAAGAGCACGATCGTGGCACCGGACGGGACGTCCACGTAGTACGAGGTGGCGGTGCCCGTAAGAGTGACCGCGACGCCGATCGCGACGGCCACCGTGAAGGTGACCGCGAAGCTGCGGCTGATCTGCTGGGCGGCCGCGACCGGGATCACCATCAGGGCGCTGACCAGCAGCAGGCCCACCACGCGCATGGCGACGGTGACGGTGACCGCGGCGGTGACCGCGATCAGCAGGTTGAGCAGGCGGACCGGCAGCCCGGTCACCCGGGCGAACTCCTCGTCCTGGCAGACCGCGAACAGCTGGCGGCGCAGGCCGATGGTGATCGCCAACACCAGCGCGGCGAGCACATAGATCGTGGTCATGTCCTGCGGCGAGACGGTGGTGATCGAGCCGAAGAGGTACGTCCCGAGGTTGGCGTTGGAGCCGGCGTCGGAGAGGCTCATCAGCATCACGCCGCCGGCCATACCGCCGTAGAACAGCATCGCCAGCGCGAGGTCGCCGCGGGTCCGGCCGTACCAGCGGATCAGTTCCATGATGAGGGAGCCGGCGATGGCGACCGCGGTGGCGACCCAGACGGGGCTGGTGTTGAGCAGGAAGCCCAGGCCGACGCCGGTGAGCGCGACATGGCCGATGCCGTCGCCCATCAGGGCCTGCCGGCGCTGGACGAGGTAGATGCCGATGGCGGGGGCGATGACGCCGACCAGCAGCGCCGCGATCAGCGCCCGCTGCATAAAGGCGTAACTGAGGATCTCCATGAGTGCGGGCCCCCTAGCTCAGCAGGCCGGTGCGGAGCGGCTCCGCGGCGGTGTCGGCGTGCGGGTGGACGTGGTCGTGGCCGGGCAGGGCGTGTTGGCCCACGGCCTGCGGGGGCGGGCCGTCGTGGACGACGCAGCCGTCGCGCAGTACCACCGCGCGGTCGATCAGCGGCTCCAGCGGGCCCAGTTCGTGCAGGACGAGCAGCACGGTGCTGCCGCGGGCGACCTGTTCGCGCAGGGCGGCGGCGAGCACCTCCTGGCTGGCCAGGTCGACGCCGGCCATCGGCTCGTCCATGATCAGCAACTCCGGTTCGCCCGCGAGGGCCCGGGCTATCAGCACCCGCTGGTGCTGGCCGCCGGAGAGTGCGTTGACGGAGTCCTTGGCGCGGTCGGCCATGCCCACCAGCTCCAGTGCGTGGTGCACCGCGGCCCGGTCGGCCTTGCGCAGGACGCCCAGCTTCGTACGGGCCAGCCGGCCGGCGGTGACGACCTCGCGGACGGTGGCGGGGACCCCGCCGGCCGCGGTGGTGCGCTGCGGGACGTAGCCGATCCGGGCCCACTCCTTGAAGCGGCGGAAATCGGTGCCGAAGAGCGCCAGCTCGCCGCCGGTGAGCGGGACCTGGCCGATCACCGAGCGGACCGCGGTGGACTTGCCCGAGCCGTTGGCGCCCAGCAGGGCGACCACTTCGCCGGTGCGCACGGTGAGGTCGACGCCGCGCAGCACCGGGCGGCCGCCCAGGGACGCGGTGGCGCCGCGCAGGTCGATGACCGGCGGGGGGAGCGGCTCGTTCATGGTGACCTCCGTCACAGGCCGGGGTGAGGGGGTGGTCGTGCTCACTTGCTGCCGAGCGCCTTCTCCAGCGCGGCGAGGTTGGCGCGCTGGACGCCGAAGTAGTCCTTGCCGCGGGACTTGTTGGTGATCCCTTCGAGCGGGTCGAGGACGTCGGTCTTCAGGTGCAGGTCGCCGGCGAGGGTCCGGGCGGTGGCCGGGTTGGCGATGGTCTCGAAGAAGATCGTGGAGACGTGGTGCTCGTCAGCGAGGGCGTGCAGGTCCCTGATGCGGTGGGCACTGGGCTCGGACTCCGGGTCCAGGCCGCTGATGGCCTCCTCGGTGAGGCCGTAGCGCTCGGCGAGGTAGCCGAAGGCGGCATGGGTGGTGATGAAGGTGTCCGAGGCCCGGTTCTTCAGGCCGGCCCGGAACTCCTCGTCCAGCCCGTGCAGCTTCTTCACCAGGGCGTCGGCGTTCTTCCGGTAGTCGGCCTTGTGGGCGGGGTCGGCCTGGGCGAGGGTCTTGCCGACGCCCTCGGCGACCTCGGCGTACCGGACCGGGTCGAGCCAGATGTGCGGGTCCTTGCCGCCCTCGGCGTCCGAGTGGCTGTGGTTGTCGCCGGTGGTGTGGTGGTGGCCGTCGACCTCGGTGCCGTGCTTCTCCAGGTGGGTCAGGGCGGCGGCGTCGACGATGTGCTTGACGCCGGACTGCGCGACGGCGGTGTCCACGGCGGGCTGCAGGCCCTTGAGGTAGACGACGGCGCCGGACTCGCCCAGCTGGGCGGTCTGCCTCGGGGTGAGCTCCAGGTCGTGCGGCTCGGCGCCGGGCTTGGTCAGGCCGGTCACCTCGACGTGCTTCCCGCCGATCTGCTCGGCGAGGAATTCCATGGGATAGAAGGACGCTGTCACCCGCAGCTTGCCGTCGTCCGTGCGGCCGGTGTCGGTGGGGGCGCAGGCGGTCAGGCCCAGCAGGCCGAGTGCGGTGGCTCCGGCGACGGCCGTGAGGGACAGATGACGGCGTATGTTCATGACACTCATTTTCAACAAAGCTGGAAACGATTGTCAATAAACCTCCGTGCGGATGTGAGCGGGCCGACAGTGATCGGTGTGAGTGGGCCGACAGTGACGGAACCGATTTGGCCCGGGGGGTGCGGCCGCCGCTACCCTGAACTATTCGCCCACACGTCTCCCGACCACCACCCCCCAGCGAGGCGCTAGGGCGCTGCCCATCCATCGTTCGTCGTCGTAATGAAGAGAGCACCGTGGCCGCCGACAAGATCGATACCATCGTCAGCCTGAGCAAGCGCCGTGGCTTCGTCTATCCGTGCAGTGAGATCTACGGCGGCTCCCGCGCTGCCTGGGACTACGGTCCGTTGGGCGTCGAGCTCAAGGAGAACATCAAGCGTCAGTGGTGGCGCGCCATGGTCACCTCGCGCGAAGACGTCGTCGGTCTCGACTCGTCGGTGATCCTGGCCCCCGAGGTCTGGCAGGCGTCCGGCCACGTCGCCACCTTCACCGACCCGCTCACCGAGTGCACCTCCTGCCACAAGCGCTTCCGCGCCGACCACCTGGAAGAGGCGTACGAGGCCAAGCACGGCCGGCTCCCCGAGAACGGCCTGGCGGACATCAACTGCCCGCACTGCGGCAACAAGGGCGGCTTCACCGAGCCCAAGCAGTTCTCCGGCCTGCTCTCCACCCACCTCGGCCCGTCCCAGGACACCGCCTCGGTCGCCTACCTGCGCCCCGAGACCGCCCAGGGCATCTTCACCAACTTCGCCCAGGTCCAGCAGACCTCGCGCAAGAAGCCCCCGTTCGGCATTGCGCAGATGGGCAAGTCCTTCCGGAACGAGATCACTCCGGGCAACTTCATCTTCCGCACCCGCGAGTTCGAGCAGATGGAGATGGAGTTCTTCGTCAAGCCGGGCGAGGACGAGCAGTGGCAGGAGTACTGGATGGCCGAGCGGTGGAACTGGTACCGCGACCTCGGCATCCGCGAGGAGAACATCCGCTGGTACGAGCACCCGGCCGAGAAGCTCTCGCACTACTCCAAGCGCACCGCTGACATCGAGTACCGCTTTAACTTCGGCGGCACCGAGTTCTCCGAGCTGGAGGGCGTGGCCAACCGCACCGACTACGACCTGTCGGCGCACGCCAAGGCCTCCGGCCAGGACCTGTCGTACTTCGACCAGGAGGCCGGCGAGCGCTGGACCCCCTACGTCATCGAGCCGGCGGCCGGCGTGAACCGCGCGATGCTCGCCTTCATGCTCGACGCCTACATCGAGGACGAGGCGCCCAACGCCAAGGGCAAGATGGAGAAGCGCACGGTCATGCGCCTCGACCCGCGCCTGGCGCCGGTCAAGGTCGCGGTGCTGCCGCTGTCCCGCAACCCGCAGCTCTCCCCGAAGGCCAAGGGCCTCGCGGCCGACCTGCGCAAGCACTGGAACATCGAGTTCGACGACGCCGGCGCCATCGGCCGCCGCTACCGCCGTCAGGACGAGATCGGCACGCCGTTCTGCGTCACCGTCGACTTCGACACCCTCGACGACAACGCGGTGACCGTGCGTGAGCGCGACACCATGAAGCAGGAGCGGGTGTCGCTGGACCAGATCCAGGCGTACCTGGGCGGGCGACTGCTCGGCTGCTGAAGCGGCGCGGCTGCGGACCGCGGCCCGGGCTGCTGAGGCGGCCTGGCTGCGGACGGGGTCCGGGCCGCTGAGGCGACTCGGCTGCCGGTGTGGCCCGGGCTGCTGAGGCGGCACGCACAACTGAGGGAACGGCCGTGATGCCGGCCTCCGGGGACGGGGGCCGGCATCACGGCTTTCTTGGTGTCGGAGCTTTCTTGGTGTCTTGGTGTCGGACTGTCTGTCTTGGTGTTGGGCCAGCTGTCGTGGTGTCGGACTGTCCGGCTGTTCGGTGGGGGCCACGGCCGTCCGGCCGGGACTACCCGCCCCGCTCCACCCCGGATACCCGCCCCGCTCCACCCCGGAATACCCGCCCCGCTCCGCTGCGTTGTGGGCCCCGAGGGGGCGCATGCATCCCCTACGGGATCTGTTCGGCCGCACCCTGAGCCCGCCCCGCACCCTCCGCCGCCCCTCACTCCCCTCCCGCTCCCCCTGCCCACGTCCCCTCCCGTTCGGCAGCCCCGCGTTCCCTCCCCGCCCTCACGCCCCGCCCGCCCGTGCTCCCCGCCGGCCCCGCGCCGGGCGGGCCGCGAGGATCGTGCACAGGGCCGCGAGGGGAAGTTCCGCCGCCACGGCCATGGCCAGGGCGGTGGCCAGCTCCGTACCGGGCGCGGCGGTGGTGAGGTCGATCGCGGCGTCGGCCAGCAAGAGCACGGCCGCGGCGGCAGCGGGGGCACGGTGTCGGTGGTCGGCCCGGAGCAGGCGGGTGCCGGCGGTGAGCAGTGCCGCGGCCTCCAGGGCGTCGAGGACGACCCAGGCGGCGGCCCCGGCGGGCGGCAGGGTGCCGGCGAGGTAGCCGAGCCAGGGGAGCAGGGCGAGTCCGGCGCCGGCCAGCACCCGGCCCTGCCAGCGGTGGGCGCGGCCCGGGCGCAGGGCTCCGCGGAGGGCGCCGAGCGTGGCGCAACTCCCGCTGCCAGCAGGGTGGTTGAAGGCGATGAGGGTCATGGCGGAGGTCTCTTTCGGCGTCCCGAACCCGACTGTCGGGCTCGTGATCAACACTCCACCGTCCGCCGCCCACGGTCAGTAACGCCGCTGTCCGACTTGGGGTGGCACCAGTACCACCCCGGTGCGGATACTGGCTGTATGGCCGCCGCATGGCGCCGCTGTCTATCGTTCGATCATGGAAATTCCGCCCTGGGCCCGGCGCGTGCTCGCCAGACTGCCTCGCGATACGTCCTTCCTCGCCCTGGGTGCGCCCCTGCACCTCCTCGTCGGGTTCTTGCTGTTCATGGTCTTCAGCTTGCTCTGGGAGGTCATCGCGGGGCGGGACAGCAGCGCTCCGGTGGTGCTGGGGTTCGCGCTGGTGCTCACGGTGTTTGCCCTGCCGGCGCTGACCGCCGCCCAGCGCTGGCGCTTCCGGCAACTGCTCGGCATCGACATCCCCGCACCGGGATGGCGGCGGTCGCAGCGGCAGTTCCGCTACCACTGCCTGATCGGTGCACTGCTCGGCGGCCTCGAAGTGCTGCTGCTCTCCCTGCTGTTGGCGGGCCTGGCCGCGGGCACCGTGCTCCTGTGGATCTGGGCCTGTCCCTGGGAATGGCGAGTCGGCCATCCCGGCTACTACACCCAGGCCTGCTACCTCACCCTCGCCGGACTCGCCGCGCTCGCCCCGGTTCCCTCCCTCGCCGCGGCGCTGGTGCGCCTGGAGACGCACCTCGGGCCCGCTCTGCTGGGGCCCGACCCGAGCGAGGACCTGGCGCGGCGGGTGATCGACCTGACCGAGAGCCGGGCCGGCGCGGTGGATGCCGCGGATGCCGAACGGCGGCGCATCGAGCGGGACCTGCACGACGGCGCCCAGCAGCGGCTGGTGTCGCTGGCGCTCAACCTGGGGCTGGCCAAGGCCACGCTGACGGATCTGCCGCCCGAGGCGCGCGAGGTGATCGACACCGCGCACCGGGAGGCGAAGGACGCCATCGAGGAGCTCAACAGCCTGGTGCGCGGGCTGCACCCGGCCGTACTGGACGAACTGGGGCTGGACGCGGCGCTGTCGGGACTCGCGGCCCGCGCCCCGCTGCCCGTACGGCTGCGGGTGGACCTGCCGCCGGAGCTGCCGCAGCGGGTGGCGCCGGCGGTGGAGGCGGTGGCCTACTTCGTCGTCTCCGAGGCGCTGACGAACATCGCCAAGCACGCACGGGAGGCGACCCGGGCGGAGGTGACGGTCACCCGGCTCGGCGGGATACTGCGGGTGGTGATCGCCGACGACGGTGTGGGCGGCGCCGACCCGTCCCGGGGGACCGGCCTTACGGGCCTCGCCCAGCGCGTGCGGTCCGTGGACGGGACGTTCCGGATGAGCAGCCCTGTGGGGGGCCCGACCGTGATGAATGTGGAGCTGCCGTGCCCGATGTGAGATCTGCGCCCGCCGTGCCGCGTGCCGTGATCGCCGAGGACTCCGTACTGCTGCGGATCGGGCTGGTCAAGCTGGTGGAGATGGCCGGGTTCGAGGTGGCGGCCGAGACCGGGGACGCCCAGGGGCTGCTGGCCGCGGTGGCTGAACACCGGCCGGACCTGGCGGTGGTGGACGTCCGGATGCCGCCGGGCTTCACGGACGAGGGGGTGCGCGCCGCCCTGCAGATCCGTCAGCAGTGGCCCGGCACCGCCGTCCTGCTGCTCTCCCAGTACGTCGAGGAGCGCTATGCGGCCGATCTGCTCGCGGCCAACACCAGCGGTGTCGGTTACCTCCTCAAGCAACGGGTGGCGGACGTCGAGGAGTTCATCGAGGCGCTGCGGCGGGTGGCCGGCGGCGGCACCGCGCTCGACCCGCAGGTGGTCGCGCAGCTGTTGGTGCGGCGGGTGAGCGATCCGCTGGAGCGGCTGACGGCCCGGGAGCGGGAGGTCCTCGCCCTGATGGCCGAGGGGCGCTCCAACGCAGGCATCGCCGCCCAACTGGTGGTGAGCGAGAGCGCGGTCGCCAAGCACATCAACAACATCCTCGCCAAGCTCGACCTGCCGAAGGCGGACGCCGATCACCGTCGGGTGCTGGCGGTGCTGCGCTTCCTGGGTATGGGGCACTGACGGGCCGGGTTTCGGATCCGCCGGTGACCGGGACGGCGCGCGGGCGGCTGCGGCGACGACGCCGCGGTGCGCAGCCCGTTCGGCTAGGGCAGCACGCGGAACATCGAACGAATTTGCCTCGCCGATTGTGCATCCATTCGCCATCCTCAGGCGTCTCATGAGGGAGCGGCTTTCCCCTAAGGGCCGCACTGCAGGGTATTTGGAGTAATCAATTTGAAAACCCGCATCAAGGGCATTCGCCGCATCGGCATTCGCCGCAGCTCGGCAGTCGCCCTCACCGCTGGGGCCGTTCTGACGGCCGGGGCGTTCGCCGCTCCGGCGCAGGCCGCCTCGCTCCCGACGCCCGCGATCACCGCCAAGGGCGGTTTCGTGATGAACAACGGCACGGGTACGTCCCTGTTCACCAAGGCGGCGGACACTCGCCGTTCCACCGGCTCCACCACCAAGATCATGACTGCCCGGGTGGTCCTCGGGCAGTCGAACCTCGACCTTGATTCCAAGGTCACGGTGCAGAAGGCGTACAGCGACTACATCGTCAACAACAACTGGGCCTCGTCGGCCCGGCTGATCGTCGGCGACAAGGTCACCGTCCGCCAGCTGCTCTACGGGCTGATGCTGCCGTCCGGCTGCGACGCCGCCTACGCGCTGGCCGATAAGTTCGGCACCGGCTCCACCCGGGACGCTCGGGTCGCGTCGTTCATCGGCAAGATGAACGCCACCGCCAAGAGCCTGGGGCTGAAGAACACGCACTTCGACTCGTTCGACGGCATCGGTCACGGCGGGAACTACTCCACGCCGCGCGACCTGACCAAGCTGGCCAGCAACACGATGAAGTACTCCACGTTCCGCACGGTCGTGGGTACCAAGTCGACCAAGCAGAAGGTCGCCACCAAGAGCGGTGGCTACCGCTACATGGAGTGGACCAACACCAACAATCTGCTCAGTAGCTACAAGGGCACCATCGGTGTGAAGACCGGCTCCGGCCCCGAGGCCAAGTACTGCCTGGTCTTCGCCGCCACCCGGAACGGCAAGACCGTCATCGGCGCGGTCCTCGCCTCCCCGTCGGTCGCCGACCGTACGGCCGACGCCAAGAAGCTGATGGACTACGGCTTCAAGAAGTAGCCACCGGCTCACGGCCCGGATCCCATCCCGGACCGCCGCCGCCAAGGCCCGCCCCGACCACCCGGCCGGGGCGGGCTTTTGCGTACGACGACGTCGCCCGGCTCTCCCCGCTCAAGCACGCGAACCCCCAAGGTGCTGGGCCGCTACGGCTTCCGCGCCTCCACGTCCCGCCGGTGAGGGCTGCTGAACTGGGCGTTTGCGGCGCGGGCTCACTCTTCCACTATTCCGTCTTGCTAAGTACCGGTAGTTAGCGTTACGGTGTACCGGTAGTCAGTAACGCTGAATAGCTCAGGAAGGAGGTGTTCCATGACCAAGCTGGAGACGGAGATGCTCAAGGGCACGCTGGAGGGCATCATCCTCGCGTCCCTGTCCGGCCGGCCCGCCTACGGCTACGAGATCACGGCACGGCTGCGGGAGCAGGGCTTCTCCGACATCGCCGAAGGGACCATCTACGCGCTGCTCCTCAGGATCGAGAAGCGCGGCCTCGTCGACGTGGAGAAGGTCCCCTCCGAGAAGGGGCCGCCGCGCAAGGTGCACTCCCTCAACGCTCAGGGACGGGAGTACCTCGAAGAGTTCTGGAGGACGTGGAGCTTCCTCACGGAACGACTGGAACAGCTCCGCGAAGGGGGAGAGTAGCCATGTCCGATGTCGAAAAGAGCGGCTTCATCTCGAAGGTGATCGGGCCCAAGAAGCGCTGGCGGGCGTACAAGGCGCGCTCGCGTCAGCTTCCCGAGAACTACCGCACGGCGGTCGAAGAGATCGAGCGGTACCTGATGCACTTCGTGCCGACCGACGGCGACAGCAGTGCGTCGATGTTCGAAGACCTCGCCGACCTGTTTGAGCAGGCCGCGGTGGACGCAACGCCGATCCGCGATGTCGTCGGGGAGGACCCGGTGGAGTTCGTCGAGGCGTTCGTCCAGAACTACTCGGAGGGTGGCTATGTCCCCCCTCGTGCACGGAAGCGGCTGACCGACGCCATCGAGCGCGCCGCCAGCAACAACACCGGGAAAGACGACACGGCAGTCTGATAGCGGCGCGGCGCGTCGTGCCCGGGGAGCGAGCACCACTCTCCTCGACCGTCTGCACGACGCGGCCGCGGGGTCATGCCCGGCCGGCTGCCTCTCGCCGCATGTCAGCGGCGGCCTCAAGGCGGCGACAGCCAGTATCAGAACGGTTGGTGGATGCCATCAACCGTACAGCGATCGCGCCCTCAGGCCGGCGAATTGGGCCACGTCAAGCCCGCCCATACAAAGCCCATGAGGGCCACACCGGGACGAGTCCCGCAAGACCGAACGCTGTGTGTATCGAACGCTGTATGCAGGGGGATTCATGAGGTTAGAAGGCAAGAGAGGCTTCTCCGAAGCAGGGTTGCGCAGACTGCGCGGGGTGCTGGCACGGCATGTCGAGTCCGGGAGGATTCCTGGTCTCGTCGCCCTGGTCAGCCGGGGCGACGAGACCCACGTCGAAGCGATCGGCACGATGCGCCATGACGGTGGCGCTCCGATGTGCCGGGACACCATCTTCCGGATGGCCTCGACGACCAAGCCGGTCGCGGTGGCGGCGGCGATGGTCCTGCTGGATGAGTGCCGGCTGCGGCTGGACGATCCGATAGATCGGTGGCTGCCCGAGCTCGCCGACCGGCGGGTGCTGAAGCAGGCCGACGGCCCGCTGGACGACACTGTGCCGGCGCGGCGGCCCATCACCGTACGGGACCTGCTCACCTCCACGTTCGGGCTCGGACTGGATATGACGGCGATGGGCTCCCCGATGATGGCCGCGTTCTTCGAGCAGGGGGTTTACGGCCAGGAATGGCTGTTGCCGGCCCCGGATCCGGATGAGTGGATGCGTCGCCTGGGCACCCTCCCGCTGATGTACCAGCCCGGAGAGCGGTGGCAGTACAACGTCAGCAACGATGTGCTCGGCGTGCTCGTCGCCAGGGTCACCGGCCGGTCGTTCGAGGACTTCCTGCGCGAACGCATCCTCGATCCGTTGGGCATGAAGGACACCGGTTTCCATGTGCCGGCCAACAAGATCGACCGGCTGCCGCCCCTCTACGCCCCCGATCCGCAGACCGGAGAGTTCATCGTGGCGGACGAGGCCGAAGGGGGACACCACAGCCGGCCTCCGGCGTTCCCGTCAGGCGGCGGCGGACTCGACTCAACCGTCGACGACTCTCACGCCTACTTCCGGATGCTCCTCAACCACGGGATGCACGGGACCCAACGGATCCTGTCCCGGCCCGCTGTTGAGCTGATGACCACCAACCGCCTCACGCCCGAGCAGCTAGCCACCCTGCAGGCCTGGGCCCGCGGCGTCGTCCACTTGTCACACGGCACGGGGCAGCACGGGGGCTGGGGCTTCGGGATGGCGGTGCGCACTTACCGCGGCGACTTCGCGCCCATCGGCCAGTTCGGCTGGGACGGTGGAACCGGCACCTCGACCTACGCCGACCCGGACAACCAGCTCATCGGCATCCTGCTCACTCAGACCGGAATGTCCACTCCGGATTCGGCGCGGGCCATCCACGACTTCTGGACCACCCTCTACCAGGCGATCGACGACTGACCTGGCAACCCGGGGACGTGGCTGCCGTCCGGATGCGGCGTCGGCTCAGCTCCGCAGGCCGCGCAGGACCAGGGCACGCACGGCGTCGAAGTCGGCGGCGATCTCAGGGCGGGACCACTCCGCCGCGTAGCACGGGTCGTGGAACCGTCCGGTGGCGTCGAAGACGGCGCGGGCGGTGGTGGCGGGGGAGGGGGTGTGGAAGGCGCCCTCCTGGACCCCGACTTCGATGATGGCGGTGAGCTGTGCCTCCAGGTCGGTGACGTGTTGGTCGACCGCCCCGCCGCTCTCGCCGATCAACGTCATATAGGTGGCGAAGAGTTCGGGGTCGTCACCGGCCTTGCGCCGCTTGGCCTCGAAGAGGGTGGTGAGCCAGTGGTCCAGCCGCTCGGGCGCCGGGCCCTCTTCCGACACGATTGCCGACAGTTCCTGGCTCGTCCGGTTCAGCCAGCGGGCGGTGACCGCCTCGCGCAGCGCCGTCTTCGTACGGAAGTGGCGGTAGACGCTGCCGTGGCTCACGCCGAGGGCGCGCGCCACATCCACGACGGTGGCCTTGGCCGGGCCGTACCGGCGAAGTACCTCCTCGGTGGCTTCGAGGATGCGCTCGGGGGTCAACGTCTCGGGGGGCATGGGGCGGGCCGGCCTTTCGAGGAGAGCGGGCGGGACGGAGGGCGTGGGCGGGCAGTTCCGGCGACATCACCCCAGCCGCTGCCGCTGCCGCTGCCGCTGCCGGTGCCTGCGCCGGTCCGTACCCCGGCACCGTACGTCGCCGGGGCGTGCTCCGGCCCCGTGCGGCCGGGTACGTACGGACGGTACCTGGCTCCGGCGCCACCACCGCGTTCGGTTGCCGGTCTCGCGGACCTCATGGGCGGCGCCTTCACGGACGGTCGTCCTCGAGGACGGTCGGCCGCCACGACGGTTGCCCTCACAGGGGGCGTCCTCAAGGTCGGTTGCGCTCGTCGGTTGCCCTCATGGACGGTACCCGTACGCTCCCTCGCCGTCCGTCGTGGTCAGCGCTCGCTGTCGAGGTGGGCCATCTGCGCGGCCGGGTAGCGCGCCCCGGCGGCGGCGTCGGCCGGAACCGCCTGCTCGATCGCGGCCAGGTCCCCCGCGTCCAGCGCGATGTCCAGGGCACCCAGGGCTTCGGCCAGCCGGTCGCGGCGGCGGGCACCGACCAGCGGGACTATGTCCTCGCCGCGGGAGAGCACCCAGGCGATGGCGGCCTGGGCGACCGTGATGCCCTTCTGCTCGGCGATCTTGCGCAGGGCGTCCACGAGGTCGAGGTTGCGGGTGAGGTTCTCGCCCTGGAAGCGCGGGCTCATCCCCCGGAAGTCGTTCGCGGCGAGCTTGCGGTCGCGGTCGAAGTGGCCGCTGATCAGCCCGCGGGACAGCACGCCGTACGCGGTGATGCCGATCCCCAGTTCGCGGGCGGTGGGCAGGATCGTGTCCTCGATGCCGCGGGAGATCAGGGAGTACTCGATCTGGAGATCGGAGATCGGCGCGACGGCCGCGGCCCGGCGAAGGGTCTCCGCTCCCACCTCGGAGAGGCCGATGTGCCGCACATGCCCGGCCGCCACCAGCTCGGCGATGGCGCCCACGGTCTCCTCGATCGGTACGTCCGGATCGAGCCGGGCGATGCGGTAGATGTCGATGTGGTCGGTGCCCAGGCGCTGGAGAGAGTAAGCGGCGAAGTTCTTCACCGCGTTCGGCCGGCCGTCGTAGCCGGTGAAGCCGCCCTCGATCGTGCGCAGGGCACCGAACTTCACGCTGATCTGTGCAGAGTTGCGGGCCGCCGTGGGGGCGGTGCGCAGGGCCTCGTTGATCAGGAGTTCGTTGTGGCCCATGCCGTAGAAGTCACCGGTGTCGAGCAGGGTGACGCCGGCGTCGAGGGCCGCGTGGATGGTGGCGATGGACTCGCCGCGGTCGGTGTTGCCATAGAGGGCGGACATGCCCATGCAGCCGAGGCCGAGGGCGGATGTCTGCGGGCCTGTGGTGCCCAAGGTGCGGGTCTGCACGGTGTGCTCCTGAATGAGAAGGGGCGGGGCTGCCGGAGAGGTCGAGGGGCGGACGCGTGGAGGGGTCTCGGAGGGACGGGGCTCTTCGCGTGTCGCAGGGTCTTGGTGGGTCTCGGGGATCCTTCGACGATTTCACTATGGCATGACGGCTGACAGATTTCAATATCTGTCAGCCGTCATGGGTGGGGTCGAGTGGCGAGTGGTGCCGCCGGTCCCGCTCCTCTGTGGTCTTCTCGCAGGTCAGCGCAGGGTGCGCGGTAGGCGCAGGGCGAGGAGCGTGGTCCCCGCGACGATCGCGAGCTGGGCCAGCAGTGCGGTGAGCAGCGCATCGCGGATGCCCACGGTCGGCAGTAGGGCGAGGAAGAGGGTGCCGAGGGTCGCCACGCCCAGGGCGAGTCCGGACTGCTGCGTCGTCACCATCGCGCCGCCGCCCACGCCCGCCTGCGTCACCGGAAGTTCGCTCAGCACGATGCGCATCAGGACCGGCAGCACCATGCCCTGGCCGAAGCCCAGGACCGTCATGCTCGGCGCGAGACCGGCCACCGTGGTGTCGGGCCAGGTCGCGTGCACGGTCAGCGCCAGCACGACCAGCCCGGTGCCCTGGATCAGCGAACCGGCGATCACCACCCGCCGTCCGAAGCGGCCCACCAGCCGCGGCCCGGCGAGCGAGGCGAGGAAGAACGCGGCACACAGCGGCGCCAGCGACAGCCCCGCCGCGAACGGGCCGTAGTGCAGCCCGGTCTGGAGCGCGACCGCCACCTCGAACATGAAGCCGCCGAAGCCGATCGTGAACGGGATGATCATGGCGAGGCCGCTGTTCACGGACGGGATGCGGAGCAGCGACGGCGGTACCAGCGGCGTACGGCCGGCGCGCTCGGCCCGGCGCTCGACCAGTACGAACGCGGTGCCGACGAAGGGGAACACGGCCAGCAGCACCCAGGACCACAGCGGCCACCCGGCCGCCCGGCCCTCGGTCAGCGGCAGCAGCAGGGTCACCAGGGTGGCGGCGAGCAGCGCGGTGCCGGCGCCGTCCACCTGGGTCGCGTGCGGGGACCGGCTCTCGGGCACCGCGCGGGCGGCGAGCAGCCAGGCGACCGCCGCGATCGGCACGTTCACCAGGAAGACCGCGCGCCACCCGGTACCCGCCAGGTTGGCGGAGACCAGCACCCCGCCCAGTACCTGGCCGATGGCACTGGAGATGCCGGCCGTCCCGCCGTACAGGCTGAGGGCCTTGGCGCGTCGCCGGCCGGTGGTCGTGGCCTGGATGGTGGCCAGCACCTGCGGCAGCAGCAGCGCCGCCGCCGCGCCCTGGGCGACCCGGGCGGCCACCAGTGTGCCGGCGTCCGGTGCGAGACCACAGGCCAGCGAGGTCAGACCGAAGGTGGCCAGGCCCCACAGGAACAGCCGCCGGCGACCGACCATGTCGCCGAGCCGGCCGCCGAGCACCAGCAGCGTGGCGTACGCGACCCCGTAACCGGCCACCACCATCTCCAGCATCGCGGGGCCCGCGTGCAGATCGTGGTCGATGGTCGGCAGAGCGACATTGACGATAAAGAAGTCGATCATCGGCAGCGCCGCGCCCAGCAGAACGGTCAGCAGACCGAGCGGGGTCAGTAGGGGCGTCACGGGTGACTGCCGGGGCGCCGCCGGGGACTGCTGAGGCGCGGTGAAGGCCGGGGTGGCCAGGGCGTCCGGGGTGTCCGTGGTGGCCAGCGAGCCCCGGGGGTCCGGGGTGGGGAGAGGGGACGTCTCCAGAGGAACGGTCTGTGCTCGGATATCGCTCACGGAGTCGACGATCGTCGAGTGCTCAGACGGGTACCAGAGTCTCCTTATCCTGGTACTGGTGCTACCTGGCAACCGGCTGAGGTCTGCGGCAGGCTGGGGAGCATGACCGTCGATGCCAGCATGACGCAGGCTGCCACCAGGACCGGTAGGCCCGTCGCTCCTCCGGCCGGCGCCGCCCAGCGCGCAGGCACGGCCTCGGCTCCAGGGGTGCCCCAGGGTGGGCCCCCGGAGGCCTCAAGGGCTCCAGCGGACCCAGAGGCCTTGCAGATCCCACAGATCCCACAGATCCCGCAGATCTCACAGGCTTCAAAGGTCCCGCACGCGCCGCGGACTCCGGCGGACGATGCCGCCCGCCGTGCCGAGCTCGCCGCCTTCCTGCGCAGCCGTCGCGAGCGGATCACCCCCGAACACGTCGGGTTGCCGCGCGGCGCCCGTCGCCGTACGCCCGGACTCCGCCGCGAAGAGGTCGCGCACCTGGGGGCCGTCGGCGTGACCTGGTACACCTGGCTCGAACAGGGCCGGGACATCCATGTGTCCCCGCAGGTCCTGGATGCGGTGGCCCGCGCGCTGCTGTTGGACCGCGCTGAGCGTAGCCACCTCTTCGCGCTCGCCGGAGCGGTCGATCCGCAGCCAGGCACGGAGTGCACCGGCGTGACGCGTGAAGTGCGGGCGATCCTCAAGCAGTTGACGCCGTTCCCGGCGGTCGTCCAGAACAGCCGGTTCGACATCCTCGCCTACAACAGAACCTATGGGCGCCTGATGTGCTACCTCGATGCGCTGCCCGAGGAGGACCGCAACTGTATGTGGCTGGCCTTCACCCACCCGGAGTGGCGGGCGTCCGTGGTCGATCTGGACGCCACGATGCGGGTGATGGCAGCCAAGTTCCGGGCGTCGATGGCCGAGCACGTCGCCGAGCCGGCCTGGAAGGCACTGGTCGCGCGGCTGACCGAGGCTTCACCGGAGTTCCGCGAGATCTGGGCCCAGCACGAGGTCATCCGCCCGGTCAGCTCCCTCAAGTCGTTCCGGAATTCGCAGGTGGGCGTGCTCCAGCTGACCGCGACCAACCTCTGGACGGGCCCCAACCACGGTCCCAAGCTGCTGACGTACATCCCGGTGGACGACACCACCCGCGAGCGGCTCCAGCAACTGGAGGAGCTGGCGCTGGCGGCGGTCTGACGGAGCCCTCCGCCCGGGGGCGCGACGGTGGGCCCGCCCGTTCCCTCGGACCCTCGCTCCTCGGACGCCCGGCTCTGACGGATTCCGGTTCTTACGGACGTCCGCCCGCCCGGCTGTGACGGATTCCGGCCCCTACGGACGCTCGCCCACCTGGCTCCAAAGGGCGTCCGCCCGCACGCCGACCCGCACGCCCGCCCTGACGCCAGCGCCCCGCCCCGATACCGTCCCGTCCCGACACGCCCCGCCCCGATACCGTCCCGACACGCCCCGCCCCGTCCCGACACGGCCCCGCCCCGACACCGTCCCGCCCCTAGGGCCGGGCATCCGCCGGCTGTCGGCCCGCGTGGTCGTCCTCGAAGAGCGCCGCGGTGTGCCGGGCGGTCTCCCGGGCCCACCGGCCGGTCGTCACGGCGCCCAGCAGCAGGACGGCCGCACCGCAGCCGGCGATGATCCACCACGCGGTACGCCCGGCCGCGAGGAACTGGTCCGCGGTGGCCGCGGCGTGCGCCCCGCCCGCCAGTACGGCGCCGATCACCGCGACGCCCAGCGACTGCCCCACCTGCCGGCTGGTGGAGGCCACGGCGGCCGCCACCCCGGCCTGGGCGCGTGGCATCCCCGACACCGCGGTATTGGTGATCGGCGCGTTGACCAGGCCGAACCCGATTCCGAAGAGGACATAGCCGGTGGAGAGCAGGGCGTCGGTGGACTGGGCGTCGAAGGCCGCGAAGAGCAGTCCGCTGGCGCCCATCGCCGTACCGGCGAGCAGCAGCGGGAGCCGTGGCCCGATGCTGCCGACCAGCCGCCCCGACAGCGGGGCGCAGACCAGCGTCATGCCGGCCATCGGCAGCAGGTAGAGCCCGGCCTCCAGGGCGGACAGTCCGCGGATGTTCTGCAGGTAGAGCGTGTTGACGAAGAGGAAGCCGCCGAGCGAGGCGAAGGCGCAGACCGCCACGACGGTGGCGCCGCTGAACGGCGCGCTGTGGAAGAACCGCAGGTCGATCAGGGGCTCCGTGCGCCGCCGCTCGTAGCCGATCAGCGCCGCCAGCGAGACCAGCGCCATCACTACGAACGAGAGGATCCGGGGGGACGCCCAGCCGACGCTCGGTGCCTCGATGATCGCGTACATCAGCGAGCCGAGCACGGCGATCACCAGCAGTTGGCCGACCGGGTCGACCCGGCGCGGCCGGGGCGCGCGGGACTCGGGGACGTAGCGCAGGGTGAGGAAGACCGCCAGCGCGCCGATGGGGACGTTGATCCAGAAGATCGAGCGCCAGCCGACGCTCTGCACCAGCAGACCGCCGATCACCGGCCCGGCCGCCATGCTGATGCCGACCACCCCGCCCCACACCCCGATGGCGCGGGCCCGCTCCCGGGGGTCGGTGAAGGTGTTGGTGATGATCGACATCGCGACGGGGTTGAGCATCGAGCCGCCGACCGCCTGCACCATCCGGAAGCCCACCAGCCACGCCAGGCTCGGGGCCAGGCTGCACAGCAGCGAGCCGAACGCGAAGACCACCAGCCCGACCAGGAAGATCCGCCGCCGGCCCAGCCGGTCGGCGGTCGAACCGGCCAGCATCAGCAGCGAGGCCAGCACCAGCGTGTAGGCGTCGATCGTCCACTGCATCCCGGAGACCGAGGCGCCCAGCTCGCGCTGCATCGACGGCAGGGCGACGTTGAGGACGGTGTTGTCGAGGCTGACGATCAGCAGGCTCATGCAGCAGATCGCCAGTACCAGGAGTCGACGCCGGCGGCTGAGATCGGGCATGGTTGAACGCTACAACGATCCCGGGCATCGGGCTCCGGGAGGGGCGCTCGCGCGGTGCGGGACAATAGGAGGTCGCGGCACCTCCGCAACTCCCCGTACGCCGAAGCAAGCCGACGAAAGCCGAAGAAGGTCGAGGAAGACAGCCCCATGACTCTGCTGCAGATCGGTCCGCACGCGGTGCAGCCGCCCGTGGTCCTCGCGCCGATGGCCGGGATCACCAATGCCCCGTTCCGGACGCTGTGCCGGGAGTTCTCGGGCGGCAAGGGGCTGTTCGTCAGCGAGATGATCACCACTCGGGCGCTGGTCGAGCGCAACGAGAAGACCATGCAGCTGATCCACTTCGACGAGACCGAGAAGCCCCGTTCGATCCAGCTCTACGGTGTGGACCCGGACACCGTCGGCAAGGCCGCCCGCATGATCGCGGAGGAGGACCTCGCCGACCACATCGACCTCAACTTCGGCTGCCCGGTCCCCAAGGTGACCCGCAAGGGCGGCGGCTCCGCGCTCCCCTACAAGCGGCCTCTGCTGCGCGCCATCCTGCGCGAGGCGGTGGCGAACGCGGGCTCGCTGCCGGTGACCATGAAGATGCGCAAGGGCATCGACGACGACCACCTCACCTACCTGGACGCGGGGCGGATCGCCGCCGAGGAGGGCGTCACCGCGATCGCCCTGCACGGGCGGACCGCCTCCCAGCACTACGGCGGCACCGCCGACTGGGACGCCATCGCGCGCCTCAAGGAGCACGTCCCCGAGATCCCGGTGCTCGGCAACGGCGACATCTGGTCGGCGGACGACGCGCAGCGGATGATGCGGGAGACCGGCTGCGACGGGGTCGTGGTGGGCCGGGGCTGCCTGGGGCGGCCGTGGCTGTTCGGGGATCTGGTCGCGGCCTTCGAGGGGACCGGGACGTACGCCCGGCCGACGCTCAAGGAGGTCGCGGCGGTGATGCTGCGGCACGCCACCCTGCTCGGTGAGTGGATCGGCGACGAGGCGCGCGGCGTGATCGACTTCCGTAAGCACGTGGCCTGGTACACCAAGGGCTTCTCCATCGGGTCCGAGATGCGCCGCAGCCTCGCGGTGACCTCCTCGCTGGACGAACTCGACGCGCTGCTGCAGGAACTGGACCTGGACCAGCCCTGGCCGGCCGGTGCCGACGGACCGCGTGGCCGCACGTCGGGCCGTAACCGCGTGGTGCTCCCGGACGGCTGGCTGGACGACCCCAACGACTGCGCCGGCGTGGACGCGGACGCGGAGCTGGACACCTCCGGCGGCTGAGCCGCCTGGTACCCCTCCCCCGTACGGGGGAGGGGAAGCGCCGACTATCCCCCTTGATGGTGAGGCCCCCAGCATGCCCCTCGCGCACCCTTGGGGGACCGGCGGGGGAAGGAACGGAGTGGGCTCCGGCACCGGCGTGGGGAGTGCCGGAGCCGGCTCCGGGGGGCCGCGGGACTGTCGGGCGGCGCTGGTGCGCTGCGGGCCGGTGGGCCCGGCGCGGCCGGCGGTATGCGGCCGGCCAGGCCCGCCAGGCCGGCTCGGGCATGCCCGGTGCGCCGGGCCGGCCGTCGAGTGACCCACCGGGGGCGCACCCGTTAGGAGTGTCGGCGCACGGACGAGGGCGGGCCGGCCGGCTCCGCGGTACCGATGGAGCCCGTACGGAGTTCCCACGGGGCGCCCCGCGGGGATGCGGTCAGGGAGAGCTGTGGAGAGCGGACACCGTTCCATCGAGGAAATCGGGGCCACCGACAAGCCCACCGAGGATGCCGAACGGCCCGTCGAGGACGCCGGGAGGCCCAGCGAGCCCACCGAGAAGTCCGTCGGGGGCATCGAGCAGCCCGTCACGGCCGCCGAGAAGTCTCCCGCCGCCACCGAGAAGCCCTGCGCGGGCACCGAACGGTCCGTCGAGGACACCGAGCAGGCGGTACGGGCCAAGCTCGGCGACATGCCCATCCGCCATGAGCAGCGGGCCGCGGTGGCGCAGCTCTACCGCGCCGCGGCGGCCGTCCGCCAGCACTTCGAGAACTCCGTGCTGCGCGGTGCCGAACTGACCTGGACCTCCTTCGTCGTGCTGTGGGTGGTGTGGGTCCGGGGCGAGCGCGAGACCCGGCAGGTCGCCCAGGAGGCTGGGATCTCCAAGGGCACGCTCACCGGCGTCGCCCGCACCCTCCAGGGCCGTGGCCTGCTGGAGCGCGCCGGGCACCCCACCGACCGGCGGCTCGCCCTGCTCTCCCTCACCCCCGAGGGGGAGCGGCTGATGGCCCGGATCGTCCCGGAGTTCAACGCCGAAGAGGCCTTCGTCACCGAGGCGCTGGGCGAGGACGAGGCGGTGGACCTAGCGGAGTTGCTGGGCCGGGTCGTGGCCCAGGTCGAGAGCCGGGGTGCGGACCGACGGCGGGAGCTCCTGGACGGCCGGGAGCCGCACCCCCGGCGGAGCGGCCGGCGGGCGAAGGGCGCGCCCAGTTGTGAGGCGCCCTGAGGGAGCCCTAAAGGGCGCTCTGGCGTTCTCCGGGCCCGAGCGGGCTCGTATGAGCGTGCGGGGGAGGCGGTATACGAACCCGGCCGTGGAGCCGGCCTCCGCGTCGACCGGGAACTATGACCTGATCCTGACGCCCGGCGCTCCCTGTGCCATGTCGAGGCGGAGCCCGCGGCCCGGGCGGGGCAGCCCCCGCACGACGGGTGGCCGAATTGTGCGCAGATCTGCCGGTCGTAGCGGGAATGGTGGCACGCTCTGATCGAGGCGTTCCTTGAATCAGAGGGCGCCCAAGGGGTCCAAATGATGGGACCCGCTCACACATGAGCGCGTGATTCTCGCCACCCCTGATAGGGGTTGCGCTCAGATGAGCGGGGCGTGGTGGGCTCCATCTCTCCAAGGGTGGCACCCGGTGCCATGAGTCATGCGTTCGAGAAGCGAACGCAATCGTTGCGTTGAGTAGTGTATTCGGCGTAATCGAACACGAAGAGGAGTGATGCATTCAGGTAATGAATGAAGTGCTGGAGGCATGATCACTTTCGATCTAGTGGCGGACGACTGGTTACGCAGGTATGTCGACCAAGTGGACGTACCCATACGCCTTCGATCTGGGTATGTTCCTCGCCGTCAGGGCAGCCCGTCGGCGAGGAGTCAGTGCCGTGCCGGAAACACAAGATCCCCACGTAACCCAGCCTTCGGCGGCGAAGTTCGTCTACGACTTCACCGAGGGCAACAAGGAGCTCAAGGACCTCCTCGGTGGCAAGGGTGCGAACCTCGCCGAGATGACCAACCTGGGCCTCCCCGTCCCTCCGGGATTCACGATCACCACCGAGGCCTGCAAGGTCTACCTGGAGAGCGGTAGCGAGCCCGCGGCACTGCGTGCCGAGGTCTCCGAACACCTCGACGCCCTTGAGCAGAAGATGGGCAAGAAGCTCGGCCAGGCCGACGACCCCCTGCTCGTATCGGTGCGTTCCGGGGCGAAGTTCTCCATGCCCGGCATGATGGACACCGTCCTCAACATCGGCCTCTCCGATGCATCGGTTTCCGGCCTCGCCGGGCAGGCCGGTGACGAGCGGTTCGCCTGGGACTCCTACCGCCGCCTCATCCAGATGTTCGGCAAGACCGTGCTGGGCGTCGACGGCGAGCTCTTCGAGGAGGCCCTGGAGGAGGCCAAGCAGGCCAAGGGCGTCCGCGTCGACGTCGATCTGGACGCCGCCGACCTCCAGGGCCTGGTCACGCAGTTCAAGGACATCGTCGCCAAGGAGACCGGCCGGGACTTCCCGCAGGACCCGCGCGAGCAGATGGACCTCGCCGTCCGCGCGGTCTTCGACTCGTGGAACACCGACCGCGCCAAGCTCTACCGCCGCCAGGAGCGCATCCCCGGCGACCTCGGCACGGCCGTCAACGTCTGCTCCATGGTCTTCGGCAACCTCGGCCCGGACTCCGGCACCGGCGTCGCCTTCACCCGCGACCCCGCCAGCGGCCACCAGGGCGTCTACGGCGACTACCTGCAGAACGCGCAGGGCGAGGACGTCGTCGCCGGTATCCGCAACACGGTTCCGCTCGCGGACCTGGAGTCGATCGACAAGGCGTCGTACGACCAGCTGATGCAGATCATGGAGACGCTCGAAACGCACTACAAGGACCTGTGCGACATCGAGTTCACCATTGAGCGCGGCAAGCTGTGGATGCTGCAGACCCGGGTCGGCAAGCGCACCGCCGGTGCCGCCTTCCGGATCGCCACCCAGCTCGTCGACCAGGGCCTGATCGACGAGGCCGAGGCCCTCCAGCGGGTCAACGGCGCGCAGCTGGCGCAGCTGATGTTCCCCCGCTTCGACCTGGGCGCGAAGTCCGAGACGATCGGCCGCGGTATCGCCGCCTCCCCGGGCGCGGCGGTCGGCAAGGCCGTCTTCGACTCGTACACCGCCGTCAAGTGGTCGCGCTCCGGCGAGAAGGTCATCCTGATCCGCCGGGAGACCAACCCCGACGACCTCAACGGCATGATCGCCGCCGAGGGCATCCTCACCTCCCGCGGCGGCAAGACCTCGCACGCCGCCGTCGTCGCCCGCGGTATGGGCAAGACCTGTGTCTGCGGCGCCGAGGAGCTGGAGGTCGACACCAAGGCCCGCCGGATGACGACCAGCAGTGGCACCGTCATCGAGGAGGGCGACGTCGTCTCCATCGACGGCTCCAGCGGCAAGGTCTACGCCGGCGAGGTGCCGGTCGTGCCGTCCCCGGTCGTGGAGTACTTCGAGGGCCGGATGCATGCCGGCGCCGAGGACGCCGACGAGCTGGTCAAGGCCGTCCACCGGATCATGGCGTACGCGGACCGGGTGCGCCGGCTGCGCGTACGGGCCAACGCCGACAACGCCGAGGACGCCGCCCGCGCCCGCCGGTTCGGCGCCCAGGGCATCGGCCTGTGCCGCACCGAGCACATGTTCCTCGGTGAGCGCCGCGAGATGGTCGAGCGGCTCATCCTGGCCGACACCGAGACCGACCGGGAGGCCGCGCTCCAGGAGCTGCTGCCGCTCCAGCGGGCCGACTTCATCGAGCTGTTCGAGTCGATGGACGGGCTGCCGGTGACCGTGCGGCTGCTGGACCCGCCGCTGCACGAGTTCCTGCCCGACATCACCGAGCTGTCGGTCCGGGTCGCGCTCGCCGAGGCCCGCAAGGACGCCAACGAGAACGACCTGCGGCTCCTCCAGGCCGTGCACAAGCTGCACGAGCAGAACCCGATGCTGGGTCTGCGCGGTGTGCGCCTCGGCCTGGTCATCCCCGGGCTGTTCGCGATGCAGGTGCGGGCGATCGCCGAGGCGTCCGCCGAGCGCAAGAAGGCCAATGGCGACCCGCGTGCGGAGATCATGATCCCGCTGGTGGGCACCGTCCAGGAGCTGGAGATCGTCCGCGAGGAGGCCGAGCAGGTCATCGCCGAGGTCGAAAAGGCCCACGACGTCGACCTCAAGCTCACCCTCGGCACGATGATCGAACTGCCCCGCGCCGCCCTCACGGCCGGTCAGATCGCCGAGTCGGCCGACTTCTTCTCCTTCGGTACGAACGACCTCACGCAGACGGTCTGGGGCTTCTCCCGCGACGACGTCGAGGCCAGCTTCTTCACCGCGTACCTGGAGAAGGGCATCTTCGGCGTCAGCCCGTTCGAGACCATCGACAAGGACGGCGTGGGCTCGCTGGTCCGCAACGCCGCCGCGGCCGGCCGGGCCACCCGCCCGGACCTCAAGCTCGGCGTCTGCGGTGAGCACGGCGGCGACCCGGAGTCGGTCCACTTCTTCCACGAGGCGGGCCTGGACTACGTCTCCTGCTCCCCGTTCCGCATCCCGGTCGCACGGCTGGAGGCGGGCCGGGCGGCGGCCGAGTCGAAGGGCAGCGACAGCCGCTGACCCACCGGGCACCGCGGGCGCACACGCGTCCGCGGTGCCCCGAAACCACCGGATCCGACGGCGGGGCACCCTCACACCCTCAACCGTCCGGCACGTCGGACTCCGGAACCAGACGAGGGCGGCACCTGTGCGGAGGTGCCGCCCTCGGTCTTGTTCCTGAGCACATCCGTGCCGGATGTGCGGGAAACACGGTGTGGTGGGTCGCCGTTACGGGGCTACTGGTGGGGGAGGGACGGTAGTTGAGGGAGCGTCAGGTAGGGAGGGGGCGGGATGTGCCCCGTTGTCTAGATCACAGAGAAACCATGGGGGACGTGGGCAACTATGCGCTCTTGCGCTGATTTGCCCGTCGAGTTCGACGGTGGGGGGCATGTGACCCTGTGGAATCTTCGTTGACGTTGGTCCCTGTTTCGGCCGTACGATCCGGGGCGCCCCGCACGCCTGAGCGCCCCGCTCACGCGGCGGGTCCTCTTCTCTCCGATCGGGAAAGGCCCCAGTGAATCCTCGCCGTACCCTCGCGACCGCACTCGTCGCCGCCGTGACCGCGCCCGCCGTCCTGCTCTCCGCGGGCTCCGCCTCCGCCGTGGCCAAGCCCCCGGCGCAGACGCAGCAGAAGCCGACCTACGTGGAGCTGCAGAAGGCCGCCCAGGAGGCGCAGCGGGTGTACCGGGAAGCGGTCGCCGCCCACGCGCTCGGGCAGAACAAGGTGGACGCGGACATGGCCGCGCTCGACCAGGACTCCCACCCGCTCAAGGCGGCCGTGCTCGCCGCGGAGAAGGCGGCCACGGCTGCCGCCGCGGCGAAGACGGCGGCCGACAAGGCCGTCGCCGAGGCCAGGGCCGGTCTGGACGCGGCCAAGAACGAGGCCGAGAAGGCCGAGGCCCAGAAGGTGTTGAGGGCGGCCGAGGCCGACGCCGCCAAGGCCGCCGAAGCCGCGGCGGATGCGGACGCCAAGAGCAAGGCGGCCCGGACCGCGTTGGACGACGCCCGGGTCGCCGTACTCCGGGAGTGGAACGAGGTCACGAACGCACTGGCCGCCGCCCTCAAGGCCAAGCAGGCGGCGGACAGCGCGCTCGCCGCCGCCGGGGAGTGCGTACGGGTGCAGGGCCTGACCGTCCTCGCGAACAAGCTGCCCGCGAAGGTCGTCACCGGCACCACGGTCAACTTCTCCTTCACGGTGGCCAACGGCACCGACCGCACGCTGCAGGTCAGGCCGCTGGTCTTCTTCCGCCTGGAGGCCCAGAACCAATCCCAGCACTTCATGAAGGTGGAGTGGTCCGACGGCTCCCGCTGGCAGCCGCTGTACAGCGACGCCGAGCACGACGAGCACCTCCCCGCCATGAAGGACGTCAAGCCCGGTGCCCGCACCGACGTGAAGATGCGCATGGTGATCGAGAAGGGGGCGCCGGGCACCAAGGCGTTCGCCCTCTTCGCGGGCGACGCCGGCGACGACTACAACCCGTGTCTCATCGGCCCGATGAAGCGCTACGACTTCGCGGTGCTGCGGGCCGCAGCCAAGCCGGGCAAGCCCGGCAAGCCTGGGAAGCCCGGCAAGGCTGCCGAGGCGGTCAAGGTAGGTAAGGCCGGTTCGTTGGGGCAGTACGCCACCGCCGCCGAGGTGGTCTCGGCCGCCCGCCGCCATGGCGGGATACGCGGCACCCACTGATCCGCGGACCGGCCGGGCCCCTGTGCACCGTACTGCTGCGCCCGGTGCGCGGTGCGCGGTGCCCGATGCGCGGGGGAACGGGAACGAGGGCGGCACCTGTGCGGAGGTGCCGCCCTCGCTTTCTCCGGACTCCCCCCTCGGGAGCTGCCGCCACCCCGGTCGGCGCGGGAAGGCGGCCTTCGGCGGGGCCGTCGAGCGGCCGGTTCCTTGCCCATCACCCCCCACGGGATCGAGCAATCCGGGCCGGTCACGCCGCCGTCGAATTGAGTACAAGCATTCCTGCCGCCCGCCCGGTGGCGCGACCACTTTCAAGTCTGGCCAAAAGGGCATGGTGACCGCGCGTGTTGGCGTGCATACTCAGGCGTGCCGGGGGCCGTCTGAGGAAACAGGGGTGGGGGTTCGGTGTTACGCGTCCATTTCAGTGGACTCGATCTGGCCCGAGTGCGGATTGCGGCACGCCCGGACGCACTGTGGGAGACGGTCTTAAGCTTTCACCGGCTCCGCGACCGACGGGACGATTCGGCGTTCGGCAAATGGCGATCGGAAACGCGTGGGAAGTTGAATGGCGAAGCGCGGCTGCTGGCGCCGCTGGTGCCCACCCGCGGCTATTTCCCCGATTTCCTGACGCCCGCCGAAGGCCTCCTGGGGATGGACGACGCGCTCGCCGCGCTGCGGGAGACGCCCGCCGTCCGGCTGCACGACGAGCTCTCCCGGCTGTCCACCGCCCACCGCCCGCTCCCGTCGTGGATACGGGCGATGGCCGACGGTGACAGCCGCGCCCTGGGGCGGCTGGCCGGCATACTGCAGCGCTACTACGAGGTGGCGATCGCCCCGTACTGGTCCCGTGTGCAGGGCCGCATAGAGGCCGACCGTGCCGCCCGCGGTCGCGCCTTGCTGGACGGCGGGGCGGACCGGCTGCTGGCCTCGCTGCCGCCGATGCTGCGCTGGCGCGCGCCGGTGCTGGAGGCCGACTACCCGGTGGACCGCGAACTGCACCTGAACGGCCGGGGACTGCTCCTGCTGCCCTCGTACTTCTGCCGCCGCACCCCGGTCACCTTCCACAACCCGGACCTCACACCGGTCCTGGTCTACCCGGTGGAGCACCCGGCGCCGAGGCTCACCCCGCAGGTCCCGCCGGAACGTTCCCTCGGCCGACTGGTCGGGCAGACCCGTTCCGCGATACTCCAGGGCATCGGCGTCGGCTGCACCACCAGTGAACTCGCCCGCCGCGCCGACGTCTCGCTGGCCTCCGCCAGTCAGCACGCGACGGTGCTGCGCGACGCCGGCCTGCTGAACACCCTGCGGCAGGGCAATGCCGTACTGCACACCCTCACCCCGCTGGGCGCGGCCCTGCTGCGCGGCGCGCGGGCGGAGGAGGCGGCGTGGTCGGGGTGAGGGAGGTGGCGTGCGGGGTGTGGGGGAGATGACGTGCGGGGTGTGAGCGGGGTGAGGTGCGGGGCGTGAGGTGCTCAGCGCCGGAGTGAGGGGCGCGTGGTGAGGCGGGGGCAGGGCGGGCCTCGGAGCGCGGTGCGCGCGCCGGCCGCCCGCTCCCGAGGTGCGCGCACCGCCGTCAGTACGGACGGTCGCCCGCGAGGGCGACGCGGTCCGCGACCCGCCGCGCGGCCCGGCGTTGACGAAGAGCATCCGGCGCCCGGTCTCCGGGTGTCGGCGCACCACCGGGGTGCTCAACCCGCGGGAACTCCCGCTGGAATGGCGCGAGTTGAGCGGGAGAGTAGAAGCGGGCGAAGCCCGGGAGATAGTCGTGCACCGCTCGCGCACCATCGATCAGGGCTCTGATTTCCGAAGGCAAATTGTCATACGCCGCCGCCATATCGGCCCACAGGGTGTCCCCGCCCGTGGGCGGCACCTCGCGCAGCCGCAACACCGCACCGAGCGCCGGACGCTCCTGGAACGTGACATCCGCATGCCATACGTTCTCGAACGTGGCAACCCCTCCAGCGGCCTTGTCGAAGCGCACCACCTCCTTCGAATCGCCCGGCGCCAGCAGTGGATTGGTCTCCAACTGGCCCCAATTGCTGGCGAATTCGCGTGGTGACTCGGAAGTAAGGTGCTGGCCGCGGAAGAACAGCACCTTCCGCTCCAGCAGCGCCCGGTTCAGCTCCGTGCGCAGGCCCTCGGAGAGCGGCCGGGACAGGTCCGGTCCGCGGATCTCGGCCCGGCTCGGTGGTGGCGGGAGGGGCGGGAGAGGCGGGAGGTGGCGGAGTGGTGGGGCAAGAGGGGAGTTGGTGGGGACCTCGGGGCGGTGCCGGGACCGGGGGCGGTGCCGAGCTCCCGGGCGGAGCCGGGGTGTCGGACCGGCCTCAGTCCGTACGGGGACAGGGGGCGGGAGGAGACCCCACCCGGCCGCGGCGGCGCAGGAAGCTCAGGCCGCGGGGCGCGCACCCGCCGTGGGCGTCGCGGTCGCGCGACGGCGCCGCACGGACGTCCAGATGCGTGCTCATGCCATGCACCGTATCCCGTACGTCCGTCGGCGATGCCTCAGTCGTCGATCCCGCTGCGCTCCACCCCCGCGACGATGTACCGCTGGAGCAGCAGGAAGACCACCACCAGCGGTGCGATGGAGACCGCGGCGGCCACGAACAGCTTGTGCAGATTGAGGTTCTGCGCCGTGGTGAACGTGGACAGCGCGACCTGCACCGTCCAGGCCTCCTGGTCCTGCCCGATGACCAGTGGCCACAGGAAGGCGTTCCAGGCCCCGATGAAGACGATGGTGCCGACGGCGGCGAAGACCGGCCGGGAGTTCGGCACCACGATCCGCCAGTAGGTCCGCCAGTGGCCCAGCCCGTCGACCCGGGCCGCATCCTCCAACTCCCTGGGGAAGCCCAGGAAGTACTGCCGGAAGATGAAGCAGGCGAAGGCGCTGAACAGGGTCGGAATGATCAGTCCGCGCAGGGTCGAGATCCACCCCAGCGTCGACACCAGTACGAAGCTCGGCACGAACGTCACGGCCGCCGGCACCATCAGCGTCCCCAGGATCGCGTAGAAGACGAGGTTGGCGTGCCGGTAGGGGATCCGGGCCAGTCCGTACCCCGCGAGCGAGGCCAGGACGACCGTACCGGCCGTCGTCGACACCGCGATCAGCGTGGAGTTGAGCAGCGCCCGCCCCAGGGGGAGGCCGGGGTCTTGGAAGACCTCGGTCAGATTCGACCACTGGAGATCGTGTGGGAAGAACGTCCAGTCGGGCGCCGTGATGTCTTGCTCGGTCGCCAGACCGTTGCGCACCAGCAGGTAGAACGGGATCAGGAACAGCAGCGCCAGGGCGATCATCAGCACCACCCGTAGCGCTCGTCCCGCCCGCGTCAGCGCATCCTGCCTCCGGGCGTCGGGCCTCCCCGCACGCCGCGTCTGTGCAACCGGCATCTCGCTCAGTCCTCTCCCTTGCGGCCGAGGCCGAACCACCGGGCCTGCACCACCGTCGCCACCGCGATGATCACCGCCAGGATCACCGCCCCGGCACTCCCCAGTCCGAGGTTCTGCCCCTGCCCCAGCGCCGTGTAGTACAGGTAGACCAACGGCGGCCGGGCGTAGGGCGGATACCCGCCCGCATCGCTCAGCAGGTTGTAGAACTCGTCGAACGCCTGGAACGCATTGATCACCAGCAGCAGCACCACCGCCACGGACGTGGCGCGCAGCTGCGGGAAGGTGAGGTGCCGGAAGGTCTGCCAGCCGGGCCGTGCCCCGTCCACCGCCGCGGCCTCGTACAGCTGCGGCGGGATCCGCTGGAGCCCGGCCAGGAAGAGGATCATGTAGAACCCGGCCTGCAGCCAGAGCCGT
Organism: Streptomyces sp. NPDC020742; assembly: GCF_040641675.1. Taxonomy (NCBI): domain Bacteria; kingdom Bacillati; phylum Actinomycetota; class Actinomycetes; order Kitasatosporales; family Streptomycetaceae; genus Streptomyces; species Streptomyces sp. NPDC020742. The sequence continues at coordinate 362,642 of NZ_JBFAEA010000001.1, forward strand.
ACGGTCACGATGACCAGCCAGTACCAGGGCGGATCGGTGGTCGACAGCCAGGCGGTCTGGTCCGCGCCGAACCACCCCAGCACGGTGTTGGCCAGCCCGAACCGCACCCCGTTGAAGATCGACAACTTCCAGATCAGCGCCGCGACCACATACGAGCAGGCCGTCGGCAGGAAGAACACCGACCGGAAGAACGCCTGGGCCCAGCGCAGCCGGTTGACCATCAGCGCGAGCCCGAGCGAGAGCGCGTAGGTGGCCGGCACGATGAAGACGCTGAACAGCAGGAACGTCCCCAGGCTGCCGAGGAAGGCGTCATCGCTCAGCATGGTGCCGTAGTTGCCGAGCCCCACGAAGTCCGAGCCGGACGGGCTCACCGTGTTGTGCGCGTCGAAGAAGCTCAGGTAGACGCTCCACACCAGCGGCACATAGGTGAACAGCCCCAGCCCGATCGCGAACGGCCCGACGAAGACCCAGAACCAGAGGTTCCGCCGCTGCGGGCCGAGCAGCCGGGCGCCGGGCGAGGGACGGCCGGGCGCGGGCACCGCCGCGCCCCGGCTGCGCTCCGCCGTATCGACGGCTCCCCCGGTCACTTCTTCCTGACCCGCTGGATCTCGGCATTGACCCTGCGGACGACCGACCTCAACTCACTCTCCGGGTTGGCGCCGTCCTTGATGATCCGGCTCAGCGCGTCCTGGTAGGCGGTGCGGCTCGCGTTCGTCCACAGCAGCGGCTCGGCATGGCCGTACTCGGTCGCGAACCGCACCGCGTCCGCCGGCGCGCCGGTCTGCAGCTGCTGGGCGTGCTTCGCGAGGGAGATCCGGGCCGGGATGTGAAAGCCGTACGAGAGCGCGAAGTCCTGCTGGAAGTCGGTGCGTTCCACCCACAGCCACTTCGCAAAGGCCTTGGCCTCCGTCGTGCGCTTGCTCCGCGCGCTCACCGCGGAACCGTAGGCACCCACCGGGACGGCCGGCTTCCCGCCGGGGCCGTCCATGGGAAACGGCAGCACCCCGAAGTCGTTCCCGAGTGCCTTCTGGATCTGCGGCAGCGCCCACAGCCCCGACCACTGCATCGCGGTCAGCCCCTGGATGAAGGCGGCCGGGTCGGACCAGTCCGTGGGCGCGCCCAGCAGCAGCGACTTGTCCACGTACAACTGCCGGATCTTCGCCAGCGTCCGGGCCGCCGCCGGGTCGTCGAACCCGACCTTCTGGTCCGCAGTGATCAGACTCAGTCCGGCGGCGTACAACGGCGTCCCGCCGAGCATCCCCACGCCGCCGTCGTTGCCCAGGAACAGCCCCTTGGTCTTCTTCGTGGTGAGCTTCTTCGCCGTGTCCACCAGCTCGTCCAGGGTCCCCGGCGGCTGAAGTCCCGCCTCCAGCAGCGCGCTCTTGCGGTAGTACAGCAACTGCATGTCCACCGTCTGCGGTATGCCCCAGATCTTGTCCCGCCAGATCTTCGGCGCCAGCACGGCCTGGTTGAAGTCGTGTTTGACCGGCGCGACCTCGGCGGTTAAGTCGACGACCTGCCCGCCCTGGATCTGTTCCAGCGACGGCCCGTTGACCTCGAACACATCCGGCCCCGAGTCGGTGAGCAGCGCAGCCGCCGTCTGTCGGTCGTAGTCGCCGGGCCGCCACTGCACCGTGACGTTCGCCTTCTTGTACGCGGCGGCGTACCGCTGCACGGCGCGCTCGGTCCCGGGTTCTCCGTACTGGTGGTACCACTGGCTGATGCCCGGCCCCGAACCCCCGTCTCCCCGGCCGGTGTTGGAGCCGCACCCCGCCGTCAGGGCCGCGGCGAGTGCGACCCCGCCGCCGGCCGCGAGCAGTCGCCGTCTGTCGATCTCCGTCATGTCAGGTCGCCCCTGTGCTCGTAGCTTGTCGTAACCGACGATCGCCGAGCGATCACCGTGCGGTGCGACCGTCCACTCTGCCGTACGAGCGCGCTGCGCGCAGTGGATCTTCAGGAAAGGGTGCCGGGGCGGCCCTTGGCGTGCGCCTCGCACCCGCAGCCTCCCCCGCTTCGACCTGCCCGTCCCGGTTCCGGACGGTCAGAGCGTCTCGTGATCGTCCCAGTGGCCGCGGAGCACCGCGTTCCAGACGGGGTGGTCCTCGGTGACCGGGTCGATCTCCGCGCACCAGGCGCGCAGGCTGCGCCGGGCGTCCCGGCCCTCTTCCGCCGTTGTGACGTTGCTCCGGCGCACATACCAGTAGAGGCCGAGAACGGTCAGGAACTGGGGCAGACTGCCGGCCAGTTGGCGACCGGCTGGGGCGCCGTCGGCATTGTGGAAGACCCGTCCCGTCGCCCCGTCGAGCAGGAGGTCGTGGCGCAGCCACCGGCCGAGGCGGTAGAAGGTGCCGTCCGATGGCGGGGGCACGTCCGAGGGTCGGTCGGCCGGGCGCAGACCGGTCTCCGCGAGGTCCACGAGGTCGACGAACGCGAGGTCGTCGGGGAGCTCCGGAAGGCCGGTGGCGGTCAGGAAGGCACGGGTGGGCCCGTCCGTGATCCCGTCCGCGCTCGCATCGGGCAGCCGGTCCGCGGCAACGGGGCGGCAGGGAGCCTCGAAGACCTCCTCCAGCCAGGCGCGTGCGGGCGCGTCGGCGCCCGCCGCCGCCTGCGGCACCGGCCAGCGGGCCGACCGGTTGTGGGCGCTCAGCAGCGGCCCGACGCGCCAGCGCGGACGCTCGACGACCCCGGCCGGATCGGTCACCTCGATGACGAAGGCGCCGCCGGTGCCGCCGTACACCCATACGCCGTCCCCGGCGGCCTCCAGAAGTTCGGCGGACTCCGGTGCCCGCGGCGCCGGGCCGTTCTCGTCGAGCGGCACCGGCGCCTCGTCGAACTCCCGGCCCTCGACACGCTCGGTCTCGCCCATGTCGTCCCAGTACTCCTGGACCAGGCCCGGGCCGTTCAGCGGTGTGCCGTCCCGCAGGTCCCAGACCTGTTCCTCGGCCCACCCGTCCGCATCGAGGTCGGTGTCCTCGGGCAGCTCGTCCTCGTCGACCTCGCACTGGGTGGCGAGGACGGGGGTGCCGTGGAGGGTGCCCACGACCAGGTTGTCGGCGACCGCCCGGTCGCTGAGGCAGGGGCCGAGCGTGCCGTACGGCCGCCAGCGGGACCAGCGGGTCCGCCACGGCAGCGACGGGTGTTCCCGGGCCAGCCGGTCGGCGAACTCCGTCTCACCGCGGTTCATTTCGGCCCAGTGCAGCCAGGAGAGCCACTCCTCCTGGCTGCCGGGCGCGACCCCGTCCGCCTCCAGGTAGTGGAGGGACGAGGCGCGGGTGCCGACGGGGATCCCGTCCGGATGGGCCAGCGCCAGGCTGCCGAGGACGGTCCGGTGGTCCGCGCGGACCAGGAACGCGGGGGAGTCGAGCAAGGCGGGGAGCCGGCCGGCGAGCGCCGCATGCACGGGCAGTGCGAACGCGGCGTACTCCGCGGGATTTCCGTGCTCCTGGAACTCCTGCGACGGCCCGGAGGATTCGAAGGTATGCAGCAGTGTGTCGGTGATCCGGCGCTGTTCCCCGGCCGTTGGCGGCTGTTCCGCACGGAAGAGGTGGCGGATTCCGTCCGTGCGGAAACCGACCCGGTCGACGCCCCCGTCGTCGGCCCGGGAATCGGCGATGTCGGACGGCACGGAGGCCAGCACATTCCGGAGGTCTTCCACCGACGCGGGAATTCCCATGGCGCTGCACAGGGTCGCCCAGGCGGGCAGGGAGACATCTCGGGATTCGGCCACGGCCAGGGCCCGCAGGGGCGGATACTGCGCGAGGAGTGCGGCGCCGGGCCGGTGCCCGGAGGTATCAGCCGCTTCACCGATACCGTCACCGATGCCGTCACCGATGCCGTCACCGATGCCGTCACCGTTTGTGTCTTCGACGCTGTCGCCGTCACCGTCGCCGTCGCCGTCCAGGAATACCGCGGTGGCGGTGGTGCGGCCGTACCGTACCAACGCCTCTTCGGCGTCTCCCTCCACGATCAGCCGCATCGCCCGTCCGCCGGACACCGCGAGCGCCGGGACCAGCGATTCGGCAATGCGCCGCGGCTCGTTCGAGGTGGCCGTCCGGCCCGCCCACTGCACATTTGCGAGCAGTACGACGAGATCCGTCCGCCGTCCCGACCGCTGCCCGGTCCTTTCGCGCACGGCGTCGTCCAGAGGGTCCGACCGGTCACGGAGAAAACCGGGTTCATATCCCCATGCACCGAGCAGGGCGACGAGGACGTCATCCATCTCCCGACCGCGGCAATCGACGAAGGTCGCCCCTTCGGTACGGTCGGCGAACTCCTTGAGGAGGTGGGTCTTCCCCGCCCCCACTTTCCCCCTGACCGGGACGAAGCGGTTCTGCTCCGGCGGCTCGGTCAGCCAAAGAGCGAGGCGGGTGAGAGCTTCGTCGTGGCGCACCGGGAAACGGCTCCGATCGAGGGGAGAGGTGAGGGGCGGGCGGTAGGCGGTTCGACGGTACTACGGCCGGGATTACGACGAATCGGCCGCCGACGCCCCCGCCTGGGGCGGGAGCGGCGTCTGCCGGGTCTGGATCGCCCGGTCCCAGGCCCGCAGGAGTTCACCGCGGACCTGGTGCATTCCGGCGCCCCATTTGTTCTTGAGATGTTGTTGCCGCTCCTCCGCCTCGTCCGCGCCGAGCGTGGCGTCGTCGAGATCGCCGTAGCGGTAGGGAATGGCGTACGACACCTCTGTCACGCCCTTCTCGTCCGGCAGGGATTTCACCTGTTCCTCGGTGAGGTCGCTGAACTTGGTGCGTTGCGAACCCTCCCCCGAGGTCGGACGGTCCAGATTTTCGCTGATGTAGTGGGAACAGGCCTGGCCACCGAGCTCATTGCTGTTACCGCACGGTTCGTACTCGGTGTACAAGGACGTCAGCGTGAAGCTGTTCTGCGGCATTTTGAGCCGTGCCCGGCGCAGCGCTTCGCCGCCCAGCGGCTCGGAATGCGCGGAGGTTTCGCCGTCCTCGGCCGAGCCCGGCGGTACGGACGAGTCGACGACATAGTGGATCCGGGTGTTTCCCTCACTATCGGTCTCGGTGACCTCGAGTGCCATGTAATTCCGTCCCGACATATCGGGGCGGAAGATATCCTCCGCCGTTTCCCCCACTTCTTTCTTCCACAGGGCTACCAGGCGCTTCTTCTGCGCATTGATCGCCTTCAGACGTTTCTGCTGCGCGATCTTGGAGTCGTCGTCGCCCTTCGGAACGCTCTGCCGCGCGGCGTACTCCCGGGCGATCGCCTTGGGGTCCTTTGCCAGCGAACCACCGGTGATCGCGTGCGCATTGTGGATCCGCAGACCGCCGTTCGGGGTGTCGTCCTGGACGGGGACGTTGAGCGAGGAGTACTCCCGGTGCACCGCATTGCTCAGGCGGGCGATACCGGCGAGGGCGGCCAACCTCTGGTGACGGTCCAGGTCGCGGAATCCCGGCAGGAGGTCGTTGAGCTTCTCCACATCCAGCGCGCCATTGGCCTTGATCTGCCGGACGGCCTGCAGAAGGGGGGCTTCGGTTCCGGGCTTCTTCGGTTCCGCCCACTTGTGGAGGGAATCCAGCACCGGCCCGATGTCCGTCTGCACCACGTCGTGCGTGCCGCGGAGCCGTTGCTGGGCGGCGTCACCCCGCATGCCGTCATGGGTGTCGCCGGCGACCTGCGCCACGTTGTAGTCGGCCGATCCCCGGTAGTCGGCGCTGTTGAACGGACGCTCGGAGACAGCGAGGTGCTGCTGCCGCTTCTCGGCGCTGGTCGGCTTGGCCTTCTTCTTAGGCGGGCCGGAATCCTCGCCGTCGTCCTCCGCCTTGTGCTTGGTGCCGGCCGGTTCTGCCGCGGGCCGGCGGTCGCCGGTGGCCGGGTGCGACGGGGTGCCGTGGCCCGTGCCGGTGTCCCTCCCGGGGGCTGCGGCCGGGAGGGGGCGGCGGTCGGCGTTGAGGGGGATGGCGTGGACGCCGTGGGAGCCGTCGTGGAGGGGCCGGTCGCTGGTCCGGCCGGTCTGGGCGTCGATGTAGGTGAGGTCGCCGTGGTGGTTGACGACGTTCCAGGCGTGGGCGCGGCCGTTGCGGTCCTGGGTGATGATCACGGCCTGGGAGCCGTGGCCGGCGTTCTGGAGGTCGGTCTCCAGGCGGTGGAAGGCGTCGTGGCCGTCACCGTAGTCGTGGAAGCGGGCGCCGAGGGTGTTCTCGATGCGGTCCCGGCCACCCGTCTCGCCCCGGTCGGAGGGGGTGCCGTCGGGGTTGGTGTCGGGGGTGCGGTGGGCGGCGGCGGTGGGGTTGCCGGAGTAGGTGTCGGCGGTGGCCAGCGCGGCGTCGACGCAGTTGTTGTTGCGGCCGGGCGCATCCGGGCCGGGGTCGTTGATGGAGTCGACCCAGTGGCCGTCCTGGGGGTCCGGGTGGCGCTGCGGGGCGCCGTTCTCGTCCTTGGGGATCGCGTCCTCGACGTGCTGCTGGTGCTCGTCGGTGGGGCCGTCGAGCCCACCAGGACGCTCGCGGTTGCGGGTCTCGGAGGCTGGGGGGTGATGGTTGTGGTTGTGGTTGTGGTTGTCCTGGCTCTCTTGGTTGTGGGGTTCGTGGTGGTCGGAGGGGTCGGCCTGGTTGGTCCGGTCGTCGTGGTCGGTCCGGTCGTGGTGATCGGTCTGGTCGTTGTGGTCGGCCCGGTCGTTGTGGTCGTCGCGGTGGTGCTGGTCGTTCTGGTGGGCCTGGTTGTCCTGGTGGCTCGGGTTGTCGTCCTGGTGGTGCTGGCCGTCCGGGGACGGCGCACTGCCGGCGGTGGCCGGTGCGCCTGCCGGGTGTGGGGGGCTCTGCGGGTTTTGGGGGTGCTGGGGGTGCTGGGGCTGGGGTGGAGCCGGCTGCTGATACGGGTTGTGCGGGTGGGGCTGGGGCTGGTGCTGGGGCTGCTGGTAGGGCTGTTGGGTGTAAGGGTGCTGCTGCTGGGCGTACGGGTGCTGTTGCGCGTACGGCTGCTGGTGTTGGGGCTGTGACTGCTGGGGGTGCGGCGACGGTTGCTGCTGCTGGTGCGGCTGGGCGTAGGGATTGGCCTCCGGCGGAACTGGCTGCTGGTGGGGCGCTTGGTGCGGGCTTGGCTGCTGCGGCTGCGTGTATGGCTGTTGCTGTTGCTGTTGCTGTTGCTGTTGGTGCTGCTGCTGGGCGTACGCCTGGGCCTGGGCCTGCTGTTGGGCGTGAGCCTGCTGGGCTTGCTGCTGGGCCTGAGCCTGTTGGGGCTGTTGGGATTGAGCGTGCTGCTGAGCCTGGGCCTGGGCCTGGGCCTGGGCTTGGGCTTGCTGCTGGTGGTGCTGGGGCTGATTGTGCGCCGTGGCCGGATCGAAGGGCTGGCGGTTGGCGTCGAGAACGAGGTGCCAGACCTTGTCGGCGCTGGTGTTGATGGGCTGGTGGCTCACCTTGCCGGTCTGGGTGTCGACCCACACGACCTTGCCGTTGTGGTTGACGGCGTTGAAGACGTGCGCCCCGCCGCCGGAACCGTCCGGCTTCTTGGGCCAGGTGACGAGGACGGCGGCGGCCGCGCCGGGGCCGGCCTGCTGCAGGTCCTTGGCGATCTGCGCGTAGCCGTCCACGGAATTCTGGCCGGAGTAGCGGAACTTGGCGCCCGTGTACTGCTCGATGTTGCGGGTGCCGTCCCGCTCGCCGGACGTGGTGTCGTAGCTGCCGTTGGGGTGCACGTCGTAGGTACGGACCCCGGAGACCTGCGGGTTGCCGTACCAGGACTCCATGAAGGAACGGGTGCAGTCGGCGCAGTTGTTGGAGCGGCCGAGGACGGTGGGGCCGCCGTCGTTCTGGAGCTGGGCCCAGGGCTGGAACGGGTCGTTGAAGGCGCGCGGGGTGCCGTCCGGGTTCCGCGGGAAGCTGGCCTCCAGGGCCTGCTGGTCGTGCGGGAAGGGCGAATACAGGCCGGAAGGCTGGTGGTTGAGGCTGACCCGGACGTCGAGATGACTCGCGAGGTTCTGGGGCTGTGGGATCGCCGGTTGGTGCTGCGGCTGCTGGTGCTGGGGCGCAGCGGGCTGGGGCTGGTGAGGGGGCTGGTGGTGGGGAGCTTGCTGCTGGTGGTGCGGCGCCGGCTGGTGGTGCGGGACCTGCTGTTGCTGGTGCGGTGCGGGCTGTTGGTGGTGTGGCTGCTGCTGGTGCGGCGCCGGTTGCTGGGGCTGCTGCTGGTGGGGAGTGGCGCTCTGGAGGGTGGGCTGGTGTTGCTGGGCCTGCGCCTGCTGCTGTGCGTGCTGGTGGGCCTGGGCCTGCTGGGTCTGTTGCGGGGAGTGGGCCTGCTGAGCCTGGGCCTGCTGCTGGTGTTGTTGCTGTTGGTGCTGAGGCTGCTGGTAGGGGGAGTTGGGGGTGGGAGCGGCGGGGCTCTGGGCGCCTGGGGTCGTGGGAGCGGCCCGGTCCGGGGTGTCGTTCCGGGGGCGGTCCAAGGGGGTGGCGGCAGGCTGCTGGGCCCCGTCCGGACGGGACGGGGTGGACTGCTGCTGCGTACCGGTGGGGCGGTCGGCGCCGGGGCGCGAGCCGTCGGCTGTGGGGCGTGAGGAGTCGGGGCCGGAACGTGGGGCATCGGCACCGGGGCGCGAGGCGTCGGGGCCCGTGCTGCCCGGGCGGGTTCCGTCAGGACGTGAGCCGTCAGGGCGTGAGGTGTCAGGGCGTGCGCCATCGCGGCGGGTCCCGTCGGGACCTGAGCCGTCCGGGCGGGTGCTGTCGGGGCGGGTGCCGTCCGGGTGGTTGTTGTTGGGGGCGGCCGGGGAATCGGGGCGTGCGCCGTTGGTGTCGTCGCGGCGGGGTCCGTCGAGACGGCGGTCGTACGGCGGTGGGGTGTCGTCGCGGCGGGGTCCGTCCAGGCGGCGGTTGTAGGCCGGGCGGTCCGGGCGCGGTTGCTGGGTGTGGTCCTGGATGACCTGGGAGCCGTCGGGGCGCCGGTTGGTGGGGCGTGCGGCGGCGTTTCCGTTGGGGGCGGAAGAGGCGGAAGAGGCGGAGGGGGCCGAGGGAGTGCTGCCGGTGCGGGGCGCGGTGGGGGTGCCGGCGCCGCCCTGGGGCGGCACGCCGCCCATCATCATCGGGCCGTTGGCCTGGGGGGTGTTGGACTGGGCCTGCTGGGGCGAGGGCGTGGGCGAGGGCGTGCCGGAGTTCCCGGCACCGGCGTCCGCGGTGTGCTGGGTGGGCGGGGGAAGGGTCGCGGTGCCGGCGGCGGACTGGGTGTTGACGGTGGTGTCGTCACTGCCGTCCATCGTGGGCATGGGGTTGCCCGGCGCCGGATCGCGCTGCTGGATGGGCTGGCCGGACGACGGGGAGTGGTGGACGGGGGCTCCCTGGGGCGGGGCGCCGAGGTGTGGCACGGCACCGCGTCCGCCGCCGCTGCCGGTGGCGTTGTCCCCGTTGCCGTTGCCGTTGCTGCTGCTGTCGCTGCCGCTGTCATGGGAACCGGCGGGGGAGTCGGCGGAGCTGGGCGGGTTGCCGGCCACCGGGTCGGGGACCGGCGAGGGCGACGGGTCCGGGGAGGCGTCGGGGTGCGGGGGCCCGTCGGGCGTGGGGGAGTGGTCCGGTGCCGGCTGGGTGCTGATGTCGTCCGAGCCCGGTCTGGCCGCGTCCGGGGTGTGATCCGGTGCCGGCTGGGTGCTGATGCCGTCCGGGTCGGGCCGGGCCGCGTCGGGGGTGGTGTCGGGCGTCGGCTGGGTGCTGACCGCGTCATGGTCCGGGCGGGAGTGGTCCGTGGAGGGCCCGGAGTCGGGGCTGGCGGCGTCAGGGGTGGGGCCCGCCTCCGGTGGGTGTCCGGTGTCGGGGCTGGCGGAGTCCGCGTAGGGGCTGTGGTTGCCGCCCTGGAAGCCTTCGTCGAAGGGGGAGCGCTGGTCCGGCGGAGGCAGCGGCTGTGCGTCGGGGACGGTGCGCGGAATGTCCGAGCCGTTGCCGTTGCCGTTGCCAGAACCGTCGCCGGCGGACGGGGAGCTCGCGCCGCCGGCTCCGCCGTCGCCGTTCCCGCCACTGTCCCGGCTGGTGGCGGCGAGGGAGTCCGAGGCACGGGGGGAGTGGCTCGTGGAGCCCCCGTCGGCCGACGAGTTGCCACCGGAGTCGCCGGAGGAGTCGCCCCGATCGGAACCGCTGCCGGAGCTGCCTCCATCGGAACCGCTGCCGGAGCCGGACGCGTTCGAACTGCTGCTGCTGCTGCTGCTGCTGCCGCCGCCGCTATCGCCGCTGCCACCACCGGTGTCACTGTCGCCGCCGGAGCCCGTGCCGGAGCTGCTCTCCGAGCCGCCGTCCGAGCCCTCGTCCGAGCCGCCGTTCGAGTCGCTGTCCGAGTCGCCGTCCGAGGAGTGCTCGGAGCCGGTGCTGTCGCCGCCGTGCTCGCTGCCGTGGCCGGCCGCGGAGTCCAGGCCGCCACGGGCGCGGTGGCCGGCCCGGTGGCCGGCGCCGTCGCGGAGGCCTTCGCCCAGGGTCTCGCCGGTGTTCTCCAGGGCGTCCTTACCGGCGCTGTAGCCCTCCTTGAGGGTCCGGCCGACGTTGTAGCCGTTCTGGGCGCCGAAGTTCTGGTTGACGGTCTGGGCGATGATGTCCGAGACCATGGCCTCCAGCGCGGAGATCACCGGCTCCTTGGCGGCCTCCAGGATCGTGTCCAGCAGTTGCTTGGCGACCTCCTTGAGGATCTTGCGGACCACCTCACGGGTCGCCAGGGTCGCCGCCGCGCCGCCGATTTCGGATAGGCCCAGTGTGAAGGGTGCCGCGGCCTGTGCGGCGATGATCTCGGCTGCCAAGATCGCCATTTGGGTGATGACGGCGACTTTCATCCCGATGACGAGACCGGCGGCGGCCTCGAAGGTGAAGGCGATGAGCTCCGCCGCCTCACGGGCGTCGTTGAAGTAGCCCGAGCCGCCCGCGAACTTGTCCCAGGTCTTGCTGAAGCCCTCGATCGAGTCGCCGGCGTTCTGGCTGAGCACATTGGACGCCGCCGTGATGCCCAGGGACTGGTGCCCCTCGACCTCCGACGCGAACGTGCGCCAGACCTGCGCACACTCGATCAGCTTGTCTTCATCTGCGGTCGGCCAGTTGAAGCCGAGCATCTCCAGAATCCACTCAAGTGAATTCGGCAGCATGAGAGACAAGGCGGAACTCCCCCGTGAGGATGATGCAGTTGAGCGTGCGTGTGGGTGCGGTCGGCGGTGTGCGCAGCGAGTCCGGTGCGCAGAGGCAGGGGCAGAAGCAGGGGCAGAGGCAGCGGCGTCTCAGCGCGACGAAGCGTCGGCGCACTGTGCGGTGCCGGCGTACTGCGGTGCCCGCGTACTGCGAGGTCGGCGTACTGCAGTGTTGGTGAACGACGGTGTGGTGAACGCCGTTGTGGGTGAACAACGGTGTCGGTGGTCAGCGGCGGCGGTGCGCGGCTGCGCCGCTGACCGCGGACGTCAGTGAACGGGCTTCAGCGAGGCGTGGACGTTGGGGTCCTGGGTGGGATCCGACCAGGCCTGCTTGTTGTCGACGTGCTGCTTGATCAGCGCGTCGTTGAAGTCCTCATTCTCGGCATGATTCTTTGACATATCGGACAGCGCCTTACCGATTTCCTGGAGCTTCGCGGAGAGGTGCCCCATGGACTCGTACATGCCGTCCCGTAGGCCCTCGTAGGCGACGCCGAACTTCTCGCCGATGTCGTCGTCCCCCCACGGCGGGGCGCCGTCCTTGCTCGCGAACGACGTCAGGCCGCTCCAGAACTGCTCGCCGAACGACTTCTGCGCCGGCTGCGGCCCCTGCTGCCCATTGGCCGGCGGCCCCGCGCCGAGCGCGCTGAGGCCGTTCATCAGGCGGGACACCGATTGCGAGAAGTCCTCGCCGAGCTTGGTGAAGTTCGTACCCTCGGACTTGAGGGACTCCACATCTGTCTGGAATCCGCCTGCACCAGCCACAACGTCCCCCACGATCGCAATGGTCAGCCAATGAGCTTTTCAAGCCAAAGCTTAGCGGGAGCTGGTGAGGGCCCACCAGGCGTCATCGGCAGGGGAAAGTGCGCCCGGGCACCGGGTGCTACGCGGCCCCTCGGTCCCGCGGGCCGCTCGGCACCCGCTCGGCGCCCGTTCGACGATCGCCCAGTGGTCGCCCGACGGCCGCTCAACAGAGGCGCAGTGGCGGCTTGGAGGCCGGTCCGCGGCCACCCGGACGGCCCTTCCGAGCAGCTCCTTCGGCGCTCGTGCGGTGAGCGCGCGGGAGCCTTCGGGGGCTGCTCGGGAGCCATCGGGGCTGTTCCAAGGCGCCCGGAGAAGCGGAAGCGGGTTCAGACGCCTGGCTGATTCGGGGTGCCTGCGTCGCTCGGGCGGTAGAAGCGGTGGTAGACGTCCACGGCCTCTTCGGGCGGGAAGTTGGGCAGCGGGGTCACATCGCCGTTGATCTTGGAAATGGCGACGTTGCTTCCGCCGGGTGAGGCCGGCGGGGCGGTGGGGTCCTCGGGCGCCGGCCAGCCCGCGTACACCAGGTAGCCGGTGTCGAATTCGTGCACGAACAGGCTGGTGGGGCCGCCGGGCGACCCGGCTTCGGGGAAGTGCTGCCGGCCGATCTCCAGGGCCTCGTCCGCGCTCGTGGGGACGGGTCGGGGTGCGCCCTCTGCCGGCCCGACCTGCGGCGGGGGAGGCGTGGGCGGCAGCGGAGGCGGGGGAGGCGTGGGCGGTACGGCCGGGCTGTGGCCACTGTGGTTGGCATCCGCCATGACGCTGTCTCCTTCGGCACTGCTTCTGTCGGTGGTGTCAACCTAACGCACGCTGCGGTGGCCGGAATGGTTCAGTTCGGTGCTCGTTCGGTGCTCACTCGAAGTTGACCAGGGCCAGCCAGAACTCCAGCAGTTCGGTATCGCCGGTGATCTCGACGGGGGCGGTGTCGGAGGAGCGGCGGCCGTAGATCAGCAGGAGCAGCTCGGTGAGCGGGGCGCTGACCGAGACGGCGGCCGGCTCCTGGGCGCGGCGCCAGGCCAGCGCGTCGCCGGTGAGGTCGACGAGCCAGTCGGCGCGCGCCTCCGGCGGGGTGTCCGTGGCATGGAAGTGGAGGGTGCGGCCGGGACCGAGGAGCGCGCGCCGGTCGGGGTGGTAGTCGAACATCTCGGGGAGCGAGCCCAGTTCCATCCACTCGTCGAGGGCGTCGACGGCGACCGGCTCCGGGACGGAGAAGTCGGTGTGCAGGGCGAGGGTGGCATCGGCCCGGTGGATGACGGTCTCGTGGCACATACGGCGGGCGAAGAAGCGGGGGCTCCCGGAGGGGAGCGGGGTCCAGATCGAGGCGTCCGGGCCGGCGGCGAGGAGGGCGCCGGCGAGGAGTCCGGCGCCCTCGGTGAGCCGGTCGGCGAGGGCGGACGGGGCCTCGGTCGGGTCGCGGGGGAGGACCCGCAGCGCGGTGTCCGGCGGGGGCTCGGTGGCCCGGGTCCGGACGATCTCCTCGACCCAGCGGTGCGCCGCGCCCAGATGCCGGACCAACTGGGCGAGGTTCCAGTCGGGGCAGGACGGGACGGTGGCCGTCAGATCGGTGCCCTCCGCGCGCAGGGCGGTCGCGAGCAGGCCCGCCTGGGTGACGATCTCGGCGCAGTGGCCGTCGTAGTCCATGGCGGAGGGCGATCCGGAGTGCGTTCCGCGGCCCGTTCCGGAGTTCTTGGGGGAGCTCATGGCGTCACGGTAGAGGCCACCACCGGCGATCGGCCGTAGGCGCCGCAGGCCCCATCCCGGGCCGTCCACCGGCCCGGACCCCACCGACCGGACCCGACCGGACCCGACCGGACCGGACCGGACCGGACCGGACCCCAGGCCACCGCTCCACTCGGGCCGGGCTGACCACCAAGTCGAGCTGACCACCAGGCCGGGCTCACCACCCTGCCGGGCTCACCACCAGGCCGTCCCCGCTGCCCGGGCGGTGCTCACCGCCCTGCCCCCGCCCCCGCCCCCAGTCGGAAGCGCAGCCGGCAGATGACCGCGTCCGTGTCGCGGCGGATGGCATGGGCGACCACCGCGCCGCGCTGGTTCTGGAGGAGGCGCTGCCACAGGTGGGCGGGTTCGGCCTCCGGGATGAGCACGGTGATCCGGGTGCCGGGTCGACGGATCGTCAGGTCGCCGACGTAGGCGGCGAGCGGGCGGCCCAGGGAGCGGGTGGTGGAGGGCAGTTCGAGGAGTTCCACGCCCGGGTTCCACAGCTCCCAGTCGCGGCGCAGGGCCTCGGCGGCCGGGCGGTCCTCGGGGTCGTCGTAGGTGACGGTGACCGCCACCACCTCGTCGCCCAGCGATACCGCCGCGTTCAGTGCCTCGCAGGTCAGCCGGGACAGGTGGGAGACCGGGACGACGACGAGGGAGGGGGCGCGGCGCGGGGCCTCGGGCACCCGGCCCAGGTCCAGCCCGGCGCCGATCCGGGCGTAGGCGCGGTGCACGGCCTCGAAGGTGAGGACCAGCAGGGGCAGCGCGATGACGATGAGCCAGGCGCCCTCGGTGAACTTGGTGGCGGTGACGACGACGGCCGAGACGCCGGTGAGCAGCGCGCCGAAGCCGTTCAGCAGCATCTTGCCGCGCCAGCCGGCGGAGCGCGCCAGCCGCCAGTGCCGGACCATGCCGACCTGGCAGATCGTGAAGCCGACGAAGACGCCGATGGCGAAGAGCGGAACGAGGGTGTTGACGTCGCCGCCGGAGAACACCAGGAGGGCGGCGGCGACGGCGGCCAGCGCCAGCACGCCGTGGCGGTGCACCTGCCGGTCCGCCTTCAGGCCGAAGACGTGCGGCAGGTGGTTGTCCCGGGCCAGCAGGCCCATCAGGACGGGCAGCCCGCCGAAGGAGGTGTTCGCGGCCAGCGCGAGCAGCACCATGGTGGCGAACTGGACGACGTAGAAGGCCCAGTTGTGGCCGAGCGAGGCGTCCGCGAGCTGGGCGAGGACGGTGACGCCCGCGACCGGCTGCAGGTGGAAGCGGCCGATCAGGACGGACAGCCCGATCAGCATCACGCCGAGCAGGGCGCCGAGCGCCACCTCGGTCCGTTGGGCGCGCCGCGCGGCCGGCGCCCGGAAGGACGGCACCGCGTTGGCGACCGCCTCGACGCCGGTCAGCGCCGAGCAGCCGGACGCGAACGCCTTGAGCAGCAGCAACGCCCCGACGGCGGTGGCGTTCTGGGCGAGGACCGAGAGGTGACCGTCGGCGGTGACGGTGGAGGCGGGGGCGTCGCGGAAGAGCCCGACGGCGATCATCGCCAGGACGGAGCCGATGAAGACCGCGGTGGGGACGAGGAACGCCCGTGCCGAGTCGACGATTCCCCGCAGGTTGATGCCGGTGATCAGCACCAGGACCGCCAGGCAGATCACCACGCGGTCCCCGTAGAGGGCGGGGAAGGCGGAGGTCAGCGCCGCCACGCCCGCGGTCACCGATACCGCGACGTTCAGGACGTAGTCGAGGATGAGCGAGGCCGCGGCGGTCAGGGCGGTGCGCCGCCCGAGGTGCGTCCGGGCCACCGCGTACGAGCCGCCCCCGTTGGGGAAGGCGGCGATCACCTGGCGGTACGAGGCGACCAGCACGGCGAGCAGCGCGGCGATCGCGAGCGTCACGGGGAGGGTGAAGCCGAGGCCGTAGCTGCCGGCCGCGGCCAGGACCAGCACGATCGACTCGGGGCCGTACGCGACCGAGGCCATGGCGTCCAGGGAGAGCGCGGCCAGGCCCTGCAGTGCGGTGAGCCGGTGGCGGGCGTCCGGGTCGGGGGCCGGGGCGCCGTCGGGCCCGGCGTCCGGACCGGCCACCGCGGTCGCAGCGCCGGTGCCGGTGCCGGTGCTGGTACCGGTGTCGGCGTCGGTGCCGGTGTGGCGAACGGGGGCGTCGGGCCGGACGGTGACCGCGCCGGCGGCGGTATCCGGCGGTTCCTCGGGCCGGCCTTCGGGCTGGGACACCGTCGACATGTCGTCGTACCTCCGTACGGCGCGGTGGCGCTGCGCCGGACCGGCCCGGTGCGGGAGGAGGGCAGGTCCGGCGGTGTGCTGGACCAGCCCAGCGTGCGCGGCGCGGCGGGCGCCGTCTGCGGTCCTTGGCGAGCCCTTGGCGTGCGCACGGCCGTTCTTCACGGGATCTTGACGGGCGGGTGGAGGAGGGGAGGGGCGGGAGGCAGCGGGGCGGCGTCCGCGGTACGTGCCGGGCCGTCGGCCGCAGCCAGCCCGGGCCGTCGGCCCGACCCGTCTGAGCGGCCCGATCACTCCCCTTCGGCGAGGCGCTTGATGGCCGACAGCCGGGTGTCCCAGGCAGCGGCCACCCGGTCCATCCACCGGGCGGTGACCCCCAGCCGCTCCGGTATGACCCGGTAGCGCGCCTCCCGGCCCTCCCGGTGGCCGGCGACCAGACCGGCCCGGTCCAGGACGCCGAGGTGTTTGACGATGGCCTGGCGGCTGACCGGGAGTTCGGCGGCCAGGGCCGTGGCGGTCGCCTCGCCGTGGGCGGCGAGGGCGTCGAGTATCCGCCGTCGGGTCGGGTCCGCCAGCGCGGCGAACACCGCCGCGACGGCGTCCGAGCCGGGCCCGGGGCCGACGCCGTCGCCCGCCCCGGCACCCCGGTCCCGGCCCGACTCCGTCCCGGCGCCGGGGTCCTGGCGCCGTGCCCTGGCGGCACCCCGGTCCCGGCCCGGCTCCGCCCCGGCGCCGGGGTCCTGGCGCCGTGCCCTGGCGGCACCCCGGTCCCGGCCCGACTCCGCCCCGGCGCCGGGGTCCTGGCGCCGCTCCCTGGCGGCCCCAGGGTCCCGGCCCGGCTCCGTCCCCGCGCCCCGGTCGCGGCCCCGCTCCGCCCCGGCGGCCCCGCCCCGCGCCGCGGCGCCCCGGCCCGCGTCCGCGGCTGCCCCCGTGCCCGCCCCTTCGTCCCTGGTCATGCCGCGAGCCGCTCCGCGTACTGCTTGATGTTCTCCGCCTGGCCGGACCAACCGGCCGAGTGGCTCTCGTAGCCGGCGGTGGGCATCCGCTCCTCGGGGATCACGATCTCCTCGAAGCCGGTCTCCACGACGCGCAGCCGGGTGCCCCCGCCCTCCGGGGTGAGGGTGAACTCGACCAGGGTGGAGTTGCCCTCGACCGCCACCTCGCCCGGGTAGCCGCTGGCCCAGCGGTACGAGAAGTGGTGCGGCGGGTCCACCTTCACGATCGTGGTCGGGAACCGGCCGTACTCCCCGTGGTCGAGCTGCATGATGCCGCCCGGCCGCAGGTCGACCGGCGTGGGCTCGCCCTGTCCGAACCACGAGCCGACGTGCTCGGGTTCGGTCAGCACCGCCCAGACCCGTTCCACGGGCGCGTCGATGCTGATCTCCCGCTCGATGCGGTTCCGGCCGCCGCCGGTGCCCGCACCCACGCCGGTGCCCGCGTCCGTGCCGGCTCCGGTGCCGCTGTCGTTGCTGTGGGTGCTCATGGGGTGCCTCCTACTGAACCGTGCCCGGTGTTTCCCCTTACGTGCTACCCAATGGTTGCACGTGGGGTCTGGAGGTGCAACCCATGGGTTGCGCATTGCGGGGGAGGGGCGCTCAGCCGTCGCCCTCCGCGCCCCGGATCCGGACGCGGTACGCCGGCACCGACGCCTCCGGATCGTCCAGGCACGCCCCGGTCGTCAGGTCGAAGCGCTGCTTGAGCAGCGGTGACGCCACGAACGGGCGGCCCTGTGCCGAGCCGGTCAGGCCCCGCGAGAGGACCTGGGCGCCGGTGAACGGGTCGCGGTTGCCGATGGCGTGGATCCGGCCGGCCCGGTCGAGGAACAGCGCGGCCTGGCTGCCGTCCGGGAGGAGGGCGGCGACGCCGCGGCCCGGTGTGAGGGCGTCCCGGGTGCAGACCGCGAGCCAGTCGCCGCTGGGGCAGCGGATCTCGATGGTGGTGGCGGCGGTGGCCGTCACCGGGGCGGCACTCGGGGACGGGGCGGGGGCAGTGGCGGTGGTCATCAGGCAGAGGTCCCTTCCAGGGTGCGAACGGGCAGGGTCGGCCCGGCCAGCAGGGTCAGGTCCGGCTTGACCTGGTCCCGCTCCGCCACGAAGCGGACGGACGGGTCCGGGGCGTCGGGCGCGTTGACGAAGGACACGAAGCGGGCCAGCCGTTCGGGGTCGGCGAGCGTCTCGGCCCACTCGTCTCGGTAGTGGGTGACATGGGCGGCCATCAGCGCCTCCAGCTCCGCGCACAGGCCGAGGGAGTCGTGCACCACGACGTCCCGTACGTGGTCCAGGCCGCCCTCGATCCGCTCCAACCACGCCGCGGTGCGCTCCAGCCGGTCGGCGGTGCGGATGTAGAACATCAGGAAGCGGTCGATCAGGCGGATCAGCTCGGCGTCGCTCAGGTCCTGGGCGAGCAGGTCCGCGTGCCGCGGGGTGGCGCCGCCGTTGCCGCCGACGTAGAGGTTCCAGCCGTTCGCCGTGGCGATCACGCCGAAGTCCTTGGACTGGGCCTCCGCGCACTCCCGCGCGCACCCGGACACCGCGGACTTCAATTTGTGCGGCGCCCGCAGCCCCCGGTAGCGCAGCTCCAGGTCGATCGCCATCCGGACCGAGTCCTGTACGCCGTAGCGGCACCAGGTCTCGCCCACGCACGACTTCACGGTGCGCAGCGCCTTGCCGTACGCATGCCCCGACTCGAAGCCGGCGTCCACCAACCGCGTCCAGATGAGCGGCAGTTGGTCGACCCGGGCGCCGAACAGGTCGATCCGCTGACCGCCGGTGATCTTGGTGTAGAGGCCGAAGTCCCGGGCCACCTCGCCGATGACGATCAGCTTCTCCGGGGTGATCTCGCCGCCCGGGATGCGCGGGACGATCGAATAGGAGCCGTTCCGCTGGAGGTTGGCGAGGAAGTGGTCGTTGGTGTCCTGGAGCGCCGCCTGCTCACCGTGCAGGACATAGCCGTCGGCGCCGACCGACGGTGCGAGCGAGGCGATCACCGACCCGATCGCCGGCTTGCAGATCTCGCAGCCCTCCCCACCGCGCGCCTCCTCGCGGCCGTGCGCGTCGAGCAGCTCGGCGTAGGACCCGATCCGGCGGACCCGGACGATCTCGTACAGCTCGGCGCGGGTGTGCGGGAAGCAGCCGCACAGGCTCGGATCGCCGCTGTCCGGCAGCAGCCGGCCGATCAGCTTGACGCAACTGCCGCACCCCGTACCGGCCTTGGTGCACTGCTTGACCTCGGGCAGCGTCCCGCAGGCCTGGATGGCCTCCTTGGTGACGTTGTGGCAGCTACAGATCACCGCATCGCCGGGCAGCGCCTCCGGGCCGAGCGCGGCGGGCGCGCCCGCGCCGGCGGGCAGCACCAACTGCTCGGGCGGCACCGGCGGCACGGTGCCGCACAGCGGCCGCAGCATGCCGTACGCCTCGGCGTCGCCGACCAGCACCCCGCCCAGCAGCTCGCCGGAGGCGCCGACCACCAGCTTCTTGTAGACCCCGCCGCGGGCGTCGCAGTACACCACGTCCAGGCAGCCCTCGGTGGTGCCCTGCGCATCGCCGAACGAGGCGACGTCCACCCCGAGCAGCTTCAGCTTGGTGGACAGGTCGGCGCCGGTGAAGCCGTCCGCCGTCCCGCCGCCGTCCCCGCCGAGCCGGGCGGCCAGCTCGCCGGCGGCCACCCGAGCCATGTCGTAGCCGGGTCCGACCAGCCCGTAGACCCGGCCGTCGGCGGCCAGCGCGCACTCGCCGATCGCGTACACCGCGGGGTCCTCGGTGCGGCACTGCGCATCGACGACGATGCCGCCGCGCTCGCCCACCGGCAGCCCGCAGTCCCGGGCCAGCTGGTCGCGCGGGCGGACCCCGGCGGAGAAGACGACCAGATCGGTCTCGATGCGGGAGCCGTCGGACAGCCCCATGGCGGTCACCGCGCCGGACGCGTCCGCCACGATCTCCTGGCCGCCGACGCCGGTGTGCACCGCCAGGCCCATCCCCTCGACCGTGCGGCGCAGCGCCCGGCCGCCGCCCTCGTCGACCTGGAGCGCCATCAGCCGGGGCGCGAACTCCACGATGTGGGTGCGCAGTCCGAGCCCCTTGAGTGCACCGGCCGCCTCCAGCCCGAGCAGCCCGCCGCCGACCACCACGCCCGTGCGGGCGGTCCCGGCGTACTCCTCGATGGCCAGCAGGTCCTCGACGGTGCGGTAGACGAAGCAGCCCGCGCTGTCCTTGCCGGGCACCGGCGGCACGAACGGGTACGAGCCGGTGGCCAGCACCAGTGCGTCGTAGCGGACGGTCAGCCCGGAGCGGGCGGTGACCGTGCGGGCGGTGCGGTCGACGGCGGTGGCCGGGTCGCCGAGGTGCAGCTCGATGCCGTGCCGGGCCAGGAAGTCCGGGTCGACCAGGCTGAGTTCGTCCGGCGTCCGCCCGGCGAAGTACGAGGTCAGCTGGACCCGGTCGTAGGCCGGCCGGGGCTCTTCGCACAGCACGACCACCCGTGCCCGCCCGGTGACCCCGCGGTCGGCCAGCTCCTCCAGGAAGCGCTGGCCGACCATGCCGTGGCCTATCAGGACGAGGGTCGGGGTGGTGCCCGGTGCGGCGTCGGGGTGCGGGTGTGTGGTGGTCATGGCCGCCAGCGTGCGGCCCGGCTGTTACCCGCCGGCATCTGCACTGTTTCCCGGGCGGAACGCTGCCCTCAGTGCGCCGCCGCCGGCCGTGTGAGGCGCACCGAGGTTCTACCGTGGCCCCATGCCCCGTACACACCCCGCCCGCCGCTTATCCGCGGTGCTGGCCACCCCCTTCACGCCCCGCGCCCTCGCCGCGGTGCTGCACGCGCTGCTCGCCGCGCCGCTGGCGCTGACCGGGCTGGTGCTGGTGCCGGTGGGGCTGGCGCTGGGCGCGGTGCTGTCCTGGACGGCGCTGGGGCCCTGGCTGCTGGCGCTGACCGTACGCGGCGCCCTGGGCCTGGGTGACCTCCAACGCGCCCTCGTACGCAGCCTGTTGGGAGAGGGGATCGAGCCGGCGGAGCGCCGCGCGGAGCCCGGGGTGTTCGGTTGGCGACGGGCGGTGCTCGGCGACCCGGCCGGCTGGCGGGCGGTCGCCGCCGCGCTGCTCGCCCCGCTGACCGCCCTGCTGCCGCTGGTCACCGTCCTCGTCGGCTATGTCTACGGCCTGCTGGCGCTCACCCACCCCGTGCTGCGGCACTGGAACTACACCACCGTGCGCGGCCCGGACGGCACCGAGCGGCACATCGGCATACAGATCCACGGAGTGGAGTTCGACAGCTGGCCGCGCTGGACGGTGGTGGTCGCCGTCGGGGTGCTGCTGGTGCTGCTCGCGCCCCGGCTGGTCCGTGGGGCCGGCGCACCGCACCGGCTGCTGCTGCGCCGGCTGCTCGGCCCGACCGCCGCGGACGCCCGGATCCGCACCCTGGAGGAGACCCGCGCGCACGCCGTCGACGACGCCGCGGCCACCCTCCGCCGGATCGAACGCGATCTGCACGACGGCACCCAGGCCCGCCTGGTAGGCCTCGGCATGCACCTCACCCTCATCCGTGAACTCCTCACCCAGGGCGCCGACCGGGACCGGCTGCTGGCGGTGGTGGAGACCGCGCAGGGCAACGCCACCCAGGCCGTCGCCGACCTGCGGCACCTCGTCCGCGGCATCCACCCGCCCGTCCTGGACCAGGGCCTGGCGACCGCCCTAGCGGGCCTGGCCGCGGACGTCCCGCTGCCGGTCACCGTCCGCACCGAGATCGCCCCGCGCCCCACCCCCGCCCTGGAGTCCATCGCCTACTTCTGCGCCGCCGAACTCCTCGCCAACGCCGTCAAACACAGCGGCGCGGCACGGGTCACGGTGGAGGTGCGCACCGCGCACGACCCCGCCGACGGCACCGCCCTGGCGCTGTCCGTACGGGACGACGGACAGGGGGGCGCGGTGGTCGGCGCGGGCAGCGGACTGACCGGGCTGCTCGGCCGGATCCGTACCGTCGACGGCACGCTGACCTGCGACAGCCCCGACGGAGGGCCTACCGTGGTCGCCGTCCGGTTGCCGTATCCGACGCGTCCGGCGCCCTCCCGCCCCCCACACCGTTAGAGGCAGGCCACCATGCGTGTCGTCATCGCCGAGGACTCCGCGATCCTGCGCGAGGGCCTGGTGCAACTCCTGGAGCTGCGCGGGGTGCAGGTCGCGGCGGCCGTGACGGACGCCGAGGCACTGTGCGCCGCCGTCGCCGAGCACCGGCCGGACGCCGCGGTGGTCGACATCCGCCTGCCGCCCGACCACACGGACGAGGGGTTGCGAGCCGCGGTGGCGCTCCGCCGCGACCACCCGGACACCGGGGTGCTGATCTTCTCCCAGTACGTCGAGACCGCCTACGCCGATCGGCTGTTCGGCGCGGGCTTCGCGGGCGTCGGCTACCTGCTGAAGGAACGGGTGGTGGACATCGGGGAGTTCGTGGGCGCCCTGGAACGGGTCGCGGCCGGCGGCACCGCGCTCGACCCCGACGTGGTGTCCCGGTTGTTCGTCGCGAGCCGCCGCAGCAGGGCCCTGGACGCGCTCACCCCGCGCGAGCGGGAAGTGCTGTCCCTGATGGCCCAGGGCCGCACCAATCAGTCCATCGCCACCGCCCTGACCGTCTCGGAGCGGGCGGTGGAGAAGCACATCGCCCGGATCTTCACCAAGCTCGACCTACCGCCCTCGGAGACCGACCACCGCCGGGTGCTGGCGGTGCTGCGGTACCTGGAGGCGGACGACTGAACCGGGGCCCGGACCGGACCGGTTCAGACCCCGGTACGGAGCGGCTGAGAGAGCCTCTACGATCCGGTTGAACACTGAACCAGGGAGGGCTCATGGTCGAGGGCCGGGAGACGGACGCGGTCGCCGAGAGACCGGTGGAGTTGGCCTACCGGCCGACCGTCGGCGAATTGGCGTCCGGGCTGCGGGCACGCGCGAGGAGCACCGGGGCGGGACGCTTTCAGCGCCGGGCGCTGATCTGGACGGCGACGGTCATGGCCATCGGCGCCCTGCTGTCGGCAGCCGGCTCCGGCCACCGGGACACACCGTGGCCGCTGTATGCGGGGGCGGTGGTCTCCGTCGCCTTCACGATGGCGATGCCGTGGTTGCAGGCGCGCCGCCTCCACCTGCTCGCCGAACGGCAGGGGGACATCCGCGGGACGGTCGACGACACCGGGGTCCGGCTCACCACCGCGCACAGCTCGGGCAGCCACGACTGGCACCTCTACTCGCGCTATGTCGAGACGCCGGAGCTGTTCGTGCTTCTCAGCGCCGACAAGTCCGCCGTCGGCTTCGTCGTCCTGCCCAAGCGGGCCGTGGCGGACCCGGAGGAAGTGGACCGGCTGCGGGCGGTCTTCGACCGGCGGCTGGTGCGCGCGGACGCCGCCGAGGCGCCCGGAAGCCCGCGGAGCCGGGGCCGGGCCGTCGGCCGCGGGGCCGGCTCCGTCGGACTGTTGCTGCTGGGGCTGCTGCTGTTCTTCTTCGCCTTCGCCGCCGTCCAACGGGCCACGCACCCGGACAGCTTTCCCGGGATCCAGAAGAACACCGCCCCGATATCGGCCGTCATGCTGGTGCTGGGGGCGCTTGCGGTCGCCGGGGCTTGGTGGCTCGTCCGGCGGATGACGACCATGCGGATCGTGACCGGGGGGCTCACCGTCCTCGTCCTGCTGGCCGGTGGCACCGCCCTGTACCGCGTTGCGCCGATGCTCCACTGCTGGGGCTCGGACCGGATCGCCCGTGGGCCCGAGGGCGCCTACGTCTGCTACAACTTCTGAGAACGGCGTCTTGGACACAGGCCCTGACCGGCAACCGGGGCCCGGGCGGCAGCTACCCCAGCTGCGCTGCCGGTCCGGGCCCCGATCGCCGCCCGGGCGGCAGCTACCCCAGCTGCGCCGGGCACAGCCGGCGCGGCGTCCGGTCCGTGCTCAGCTTGGCGTCCACACAGCCGCCGGGCAGCCCGTCGTACGCGCGGGTGCCGAAGTTGGCGGTGACGGTGAGGGTGCCGTTGCCGAAGATGGTGCGCTGGACGGTGCGGTCGGCGGTGAGCCGGCGGAACGACGTCAGCTGCTCGGTGCCGGCCGCCTTGTGCAGCGGCGAGAAGTACTTCTGCAGCGCGGCGAGTTCGGGGCCGTTCTTGCCGAGCGTCGGGCCGTCGAGGACGTAGTTCAGCGGGGTGTTGTAGAGCATCGCCAGCAGCGCGCGGGTGGTCTTCTGCGCCGGCAGCTTCTCGTACGACAGCTCCCAGCGCTCGGCGTTGACCAGCGAGCCGTGCAGCGCGGTCTCGTACAGCGGTGCCCGGTACTTCGGGTCGTACATCGCGGTGGCCAGCGCGGCGGGCAGCTGCACCGGCTTGAAGAACACCTTCGGGGCGTTCTCCGGGTAGAAGGCGCCCCAGGTCTCCTTGTCGCGCTCCAGCTTCCACAGCCCGTCGGCGACCGGGGTGCCCGAGCCGTGGTCGAACGCCACCGCCTTGTTCGCCCAGGCCTGGGCGGCCTCCGAGCCGAGGACGAGCTTCTGGGACAGCCGTCCCATCCGGGCCAGCCGGTTCTCCCGGTCCTCGGCCTTGGTCATCTCATGGCCCTTGCCGTGGTCGCGGAACTCCTCACCGGTCGCATCGACGTCGAGGAAGTAGCTGTCCGCACCGTTGGCGACCATCTTGGCCGTGCGGTCGGCGAGGTAGTGGTGGTCCGGCTCGGCCTTCTCGAACGCGCGGGAGCTGAGGTAGCAGCCCCGGTTGCCGAACCCGGTCACCGGCGTGCCGTCCGCCTTGCGCACACAGAAGTCGGGGTAGACCCGGTCGGGCCAGACCGAGGTGGGGCTGTCGGCGGTCTTGGGGGCCTGCCCGTTGGCGAAGGTGTCGTACGGGCCGACCAGATAGCCGGCCTTCTTGGCCGCCGTGACCATCGCGGCGCCCGGCGGGTTGGGCCCGGCGTCGTAGCCCAGCCACATCCGGTCCACCCCGAGCCGACGCAGCTTCTGCACGCCCTCGGGGGTGCCGGCCTCGCCCCACACATAGGCGTGGAAGGCGCCCAGCAGCTTGGCGTTGGCCGGGTTCTTCCGGATCTTCTCGCGCAGGCTGCCGAGCTGGCCGCGCTGGGCGAGGTAGGAGCGGTAGTCGGTGGCGGGGGCGACCGGGGCGCCGTCGGTCAGCGCGAAGGAGACCTCGTAGTCACGGGTGCCCTCACCGGCGTCGAAGGCGTGCGCGGCGGTGGTGCGCAGCCGGCCCCCGGTGGAGCTGAAGCGCAGCGAGGTGCCGATGTCGGTGGGGGTGAGGTAACTGACGCCGTGCCCCCGCCCGGCGCCGCTCTTCCCGCCGCGCTCTCCCTCGCCGTTCGCGTCGCCGTTCCCGCCGTCCAGGGAGTAGCCCCACAGCGGCAGCGCCAGGTCGCCGCCGACGTCCGCGGTGCTGCCGGCCAGCCCGCCGTCCGCCGAGTTCCAGAACGTGTCCTTGACGGGGATGTCCAGGCCCTCGCCGCGCGGCACCTGCACGGCCGAGGCCGCGCGGTCGGTGCCGGTCACCGGCCAGCTGACCGACCCGTCACGGTCCGACCGCAGCCGGATCCGCAGCCGCCCGTGCTCCGAACCGGCGGACACCGTCAGCCCCTTGGCGGGGTAGCTCCAGCGGGCCCCGTCGGCGGTGCGGGTCACCGGGCCCGGCGTGCCGAGCCCGCCGGCCGCCGCCCCGGACAGCACCAGGCTGCGCCCGTCGTCGGTCCGGGCGCGCACCGCGAGGGTGGCGGTGTCGACGACGGCGGTGCCGCCGTCGACGGGCAGGGCGAGCTTGTTGCCGTCGAGGGTGCCGGCGGCGGCGCTGTCACACCCCGTCAGACAGAGGGCGGTGGCGGCCAGGGCGAGCGAGGCGGCGAGCGCCCGGGTGGCGCCCCGCCCGTAACGGCGGTCGCCCTGGGGGGTGATGGGATGGCTGAAGGTCATGAGGACTGGATAGTCCCGGGGTCTAAGAGAGTTCTAAGACCGAGTCCCACACCCACCCCGCGGTGGTGACAGAGCCCGGCATCGGGGCCCCGAAGACGCCGCCGGCCGGCGGGTGGCGTGTGGGCAACCGGGCGCCGATGAGGCGCGGTTGCCGCCCACTGCCACCCGCCGGCCGGGAAACGGACCGGGCGGGGTGCCGGGATCAGACCACCGAAGTGCGCTGGTGTCAGACCACCGGGGCCGGGAAGGTGGGGTACTCCACCCCCGAGACGTGCTGGACGACCCGGATGACCTGGCACGAGTAGCCGAACTCGTTGTCGTACCAGAGGTAGAGGATCGCGTTGTCGCCGTCGACCTTGGTGGCGCCGGCGTCGACGATCGAGGCGTTGCGCGAGCCGATGAAGTCGCTGGAGACCGCGTCCGGGGCGCTGGTGAAGTCGATCTGGCGCTGGAGCGGCGAGTTCAGCGAGACGTCGCGCAGGTGGTCCAGGACCTCCTCGCGGGTGGTCTCCCGGCCGAGCCGCAGGCTGAGGATCGCGATCGAGACGTCCGGCACCGGGACGCGGATCGAGCTGCCGGTGATCGGCGCCTTGAGCTCGGGCAGCGCCTTGGCGACGGCCGAGGCGGCACCGGTCTCGGTGATCACCATGTTGAGCGGCGCCGAGCGGCCGCGGCGGTCGGCCTTGTGGTAATTGTCCAGCAGGTTCTGGTCGTTGGTGAACGAGTGGACGGTCTCCACGTGGCCGCGGAGCACGCCGTACTCGTCCGCCATCGCCTTCAGCGGCGGGACGATCGCGTTGGTGGTGCAGGACGCGCAGGACAGGATCTGCTCGTCCGGCTTGATGGTGTCGTGGTTGACACCGTGCACGATGTTGGGGACGTCGCCCTTGCCCGGCGCGGTCAGCACGACCTTGTCGATGCCGGGGCGCAGGTGCTTCGACAGGCCCTCGCGGTCGCGCCACTTGCCGGTGTTGTCGATGAGGATGGCGTCCTTGATGCCGTACGCCGTGTAGTCGACCTCCGACGGGTCGTTCGCGTAGATCACCTTGATCTCGTTGCCGTTGGCGACGATCGTGCTGTTCGCCTCGTCAACGGTGATGGTGCCCTGGAACTGGCCGTGGATGGAGTCGCGGCGCAGCAGCGAGGCGCGCTTGACGATGTCCTGTTCACCGCCCTGCCGGACGACGATGGCGCGCAGCCGCAGGCCGTTGCCGGACCCGGCCTTCTCGATCAGCAGCCGGGCGACCAGCCGGCCGATCCGGCCGAAGCCGTAGAGCACCACGTCGCGGCCCTCGCGACGCTCGATCTTCTGGTCGCCGGTGGCTCCGGCGACGGCCTCGGCGGTGAACTCCGCCACCGACAGACCCCGGTCGTCGGCGCGGTACGCCTCGGCGAGCATGGCGATGTCGATCTGAGACGGGCCGAGGTCCAGCGTGGTGAGCGCCTGGAGGAACGGCAGCGTCTCGGTGATCGAGAGCTCCGCACCGGCGATCTGCCGGGCGAACCGGTGCGTCTTCAAGATGCTGACCACCGACTTGTTCACCAAGGAGCGGCTGTGGAGCAGGACCGTGACGTCCTGTTCGCGGTGCAGCTTCCCGATGATCGGGATCATGGATTCCGCGATCTCCTCGCGGATTTTCCAGTTCGTGAACGAGTCCTCGTTGACAGTCACAGGCTTATCTTTCGAGCTAGGCGGTGCTCATATGCTAACCGGCCGCTCTGTTGATCGTTCAGGCGGTGCCGACATATGAGAGAAGCGCTGCTCAGACGGTGTGGAACGGCCTCGGGTGGGGCGCGGGCCTGCCGGGCGGCGATCGGGCTGGGGCCGGGTCGGAGGCGGATCGGAACCGCCCCGTCCCCGACTGGCGCTCTGTGCCGTTTTGCTGCGCTTCGTCCGCTCGGTCCCCGAGTGGTCCGCACGGCCGTCGCCGGGCCCGCTCCCCGCCGACCCCGCCCGGAGGCGAGAGGACCCGCTCAGGCGCCTTCCCGCCCGGAGGCCGTAGCGGACCCGCTCAGACGCCGTCCCGCCGCGCCAGCCGGGCCCGCTCCTCCTCGGCCGTGAAGCCCGTCTCCAGCGGCGGCTCGCCCCGCGCCCGGTCCCAGGCCAGCACATCGGCCGCGGTCACCTCCAGCGGCGTCGCGGGCATCCCCGCCGCCCGCGCCCGGGCCGGGCTGCGCTGCTGGGACGCCCGGTCCGGACGCACCAACGGGAAGAACGGCGGCAGGTCGTCGTCCGGCACCCGTACGAGCTCGACCTCGCTGCCCGCCACCCGCGCACAGGTCTCGATCAGCCCGCCCAGTGTGACGGGCTCGGCCGGGCCCACCGCATGGAACGCCCCCGGCCGGTCGTCGGCCAGCAGCCGCACCACCAGACGGGCCAGGTCCCGTACGTCGACGATCTGCACCGGCTGCCCGGGGTCACCGGGCAGCGCCACCCGTCCACCGCGGGCGGCCCGGCGCACCCAGTACGTGAAGCTGTCCGCGGTGTCGTACGGCCCGGCTACCTTGCCCGGCCGCACCAGCGTCGCCCGCGTGCCGTACCGGGCCAGCACATCGTCCTCACAGGCCACCTTGCACGGCCCGTAGGTCTCCTCGGTCAGCACCTCGGTGTCCCGGACCGGCGGCCGGCGCGGGGTGTCCTCGTCGGAGCCCGGCCCCACCCCCGCCCGCTGGTAGACCGCATGGCTGGAGACGAACAGGTACCGGCCGATCCGGTCGCCCAGCGCGTCCATCGCCTGGCCGACGTGCCGCGGCACATAGCCGCTGACGTCCACCACCGCGTCCCAACTGCCGTGCCGCAGCGCGTCGTAGTCCCCGGTGTCCCGGTCCCCGATCAGCCGCCGCACTTCCGGGAACAGGTCCGTCCCGGTCCTTCCCCGGCCGAACAGCGTCACCTCCGCCCCGGTGCGCAGGGCGTCCTCCACGATGGCGCGGCCCACGAACGCGGTGCCGCCCAATACCAGAATCCGCATGGGCGCCGACCCTAGTGCCGGCCCGCGGCGCCGGCGCGTGCTTTTACGCCGGTGTGGACGCCGCGCCCAGCCGCCGCGCCGCCAGCTCGGCGTACACCGCGACCCCGTCCGCCAGCACCGCGTCGTCGAACGCGGCGAGCGGGGAGTGGTTGTTGGCGCTCCGTTCCGGATCGGCCCCGGCCGGCGGGGCACCGAGGAACAGCATCGCCCCGGGCACCTCGTCCAACACCCGGGAGAAGTCCTCCGAGCCCTGCAACGGCTGCGCCTGCGGCACGAACCGCTCCTCACCCAGCGCCGTACGGATGGTGTCCGCCGCGAACTCCACCTCGGCGTGGTCGTTGACCGTCACCGGATACGTCTCGACGAACTCCGCGTCCACGCCCACCCCGTACGCCGCCGCGATGCCCCGGCACACCTCCACCGTGCCGTCCTTCACCCGCGCCTGGGCGGCGTCCGAGAAGCTGCGCACGGTCGCCTCGAAGACCGCGGTCTCCGGGATGACGTTCTGCTGGGTGCCGGCGTGGAAGGTGCCCACCGAGAGGATCACCGGGTCGAAGACGTCGAAGGTACGGGTGATCCACGCCTGGAGGGCGGTCACCATCGCACACGCCGCCTGTACCGGGTCCTTGGCGCGGTGCGGCATCGAACCGTGCCCGCCCTCCCCGCGCACCGTCACCCGCAGCACATTGGACGCGGCCATCGCCGGTCCGCCGCGGGCCCGGAACACCCCGCCGGCCAGCCCCGCCGACAGCACGTGCACCGCGTACGCCGCCACCGGCCGCCGCCCCGCGGCGTCCAGCAGCCCGTCGTCCAGCATGTGCCGCGCCCCGTCGAAGCCCTCCTCGCCGGGCTGGAACATGAACAACACGTCGCCCGCCAGCTGCTCCCGGTGGGCCGAGAGCAACCGGGCCGCCCCGGTGAGCATGGTGGTGTGCAGATCGTGGCCGCAGGCGTGCATCCGCCCGTTGTCGGCGGCGAAGTCCAACCCGGTGCGCTCGGCGACCGGCAACGCGTCCATGTCCCCGCGCAACAGCACGACCGGCCCCGGCCGCCCGCCCCGCAACACCGCGGTCACCGAACTCAGGCCAGGGCGACCGGTGTTGACCTCCAGCGGGAGCCCGTCCAGTTCGGCGAGCACCGTCTCCTGCGTACGGGGCAGTTCGAGTCCCGCCTCCGGGATGCGGTGCAGCGAGCGGCGCAACCGTACGAGGTCGTCGGACAGGGCACGTGCGTCATCACGGAGGTTCACGGGGCTCCCTTCAGGCGGAGAACTCCCCGCCCTTGACGGCCGAGACGAACGAAGTCCACTGCGGGGTACGGAAGATGAGCGCCGGCCCGTCAGGGTCCTTGCTGTCGCGGACGGGGACTAGGCCGTGGGGGTGGGTGAGGGCGTGGGTGATCTCGATGCATTCCCCGCCGTTGCCTTCGCTGTAGGAGGACTTGGTCCAGGCGAAGTCGGGGGAGATCTCGACGCATTCGCCGCCGTTGGCGTCGCTGTAGGAGGACTTGATCCATGTGGCGGTGGTGAGGTTCACGTCGTGACCTCCCCGCTTTTGATGGCGGTGACGAATGAAGTCCACTGCGGGGTGGGGAAGATGAGCGCTGGTCCGTCGGGGTTCTTGCTGTCGCGGACGGGGACGAGACCGTGGGGCTCGTGGAGTGCTCGGGTGAATTCGAGGCAGGCTCCGCCGTTGCCTTCGCTGTAGGAGGACTTGGTCCAGGCGAAGTCGGGGGAGATCTCGATGCAGTCTCCGCCGCTGCCGTCGCTGTAGGAGGACTTGATCCATCTGGCCGCGGCGAGATCCAGGGCGGCACTCATTCGCGGTACTCCTTCAGCAGGGTCCTGATCAGGGTGACTGATCCATCTGGGGACAACGCGTGTGCTCTCAGCAGATCATAGTCGTCGAGAGCTGCATCGACCGTTTGTGCGGAGTCGTGCATCCTGCCTCCTACCCTGCTTTCGGTGTACAGCACCGTCGGTGAGTCGGTGAAGCGCAACACAGTGAAGGGCTTCGCATGGGCAGCCGGGGCACCCCCGGAGAACGGCAGCACCTGAAGCTTGATGCATGGCGATGTAGCGGCCTTCAACAGGTACTCAAGTTGTCCGGCCATCACCTCGTCACAGCCCACGACAGTGCGCAAGCACGACTCGTGGAGGATGATCCAGAAGAGAGGCGGATCTTCCCTCTCGAACACATTGCGACGCCGTATGCGCGCGGCGACCTTGCCCTCGATTGCCTCTGAGCTCGCTTGAGGATTGGAGATGCGGAAGATGGCCCGCGCGTAGTCCTCGGTCTGGAGAATCCCCTTCACCAGGTTCGCCGAGAAGTCCAGTATCCGCGACGCCTTCTTCTCCAGGTTGAGGTACGGCACGAACCAGCTCGGGTGATCACCCTCGTCGATCCTGTGGAGCAGGTCCGTGAACAACTTGCCCGTTCCGAAGGCGACGTCGCAGCCCTTGGCGAACTTGTCGCTGGGGCGGGGCAGTAACTTGCCGGCCTCGACCCGACTCACGTACGCCTCCGAGTAGCCCGCCGCCCTGCCCAGCTGCTTCTGCGTCAGCTTGCGGGCGAGCCGTACTTGCTTGATGTCGGCGCCGAACCGCTGGAGCGGGTTCAAGTGCTGGGGTGGAGTGGTCTCGTCCAACGCTGTGACCTCTCGTCATGTGATCGCATGCAGCGTCGCGCCAGGCAGCGGACTTGCGTGGCGCTGCTAAAGCGCTTCGATTCTATTGCCCGCCGCGTTGTCCCGGTGACCAATTGGCTACACCCGGTTACCCAAGACGGCGAGGAAGTTGGCGAGATGACGGACCCCACCCCACGGCTCCTGCCCTGGTCGAGTCACGACGGCAAGCCCTGCTATCTCGCGGGCGACGGAACCGGCTACGTGTCCCGTGCCGCCGACCGCATCGAGGCGGAGCAGCTCAACGCCGCGGCTGAACTCATTGAGGAGGCGCGGGCGGTGCTCGCCGGGCGGCGCTGGACGCCCGGGGAAATCCACCTGCTGGCCGTGAACTTGGCCGCCGCGCTGGCCGATGTGCACCGGGTCGCGGAGAGTCGGGGTGCCCGGCTGTTCGTACCTGGCTACGAGGGTGTCCCGGGCGACGAGGATGACGAGGGCAACAACGGCGAGGGGGATCGTGGCGGCCACGACTGTCACGACGGCCGCCAGGGCGACGGGCGGGGGCCGCAGCTGCCGGCGGAGGCGTTCGGATGAGGCGCCTGCCACCCGCGGACGGGGCGGGGGAGCCCGGACGTGACGCCGAGGCGCTGCCGCTACTTGCGGTGCCTCCGAGGGGTGCCGCGGCCGTGGTGTACGTGCCCGCAGGCAGCGCCATACCGCCCTGCCCGTTCCCCTGCGGAATCTGCCGCCGGGCCGGGCGCCAGCCGGGACAGCCCCCTGAGGACGCGGCGCTCTGAGGGCATGACTCGCTGAGGACGCGGCCCACTGAGGACGCGGCCCACTGAGGGCGCATCCCACTGGAGGTTGCGCCCCGCTGGTAGTGCCAGGGCCGCGCCGGCGCGAAGCGTCAGCGCGTACGTGCCGGGGCGAAGGGGATTCCCGACGTCATGCCGCGGCGGCCGACCATGAGGGACTCGCCGAGGAAGCTCACGCCGAGGGAGAGCTGGAGGGGGCGCGCGTTCTCGTGCATGCCCAGCTTCACCGCCAGGACGCTGAAGCCGGCCGTGAGCGCCAGGGTGCCGATCACGGCGAGGAAGGTGCGGCCGGTGTACCGCTGCCATAGGAACCCTCCCTTGTCGACGAGTTGAACGGTGGCGCCGCGGAGTGCGCCGAGTGCCGCACCGAAGGCGGTGCCGGCGATGACCCAGGCGAGGTCGGTGCCGGTCAGGTCCGTCTTCTTGAGGAGGGTCAGGACGCCGATCCCGGTCAGAACCGCCGGGGCCACGAAAAGGTCCTTCGCGTTGACCGGTTCCCCGATCATCCGTTTGATCACGACCGCGATCACGACCACCGCGATGATCGCGGCGAGCAGCCATGGGTTCACCAGGCACCACCCATCTTTTTAGCGTGCTTAAGCTAAAAAAATGTTAGCCCGGTCGTGCTATAAAGCCAAGGTGCCGAAGATCGTCGACCCCGTGGCCCGCCGCAGGGCGGTGGCGCAGGCCGTCCTGTCCGTCGCCGCCCGGCAGGGCTTGGAGCATGCGTCGCTGCGCAACGTCGCCGAAGAAGCCGGACTCGCCATCGGCTCGGTCCGCCACTACTTCGCGGACCACGACGAGTTGATGACTTTCACGATGCGGGAGCTGGGTCAGCGCATCGGCGACCGCATCCGCACCCACGCCGAGCGGCTGCTGGCTCCCGACGGCCGTACCGACCGCCGGGCCGGAACGGAGGAGCTCCTGGCCGAGTTCCTCCCGCTGGACGAAGCCCGCCGCCAAGAGGCCGCACTCTGGCTCGCCTTCACCGCCGCGGCACACACCCGCCCCGAACTACGGCCCTGCGCCGCCGAGATGCAGGCCGACCTGCACGCCCTGATGGTGCGCGTACTGCACGAGGCCCAGCGCGCCGGCGGGCTGCCGGACGGCATGGACGTCGCATTGGAAAGCACACGACTGGCCGCCCTCCTCGACGGACTCACCGTCCAGGCGGCGCTGCTGCCGGACCGCTATCCGCCGAAACTGCTCCGGCAGGTCCTGCGGCGGCACTTGGACGCCCTCAGGGCCGGTGGCTGACCTCCGGCCAGCGCTTCGGGCGCGCGCATGCCGTAAACCATTTCCGTCGTCTGTCGGGGTGGGGGAGACTCGCCGGGGCGGGCGAGGGGGAGAAGGGCGGTCCCTTCCTGTGGGTCGTACCGACATCGACGGGAGGCAGGGCATGGCGAGACCGGCGGTCGGGGCGGCCTTACGTCGCTGTGCGGAGTGCGGCGGATTTGAGTACGGCGGTGCGCTGGCCTGTGGTGCCTGTCGTGCGCTGGTGGACGGCATCGTCGAAGAGGCCTGGTCCGCCTTTCTGCTTCCGTGGGGCGTCGGCGGAGACGAGGAGGTCACCCTCGCCGACATGGTGGTGGCCGAACCCGACCGGCACGACTGGCGGGTGGTGGATGCCGCGCTCGACAGGCTGCTCTGCTCCGCATGCGGTGACCGGCTCGGCCGCGGTCCCGTGGGCTGTTCCGCCTGCGACCTGGCTCATGGCTTCCGTTACGCCGCGATCGAGAGGGACCGGCCGGGCGCCCGGCCGGGGAACGAACACGCCGTCCGGGTCAATGTCTCGGTCGTCCGTCGGCCACAGGGCATCGCCGAAGATGAAGTCCTCGCCCGGAGCCTGATGCTGCCGGTACTCCTCGTGGGACTCCTGCCGACCGTCGAAGCGGCACAGCGGGCGAAGGCTCTGATCAAGGGCTGCTCCTCCCCGGCGCGGCAGGCCCACCTCGTCGAGCAGGTCATCGAGGACATGCTCGCGGAGCAACGCGGCAGCGCCGGTTCGTAGGGCCGGTCTGTGGCGCCGGTCTGTAGGTCGGTCCGTAGTGCCCGTCTGTGGGTCGGTCCGTAGTGCCCGTCTGTAGGTCGGTCCGTAGCGCCCGTCTGTAGCGGCGCTCCGTCCGCATGAGGTGGCGGCAGGGGATTTCAGTTCACGTCGACGTGGTCGAAGAGTTCGAGCATCTCCCTGAGCACCCGTACGCATGCGGTCAGGTCGGCGTCGGTCAGATCGCCGCCGACCTGGCGCAGTAGGGCGTGCTCGCGGGCGGTCACCGCGGTGATGTCCGCCCTGCCCTCGTCGGTCAGCCGGATCAGCGAGGACCGCTGGTGGGCGGGGTTGGGGGTGATCTCGACCAGTCGTCGGCTCGCGGCGTCGTTGACCATGCGCTGCACGAACTGTCGACTCAACGCCTGGGCGCGGCCCATCTGCGGGACGGTCATGGGCCCGTGCTCCTTGAGGAGGTCCAGGACGGCACGCACGCCGACGGACAGCCCCTCGATGGGTGCCGCTTGTTCCACCTTGCGGTGGACGCGGCGGTACAGCGGGCCGACCAGGGCGAACACCTCCGTGAGCCGGTGGGCGAGGTCGTCGGGTCCGAGGGGCGAGTCGGTGTCAGTCACTCCGACAGGATGACATCTTGGTTGCCAACCGCGGGGGAGAATGGCACCTTGGTTGTCATGACTGACTCTTCTTCTGATGTGTTCTCGTTCGACACCGGGGACGGCCACCTCGTCTACCGCGACGTCGGGGCGGGCCGGCCGCTGGTGCTGCTGCACGGCGGCTTCCTGGACCACGGCATGTGGGACGACCAGGTGCCGGTCTTCGCGCCGGACCACCGGGTGATCGCACCGGATGCCCGCGGGCACGGCGGATCCGCCAACGCGAGCGGACCGTTCCGGCACACCGATGACGTCGCAGCTCTGTTACGCCATCTCGACGTCGGCCCCGCGGTCCTCGTCGGGGTGTCGATGGGCGGCAGCGTCGCCGTCGACACCGCGCTCGAACACCCCGATCTGGTGGCTGCGTTGGTCGTCAGCGGCGTCGGCACCAGCGAGCCCGAATTCGTCGACCCCTGGGTCCACGAGATCGAGGCCGAGCAGGCGCGTGCGCTGGCCGCGGGCGACGCCGAGAGCTGGGTCGAGGCGTTCAACCGGTTCGCGGCAGGACCGCACCGTACGCTCGACGACGTCGACCCGGAAGTGGTGCGCAGGTTGCGGGGGATGACTCGGCGGACCGTCGCCAAGCACACCGGCTCCGAACCCGTGCACATTGTCCCGGTGACCGACACCTGGGTTCGAGCGGCGAAGATCACGGTCCCGGTGCTGGCGATCAACGGCGACATCGACTCGTCCGACCACACCGGGATGGCCCAACGTCTCGTACGCACCGTCGCCGACGGCCGTGCGACGACCGTCGAAGGCACCGCCCACTACCCCAACATGGAACGACCGGCTGCCTTCAACGAGATCCTCGGGCACTTTCTCCGCTCGGTGTCCGTTGAAGGAGCGGACACGGGGTGCTGGCGCTGAGGGGCGGACGCGGGGCTCTGATGCGTCGGTCGTGACCGACCACGGCGCACGGCTCCCCTCCCAAGCCTCCCGCGGACCGTTCAAGGCGCCGAACAGGTGCGGGGCATGGCCCCGCGAGCCGTTTCCGGCGGTTGCTCTTAACCCCGGTTCAGCCGTTCCTCAAGGCTGCCTTAAGGAACCGGAATCGGAGCCTTGACCTGCTGTTTCGTGGCTCGCTCGGCCATAGGTTGTCGGCCCGTGACCACCCAGGCCGACACCCCGCTCGCGCACCCACAGCCGCGCCCGCAACAGCAGCCGTACGCGCAGCCGCAGCCGCAGCCGCAGCCGCAGTCGTACGCGGGCCCGTACCCTTCCGCGGACCCACGCCCTCCCGCCGAAGCGCGACCCTCCGCGGAGCCGCACCCTTCCGCGGGCCCGCAGCCGTCCGCGGACCCGGCCCCCTCCGCGGGCCCGGCCCCCTTTGCGGGCCCGTACCTGTCCGTGGACCCGGGCCCGGACCTGAACTCGTATGCGCACCCGGGCCCGGACCCGTTCGCGCACGCGGACGCGTTCGCGGCTCCGGACCCGTTCGCGGCGCTGCACCCGCAGCCGCCCACCGTGCACCCCCTCTACTCGCGGGTCGTCCCGCAGGCCGTACCGCCCAAGCCCGTCCGGGCGCCGCGCATCCCGCCGGCGCCGGCGCCGCCGCTGCACCTCTCGCCGCGCGCCCTGCTGACCGGGCTGGCCACCGGGGCGGTGCTGGTCACCGGCCTCTGGCTGGTACAGGCCGAGCCGTCGGTCCGACTCGATGCGCTGTTCGCCACCCTCGCGCACCTCACCGGTCTCCTGGCGGGCTACGGGACCCTGGCCATGCTGCTGCTGATGGCCCGGGTGCCGGCCGTCGAACACGGCGTCGGCGCCGACCGGTTGGCCCGCTGGCACGCCCTCGGCGGTCGCTACGTCCTCAGCCTCTGCTGCGGCCATGCCCTCCTCGCGCTGTGTGGATACGCGGCGCACACCGGCACCGACCTGCTCACGGCCTTGGGCGGGCTGCTGGGGTACCCGGGGCTGGCGGCGGCCACCGTGGGCACCGTTCTGCTGATCGCCGTCGGCGTCACCTCGGCGCGCGCGGTCCGCCGCCAGGTACGGCACGAGACCTGGCGCGCCGTCCATCTGCTGACGTATCTGGCCGCCGCCCTGGCCTTCGCCCACCAGCTCGCCGGACCCGACCTGGCCGGTGGTCAACTCGCGGTCTGGCTGTGGACATTGCTGCACACCACCGTCGGCACCCTGCTGCTCTGGTACCGCCTGGTCGTACCGGTGCGGGCGGCGCTGCGACACGGCCTGCGGGTCACCGAGGTCCGGGTCGAGGGGCCCGGTGTCGTCTCGGTCGTCATGCGGGGGCACGGGCTGGCGGCGCTGCGGGCCGAGGCGGGGCAGTTCTTCCGCTGGCGGTTCCTGTCCCGGCGGCTGTGGCGTACGGCGCTGCCCTTCTCGCTGTCCGCGCCGGTACGCGACGACACCCTGCGGATCACGGTCAAGGCGTGCGGTGACCACACCCGGCGGATCCGCCGGATGCGACCGGGCGTACGGGTGCTGGCCACCGGGCCGTTCGGGGCGCTGACGGCCCACCGGCGGACCCGGAGCAAGGTGCTGCTGCTCGCCGGCGGGGTCGGGATCACCCCGATGCGGGCGCTCTTCGAGACCCTGCCGGGCGGGCCCGGAGACCTCACCCTGCTCTACCGGGCGGGCAACGCCGCCCAGTTGGTGCTGCGGGAGGAGCTGGAGTCGATCGCCGCCGCCCGGGGCGCGACCCTGCACTACCTGCTCGGCCCGTCCGACGGTCCGTACGACCCGTTGGCGCCGCGCGCGTTGCGCGACCTCGTCCCGGACCTGCCGGAGCACGATGTGTACCTGTGCGGGCCACCCGGAATGGCCAGGGCCGCCGTCGCCGCCCTGGAGAGGGCCGGCGTCCCCGCGTCCCGTATCCATTCGGAGCAATTCACCTTCTGAGCCCTGCGCGCGTCCCGCGCCGTCCGCGCCTGTTCCGCGCCGTTCCACGCCAGGCCCACACCGTTCCACACCGTTCCGCGCCACCCGCACCGGTCCGCGCCACCCGTACCCGTCCAGCCGTCCGCCCCTCCGAATGTTGAGGAACCACCGTCCATGGCCCGCCACCGCAAGCCGTCCCCCGTCCCCGTCGTCACCCTGCGCGTCCGCCGTCAGCTGGCGGCCTGCCTGGCGGGTGCCAGTGCGCTCAGCGCCACCCTGCTGACCCTGACGGTCAACCCGGCCGCCCCGCCCGCGCCCGACCGGGCCCCGGCCGGGCACGCCCTGCCGGATCCGCAGGCCGCCTCCGGTCGGTGAGGAAGGCGCCCGATGGTCCAGGCCCTCCGGGTGGGGTGCAGGGCACGCACCACCAGCTCCTCAGCCACGTCCGGGCCTTAGGAGCCGGCCACGCCAGCGGCGCACGGTGTCCCAAGGGAGCCCCGTCTCCCGGGCGATGCATGCGTGGGAGCGTCCACGCGCGGCGTGCAGCACCACCTGTGCACGCACCCGCAGCCGGTGCTCGGTCTTGTGGCCGTAGGCCATCTTCTTCAACCGCACGCGTTCGGCGGCACTCGGGGCTATCGGACAGGGGGTGCGGACGGGCATGGCGGGCGAACCGATCGGCCGAAGTGGACCACTGGTACCCCGCAGCCTGCCCCGCCCGTCGCCGCCCCAGCCCCCGCAACGACCGGTGCGAGAGGCCACTTGGACAGGGAAAACGCAACTTCGACAGGGCCCGCAGAGGCGGCTACCTTCACCTGGTCTTCGGCGATCGCCCACGGTCGCACAGGAGTTCCTTCAGGCTGAGCCACCCGCGACGGGATGAGTCGGTCACGCCCCACGACTCCTCGCCCCCATGCGTAAGCCGCCGAACCGGGTCCACACCAGGCACCCCCAACCAGGGAGAGACGCATGCCCCATCTTGCGCTGTACACATTCGGCGTCCTGAAGTCACCTCTCGCCGATCCCGCACCTCTCACGCGCGAACTCCACGCCAGCGGCGAGGCCATCTACCGGAAGATCAGCCAGCACCCCGGGTACCTCGCCCGTGCTGAAGCGGTAGACCGCGATCGGGGCACACACTTCGACTTGGACTGGGGTGCATGGGGAGAGTTCGCCGTACCGACCTGGTACGGCAAGGGCCGTACGGTGGAAACCGCCGCCCTGGACGCGACCCTCTCACTCTGGACCGACCTGCGCCCCGCCGTCGACGCCGTCTACACCGGTCTGCACCGTGAGGCGCTGAACAGGCGTTACGACTGGTTCGAGAGGACAGCACACCCGAACTACGTGTGCTGGTGGGTCTCCGACGGCGTGATACCCACCTGGCAGGACGGGGTTTCCAAGCTGGAACACCTCCACGACCACGGCTCCGCGCCGCACGCCTTCACCTTCCACCACTCGTTCGCCCCGGACGGAACTCCGACCAGGAACAAAGGCATCGGGCCGACGAGCGACCAGGCTCGCTGACAAGGAAGCCTGAACGACTGGGGCCGCTGTCAAACGCCTCGATTGAATGACGGCGAACCGATGCGTCCGCGGTACGGCGGATCCGTCAGTACCTGGGGCTTCGCCCTCTACCTCGCGAGCACCGACGAGTACCAAGACGCCATCCTGCCCACCAGCGTCTTCGCCGGCACCCCCGAAGACGCCCTCGACTGCGCCTGCGGTCTCTACCTCACCGACCCCAGCTCTGACCCCGCACCACACACAACACAGGCTCCACAGTCACCCCCCGCAGGATTTACGGAGCCGACCACTTAGTGGTCGGCTCCGGAAGTCCTTCGGGGGTTGATCATGCTGTCGGTGCGTCGGAGGATTGTTCTGGGTGGTCGGCGGTGTGCCGGTCGAGCCTGGCCAGCAGATCGTCCAGGTCGGAGGTGGTGAACTTCCACTGGAACGGCTGTGCCGTGGCGTTGTAGCGGTTCTCGAAGTCCCGGAGCCTGTCCCTGACTTGGGTCAGGTCGGTGAAGTCATTGGGGGTCACGACTTTGCGCTGGATGACGGAGAAGTAGACCTCGATCTGGTTTAGCCAGGAGGCGCGGACGGGGGTGTGGACCATGACCGTGTTCGGGAACGCGGTCCTCAGCCGGGCGACTGCTTTCTGGCCGCGGTGGGAGGAGCCGTTGTCGACGATCCAGAACACGCGTTTGGCGCTGGCGTAGGGCTCGCGGTTCATGACCTGGGTAACCAGGCTCATGAACGGGGTGATGCCGGTGCGTGGTTCGGTGCGGCCGAACACCCTCGCATGGTGGACGTCGTAGGCTGCGAGGTAGGCCAGTGCGCCGCCACGGCCATAGGTGTGGTTGACGCGCATCGCGCGGGCCTGTCCCGGCGCGAGGGTGGGGTGGCAGTGGCAGCGGGCCTGGACAGAGGTCTTCTCGTCCGCACTGATGACGTACTCGTCCTCGCCCAGCGGTTCGCCCTGCCAGGTGCGGGCGTAGAGGTCCAGCACCCGGGTGGCCTTGAGACGAAAGTCCGGGTCGGTGATGAAGATCCAGGACTGGTGCTGCCAGGGCTTGAGGGCGTCCCGGGTCAGCCAGCGGCGCACAGTGGAGGCCGACAGGAAGGGTGCGACGCCCCGCGCGACGGCTTCACGGGCCAGTTCCGGGCATGACCAGTGCGAGAGCGGCGTGCCGCTCTCGGCGGGGAGCTGGCAGGCCAGTGCCTTGATCTCGGCGGCCTGCACCAGAGTGAACGAGGCCGGGCGGCCGCAGCGTTCGCGATCCCGGAGTCCGGGCAGTCCCGCCTGGGCAAACCGGCCCCGCCATCGGCGCACAGTGTCGATGTGCAGCCCTGTCTCCCGCGCGATACGCGCGTTGGAGCGACCGCGCGCGGCATGCAGAACCACCTGGGCGCGCACCCGTAGCCGGTGTTCGGTCCTGTGGCCGTAGGCCATCTTCTTCAGCCGCTCACGTTCAGCGGCGCTCGGGGCTATCGGACAGGCCAGGGCAACGGGCATGACGGACCGTTCGTCAAGTGGATCAAGAACTGGCCCAGCCTGCCCGATCCGTCGCCCGGCGGGCCCGGCACGTCGAAGCGGGCACCGGTCAGGCAGGATGACCGCCATGCCCAAACCGCCGCCCTCCACCCGCAGGTTCAAAGTAGCGGTGTCACGGATGGGGGGCCGGAGCCACTGCTGGCGAGACGACAGGAGACATGATGAAGCGCATCGGGATCATCGGCGTGGGCGAAATCGGCCGCGCTATCGTGGACGGCCTGTGCGACGGCGTCGAGGAGCCACCGGAGATCTACCTCTCGCCACGAGGAGCCCGTACAGCCGCCGAACTGTCCCAGCAGTATCCGAACGTACGCGTGTGCACTGACAACCAGGACGTGGTGAACCGCTGCGAGTTGGTGATCCTCGCCGTTCGCCCCCAGGACCGCGCCGAGGCCCTCGCCGGGCTCCGGATCGGCAGCGACCGCGTCGTGGCCAGCGTCATGACCGGCGTCGCCATCAGCGAGCTGCGCCACACCCTCGGCACCGGCGCCCCCGTGGTGCGCGCCATCCCACTGCCCGCCGCGCGCGAGCGGCAGTCCGTCACCGTGACCTGCCCCTCCCACACTGCCGTGGACGACCTCTTCGGCCACCTCGGCGGAACGCTCCCCGTCGCGGACGAAGCGACCCTCAACGTCTACCAGGCCCTGACCGCCACGCTGACCACCCACTACTGGTACCTGGCCACGCTCACCGCCTGGGCCGCCCGGCAGGGCATTCCCGCCGAGGACGCCGACCGCTACGTCCGCGGCCTCTTCCAGGGCGTTGGGCACGCCCTGAGCGACGAGACCCGCTCCCTGCACCAGCTCGCGGCCGACCACGAGACACCAAAAGGAGCCAACGAACGCATCCGCACCACGTGGTTCGACACAGCCAACTCCGACGCTCTGGGGAAGGCACTTGACGCACTTCTCTCCGACCTCAAGTAGGCAAGTGGGTGGACAAAAGACGGCCGGTTAGTGATGCGCTGCTGCCGCTGCACGTGACTTCCGCAGACGGCTTCGGACCTCTATCCGTGGCACTGCACAGTATGAGGACGTCTTCCTGCCCATCGGCGCGTTCGCGGGCTCACAGGGCAATACACCTAGCCTGCTCCTGCGGCCTCCATTCAGTGCCCCCGGCATCTGACGCACCGACACGCATGGTCCCGGCTCCGTAGTCAACCCCGAAGGACTTCCGGAGCCGACCACTTAGTAGTCGGCGGTGTCGCTCGGGGTGATGCCGTGCGCCACCGCCCGGCGCAGCAGCGCCACCGTCTGCTCCGGGCGTCGCGCCGCGGCCTCCAGTGGCCGGCGCCGACCCGTCCGCCCGTGCCGAACCCCAGCCGATGCACGGGGAGTTCACCGCCGATCGCAAGGCCGTCCGTCGGTCGCGGCGGGTGGGTTGCACCGGTCACAGTGTCCGTAATCCGGAACCCGGTGCGGCGTCCGGTTCATAGGATCGCCCGGTGCCTGCTGATATATCGCTCTTCGCCCTGACCTTGCTGTGCCTGACCGCGCTCGCGGCGGGCTGGATCGATGCGGTGGTGGGCGGCGGCGGACTGCTCCTGCTCCCCGCGCTGCTGCTAGGCCTTCCGCACACCCCCGCCGCCTTCGTCCTCGGTACCAACAAGTCCACCGCCATCGTGGGCACCACCGCGGCCGCGGTCACTTACGTCCGCAAGGCCCCGCTCGACGTCCGTACCGCGCTGCGGATCGGCCTGGCCGCGATGGCCGGTTCGCTGACCGGGGCGTTCTTCGCGGCAGGTATCAACAGCGAGGTACTGCGCCCGCTGATCATGGCCGTGTTGCTGGCGGTGCTGGTCTTCGTCCTCGTCCGGCCCTCCTTCGGTACCGCCCCCGCGCTGTCGGGCCCGGTCTCCCGGCGGCGGGTGCTCGCGGCCGTCCTCATCGCGGGCCTGGGCATCGGCTTCTACGACGGTCTGATCGGGCCGGGGACCGGCGCGTTCCTGATCGTCGCGCTCACCGCGGTGCTGCACATGGACCTGGTCACCTCGTCGGCCACCGCCAAGGTCATCAATGTCTGCACCAACATCGGCGCGCTGACGATGTTCGCGATCCAGGGCACCGTGCTGTGGCAACTGGGTGGACTGCTCGCCCTGTTCAACCTCGTCGGCGGGATGGTGGGCGCCCGGATGGCGCTCAAGCGCGGCGCCGGGTTCGTCCGCGGAGTGCTGGTGGTCGTGGTCGTCGCCCTGCTGTGCAAGCTGGCGTACGACCAGTGGCTGGCGGTCTGAACCCACGCAGCCCGCTCCGGAGGCACCCCGGCACCACCGGCACCACCGGCCCGCGGCGTAGAACGGGCCGTGCGTGCCTCCGGTCCCGGAACGGTCCTCCCCGGCAACCAGGGCGCGGCTCGCTCAGAACCGGCAGTGGTACAGCCGCGCCATATCGCGCACCGTGGGGATCTTCGCCGAGAGCCGGGCGGCCAGCCGGTATCCGGCCGAGAGGCGCTCGATGCCCGGTATCTCCAGGGCGCTGACGCTCTCGACGGTCTCCAGCCGGGGGCTGAGCGCGGCGATCCCCGCGGCGTCGGTGCCCCAATACAGCCGCGCGCCCGCCTTCCGTACGACCCGGTTGGTCCACTGCGTACGGATCGCGAACGCACTGAAGGCGTCGAATGCCAGCTCCCCGCTCGGCGCCCGCTCGATCAGTCGTCGCAGCAGCGCCGTCCCGTCCTGCTCGGTCAGGTACATCAGCAGGCCCTCGGCCACGATCATGGTCGGCCGGTCCGAGGGGATCTCGTCGATCCAAGCGGGGTCGGTGACCGACGACGGGATGGTGACGTACCCGGCGCGCTCCGGGTAGAGCTGCCGCCGCAGTGCGATGACCTCGGGGTAGTCGATGTCGAACCAGCGCACCCCGGGACCGGGGTCCAGGCGGTCCACGCGGGTGTCGAGGCCGCAGCCCAGGTGCACCACGGTCGCCTCGGGGTGCCGGGCGAGGAAGCCGGCGGTCCATTCGTCCAACTGCCGTGCCCGCAGCGCGACCGAGGTCGCTTCGCTGGGGCTCATCCGCATCGTGGTGAAGTCGTGGTCGAGCCGCCGGACGGTGTCGGCGGCCAGGGTGTCGCCGAGGACCGGCCGCTCGGACCGGCTGTCCACGGCGCGCCCGTACAGCGTGGCGAGGAGCGTCTCGGGCGCACCCGTGAGCTGCACGGGGGTGGTCCGGCGGGCGGCCCGGTGGGTGGTCGGATCGCTGGTCGGTCGGGCAGTTGGGGCACTGGTCGGTGCGTCGGTCGATGCGTTGGTCGGGGTGCCGGTCGAGTCGTCGGGCGGCGGGCTGCCGGGGGTGCCACGGGAGCTGTTGCGTGGACTGGTCATGACTCAGAGAGTACGCAACATTCAGAAAAATGTGAAGACTGAAAAGGTCGTGGGATCGACGCGCTGGTCCCCAC
Organism: Streptomyces sp. NPDC020742; assembly: GCF_040641675.1. Taxonomy (NCBI): domain Bacteria; kingdom Bacillati; phylum Actinomycetota; class Actinomycetes; order Kitasatosporales; family Streptomycetaceae; genus Streptomyces; species Streptomyces sp. NPDC020742. Next base: position 406,779 of record NZ_JBFAEA010000001.1, read on the forward strand.
GTCAAGAAAAGGCCTGCGTTCTGGGGTTCTGGGCCTCAAGCTCGCCGAGCTCGCCGAGGTCGCCCCGGGTCGTCGTGCCGCCTGTGCGGCAATGCGCGTGATCCGCGGCAACCCGCATGATCAGTACGTCCGATGCCGCGCCGCTCCCCCTCTCGCCCCCGCCGGCTTCTTGGGGCGGACCCGTGCCTGGACCTCCGTGACGGCCGTGAGTAGGACCACCGAGTCCTCGACGGCCTCCAGCCCGTGCCGTTCGTGCGGGATCGCGGCGATCTGACCGGTCGTCAGCTCCTGGCTGTCGCTGGACGCGGTGAGCCGGACCCGGCCCTGGAGCACGTGGAGGCTCGCCGCCGAGGGGGCGTTGTGCTCGTCCAGCGCCGCGCCGGCGATCAGGGCGATCACGGTCTGGCGGAGGGGTCCGTCGTGCAGGAAGAGATGGGCGCTGCGGCCGTGGGCGGCGGCCCTGGCGTCGTCGAGCTGGCGGCGGGTGAGCGCGGTGAGATCGTCCATGAGGCTGGCCTTTCGCATCCGGACCGGCGGCGAGGGGTCCCTTCCCATCGTTGCCGTTGCCCGGGGGCACGCAACCGGGGAACGGGCGGCCACCGGCCCGGGCGTCCGGGTGCATACCGCCACGGGCCGGACCGGTTGCTACCGGGATGATCATCTCGTCCGTACCATGCGGATCTTGGCGTCCCTTGTCCCCCCACACCGAAGGATGCACCCACCGTGGCCGACCCCACCGCCCCGAGCCCACCACCCGATCCGGCCGGGCCGCCGACCGCGTTCCTGACCGTCATGACGACCACCGACAGCGAGGAGAAGGCCGAGCGGCTGGCCCGCGGTGCGATCGAGGGCAGGTTCGCCGCCTGCGCCCAGATCAGCGCCCCGGTGACCTCGGTCTACCGCTGGGACGGCGCGGTGCAGACCGGCCGCGAGTGGCAGGTGCTGTTCAAGACGGCGCAGACGCGCTACCCGGAGCTGGAGGGCTACCTCCTCCGGGCGCACGACTACGACACCCCCGAGATCATCGCCACCCCGATCACCCACGGGGGCAGCGGCTACCTGTCGTGGATCGCAGAGGAGACGAACTGACGTGACGCAGCACAGCAGGGAGCACGGTGGACGGCACCGCGCTCCGGCAGGGCGCAGCCGGCGGCGCTGGAACCGCGCGGCGACCGCCGCCCTCGGCATGGCGGTGTGCCTGATCACCGCGCCCGCCGGGCACGCCGCCGGCGCCACCGGGAGCCGCACCTCGGACCCCGGCCGGCCGAGCGTCGCCCCCGACACCTCTTGGACCAGCCAGGACGCCGCCGCCTTCTGGACGTCCGAGCGGATGGCGGCCGCCGCGCCCTCCGGGGACGACACCCCGGGAGGCTCGGCCACCGGGGCCACCGGGGCAACCGGGTCAGGACCGGCCGCGACGTCCGCCGCCCCGGCGGGCAAGGTCCCCGACACCGCACGGCACTTCGACGGCATCCCGTCCGTCGGCGTGCTGTTCACCATCGACGGCGACGCCCGGGCGCACCACTGCACCGCCAGCGTCGTGCACAGCCCGCACCGCAACCTGATCCTCACCGCCGGGCACTGCAACCCGGGCACCCGCGCCGCGTTCGTCCCGCAGTATCGTTCCGGCGCGGCCACCCAGCCGTACGGGGTGTGGGCGATCCAGCAGTCCTTCGCCTACCCCGACCGCGGCACCACCGGTGACAAGGCCGACCTCGACGTGGCCTTCGCGACCGTCGCCCGCTCGCAGGACGGCCACACCCTTGAGGAGGTCACCGGCGCCAACATCCTCACCCCCACGCCCGGTTACACCAACGACGTCACCGTCGTCGGCTACCCCAAGGTGCAGAACGACCCGGAGGACCGGGCGGTGCGCTGTGCCGCCCAGACCTCCCGGCTGACCGGCACCCACCAACTGCGCATGGACTGCGGCGGGTTCTACGGCGGCACCTCCGGCAGCCCCTGGCTGACCGACTTCGACGAGGAGACCGGCACCGGCCGGGTCATCGGCGTGATCGGCGGCCTCAACGGCGGCGGCCCCAAGGGCCCGGACGCCGACCGGATCTCCTACAGCCCCTACTTCGGGGGGAAGATCCTCAGCCTGTACTCCCAGGCGGTCCAGGGCTGACCGCCCCGCGGCCATGGGGGTGGCGGAGGAGGAGCGCTACCGCAGCGCCTCCGCCACCCCCTTCTCGCGCGGCCCCAGGAAGTGCGGATCGGGCCGGACCAGCGCGTCCACCGCCGCCTTGCCCGCCGCGAGGATCTCCCGGACACCGCCGTACGCCCAGGTCACATCGTGCCGGGCGGCGACCCCGACGCCGTAGGAGTCCACGCCGGCCGCCGCGCACAGTGCCAGCGCCCGCCGGATGTGGAAGCCCTGGCTGACCAGCACCGCCCGGTCCACGCCGAAGATCCGGCGGGCGCGGCTGCACGAGTCCCAGGTGTCGAAGCCCGCGTAGTCGCTGACGATCTTCCGGGCCGGGACGCCGTGCCGCAGCAGGTAGGCGCGCATCGCGTCCGGTTCGTCGTAGTCGTGGGTGCTGTTGTCGCCGGTGACCAGGACCGCGCGGACCGTCCCCCGGGCGTAGAGCGCGGCGGCGGCATCCAGCCGGTGGGCGAGGTACGGGGACGGCACGCCGTTCCACAGGCCTGCCCCGAAGACGATCGCGACCGGCGCCGGGGGAGCGTCGGCGACCGTGCGCACCCGCGGGCCCGCGGTGGCGTTCAGCCAGGTCGCCGGGGCCAGTGCCAGCACCGTCGCGGCCACCACAGCCTGATAGGCACGGCGTTGCCCGCGCCGGGTCCGCGGCAGCCGCAGGCGGCCCGCACCGGCCCGTATCCGCCGCATCAGCCCTGGCATCCCCTGCCCCCGTCCCGATCACGCCCGATCACGTCCGTTCGCGATCGATCCCGCAGGGACCGACGCCCACCGGCCGATGATGGTTGCAGGGGCACCTGGCATCGTGGCCGATGACGCACCGCGCCCGGAGAGGACCGCACCACCATGACCCCCGAGCCCGAGCGGCTGCCGTTCTTCGTCTACGGAACGCTGCGCCCCGGTGAGGCCAACCACGCGCTGCTGCGCGGCCGGACCGCCCACGAGGAGCCCGCCCGCATCGGCGGCGCACTCCTCTACGACGGGCCCGGATACCCCTACGCCGTCGCCGGGCCCACGGACGCGGTGGTGCACGGCGCCCTCGTCCGGCCCCGGGCGGCCGACTACGACCGGGTGCGGGCGGACCTGGACCGGCTGGAGGGCCACACCCCCGGCGCCCCGGGGAACCTCTACGAGCGGGTCGCCACGGACGCGGTGTGCCCCGACGGCCGGACCGTACGGGCCTGGGTCTACCTGGCGGCCGAACCGCTCGCCACCCGGCTGCGCACCGCCGGTACCCCGATCGAGGGCGGCCACTGGCGGGGCGCCGCCGCGGTCCGCGCCCACCCCCACGGCTAACCTGGGCGACTCCGCCCGAACCGACGGACCCTCCCGCCCGGAGGGCCCCTCCCGTACCGCAGAACAGGTGTGACCCCGTGGCTTCCGCTCCCGCTTCCCCCTCCGCCCACCGGCCGCTGCCCAAGGCCGAGCTGCACCTGCACATCGAGGGCACCCTGGAGCCCGGCCTGGCCTTCGCGCTCGCCGAGCGCAACGGCGTCACCCTGCCCTACGCCACCGAGGACGCGCTGCGCCGCGCCTACTCCTTCACCGACCTGCAGTCGTTCCTGGACCTCTACTACGCGCTGATGGCCGTGCTGCGCACCGAGGACGACTTCGCCGACCTCGCGCACGCCTATCTGGCCCGCGCCAAGGAGCAGGGCGTCCGGCACGCCGAGATCTTCTTCGACCCGCAGGCGCACACCGCCCGCGGCGTCCCGATCGGCACCGTCGTGGAGGGCCTGGCCCGCGCGCTGGACACCGCCGAGCAGACCTACGGCATCAGCACCCGCCTGATCATGTGCTTCCTGCGCGATCAGAGCGCCGCATCGGCCCTGGAGACCTTCGAGGCGGCCCGCCCCCACCTGGACCGGATCACCGCCGTCGGCCTGGACTCGGCGGAGGTCGGCAACCCGCCGTCGAAGTTCCGCGAGGTCTTCGCGCGGGCTCGGGAGGCCGGTCTGAAGTGCGTGGCGCACGCCGGTGAGGAGGGCCCGGCCGCCTACGTGTGGGAGGCCCTGGACGTCCTGGGCGTGGACCGGATCGACCACGGCGTGCGTTGCATGGAGGACGAGCGGCTGGTGGCCCGGCTGGCGGCCGAGCAGGTGCCGCTGACCGTCTGCCCGCTCTCCAACGTCCGGCTGCGGGTCATTGACGACCTCGCCGACCACCCGCTGCCCGAGATGCTGGACGCCGGGCTGCTGGTGACCGTCAACTCCGACGACCCGGCCTACTTCGGCGGCTACGCCGACGACAACTTCACCGCCGTGCGCGACGCCCTCGGCCTGGGCGCGGAGACGCTGGGCACGCTGGCCCGCAACTCCTTCCGCGCCTCCTTCCTGGACGAGGCCACCCGCGCCCGCTACCTGGCGGAGGTCGACGCCCACGAGGCCGGCGCACAGCAGGAGTAGCCCGGGCGGCAGCCGGACGGAACACGGATGTCGCGGCGGGGAAACGGCGCCGCAACGCCCGGCTGCCAGGCTCGGTTCATGACGGCGCCGATACCGCACCCGCCCTCCCGCCAGGGGTCCGCCCGTCCGGGGCCCGCCGATCCGGCACCGGACTACCAGGGGCCGGGCCACCAGGCACCGGACTACCTGGCGCCGGGCCACCAGGCACCGGACTACCTGGCGCCGGGCCACCAGGGGCCTGACGACCAAGGGCCTGACCACCAGGCACCGGAACGCCTCGGGCCGGGCCGCCGGGGGCCCGTCGCGCCGGCGCCCTGCCCGACCGCCTCCCCGCCGCCCGGACCGCTCGGCTCGGCGGACCTCGCCGCCGAGATCGGCGCACAGCTCGGCAGCCGGCTGCGTACCGTCCGGCTGCACGGCTTCCGCCGCACCGGGCCGGCCGCCCCCACCCTGGTCGCGGTGGCCCACGGCAGCCGCGATCCGCGCGCCCTGCCCACCGTCCGTGCGCTGCTCGCCCGGGTCCGGGCCCTGCGCCCCGGACTCCCCGTACGGCTCGGGCACCTCGAGCTCGACCGGCCGCTGCTCGCCGACACCCTCGCCGGGCTGCGCGGCGCGGCCGTCCTCGTCCCGCTGCTGTTCGGCCGCGGCCACCACGTCGGCCACGACTTGCCGGCCGCGCTGACGGCGGCCGGGCAGCTGTCCGGGACGCTCGCCGAGCCGCTCGGGCCGCACCCCCTGCTCGCCGAGGCGCTGCACGGCCGGCTGCGGGAGGCCGGCGCCTTCGCCGGCCGGGGCAGCAGCGCCGTGGTGCTGGCCGCCGCCGGCTCCCGCGCCGGCCGCTCCGCCCGGGACACCGAGGACATCGCCCGGCTGCTGTCCGACCGGCTCGACGGCCTCCCCGTCCTCCCCGCCTACGCGTCGGCCGCCGCGCCCACCGTCGCCGAGGCGGTCCGGGAGCTGACCGCCCGCGGCCACGAACGGATCGCCGTCGCCGCCTGCTTCACCGCCCCCGGCCGCTTCGCCACCCAGTGCGCGGCCGCCGCCCCGGGGGCCGCCGCCGCACCCCTGGGCGACCACCCCGCACTGGCCCGTCTGGTCCTGCACCGCTACGACCAGGCGCTCCTGGCACGTACCGGATCCGACTCCGAGCGCATCGGGGCGGCTACCGTCGCTGTATGACGGGCACACCACCGACCATCCCCGGCTACACCGCGGCCGACACCGAGCGCTGGGTCCCCGAGCCCGACAAACGGCCCGGGCGCACCGCCTTCCAGCGCGACCGCGCCCGGGTGCTGCACTCCGCCGCGCTGCGCAGACTGGCCGGCAAGACGCAGGTCGTCGCCCCGGGCGCGCTCACCTACGCCTGGGACGCCAGCCCCCGCACCCGGCTGACCCACTCCCTGGAGTGCGCCCAGGTCGGCCGGGAGCTCGGCGCCGCCCTCGGCTGTGACCCGGACCTGGTCGAGACCGCCTGCCTGGCGCACGACCTCGGCCACCCGCCTTTCGGGCACAACGGCGAACAGGCCCTCGACGCCGTCGCCGCGCCCTGCGGCGGCTTCGAAGGCAACGCCCAGTCGCTGCGGCTGCTGGCCCGTCTGGAGCCCAAGCGGTTCGCCCCCGGCCCCGACGGCGGGGCGCTCAGCGTCGGGCTCAACCTCTCCCGCGCCGCGCTCGACGCCGCCACCAAGTACCCCTGGAAGCGCGGCGCGCACCCCACCGACCCCTCCTCCGGCAAGTTCGGGGTCTACGAGGACGACCTGCCGGTCTTCGCGTGGTTCCGGCAAGGCGCCCCCGACGGCGCGCGGAGCTTCGAGGCGCAGGTGATGGACTGGTCCGACGACGTCGCGTACTCGGTGCACGACGTCGAGGACGGCCTGCACGCCGGGCACCTCGACCCCAATGTGCTCCTCGCCGACCCCGAGCGGGCCGAGATCTTCGCCGTCGCCGGCGCCCGCTACGCACCGGGCGCCGGGCCCGAAGAGCTGGCCGCCGCGCTGGACCGCCTCCTGGACCAGGAGTGGTGGCCGCACGGCTACGACGGTTCGGCCCTCGCCCAGGCCCGCCTCAAGGACGCCACCAGCCAGCTCATCGGCCGCTTCTGCCTGGCCGCCGAGGGTGCGACCCGGGCTCGGTGGGGGAGCGGACGGCTCACCCGCTACGGCGCCGAGCTGGTGGTTCCGGCCGAAACCCGGCTGGAATGCGCCGTTTTGAAGGCCGTCGCCGACCGCTACGTCATGCAGCGCCCCGACCAGGAAGCGCTCCGGGCCGACCAGCGGATCGTCCTCGCCGAACTGGCCGACGCCCTGCTGGCCCGCGCCCCCGACGGCCTTGACCCGCAGTTCCGTTCGCTCTTCGACGCGGCCGGTGACGACACCGCGCGGATGCGCGCCGTCATCGACCAGATCGCCGCCCTGACGGACCTGTCGGCCCGCTCGCTGCACGCCCGTCTCACCCGACGCCCTGGTAACCCGGAGGCCAACTGAGGGTGACCCTTGGGGGAAGCCCCTCTTCCCCCCTTACGCTCCGTGCGGGACGCTCGAAGCCGACCGTTTTCGAACACGGGACCCGGTGCGGAACGCGCAGAACGCACAGCGCGCGGACAACCCCGCCCACACCGAACGCATCTACGGGGGAAAGCGATCCGGGAACGCCACCCCGGAGCGAACGGGGGGAAGACACCGGCACACCGGGAAACCAACCGGCGCACACCGGGCGTTCACGGCCGCGGACGCGGACGCCCGGCACCGCAACGAGGAGGAAGCAAGTGGTCGACGCACACCAGACGTTCGTCATCGTCGGGGGTGGCCTGGCCGGGGCGAAGGCCGCGGAGACACTCCGCTCCGAAGGCTTCACCGGCCGGGTGATCCTCATCTGTGACGAGCGTGACCACCCCTACGAGCGGCCCCCGCTGTCCAAGGGCTTCCTGCTCGGCACCGAGGAGCGCGACAGCGTCTTCGTCCACGACCCCGCCTGGTACGCCCAGGCGCACATCGAACTCCACCTGGGCCAGCCCGCCGTCCGCCTCGACCCCGCCGCCAGGACCGTCCGCCTCGGCGACGGCACCCTGATCGCCTACGACAAGCTGCTGCTGGCCACCGGCGCCGAACCGCGCCGCCTGGACGTCCCCGGAACCGGCCTGGCCGGCGTGCACCACCTGCGCCGCCTCGCGCACGCCGAACGGCTGCGCGGCGTGCTGGCCTCCCTCGGCCGCGAGAGCACGGCGTGCGCAGGCACCAAGGAGGGCCGGGCTGGAGCGGAGCGCAGCGGCCGGCTCGTCATCGCCGGCGCCGGCTGGATCGGCCTGGAGGTCGCCGCCGCGGCCCGCGCCTACGGCGCCGACGTCACCATCGTCGAACCGTCCCCCACCCCCCTGCACGGCGTCCTGGGACCCGAACTCGGCGCCCTGTTCACCGATCTGCACCGCGACCACGGCGTCCGCTTCCACTTCGGCGCCCGCCTCACCGAGATCGTCGGCCAGGACGGCATGGTGTGCGCGGTCCGCACCGACGACGGCGAGGAACACCCCGCCCACGACGTGCTCGCCGCCATCGGCGCCGCCCCGCGCACCGCGCTCGCCGAGCAGGCCGGCCTCGACCTCGTCGACCGCACCGGTGCCACGGGCGGCGGCATCGCGGTGGACTCCGCGCTGCGCACCTCCGACCCGTACATCTACGCCGCCGGCGATGTCGCCGCCGCCCCGCTCACCCTCGGCGGCGACGCCCCCCGGCCCGGCACCCGGCTGCGCGTCGAACACTGGGCCAACGCTCTGAGCGGCGGCCCGGCCGCCGCCCGCGCCATGCTCGGCCAGGACGTCGGCCACGACCACCTCCCGTACTTCTTCTCCGACCAGTACGACCTCGGCATGGAGTACTCCGGCTACGCCCCGCCCGGCTCCTACGCCCGGGTCGTCCACCGCGGCGACGTCGCCCAGCGGAAGTTCCTCGCCTTCTGGCTCGCCGCGGACGGCCGCCTGCTCGCCGGGATGAACGTCAACGTCCGGGACGTCAACGAGACCGTCCAGGCGCTGATCCGTTCCGGCCGCCCGCTGGACCCGGCCACTCTGGCCGATCCGGAGGTACCGCTGGCCGCACTGCTCCCGTAGCGTGCGCCCATGACACAGCGCCCCGGCCCCAGCGCCGGCGACCTCCCGGACCCCGTCGTCACCCTCGACGACGTCCGGGACGCCGCCCGGCGCCTCGCGGGCGTGGCCCACCACACGCCCGTGCTGCGCTCCCGCACCCTCGACGCCCTGGTGGGCGCCGAGGTGCACCTCAAGTGCGAGAACTTCCAGCGCGTCGGGGCCTTCAAGTTCCGCGGCGCCTACCACGCCGTCTCTCGGCTCGCACCGGAGCAGCTCGCCCGCGGCGTGGCCGCGTACTCCTCCGGCAACCACGCCCAGGCCGTCGCCCTGGCCGCCCGGGAGCTCGGCAGCCGTGCGGTGATCGTGATGCCCGAGGACGCCCCCGCCGCCAAGGTGGCCGCCACCGCCGGCTACGGCGCCGAGATCGTCCGCTACGACCGCTACACCGAGGACCGCGCCGCCCTCGCCCACAAGATCGCCGAGGAACGCGGCCTGGCCCTCGTCCCGCCCTACGACCATCCGCACGTCATCGCCGGCCAGGGCACCACCGCCCTGGAACTGCTGGCGGAGACCGGCCCGCTCGACGCGCTGCTGGTCCCGGTCGGCGGCGGCGGGCTGATGGCCGGCTGCGCCACCGCCGCGACCGCCCTGGCCCCCGGCATCCGCATGATCGGCGTCGAGCCGGAGTCCGGCGACGACACCCAGCGCTCGCTCGCCGCCGGCCACCCCGTCACCGTCCCGGTCCCGCACACCATCGCCGACGGCCAGGCCGTGGCCACCCCCGGCACCCTGACCTTCGCCGTCAACCGGCGCCTGGTGGACTCGGTGGTCCTGGTCAGCGACGACGAGATCCGCGCCGCCATGAAGCTCGCCTTCGAACGACTCAAGATCGTCACCGAGCCCAGCGGCGCCAGCGGCCTGGCCGCCCTCCTCGCCGGCCGGGTCGACCCCCTCCCGCCCCGTATCGGCGTGATCATCTCCGGTGGCAACATCGGCCTGGAGCGCTTCCTGGAGGTCATGCGGTGACCTGCGGCGACGGTCCCGCCACCGGGGGCGTCCGGACGGGGGAGTGCCGCCACCCCCGTAGAATTCACGCGTGGCAGGCAGGATCAACGATGACGATGTGAAGGCGGTACGGGACGCGGTCCCGATCGACGCCGTCGTGTCCGAGTACCTCCAGCTCCGCAACGCCGGCGGTGGCAACCTCAAGGGCCTGTGCCCCTTCCACGACGAGAAGTCCCCGTCCTTCCACGTCAGCCCCGCCAAGGGGCTCTACCACTGCTTCGGCTGCCAAGAGGGTGGCGACACCGTCGACTTCATCATGAAGATCGACCACCTCTCCTTCGCCGAGACCATCGAACGCCTCGCCTCCCAGGCCGGCATCACCCTGCGCTACGAAGAGGGCGGCTACACCCCCGGCCGCCAGCAGGGCGAGCGCACCCGCCTGGTCGAGGCCCACAAGGCCGCCGCCCAGTTCTACATCGAGCAGCTGGACAGCCCCGAGGCCGAGATCGCCCGGAAGTTCCTCGCCGAGCGCGGCTTCGACCAGACCGCCGCCCAGCACTTCGGCATCGGCTACAGCCCGGCCGGCTGGGACCACCTCACCCGTTACCTGCGCGGCCGGCGCTTCAGCGACCAGGAACTGGTCCTCTCCGGCCTCTCCCAGGAAGGCCGCCGCGGCCCCATCGACCGCTTCCGCGGCCGTCTGATGTGGCCGATCCGCGATATCGCCGGCGAGGTCGTCGGCTTCGGCGCCCGCAAGCTGCGCGAGGACGACAACGGCCCCAAGTACCTCAACACCCCCGAGACCCCGATCTACCGCAAGTCCCACGTCCTGTACGGCATCGACCTCGCCAAGAAGGAGATCGCCAGGACCAACCGCGCGGTCGTCGTCGAGGGCTACACCGACGTGATGGCCTGCCACCTGGCTGGCGTCACCACCGCCATCGCCACCTGCGGCACGTCCTTCGGCGAGGGCCACATCAAGATCCTCCGCCGGCTGCTGATGGACAACTCCGGCTCCGAGGTCGTCTTCACCTTCGACGGCGACGCGGCCGGCCAGAAGGCCGCGCTGCGGGCCTTCGAGGACGACCAGAAGTTCGCCGCCGAAACCTCCATCGCCATCACCCCCGGCGGGATGGACCCCTGCGACCTGCGGCTCGCCAAGGGCGAGCAGGCCGTCGCCGACCTGGTGGAGTCCCGCACCCCGCTCTTCGAGTTCGCACTCCGTCACGTCGTCTCCCGGCACAACCTCGACACCACCGTCGGCCGGGCCGCCGCCCTCGACGAGGCCGCCCCCATCGTCGCCCGCATCAAGAACAGCGCCATCCAGCACGAATCCGCCGTCCAACTCGCCGGCATGCTCGGCATCTTGGACACCCAGTTCGTGGTCAAGCGGGTCTCCCAACTCGCCCGCTGGGCCCGCGAACGCGGCCGGGACGGCGGCGGCCCGGGCCAGCACCGCACCCCACAGCGCGCCCAGGCCCCCGCCCCCGAACAGCCCGGCCCGACCCCCGGCCCCCGCGGCCCGGCCCTCAACCTCCGCAGCCCCGCCCACCGCGTCGAGCGCGAGCTGCTCAAACTCGCCCTGCAGCGCCCGGATCTGGTCTCCCCGGCCTTCGACGCGTACGGCGCCGACGAGTTCACCGCCCCGCCCTACACCGTGGTCCGCCAGTGCATCGAGGACGCCGGCGGCGCGACCGCCGGTGCGGCCGACAACGGCTACCTCGCCCGGGTGCGCGAGGCCGCCCCCGACGACACCGTCCGCGCCATGGTCACCGAGCTCGCCGTGGAACCGCTGCACACCCGCCGGGACCCCGACGAGGCCTACGCCGGCGTCCAGTTGGTCGCCGTCCGCCTCGCCGCGGTCAACCAGCGCGTCACCGAGATCCGCGGCACCCTCCAGCGCCTCGGCCCGCGCGCCGACCCCGAGCACCTGGCCGCCGTGCAGAACGAACTCTGGGTCCTCCAGCAGTACGGCCAGTCCCTCCGCGAACGCGGCTACGCCGCCCTTTAGGGCAATCAGGGCATTCAGGGAATTCGGGGTGTTTCTTGCGCCCCGGACCGCCATCACCCCGCCCCCGCAGGGCGGCTGACGCCCCGCGGTAGCCGTCCGGTCACGGAACGGACTCAAAAAGTGGCCGCACGCCCCTCGTGGCGGGGCTGTGTCGTACTCCACACTGAGAAGCGGTGCCTCACTCCTCGGAGCGCGGCGGGTCCGGTCGTACGCCACCGCACGCCCCCGCGGAACCGCTCTCGACGTACGGGACGGACGGCGGCTCGGCCGCAGCCGTGCCCGGCTTTTCTGCCGCCTCAGCAGCGATCACCCTGGAGGTCGCCCCCGTGCAGATCCAGACCCTCGCCGACGCGCCGGACGCCGCAGCACCCGCCCCGCAGCCCCACGCCGCGTCCCCCGCACGGCAGGCCGACGCACCGAACGGGCCGGTCGCCGTCCCCCAGCAGCCCGAAGCTCCCGCGGTCGAGATGCTCCTGGAAGACCTCCCCGCCGGGCCCGACCCGGCGCCCGGCCCCGCGCCCCGCCCCGAGGCCGGCGGCCCGTCCTCCGACCTCTTCCGCCAGTACCTCCGCGAGATCGGCCGGATCCCGCTGCTCACCGCCGCCGAGGAGGTCGAGCTGGCCCGCCGCGTCGAGGCCGGCCTCTTCGCCGAGGAGAAGCTCACCCACACCTCCGACCCCTCCTCCCAACTCGCCCACGAACTCGACACGTTGGTGGTCCTGGGCCGGATGGCCAAACGCCGCCTGATCGAGGCCAACCTCCGCCTGGTGGTCTCCGTCGCCAAGCGTTACGTCGGCCGCGGCCTGACCATGCTCGACCTCGTCCAGGAGGGCAACCTCGGACTGATCCGCGCCGTCGAGAAGTTCGACTACGCCCGCGGCTACAAGTTCTCCACCTACGCCACCTGGTGGATCCGCCAGGCCATGTCCCGCGCCCTCGCCGACCAGGCCCGCACCATCAGGGTCCCGGTCCACGTCGTCGAACTGATCAACCGCGTCGTACGGGTCCAGCGCAGGATGCTCCAGGAACGCGGCTACGAACCGACCCCCGAGGAGGTCGCCGCCCACCTCGACCTCACCGAGGAGCGCGTCAGCGAGGTCCTCCGGCTCGCCCAGGAGCCGGTCTCGCTGCACGCCCCCGTCGGCGAGGAGGAGGACGTCGCCCTCGGCGACCTCATCGAGGACGGCGACGCCGCCTCCCCCGTCGAATCCGCCGCGTTCCTGCTGCTCCGCGAGCACCTCGACGCGGTGCTGTCCACCCTCGGCGAGCGCGAACGCAAGGTCGTCCAGCTCCGTTACGGCCTGGCTGACGGCCGGCCTCGCACCCTGGAGGAGATCGGCCGGATCTTCGGCGTCACCCGCGAACGCATACGGCAGATCGAGTCCAAGACCCTCAACAAGCTCCGCGACCACGCCTACGCCGACCAGCTCCGCGGCTACCTCGACTGACCCCGCTCCCACAGCCCCCCGAGCCACGGCGGCGCCGGACCACGGCGACACCGGGCCACTACGACGCCGACCCCCGCGGCACCGGGCAGCGGCAACGCCGGACCACCGTGATCCCGGGCCCCGCGGCACCGGGCCGCGGCGCCGGACCACCGCACCACCGGGCCACCGGGCCACCGCACCACCCGACCACCGCGAGGCCGGACCACCGCACCACGGCTCACCCTGCGCCCGGATCCCGGTCCGCCCCGCGCCCGCCCAGGGCCCGCCCGCGCCCGGCGCCTGGCCCGCGCCGCGCCCGGCTCCCGGCCCGCGCCGCGCCCGGCTCCCCGGCCCGCAGCACGCCGGCTCCGGCCCGTGCCCGCCTCCCCAGTCAGATCTGCCCGAGTCAGATCTGCCCGGCTCAGTTCCGCCCGGCTCAGTTCCGCCCGGCTCGGTTCCGCCCGGCTCGGTTCCGCCCGGCTCAGTTCTGCCCGGCTCAGGCCTCCCGCTGGAACGCCCCCGGGTGGATCTCGTCACGCACTGCCACGTACTGCTGCCGCACCGCCTGCCCCACCGGGAGTTCCTCGCCCGGCTCGAAGACCTGGCTCGCGGCGGCCGGCCAGTACGGCGGATCGACCCAGGCAGCCTGGCCGCCCGGCCCGGACCCCGCCCCCGCGGCCGGGGTGAGCGTGCCATGAGCCACCCCCCACGCCCAGGCCGCCTGTCGCGCCGCACCCAGCGCCGCGTAATCGGCCGGCTGCGGCACCACCACCGGCACCCCGAGCAACCCCGGCGCCGCCGCCTGCACCGCCCCCAGCTCCGCCGCCGCCCCCAGCAGGAACACCCGGCGCACCGCCAGGCCCCGCCCCCGCAGCACATCCAGCGCATCGGCCAGGCCGCAGAGCATGCCCTCCACCGCCGCCCGCGCCAGGTGCTCGGGTTTCATGCTCTCCCGCCGCATCCCGTGCAACGACCCCGCGGTGTGCGGGAGATGGGGCGTCCGCTCACCCTCCAGATAGGGCAGCATCACCATGCCGTACGCACCGGGCGAGGACTTCAGCGCAAGATCGGACAGCCCCTCCAGGTCCGTCCCCAGCATCTCCGCCGCCCCGCGCAGCACCCGCACCGCATTGCTGGTGTGCACCACCGGCAGATGCCGTCCGGTGGCGTCCGCGAACGAGGTGATCGTCCCGCTCGGATCGACCAGCGCCTCGTGATGGATCCCGAACACCGACCCCGAGGCCCCCAGCGACACCACCGCGTCGCCCTCCCCGACACCCAGCCCGAAGGCCGCCGCCATGGTCTCGCCGGTCCCCGCGGAGATCAGCAGCCCCTCCGGCGTGAACCCGGCGGTCCCCGAAGGGCCCAGCACCTCCGGCAGCCGCACCCCGTGCCCCAGCGCCAGCTCCACCAGATCCGGCCGGTACGCCCCGGTCGCCGCCGACCAGTACCCGGTCGCCGACGCCCCGCCCCGGTCCGTCGTGCGTCGCGCCGGCCGCCCCAGCAACTGCCACGCCAGCCAGTCGTGCGGGGTCATGACCTCCGCTATCCGCGCCGCGTTCGCCGGCTCGGTACGCGCCAGCCAGCGCAGCTTGGTCACCGCATGCGCGGCCTGCGGCACCGCCCCGACGGCCTGCGCCCACGCGGTACGCCCACCCAGGGAGTCCACCAGGTCAGCCGCCGCGCTCTGCCCCCGCTTGTCATTGCCCAGCAACGCCGGCCGGACCAGATTGCCCTCGGAGTCCAGCGGCACCACCCCGTGCTGCTGCGCCGACACCCCGATGGCCTGCACCCCCTCCAGCAGGCCGTTGCCGGCCGCCTCGCCGAGTGAGATCAGCCACGCCTGAGGATCGACCTCGGGCCCCTTCTCGACGGGGTGCGGCGCGTACCCCTGCCTGATGACGGCACCCGTGTCCGCATCGCAGACCACGATCCGTGTGCTGTCGGACGAGCTGTCCAATCCGGCGACTATCCCCATGGCCCCAGATGATGCCCCATGCACCGCATAGGGAGAGAGTCAGGGTTTGCCCTGACCGCACCCCGCCCGGCCCTGCCCCGGCCACACCTCAGGTGTTGCTGGTGCCCCAGTCGTCCTCATCGGCGGAGCGCTGCTCCCGCAGCGAGCGGACCCGGCTGGTGACCGAGGCCGGCAGTCGGTCCCCGACCGTGGCCGACACCTTCCCGAACGCCTTCGACGCCGCGTCCCGGCCGGTCAGCGCCACCGACTCGGCACTGTTACGGACGGCCGAATTCTGCGTGACCCGCTGGGCGGTCTTACGGAGCTGCTCGTACCGCTCCCGGCCGGCGCGCGCGCCGAGCACATACCCCGTGGCCAGTCCCGCGATGAATGTGAGCCGGTAGCGCATCGCTCCACCTTTCCTCTGGTCCGTCCCGTCCGGTGCTCCTGCGCACCGTTCTGCCGGGCTGTGCCGCGCGCCTACCCTCCGGGGCCGGAGATCACCCGAGGTGACCTGAGGCGATACCGATTGGCGGAGCACCCCCCTGCTTGCGCTAATGTATGTGTCGCAGCGAGCGCACGCCGTCCGGAGACCCGGACAGCGGTGCATTCGAGGCACACAGAGCAATCCCCTGTAGCTCAATTGGCAGAGCAGCCGGCTGTTAACCGGCAGGTTACTGGTTCGAGTCCAGTCGGGGGAGCTCGGTCCCCTGTAGCTCAATTGGCAGAGCATTCGGCTGTTAACCGGAGGGTTACTGGTTCGAGTCCAGTCGGGGGAGCAACACCGACAAAGGGCCCCGGAAGGGGCCCTTTTTCGTACGCCACGGAACCGAAACCCCGGTGATCGAAGTCCTCTTGGGCGTGCATGGTCGCCGGACGACGGCCCTCGCGGGCAGCAGATCGTATGAGCGGCTATGCTGCGGCAGACGGCGCGCACAAATGTGCGCGACGCGCCGTGGAGGGGCGGTAGCTCAGCCGGTTAGAGCAGCGGACTCATAATCCGTCGGCCGTGGGTTCGAGTCCCACCCGCCCCACACAGCGGCACTCAGAGCGAAGCCCCTTTATGCCTGGGGAAGCGTGAGAACGGGGGCCACCGCCACAGCGCGGTGGCCCCCGTTGATCCGTTCTGGCCAAGATCCAGTGGACACGCGGGGGACACCCGGGGCCCGCCGGGTCGCAGAGGTCCGGGGCCGTGTCCCCGCAGACCTGAGGGACTTGAGAGTGCGTTGCCCTCGGCGGATCCCCGGCCTACTGGCGAGGCCGTGAAGATCGCCTGCCGATGCTGCCCAGCGGGCCGGCCGGGCCGGCCGAGTAGGGACGCCTGGCGAGGGATGCCGGGCGGAGCGGATTCGGCTTCCGCACGCATCATCCTGGGCGGCACGCTGGTGTCGGTGTTCCACGGGATCTGCCGGAGGGCCTGTCTCGGACGTTCCCGACAACCGAGACGTCGGCCTTGGCGCCCAGGGACGGCGCGGCGGAGACGCGCCGCAGGTCGTGGGCCCGGACCGGCGGCAGGCAGGTCTCGGGTGGTCGGTCTCAGGAGAGTGAGATCACTCGGAATCAACCCGGCGGGTGCCGGGAGCGGCGGCGGTGAGCTGCGGGTTCAGGCGCGCAGGGAGTCACTTCCACCTCGATGCTGGCAACCCTCGGCTTCATGCTGCAGCACCCCCTTGATCCATGACGCGGATCTTGTCGGTTGGGTGGCCTCCACGCTGGCCGCGATGGCCGACCTGGCCCGGCCGCTGCGATGTCCTGCGGCATCTCCCGCGAAGCCCGCCAGGTAGGGCGCCTGGGCCCTTGTGCCCAGCACCGCCACCCGCCACTTTACAATTTTGACGAACTGTTATCGGGGTCCGGGGGACACATGGGTGGGTACTTCAAGGTCGAAGCAGACGATCTCGGCCGTCTGCTGAAAGACCTGCATGACAGTCAGGAGAACATGCGCAAGGCGCTTGCTGCCCTGAAGGACGTGGGGCCGAAGAGCACCGGCGCGGAGACACTCGACAACGCCTGCGACGAGTTCCACGACAGCTGGGACAACGCCATCAAGAAGATCGCCGACGGCACGCAGACCATCGAGGAGAAGCTGAAGCAGACGAAGAGCAACTACGAGGCGATCGAACACGCCCTGCGTGACTCCTTCAAGAAGGGCTCCAAGTAGCCCCGCTACGCACGCTCTTCTCGCCTTCCTTCTGCACACAGCTTCCTTCTGCGATCACTTCGGCAGGTGTCCCATGAGTCATCAGAACTTCCCCGCGCTCGGCTTCAACCCCGCTCCCGGTCGCCTGGAGAGCGTCGACGACCTCACCGACAAACTCGATACCGCGACGCGCTCCCTGAGCTCCGCCCACTCCGTCCTGCACCGCCTCGGCAGGGGCGCCGGAGTGTGGGAGGGCGAGGCTGCCCGCGCTTTTGCGGGACAGGTCGGAGACCTGCCGAAGTACGTGAGCGACAGTCGCGACGCCATGCGCGACGCCGCCACCCAGCTCAAGTCCTGGCACACCGCGCTGGCGTCGTACCAGCACAAGGGCCGCCAGTACGAGGCGGACGCCGCCGCGGCCAAGAATGAGCAGAAGACCCGTACCGCCGAACACGAGCGCGCGGAGGCGGCCTATAACAGGGCCGCCTCCGACCCCGCCTTGAGCCTCGCCGGGCAGTACTACACCAGCAAGGCGGAACTGGACTCCGCTCAGGCGAAGATCGACGCGGCGAACGACCGCCTGGAGAAGGCGAACCACACGCTCGACCTCACCCAGAAGCGACTGGACTCCGCGACGGCCGAGCTGGAGTCCATCATCAAGAAGGCGGAGGATCTCCTCGGCGACCACCAGGATGAGGCGCGTGGCATAGCCGACCGCATCCGCAAGGCCACCGAAGGCGCTCCCGACCCCGGATTCTGGGAGGGTCTCGGCGATGCCTTCACCCGCATCGGCCACAGCATCCAGAACTGGTGCACCAAGCACGCCGACCTTCTCAAGTCGATCGGCGACGCGCTCAGTATCGCCTCCAGCATCCTCGGCGTCGCCTCCCTCCTCACTCTCTGGTGCCCGCCGCTCTCCGGCGCTCTTGCGCTCGCCGGCGGCGCAATGTCCCTGGGAGCACTGGCCGCGCACGGCGCGGCAAAGCTGGGTGGGGCGGACGTGGGCGTCATGGACCTGGTCGGCGACGGTCTTGGGGTGATCCCGGTCGGGAAGTTCGGCGCGGCGGCAACGAAGGGGGTGAAGGTCGGTATGAAGGTGACCCGCATCGAGGGACAGGCGGTCAAGTCCATCGACAAGGTGAAGAAGATCGAAGCGCTCGAGCAAGCGGGCTTCGAAGGGAAAGGACTGCGCGGAAAAGACCTGCTGCGCCGCCCCTACGAGGAGGGGAGCAAAGAATTCGCCGCTAAGGGATTCGGCAATCGCGTCAAGCTCGCATGGACCGACCACGTACAGACCACCGTGGGCGCGGGCATCAAGGAAGCGGGCCTCAGCAAGGGGCTGACCACGTTCATGGAGAGTCGTTTCACTCCGACAGCGGTGAAGGACTCCCTGGGCGCCGCCATCCGCGCCGACGGCTCCATCGACCCCGTGTCGTGGTGGAGCAAGGGCCCGCAGGTCGCCCAGCAGGTTCCGGGCATCGCGATCGACACCCACACCGCCGTCACTTCCCCCGGCACGCCTGCCGCCGGGAGGCTGTGATGAGTGGCCTGAACCGCGAGGTGTCGATCGAGTTCGAGACACCCGACATCTTTCACGAACTCCCGCTGCACCTCCCTGACGAAGTCCTTGATGCTGCTCTGTGGGAACTGGCCGAAAAGATATGGCCGGCAGGCACCGAGTTCCAGCGCGAGACCACCGCGCTGGTCTATGCCGACCTCACGGACACTCTGGTGGCCGACGGGGTCATGTACGCCTCACTGGGCCTCTTCGAAACGGAGGACGGGGAGGTCAGTACCGCCAACCTCATCGCCCGCGTGGAGAGCGTCGACGAGGAGGAACCCGCTGTCGTTGCCGCCTCGGTGCAGGAAGAACTGGCACTTCAGGAGCACCGGGACGTTCATCACGTGGACCTGCCGTGCGGCCCCGCCGTGCTCTCCTTCCACTCCACCGAAATCGACGGCGACTCAGCGCTCTCCTCGCTCGCCTTCGCCCATGTGGAGCTGTACGTGCCCTCCTCCGTGCCCGGGTGGCTGGCCGTTCTCTCCCTCTCCACGCCCAGCTTCGCTGAACTCCCCCGCTACGTCGGTTGGTTGCGGCAGATCGGTGAGACCCTCACCTTCCGCCTCGCAGCGCAGGCCGAAGAGGAGTCCCCCACACCCACCGACATCCGCTCGGTGTTCGGCTAGGAGAAGACCATGGACAGCTCCGCGAAGGTTTCGTTCCACACTACGTACCCCTCCAAGAGTGAGCCCGACGAATGCGCCTTCCCCCTCAGATGGGTCGTCAGGCCCTATCGGGGCGAGCCGTTCGCCTACGCCGCAGCGGGCGCACCCCCGAACTGGGCACTGCCTCCCGGCACCGAACCGTGCTACACCCTGTACCGCACCAAGGACACCTCAGAGCCCATCGTCATCCTCGTGGCACAAGGACGGCAATTCACGGTCCTGACACCCGACCACCACGTCCTGGCCGAACTCCGACTGCCGCCACCCGAGCAAATGTGGCGCCCTGTCCGTGAGATCGTGCGGCCGAAGCAGCCCCTCCTGCGGGCCCGCGGAGCCACCGTCAGGTCGATCATCAAGTCGGTGCTCTTCCTTCCCTTCCTCATTATCGAGTCCCTCCTCTACTTGACCGACGGTGACTTCGTCTTCGACCCTCCGACCCGTACTGCTTGGAAAACCACCCGAGGGGTGTGGAAGCGGACCGCACTCACGCAGCGCATAGGCTCGCCCGACTACCGCGTCTACGGCAAACACCTCGACCACCGCATCGCCTACGCCCAGTCAGTGGCAGGCCTCTGGCGATCGGACAGCGACGACGACCGGTAGGACCCGAGGGGTACCCCGCCAGGGAGCCCTCGGCGCGTGTCGTTCCCTTCACTGTGTGTAAGTGAAACGTCCGAATGGCGGGCGTTCACGTCATACGTGCAGGCCGGCCCCTCAGACTCGTGCGGCTTACCGAACGTCTCAACCAATGAACAGGCACGACCATGAGTCGGACAATTCACCGGACACCCCAGGGCTCCCCGCAGGCCGAGCAGAACGGCGAGGCCGTGCTGTCGCACGGCCTCAAACAGCGCCATCTGTCGATGATCGCGCTCGGCGGGGTCATCGGCGCGGGGCTCTTCGTGGGCTCCGGGGCAGGTATCGCCGCGGCCGGGCCGGCCATCGTGCTCCTCTTCATCGGTGCCGGCGCACTGGTGATGCTGATCATGCGGATGCTCGGCGAGATGTCCGCGGCCCGGCCCTCCACCGGCTCGTTCTCGGTGCACGCCGAGACGGAACTCGGCTCCTGGGCAGGGGCCACCTCGGGCTGGATGTACTGGCTGATGCTCTGCGCCGGCGTGGCCGCCGAGGCCACCGCGGCCGGCACGATCATGCACACCTGGGTGTCGTTCATCCCCGCCTACGGCTGGGTGGCGATCTTCATGGCGTTCTTCTGCGGCAGCAACCTGACCGCGGTCAAGAACTTCGGCGAGTTCGAGTTCTGGTTCGCGGCCATCAAGGTCGCCACGATCGTCGCCTTCCTGGTGCTGGGCGTGCTCGGCATTCTCGGGGTGTTCGGCAGCGCACCGGGCACCCACCACCTCACCGGCCACGGCGGCTTCTTCCCGACCGGCGCCGCCGGACTCGCCGCCGGGCTGCTGACCACCATCTCCGGTTTCGCCGGTCTGGAG
The DNA here is from genome assembly GCF_040641675.1 of Streptomyces sp. NPDC020742. Lineage (NCBI taxonomy): Bacteria > Bacillati > Actinomycetota > Actinomycetes > Kitasatosporales > Streptomycetaceae > Streptomyces > Streptomyces sp. NPDC020742. Next base: position 427,640 of record NZ_JBFAEA010000001.1, read on the forward strand.
ACCGTCACCATCGCGGCGGCGGAGTCGGACAACCCCAGCCGGAACGTGGCCCGTGCCGTCCGCACCGCCGTCTGGCGCATCGCCGTCTTCTACATCGGTTCCATGGCCGTGGTCGTCACCCTGGTGCCGTGGAACGACCCGAAGGTCGCCACGGAAGGCCCGTACGTCACCGTGCTCGACCGGCTGGGCATCCCGGCGGCCGGCACGATCATGCAGATCGTGGTCCTGGTGGCGCTGCTCTCCGCGATGAACGCCAACATCTACGGCTCGTCGCGGATGGCGTACTCCCTCGTCCACCGGGGCCAGGGCCCGCGCTTCCTGGCCAAGGTCACCCGGGGCGTGCCGATGGCGGCCGTCCTGGCATCGTGTGTCTTCGGCTTCGCGGCCGTGATCGCCGGAATCATCTGGCCGACCACCGTGTTCGCCTGGCTGCTGAACATCGCCGGCTGTGCGGTGCTAATCGTCTGGTCGATCGTCTGCCTCACCCAGCTGCGGATGCGCCGCCGGCTGGAGCGTGAGGCACCCGAGCTGCTCTCGGTGCGGATGTGGGGCTTCCCGTATCTGACGTGGGTGGCGTTCGCCGCCATCCTCGGCATCTTCGCCGTCATGGCCGCCAGCCCGGACGGCCGCCAGCAGCTCGCCGGCACGGCCGTCGTGGTGGCCGCCCTGGCGGGCGCCGGACACCTCAAGCAGCGGCGCGACCGGGCCGCCGCCACCGACTGAGCGGACGGCCGCCCCCGCCCACAACGGGCCGGGCATGACGGACCGCACCCGAGGGCCCTCGCTTCCGGCGAGGGCCCTCGGCGCGTCCCGGACCACCGGCCGGCCGTGACTCAGGTGAGGCGGAGGGGCAGGGCCGTCAGCGCGTGGGAGCGGAAGGAGGAGCGCCAGGTGAGCGCGTCGGGGGAGGTCGCATGGCGCAGGGCGGGGAACCGTCGCAGCAGGGTCCCCAGGGCCACCTCCACCTCCATCCGGGCCAGCGGTGCCCCGAGGCAGTAGTGGAGGCCGTGCCCGAGGGACAGATGGGTGGTGTCGGGGCGGTGGATGTCGAACCGGTCCGGGTCGGGGTGACGCGCGGGGTCCCGGTTGGCGGAGGCGAGGCACAGCAGCACGGTGTCCCCGGCGGGGATCTCGACCCCGCCGATCCGTACCGGTGAGGTGGGGAAGCGCCGGATCGCCATCTGATTGGGGTGCACGTACCGCAGCAACTCCTCCACGGCGTGGGGGAGAAGGGCCGGCCGGGAGCGAAGCTCGGCCAACTGGTCCGGGTGCTGGAGCAGCGTGTGCACGCCGTTGCTGATGAGGTGCTGGGCGTTCTCGCTGCCGGCCATCAGGATCAGGAAGGCCAGGGAGACCAGTTCATCCTCGCTGAGCGCGTCGTCGTGGTCCCGGGCGGCGATCAGCCCGCTCAGAAGGTCCGTGCCCGGTGTCCGTCGGCGTGCGGCGACGAGGTCGAGGAGGAAGCCGTGGATCGCGGTGACGGCCTCGCCGACCTGCCCGGGGTACGCGGGCGCGAGCATCTGGCTCACCCAGTCCGCGAACGGCCGCCGGCCCGCCTCCGGCACGTCGAACAGCTCGCCCATGACGAGGACGGGCAGGGGGATCGCGAAGTCGTTGACGAGGTCGCAGATGTCCGCGGCGGCGATACCGTCCGCGAGCCGTTCCGCCGCGTGCACCACGCTCTGCCGCAGGCCGTTGATGCGCCTCGGGGTGAAGGCCTTGGAGACCAGCCGGCGGAGCCGGAGGTGGGACTCCCCGTCGAGGTTGAGGAGATTGGCGTCCAGGGCCGGAGGCAAGGAGAAGCCCTGATACCCGTTGCCGGCGTGCGTCTTGTCCACGGTGAGCACGGGATCGGTGAGACCTCGTCGAACGTCGGCCTCCCGCAGCACCAGCCAGACGGGGCTCCCGTCGGGAAGCGCCACCTGGTGCACCGGTGCCGCCGCACGCAGCCGCGCATACGTCGGGTAGGGGTCGGCGAAGGACTCCGGCCCGAAGGGCTTCGGGAGGAGGCCAGGGCGGCTGCTGACGGTCATACGGGCTGCTCTCCTGTTGTGGTGGGGGGTGAGAGGGCTTGCATGCTGTGCGGGGGCGGGCGTTCTGCGAGCGGGCGGGCGTTCCGCGAGGGGCGGGCGTTTTGCGAGCGGGCAGGCGTTCTGCGAGGGGGTGGGCGTTCTGCGGCCGGTGGGGGGCGGTTGGGGCCGGTTGGGGTCTGTCGGTGGGGTGTTGGGGTTGGTGGTGCTGGGGTGAGCGAAGGTCGGCGGTGGCCGTCGTCACCAGAGCCGGTCGATCTCGCCCGGGTACAGCTCGATGCGGGTGTGCCGGAACGCGTCGCGGGTCTGCCGGGCCGTGGCGGAGAAGAAGTCCGCCATGGTGATCTTGTCGAAGCCCGGCTGGTCGCTGGGGAAGGGGGCCTGCGGCGTCCCGCCGATGAGCACCGTGCCGGAAAGCCGGTGCCAGCCCGCGCTCTCGTAGAAGCCCTGGAGCGGCCGGTCGCAGGTGAACACCCCCAGGTCCAGGTCCGAGGCGGCCATGGCCTCGTGCGCGGCGGCCACCAGGCGGCGGCCGTGCCCCTGGCCGCGGGCCGCCTTCCGGGTCACCACGGTGCTCAGCCCACCGGCCCGGTAGCTCCGGCCGGCGTGTACGAGGGTGAGGTGCAGGATGTCCAGGGACGCCAGCACCGTGTCGTTGTCGACGAGCAGCATCGATACGGGGCGCAGCGCGGGGTCGTGGCCGTCCTCATAGGCCGCACTGCCGGCCGGGGACGGGGAGTTGTCCGCGGAGCGGGAGTCGTCCGGGGACCAGGAGTCGTCCGGGGCGTCGGCGGGCAGGTCCGGGGTGGCGGGCCAGGCCTCCTCGTGGAGGGCGCGCACCTGTATGCGGAGTTCGGGTGGGGTCGCCGCTTCGGGGAACGTCATCAGCTGCACGCGCCGATTGTGCCCAGCCGTCCTGGTGGGTGCCATCGGGTATCCCTGCTGGTGCTGGTGCTGGTGCTGGTGCTGGTGCTGGTGTGTGCGGTGGCCTGTGACGAGGGCTCGGCGGTCGTCCCGGCGGCCGGCCTCAGATGATCGGAGGCCGCCCCAGCCGGGTCATCCGCCAGACCGTGCGCCAGCGCATCGGCCGGCGCCGTCCGCACGGAGTCCGTACCCCTTCCGCGAATCCGGCGGCCCAGGCGCGCATTCCGGCCACCGAGCGGCTGCGTACGGCGGTCAGCATGGCCCAGGTGCCCAGATAGAGCGGCACCAGAACCGCCGGCAGGTGGCGCTTCGCCAGCCACACCCGGTTCCTGGCCACCATCCGGTGGTAGACCGCATGCCGGGTCGGCGAGGTGTAGGGGTGCTGCAGCACGAGGTCGGGCTCGTAGCGGATCCGCCAGCCGTCGTCCAACGCCCGCCAGGCCAGGTCGGTTTCCTCGTGCGCGTAGAAGAAGTCGTCGGGCCAGTCGCCGATCCGGTCCAGCATCGGCATGGACAGCGAGTGCCCGCCGCCGAGGAACGTCGTCACCGGCCCGCCCTGCCGGGGGTCGCCGACGCGGAGCCGGGGGACGTGCCGGCGCTGCGTGCGGCCCAGCTCGTCGGCGATACGGAAGCTCACGATGCCCAACTTCGGGTCCTGGGCATGCAGTTCGGCGACCCGGCGCAGGACGTCCGGGCTGATCAGCAGACCGTCGTCGTCCAGGTCGACCACCACGTCCACGTCGCCGAGCTTGCGCAGTTCGTCCAGCGCGACGTTTCTGCCACCGGAGACGCCCAGGTTGTCGCTCAGCTCAACGCCCCGCGCGCCATGGGGGAGTGACGGCAGCGGGGAGCCGTTCCCGACCACGACGACATGGGCGGGCTGAAGGTCCTGCTTGGCGACCGAATCCAGCAGCGCATGGAGTTCGGCGGGGCGGTTCCCCATGGTCAAGATGGCGACGCCTACGCGCAGATGACGCACGGAAGAGTGCTCCGTTCTTGGCGGGCTTGGCGGGCTGGATGAGCTTGATGGCTTTGATGAGGTTGGCGGGCTTGGTGAGCCTGGCGGGTTTGATGGTTGAACGGGGCGGACCGGTTGGACGGGTTCGATGGGGATCGGGGGGGCTGGGTGCGGGGCAGGGGCTCGGCACTCGGGGCCCGGGGTGTTGAGGGTCTCTGCCTGGGAGACGTGGCCGACGCCACCGACGTTCCCGACACCGCTGACGTTCCCGACCCTCTGGATGGTCCCGGCGAGCGGTGGCGTCTTTCGGGATGCTAGCCGTCGGCGTACGCGCCCGCGTGTTACGGCACTCGCCCGGCGCCATCCCTGTCGTACGCGTCAGTAGCGAAGCTCATGTAGGCAAGCGCCGGGAAGCCGGTGGGGAAGCCCCCGGGGAAGCTCTTGGGAAGCCGGCGGAAACCTGGGGGCGCACCAGGGGGCCAAACCCGCAGGGATATCCGTGGGAATCCGTACAGCGTTCACGGGGGCCGCGGGCGCACCATGGAAAGACCAGGGGCATCCCGGAAGGGCCGGCGGGGGGTGAAGGGAGGAAGCCCCCATGGGCGCCATGGAAAACCCCATGATGGAGGTCAAAACGATCGACAAGCCGGACGAGCGGCGTGACTTTCCCCGAGGCCACCTCGAAGCCCTGCATCTGACCGGGCTGGACTTCGCCGTGGCGACGTTCGAGCCCGGCTGGCGCTGGTCGGAGTCGGTGGGCCCGATCGCCGGGACCCCCAGCTGCGAGGTGCACCACAACGGCTTCGTGGCTCAGGGCCGTATGCGCATACGGATGAACGACGGCGCCGAGTCCGAGGTGGGGCCCGGCGACGTCTTCGTCTGCCCGCCCGGCCACGACGCCTGGGTCGTCGGCGATGAACAGACCGTGGTGTACGACTTCGCCGGCGGGATGGCCATGGACTACGCCAAGGCGAAGGGGTAACCGGCCAGGACTCCAGAAGCCGCATGCCCTCATCCCCTATGTCCGCATCATCTCCCTATGTCCGCGTCACCCCTACGGGCACCCGTAGGGGTGACGCTTGTGTGTCCCGCCGCGGCTCGGTGAGGTGGGGCACATGCGGATTCCCACGTGGCTCGGGATGTCTAGGAATGCGCTGGCTGGGCAGGGGTGCGACGGTCCGGCGTACGGAAGCGGGACGCCCCGGCGCACGGTCGTGAGATCGTCCGGCGGGCGGAATACGTCCGGGGACGGATCCCGTTCCCGCATCCGGGGACCACATGCACATCAGGAAAACCCTCGACAGACCGGAAGCAGGAACTTACGCATGAGCACCGTTGAGCTCACCAAGGAAAACTTCGACGACATCGTCTCCGGCAGCGACTTCGTCCTGATCGACTTCTGGGCCGAGTGGTGCGGTCCCTGCAAGCAGTTCGGCCCGATCTTCGAGCGGTCGTCCGAGAAGCACGACGACCTGGTCTTCGCCAAGGTGGACACCGAGGCGCAGCCCGAGCTGGCACAGGCGTTCCAGATCCAGTCCATCCCGACGGTGATGATCGTCCGGGAGAACATCGCGGTGTTCGCCCAGCCGGGTGCCCTGCCGGAGGAGGCCCTGGAGGACGTCATCGGCCAGGCCCGTGCGCTGGACATGGACGAGGTCCGGGCGTCGGTCGCCGAGGCCCAGCAGAGCGAGCAGGCGCAGGGCGAGTAGGGCCAGTAGGCTCTGGGGTCGTGAGCGAGCTACTTCTGGTCCGGCACGGCGAGACCGAATGGAGCCGGGACGGCCGGCACACCAGTTGGACGGACCTGCCACTGACCGCCACCGGCGAGGAGCAGGCCCGCGCGCTGCGGCCGCTGCTGTCGGGCCGGAAGATCGCCCAGGTGTACGCCAGCCCGCGGGTACGGGCGCTGCGTACCGCCGAACTGGCCGGCCTCGCCCGGCCGACCATCGACCCTGACCTGCAGGAATGGGACTACGGCGGCTACGAGGGCATCGCCACCGCGCAGATCCATCAGGAGCGGCCCGGCTGGTACCTGTTCGCCGACGGCGTCGCGCCGGGGCCCGACGGGCATCCGGGCGAGTCGCCCGAACAGGTCGGGGCGCGCGCCGACCGGGTGCTGGCTCGGATCGTGCCGCAGATCGAGGCGGAGGAGGGGGATGTGGCGCTGGTGGCGCACGCCCACTTCCTGCGCGTACTGGCGGCCCGCAGGCTCGGGCTGCCGGCCGCCGCGGGCGGACTGTTCACCTTCGAGACCGGGGCGGTCGGCGTCCTGGGAACCGAACACGACCGCCCCGCGGTGATCGCCTGGAACGCCCGGAGCCTGTAGGGGGTCCGGGGACTGAAGGGGCGCCGGGGCCTGTAGGGGGACGGAGCTTGTAGGGGGTTCGGGGCCAGGAGGAGAGCCGTTTCGGGGGCTTGTAGGGCTTTCGGCTGCTCGTACGTGGCGTGGTGACGCTGCTACGCGGTCGTGGGGTCCGCCGGTCCGCGTAGCGAGAGTGTCCGCCGGCGCCCGCCCGGCCACCCACCCCACCGACGTTCACGGTGCCATCGGCTCGCGTCACGGTGCCATCGGCTCACGTCACGGCGCCATCGGATCGAGATGCAGCGGCTGCACCTTCCCCTCGATCATGGCGCCGAGCCCCATCACCGCGCAGGTGTCGGGCCGGTCCGCGGTGTGCACCGGCATGGTGGTGGCCTGATGGATCATCGGCTCCAGACCGGGGATCAGCGCGCTGCCGCCCGCCAGCATGATGCCGCGCTCCCCGAGGTCGGCCACCAGGTCCGGCGGGCAGCGGCGCAGCACCGCCCCGATGCCGTCGAGGATCGCGGTCAGTGGGGTGGTGATGGCGTCCCGTACCCGCTCGGTGTCGACATGCACGGAGCGTGCCATTCCGCTGACTACATCCCGGCCGTGCACCTCCGTGGAGCCCGGGGTGAGCCCATCGCCCCCGGCGAGGATCAGATGCAGTGGACGCACGGCCTGGCCCGCCAGCATCAGCTCGTGGTGCAGCCGCAGGTGCTGGACGACCGCGTGGTCGATGGCGTTGCCACCCACCGGTACCGTCTCCGCCGCCACGATCGAGCCCAGCGAGAGCACCGCGACCTGCGTGGTCCCCGCGCCACACACCACGATCATGGTCGCCTCGGGCTGCTCCACCGGGAGCCCGGAACCGACCGCCGCGGCGACCAGCGTGTCCACCAGCTCGACCCGGCGCGCACCGAGCCCGGTGAGCGTCTCCACGGCCGCGCGCTGCGCCAACGGCTCACTGCCGTACGGGAGGCAGACCGCGGCCCGCATCGTCGGCCGGCGCCGCCACGTCTTGCGCAACTTGTCACCCACGAGAGTGCGCAGCAGCCGCTGGGCCATGTCGATGTCGACGACGGTGCCGCCGGAGACCGGACGGACCACCCGGATGTAGTCGGGGGTGCGGCCGTCCATCACCTCGGCCTGGGCGCCGACGGCCAGCAGCGCCCCGGTACGGGTGTTGACGGCGGCGACGGTCGGTTCATCGACGACCAGCCCCTGGTTCTTCACATACACCCTGGTCCGGGCCGCGCCGAGGTCGATGGCGGCCGAGCAACGCCGCAATTGGGCGAGGCTGATGGTCATGGGTGATTCCTCCCCGGTGGGCCGATGTGGACGGAGCGCTCATGGGGCCCGTTCGCACGGACCGCTCGTGCGCCATCCTGTGGGCGCGTAGGAAAGCCCGCCTGTTGGGAGCGTCCGGTCGGGGGATCGGGAGGGGGTGGCCGGGGCGAACGGGTGAGGTCGGGGTGGCCAAGCGGAGCGGAGTGGCGTCGCTGGAGGCGCCTCGCCCCTTCCTCTCTCCTGTCTCTCTCCTTCCTCCGCTGTTTCCGCCGCTTGGGCTCGTCCGCGTCCTTTGCTGCTTGAGCTGGGGTCCACCTGGTCCGTCGGCCGGGTCGAGGCCTATCCCTCGCGCTCGACCCGCCGCTGATACAGCCCCCAGGTGAACTCGGCGACGACGTCCTCGGGCGCACCGTCCGGACCGGGAGACGTGAAGGCCAGGCGCCAGCGGGTCGGCGCGCTGCCCTCCATCGGGCGGGCGGGAGCGAAGGCCCGGGCGACCTCGTCGACGGTGCAGCGCCAGGGCGCCAGATCCTCCGCCGTCCGCAACTCGGGCCCGGCCGCGCCGGGTGCGCGGACGAGCCAGGCGTTCCAGACGTTCCCGCGCGTGTCAGTGAGCGCCTCGAAACGCAGGTCGGGCCACAGGGGTACCGGCCAGGTCAGGGCCTCGCAGGTCAGATCGCCGATCTGGCGGGTGGCGACGGTCTCCGGGGCGCCCAGCAACGCGCGGTACGGCTGGACGCCACCCGCCCTTGGGGCGTGCATCCGTGCCTGCCAGCGACGGTTGGCCTCCCGCATATCGGCGCGGGCGACGCCCAGTTGGTGCAGCGCGTCCTCCACCAGGTCGGGGTGGTGGTCGGCCATCCGACGCAGCAGCACGAGCTGGAAGGCGACCGGCCCCGGCAGGCCGGCGGAGGTGCCGGGGCCGGTGGGCGGCTGTGCGTCAGGGGTGGGGTTCATGGGGGACATGGTCGTGGAGGGGCGGCCGTGAGGGCACGTTGGGGTCACACGCCGATCCCATTCCCTCCTATGCCCTCCCGTTCCATTCCCTCCCATTCCGGTCCGTTCGATCCCGTCCCCTTCCCGTACGGACGGGTGCAATCATTCGTTGCCGTTGCCGTTGCCGTTGCCGTTGCCGTCGCCGGCGTCATTGCCGTTGCCACCACCACCGCCCGGCCGTTCCGTCGTCTTCCGCCCTTCGACCAGTACCTCCATCCCGTCCAGGAGCCTTTCCAGCCCGAACTCGAAGAGCGTGTCCATGTTGAGGAAGTCCCCGTCGATGCCGGACATCCCGGCATACATCGGGTACGCGCCGGACCGGAGGATGCCCTCGAACGCCGGCTCCATCACCGCCATCCACTGCCCTTGATCCATCCCGGTCTCCTGCTCGGCCTCCAACTCGTCCTCCAGGCCGGCGGCGGTGGACAGCACGAAGCTCAGCAGCGTCAGGGCCATATGGATCAGCGTCACCGGGTCCTTCCCCCCGACCCGCGCCATCGTCCACTCCACCAGCCTCATCGCCCACGGCATGGGCTGCGGGCGGGTGATCGACAGATACTGCGCCAGCCAAGGGTGCCGGTGGTAGAGCTGCCACTGCAGCCGCGCCCCGGCCTCCATGCGGTCCCGCCAGCCGTCCGGTGCGGGGTCGGGGAGTTCCACGCCCGCGAACGCGGCGTCCGCCATCAGCAACACCAACTCGTCCTTGTTGGCCACGTGGCGGTAGAGCGCCATCGAGGACACCCCGAACTCGGCGGCCACCCTGCGCATGGACAGCGCCCGCAGCCCCTCGGCGTCGGCGACCTTGATCCCGGCCCGTACGACGGTCGCACGGCTCAGCCCGGTGTCCGTCTCGCGCGTCCGTCGCTCCCCTGTCGGCCCGCGCCGGCCGGTCCGTTGCGAGGGAGCCTGGGCCGGTGCCCGCACGGACGACGGGGCCTGGTGGTCCTGCGCCTCGATGACCACGGTGCCCACGCCGGGAACGGCCTGTACGACCCCCTCCTGACGCAGCGTCGTCAGCACCTTGGTGGCGGTCGCCATCGCCACCCCCCACTCCTGGGTGATCCGCCGGGTCGACGGCACCCGGTCGCCCGGCGCCAGCTCTCCGGCGTCGATACGGCGTCGGATCTCCTCGACGATCCGGCGGTAGGGCGGGGACGACTGCTCCACGGGACAACCTCCGTACTAGTGCACTAGGGGGCGTGTGCCCCCGGAGACTAGCAGCGCACGCCTCGCCAGCGCCTCGATCCACCTTGAGTGCACTAGTGTGATGCACCTCCAACTACCAAGTCATGATTACTGTTTGCGGCGTAAGCGCAAGCTGTTTACCGTGTCCGTCATGACGTTTACTGCGTACACACCCAAGCCGTTGGCGGGGCGTCGCGAATGGACCGCCCTGGCCGTTCTCCTGCTGCCCTGTCTGCTCGTCTCGATGGACGTCTCGGTGCTCTACTTCGCCGTGCCGTTCCTCACCGCCCAACTGGAGCCCAGCAGCGTCCAGCAGCTGTGGATCCTGGACGTCTACGGCTTCGTGCTGGCCGGCCTGCTGATCACCATGGGCGCGCTGGGTGACCGCATCGGCCGCCGCAGACTGCTGCTGTCCGGTGCCGCCCTCTTCGGTCTCGCCTCCGTACTCGCTGGATACGCCCACAGCGCTGAAATGCTCATCGCCGCACGGGCGTTGCTCGGTGTCGGCGGCGCGACCCTGATGCCCTCCACGCTCGCGCTGATCCGCAACCTGTTCCACGACGCCAAGCAGCGCGGCAAGGCCGTCGCTATCTGGTCGGCGGCGATGATGGGTGGCATCGCGGTCGGTCCGGTGCTCAGCGGGATGCTGCTGGAGCACTTCTGGTGGGGCTCGGTGTTTCTGATCAACACCCCGGCGATGGTGCTGCTGCTGGTCTGCGGGCCGCTGATGCTCCCGGAGTTCAGGAATCCGGCGGCCGGCCGCTTCGACGTCCCCGGCTCGTTGCTCTCCCTGCTCGCGATGCTGCCGCTGGTCTACGCCGTCAAGGAAATCGCTCGTGACGGGTTCGCCGTCCGGCCCGTCATCGCCCTGGCCGTCGGCCTGTTGGCGGCGGTGGCCTTCGTCCATCGCCAGCGCACCGCCCGTCACCCCATGCTCGACCTGGAGCTGCTCCGGCACCGTGGATTCAGTGTGTCGGTGCTGATGAACATGCTCGCGATGTTCGCGGTGGTCGGCTGTGCGGTGTTCTTCACCCAGTACCTGCAGACCGTACGCGGTATGAGCCCCCTGGTGGCGGCGCTGTGGAACCTCCTGCCGACTATCGCGGTGGGCGGTATGGCGGCGGTGGCCACCGCGCTCGCCCAGCGGATGGACCGGGCGTACGTCATCGGTCTGGGCTTTGCCGTCGCGGCCGCCGGGTTCGTGTGGCTGTCCTGGCTGGAGCCTGGCTCGGCCCTCTGGTACGTGCTGGTCGCCTCGTCGGTCTACGCCTCGGGGCTGGTGATGGTGATGTCCCTCGGCAACGAGCTGGCCATCGGTGTCGCGCCGCCGGAGCGGGCGGGCTCCGCGTCGGCCGTCCTGGAGTCCGGCACCGAACTCGGCGGCGCGCTGGGCATGGCGATCCTGGGCAGTATCGGGAGCGCCACCTACCGCGGACACATGGATGACGCGCTGCCCGTCGGACTTCCTGCCGGGGCGGTCGAGGCGGCACGCGAGACCCTGGCCGGCGCCGCGGCGGTGGCCGGCGAACTCCCCGGCCGGGCGGGCGAGGCCCTACTGACCGCGGCCCGGGCCGCATTCACCGACGGGATGCAGACGGCCGTGCTGGCCGCGGCCGGCGTGATGGTCTGCGCCGCGGTGCTGGCGGTGGCGCTGCTGCGTGGTCTGCGCACCGCGGAGGGCGGCGCGAATGACGGGGGCGGCAAGGGGGAGACCGGGGACGCCCAGGGTGCCGGGGGAGCCGTCATTGCTGCGGGGGCAGGCGGATCCATGGTCGGCGCCGGACCCGGAGCCGCGGTCGGGTCCGGAGCCGCGGTCGGAGGCGGATCGGTGGCCGGAGGCGGATCCGCGGTGGGAGCCATGGAGAGCGCGGGGCTCGTGGGGAGACGGGGCGACGGAGTAGGGAAGGCGCGTAACGAGGGTGTGAAGGGGGGCGCGTAAGGAAGGCGCGTAGGGAGGGCGCGTAGGGAAGGGAGGGGATCGGCCCTGTGGCGGAGGACCGCCGCGGACCGGCCCCCGGTGCCGGCCCCGGCGCCCGTCCGCTGTCCGTCAGCTGAAGTCGAACTCCCCGGTGCGGGTCCGCTTCAGCTCGAAGAACTTGTCGTAGCCGGCGAGGAGTCGTGCACCGTCAAAGACGCGCACCGCCGCCTCGCCCCGCGGGATCGCCATCAGCACCGGCCCGAAGAACGCAACCCCGTCGATGTGGATCGTGGGCGTGCCGACATCGTCGCCGACCGGGTCCATGCCCTCGTGGTGACTCTTGCGCAGCGCGTCGTCGTACGCCTGGCTGTCGGCCGCCGCGGCGAGCTCGGCCGGCAGTCCGACCTCGGCCAGCGCCTCCTCGATGACGGTGGTGGTGTCCTCGCGGCCGTCGCGGTGGATCCGGGTGCCGAGCGCGGTGTAGAGATCGCGCAGCACGCCCTCGCCGTGCTCCTGCGCCGCAGCCATGCAGACGCGTACGGGGCCCCAGCCCGCGTCCAGCAGCTCGCGGTACTTCTCGGGGAGGTCCTCGCGGCCCTCGTTGAGCACCGACAGGCTCATCACCCGGAACCGCACATCCAGGTCGCGGTGCTGTTCGACCTCCAGGATCCAGCGGGAGGAGATCCAGGCGAACGGGCAGATGGGGTCGAAGTAGAAGTCGACGGAGTGGCGGGTGTCGCTGGGGTTGGTCATGAGGTGAGCGTAGAGCGCGACTGTCCCGGCCGCCCGGTCCACATTCCCACGACGATCCTGGGCCAATTCCTGGCGAGGGGCCGGGCGAGTGCCGCGGCGAGTGGTCCGGCGAGGGCGCGGCGAGTGGGTCGGCCAGGGCGCGTCGGGTGGGTCGATGAGGGCACGGCGAGTGGGTCGGCGAGGGTGCGTCGCCGAGGGCGCGGCGAGCGGCTCACTGCGCCGCTCCCGCCCCCGCGCGCCTCCTCGCGAAGGCACGCACCCATGCGCGCACGAAGGCACGCACCCAAGCCCTCACGAAGGCACGCACCGATGCGCGCCCCCCTCACGCGCGCGCTCGGGTCATTCGGGCGCGATGCCCAGCATCCTTTGCAGCAGCTCCTTCAGCAGGGCGCGCTCGGCGGCCGTCAGCTTGCCGAGGGGCTCCCGGGCAAAGCTCAGCGAATTGCGCAGCGCCTCGGCCGTCCGCGCGCCCTCGGCCGTCGGGGCGGCGAGCTTGACCCGGCGGTCGGCCGGGTCGGGGCGGCGCTCGACCAGGCCACGGGATTCCAGGCGGTCCACTATGCCGGTGATGTTGGACGGCTCGCACTTCAACCGCTGGGCGATCTTGCGCATCGGCATCGGCTCGATGGAGAGCAGGCTCAGCAGCCTGGCCTGCGCGCCGGTGAGGGAGTGCTCGGCCGCGGCGTGCTCGTACTCCTCGTGGTATCGGACGACGACGGTGCCGATGAGATCGACGACCTCGACGGTCAAGGAGTCTGTACGCGGTGTCATACACAGCAGGGTACCCAATTGCTTGACAGCATGAAATATCGATGGGCATGCTTGTTTCAGCACCTGAAGCATTAGGAGGATCGCGATATGCCCGCCCTGCCCACGACCAGCCGCGAATGGCACCTCATCGCCCGCCCCCAGGGCTGGCCCACCACTGAGGGCTTCGCCCTGCGCGAGACCTCGGTGCCCGAGGTCGGCGAGGGCCAGATCCTCGTCCGTAACAAGCACTTCTCGGTCGACCCGTACATGCGCGGCCGGATGAACGACGTGAAGTCCTATGTCCCGCCGTTCCAGCTGGACCAGCCGATGGACGGCGGTGCGGTCGGCGAGGTCATCGCCTCCCGTTCCGATTCCATCGCCGTCGGTGACCACGTCCTGCACGGCCTCGGCTGGCGCGAGTACGCGGTCCTGGACGACAAGCGGGCGGCCAAGGTCGACGCCTCCCTCGCCCCCCTCACCGCCTACCTGGGCGTACTGGGCATGCCCGGCCTGACCGCCTACGCGGGCCTGTTGAAGGTGGCCTCCTTCAAGGAGGGCGACGCCGTCTTCGTGTCCGGTGCGGCCGGCGCGGTGGGCAGTGAGGTCGGCCAGATCGCCAAGCTCAAGGGCGCCTCCCGCGTCATCGGCTCGGCCGGCTCCGACGAGAAGGTCAAGCTCCTGGTCGAGGAGTACGGCTTCGACGCGGCCTTCAACTACAAGAACGGCGACGTCGCCAAGCAGCTCAAGGAGGCCGCGCCCGACGGTATCGACGTCTACTTCGACAACGTCGGCGGTGACCACCTCGAGGCCGCTATCTCGGCTCTCCATGTCCACGGTCGTGTGGCCATATGCGGCATGATCTCGATGTACAACGCCACGGAGCCGAGCCCCGCGCCGCGCAACCTCGCCATGGTGATCGGCAAGCGCCTGCGCCTCCAGGGCCTCTTGGTCAGCGACCACTCCGACCTCCAGCCGCAGTTCGTCGAGGAGGTCTCCGCCTGGATCCGCTCCGGCGAGCTCAAGTACAACGAGACCAAGGTGTCCGGTATCGAAAACGGCGTCGACGCCTTCCTGGGCCTGCTGCGCGGCGAGAACACCGGAAAGATGATCGTGAGCCTGGAGGGCTGATCGAAGGGGGACCTGACGGGTTTGGTGGACCGGGCGGGCTTGGCGGGTTTGGCGGGCATGGTGGACCGGGCGGGCTTGCCCGGCCTGGCGGGCAAGCCGCCTGCTGTCGCCGACGTGCTGGCCTGCTGCCGTCCTCGGCCGTCGTCGGCCGTCCTCGGTCGTCGTCTGTCGCCCGCGGGCGTGAGGGCCTGCGGGTCTGAGAAAGAGAGGCGAGCCTCGACCTTCGGCCGTCGGCCTCTTGCGCATGCCCGTTAGGCTCGGCGCCAAGCCGTCGCGATGAGTGGGCGCGAGTCGCGGCGAACCACAGGAGGATCTCGTATGTCCATCCAGACCGTCGACGTCGTCTACACCGCCGTCGCCACCGCTGAGAACGGCCGTGACGGCCGTGTCGCCAGCGATGACGGCAAGCTCGACGTTGTCGTCAACCCGCCCAAGGAGCAGGGTGGCAGCGGCGCCGGTACCAACCCGGAGCAGCTCTTCGCGGCCGGTTACAGCGCCTGCTTCCAGGGCGCGCTCAGCGTCGTTGCCCGCCGGGAGAACGCGGATGTGTCCGGCTCCCGGGTGACCGCCAAGGTCGGCATCGGCAAGACCCCGGAGGGTGGTTTCGGCCTTACGGTCGAGATCGCCGTGTCGATCCCCCATGTCGACGCAGCCACGGCCAAGGACCTGGTGGAGAAGGCGCACCAGGTGTGCCCGTACTCGAACGCCACTCGGGGAAACATCGACGTCAAGCTGACCGTCGCCTGATCCTGCGCTGACTCGTACGGCGCATCAAGGCCGCATTCCGTTATCAGGGGCCGCATCCTGTCATGGGGGTGCGGCCCCGTCCTCTGTCCTCAGTCCTGGAAGGAGATCGGCTCCCGGATCCCCGCTGATGGGCGATTGGCCTCCGGTCGTTGGCGGCCAGGGCCGTCCTTGATGACGGGTGGGCGTGCTGTCCGCCGGGCTGGTCCCTGTGCTGTGCAGCCGGTGGGGTGTCTGGCGGTCGGTCGATGTCTTTGATCCGCCCAACCTCGGCCGACGGTTGCGCAGTTGTGCAATGAGGCGTCTGTACAGGTGGGGGATTGGTGGACTGCGGCGGGCTGGTCCGTGGCGTGCCTCTGACAGGAGTTGTTGTCCTCCTCCCGTCGCCTCCTCTGCGTCTTGGTAGGGGCTCTTCGTCTCGGTGGTAGTGGACTGACTTCGGGGTCTCGGGCTCGGCGTCAGGTCGGCTTGTGGAGCGGGCTTGACGTGGTCCACGTACGGGGAGCCGGTGAATCAACCATCGGTGAAAGCGCTCGGCTCGTAGGGTCAACTCACGCTAATCTTGGGGCGCTTCACCGCTTCACCGCTTAACCGCTTCTTCGCGTTCCTCCCCGCAGCTCCGTCGGGCGATCTGCCGGCGGGGGCCCTGCCTCCAGGGCCTGTTCGGAGGAGCGAGGAGGAGTGATGGACGATCAGGGCACGGAGCAGGAGAGCGATCGATGGGCCCCGCCCGATAGGTGGCAGGTCGTGATCGGCGTGCTGGGCCTGCTGGTGGCGATCGTCGCGTGTGTGGGGCAGTTCGCCCGGTAGTCGCCGGGTGGCCCGCAGGGTCCGGACACGGCCGACGCCCGCCCTCGAGGTGGGACGGTCAACGGGGGAGTGCCCGGGCTTGTCGTTCCGCTCATTGCGCGGTCCCGTTTCGTAGGGCCTTTGTGGAATCTGGGTTCGCTCTTCGCCTGGGCGTCCCTGTCCGTTCCTGCGCTTCTCGTCTGTGTGTCGGTGTGCTTCACGTGCGTTCCTGCGGGGGGGGGCAGGTTCCCGTGACGTGACCTGCCGCGCCCTGCTGTGCGGCGCTGAACCGTCCCGTTCCGCGTCCGTCGCCCCCGCGCCCACCGCCCCTCCCGCCGCTGTGACGCAGGCAACATTTACGACGTCTTGACGTAGCACCCGTGTAATCGATTTCGTAGCCCCCACGAATTCCTCAAGAAATCGATTACACGACCACTCGCAGGGACACCCGAGCACTGTGTGATCACTCGGACAGAACGGCAACGGCGCCATGGCGAACATCAAAGATGTGGCAGAGCGGGCAGGAGTCTCCGTCGCCACGGTCTCCCGGGTGCTCAACGGCCACAGCCCGGTCGCCGAGACCCGTGAGCGGGTGCTCGCCGCCGTACAGGAGCTGGGCTACCGGCCCAACAACGTCGCCCGTGCGCTGCGCACCGCACGTACCGGCGCGCTCGGCCTGATCATCAGCGACCTCACCAACCCGTTCTTCACCGAGCTGGCCGACGCCGTCGAGGACGCCGCCCGCAGCCTCGGCTACAGCCTGGTCATCGGGAACGCCGGCGAGCGCCCCGAGCAGCAGGACGACTACATCCGGACACTGCTCGACCGGCGGATCGACGGACTGCTGGTCAGCTCGGCCGGCACCGGCTCGGCGATGCTCAGCGAGGTCGTCGCCTCCGGTACGCCGCTGGTGCTGCTGGACCGCACCGTGCCCGGCGTCGACGCCCCGTGCGTACGCGCCGACGGCCGCGCCGCGCTCACCGATCTCGCCGCCCACCTCGCCGCGCTCGGCCGCCGCCGCCCCGCGATCATCGTCGCTCCGGCTGGCACGCCGACCGGTGACGAGCGCCTCGACCTTTTCCGTACGGCGCTGGCCGAGCACGGCATCGCGCTCCCCGATGAACGGGTCGGGGCCACCCCGGATCTTCAGCACACCGGTGGCCGCCAGGTGATGTGCGAACTTCTCGACCTCCCCGAGCCGCCGGACGCGGTGCTGGCCACCGACAACCTGATGGCGCTGGGGGCGATGGACGAACTCCGTGCGCGGGGGTTGCGGGTCCCCGATGACGTGGCGCTGGTGGTGTACGACGACGTGCCGTGGTTCGCCCACACCGATCCGCCGCTGACCGCCATCGCCCAGCCCACCCGCGAACTGGGCCGGGCCGCCGTCCACACCCTTCTGGAACGGATCGAGGGCAAGGCGGCTGACTCGGTGCTGCTGCCGGCCCGGCTCATCGCCCGCCGCTCTTGCGGTGAACCGGCCACTCCCTGACCGAACCGTCGTCCGGCCGAGCCCGGCAACCGCCCCCGGGCCCGGCAACCGCCCCCGAGCCCAACGAGTCAGCAGCAAGTCAGCCCACAGATAGTCAGAGTCCAGCGAACGCCCCAAGCCCAGCAAGCCGGTCAAGCCAGGCAAGCCGGTCAGGCCCAGCAAGCGGGTCAAGGTGAGCCAGCAGCCAGCAGCCAGCAGCCAGCAGCCAGTAGCCAGCGGCCAGCCGTCTCAGCCGGTCGGACCCGACCCGGCAAGCCCGGCCAGTCCGGCAGCAGCGACCACAGCACACCACCTCCCCAAACACGACAAGCACCCGAGAAACACGACAAGCACCCGAGCACACCCGCATCACCCGAGAAGAGGAGGGGCAGCGTATGACCGGCGTCAACGACGACGTACCGGGCGGCCGCGAACTGCTGCGCGTGGAGGGGGTGACCAAGTCGTTCCCGGGGGTACGCGCGCTGGACGGTGTGGACCTGAGTCTGCGCGCCGGCGAGGTGCATGTGCTGCTCGGCGAGAACGGAGCCGGCAAGAGCACCCTGATCAAGATGCTCTCGGGCGCCCATCGCCCCGACTCCGGCCGCATCCTCATGGGGAGCGCCGGCCCGGACGACGCGTCCCGCGACAAGGGAGCGACCCGGGGTGAAGCGCGGGACGGCCTTGCTGAGGCGTCCGTGGGCGCGCTGCGCGACGTGCACATCCGTTCCGCGCAGGACGCCGAGCGCCTCGGGATCGCCACCATCTACCAGGAGTTCAACCTGGTCCCGGGGCTGACCGTCGCCGAGAACATCTTCCTCGGTCGCCAGCCGCGTACCGCCCTCGGCCTCGTCGACAAGAAGACCATGCGTGCCCGCGCCGCCGAACTCCTGGCGCGCGTACGGCTGGACGTCTCGCCCGCGACGCCGGTCGCCGAGCTGGGCATCGCCCGGCTCCAGATGGTGGAGATAGCCAAGGCGCTCAGCCTCGACGCCCGTGTCCTGATCATGGATGAGCCGACCGCGGTACTCACCTCCGAAGAGGTCGAGACCCTCTTTGCGATCGTCCGTGACCTGCGCGAATCCGGCGTCGGCATCATCTTCATCACCCACCACCTGGAGGAGATCGGCGCGCTCGGCGACCGGGTCACCGTGCTGCGCGACGGACGTTCCGTCGCCGAGGTGCCTGCCTCGACCGACGAGGACGAACTGATCCGGCTCATGGTGGGCCGGGACATCGCCGAGCAGTACCCCCGCCAGCGTCCCGAGGAACCGGGTGCTCCACTGCTCCGTGTCCGGGGCCTGACCCGTTACGGCGCGAAGCCGGGGAAGTCCCGCATCAGGTCGGAGAAGCAGGCGGCGCCCGCGACCGTACCGAAGGCGCCCCCAACCCCGGCGGCAAACCCCGTTCCCGAGCCAAACCCCGCCCCGGCGGCAACCTCCACTCCCGAGGCAAGCCCGGCTCCTGAGCCAAGCCCCGCCCCGGCGGCAACCTCCACTCCCGAGGCAAGCCCGGCTCCTGAGCCAAGCCCGGCTCCCGAGGCAAGCCCCACCCTCTCCGCTCCGCCCGCCCCAGTGGCAAGCCCCCACCCCGCCTCCACCCCCACCCCCGTCTTCGAAGCCATAGATTTCGAGGTCCGGGCCGGTGAGGTGGTCGGTCTGGCCGGGCTGGTCGGGGCGGGGCGGACCGAGGTGGTCCGGGCGATCTTCGGCGTGGACCGGTATGACGCCGGTACGGTCGAGGTCGACGGCGAGCAGCTGGCCCGCGGCGATGTGCGTGCCGCGATGCGCGCCGGGCTGGGACTCGTTCCGGAGGACCGCAAGGGCCAGGGGCTGGTCCTGGACGCCTCGCTCCAGGAGAACCTCACCCTCGCCCGGCTCGACCGGGACACCCGTGGCGGACTGGTGGACCGGGCCGCACAGCGGCGCCGGGCGGCCGAGGTCGCCGGGCAGTTGAAAGTGCGGATGAGCGGTCTGGCGCAGTCCGCCCGAACGCTCTCCGGCGGCAACCAGCAGAAGATCGTCATTGGTAAGTGGCTGCTGGCGGACACCAAGCTGCTGATCCTCGACGAGCCCACGCGCGGTATCGACGTCGGCGCCAAGGTCGAGATCTATCAGCTCATCAACGAACTGACCGCGTCCGGCCGGGCGGTGCTGATGATCTCCAGCGATCTGCCCGAGGTGCTCGGCATGAGCGACCGGGTGCTGGTGATGTCCCAGGGCCGGCTGGCCGGTGAGCTGTCGGCCGAAGAGGCCACCCAGGACGCCGTGATGGAGCTGGCGCTCCGGTCCCCGGACGGCAACCGCACGAGCAATGACCCCCAGGAGAGCGCGATGGAGGGCTCCGATGTCCGTTGAGCTGAAGAAGGGAGCCGCCGCCGAGGCGGTGGGAAGGGTGTCGGACCGGGAGGGGCCCGGTGCGTGGTTCTCCCGGGCGGTCCTCAGGAACGGCCCGCTCGGTGGCCTGATCGCGCTGGTCATCGTGATGGCGGTGCTGTCCCGGGACTTCCTCAACGGGCAGAACCTGCTGAACGTCGGTGTCCAGGCGTCGGTCACCGCGATCCTGGCGTTCGGCGTCACCTTTGTGATCGTCTCCGCCGGTATCGATCTGTCGGTCGGTTCGGTCGCCGGGCTCTCCGCGATCGTCGTCGCCTGGGCGGCCACCGACGGGGGCCTGCCGGTGTGGATGGCGGTGCTGCTCGGCCTGGCGGTCGGTGCGGTGGCCGGTCTGGTGTCCGGCACGCTGGTCGCGTACGGCAAACTGCCCGCGTTCATCGCGACGTTGGCGATGCTGTCGGTGGGCCGTGGCCTGGCGCTGGTGATCTCCGGAGGTTCACCGATCGCCTTCCCCGCTTCGGTGGGCCGGCTCGGTGACACCCTCGGCGGCTGGCTGCCGGTGCCCGTCCTCGTCATGATCGCGATGGGGCTGATCGCCGCGCTGATCCTGGCCCGTACGTACGCCGGGCGCGCGATGTTCGCGATCGGCGGCAACGAGGAGGCGGCCCGGCTGTCCGGGATCCACGTCAAGCGCCGCAAGCTGGTCATCTACGCGCTGTCCGGCCTGTTCGCCGCGGTCGCCGGCATTGTGCTCGCGGCCCGCCTGACCTCCGCCCAGCCGCAGGCCGCCACCGGGTACGAATTGGACGCCATCGCGGCCGTGGTGATCGGCGGGGCCAGCCTCTCCGGCGGCTCGGGCAAGGCGTCCGGCACCCTGATCGGCGCGCTGATCCTGGCCGTGCTGCGCAACGGCCTCAACCTGTTGAGCGTGTCGGCGTTCTGGCAGCAGGTGGCCACCGGGCTGGTCATCGCGCTGGCGGTGCTCCTGGACACGCTGCGTCGGCGGAGCGCGCGATGAGGGCCCGCACGGAGAAGCCGCGGACGGCCCGGGCGGCGATGCAGCGGATGGCCCAAGTGGAGAGGCCGCGGAGGGCGCGGGTGAAGGCCGGGCTGGTGGCTGGAGCGGCGGCGGCCGTCGCGCTCGGGCTGGCCGGCTGTGACCGGGGCGGCAACACCGATCTGGGGCTGGCGCTGTCCACCATGAACAACCCGTTCTTCGTGGGCATCAAGAAGGGTGCCCAGGCCGAGGCGGACGCCAAGGGGCTGCACATCAACATCACCGATGCGCAGAACGACCCCACTCAGCAGATCAACCAGATGGAGACCTTCACCAGCCAGAACGTCCGGGCGGCCATCATCAACCCGGTCGACTCCGACGCCGCGGTCCCCGCAGTGGGCGTCGCCAACCGGGCGAAGGTGCCGGTCCTCTCCATCGACCGCGGTGTCAACGGCGGCAAGGTCGGCTCGACCATCGCCTCCGACAACGTCGCCGGCGGCCGGCTCGCCGCGAAGACGCTGGCCGCCTCGCTGGGCGGCAAGGGCAAGGTGGTGTTCCTGGAGGGGCAGCCCGGCACCTCCGCCGCCCGGGAACGCGGCAAGGGCTTCGAGGAGGGCATCGGGAAGTACCCCGGCATCCAGGTGGTGGCCCGTCAGCCCGCGGATTTCGACCGCACCAAGGGCATGGACGTGATGACCAACATGCTGCAGGCACATCGCGATGTCTCGGGGGTGTTCGCGGCCAACGACGAGATGGCGCTCGGCGCGTCCAAGGCGCTCGGCGGCCGGTCCGGCAAGGACGTCAAGGTGGTGGGCTTCGACGGCACACCGGACGGGATCTCGGCGGTACGCGGCGGTACCTTGACCGCGACCGTCGCCCAGCAGCCGGAACTCCTCGGCAAGCAGGCCGTGGACTGGGCGCTGAAGGCCGCCCGCGGTGAGAAGCTGCCGCAGGCGGTCAAGGTGCCGGTGGTGCTGGTGACGGCCCGGAACGCGGCGGAGTTCGACGGCGGGTGACCCCGCCCAGACCCCGGAACCGGACCCGGAACCGGACCCGGAATCGGACCCGGAATCGGACCCAGCCCAGTACCCGGCGGACGAGAGCCCAGATGAGACGCCCGACGGGATCCCAGACGGGACCCCAGACGAGACCTCAGATGAGAAGACACGGTGCAGTGGCGCGCGGAGGAACGGCGCCGCTCGGCAAGGAGAGAACAGCGCATGTATGACGTCCTGGTGGTCGGCTCGGCCAACGCGGATCTGACGGTACGGGTCGAGCGGCGACCCGGCGCGGGGGAGACCGTGCTCGGTACGGACCTGGTCGAGTCGGCCGGCGGCAAGGGTGCCAACCAGGCGGCGGCCGCGGCCCGGATCGGCGGGCGTACCGCGCTGCTGGCCCGGGTCGGCGGCGATGCCTTCGGTGAGCTGCTGCTGAGTGCACAGCGCGCCGCAGGCACCGATGTCACCCCGGTCATCGTGGACGACGCGGCCCGCACCGGTACCGCGATGATCATCGTTGACCCGGACGGCGACAACAGCATCGTGGTCTCGCCAGGTGCCAATGCCGCGCTCAGCCCCGAGGACGTGGCGGCGGCGCAGGACGTGTTCGCCGCCTCCTCGGTGGTCTCCCTCCAGCTGGAGGTCCCCATGGAGTCCGTACGGGCCGCCGCCGCGGCCGCCGAGCGGGCCGGCGCCCGGGTCGTCCTCAACCCCTCGCCGGCTCCCCGGACCCCGCTGGCGCCCGAACTCCTCGCCGTGGCCGACCCGTTGGTGGTCAATGAGCACGAGGCACGGCAGCTCTCCGGGCGGGCCGACGGCACTCCCGCCGAGTGGGCGCGGGCGCTGCACCAGCATGGGGCCCGGTCCGTCGTGGTCACCCTCGGCGGCGAGGGCGCGCTGGTCCTGGACTCCTCGGGGACCGGAGAGGTCCCCGGTGTGCGGGTGAAGGCCGTGGACACCACCGGCGCCGGCGACGCCTTCACCGGTGCCCTCGCCACGCGCCTGGCCCGCGGCGACTCGCTGACCGAGGCGGCCCGCTTCGCCGTACGGGTCGGTGCCGCGGCCGTCACCAAGCCGGGTGCCCAGCCGTCCTATCCGACCCGCGCGGAGCTGGAGGTGCTGGCGCCGGAGACGCAGGAGACGCGGGAGAAGACCGAGATGCAAGAGTTGCAGGAGACGCAGGAGACGCAGGAGACGCAGGAGGGCTGAGGCTCCCGGCGGCGCCTCCCGCGCGGGTGTCATCACCCCTCCCACTCCTTCGGGCCGTACAGGGCGTGGTCCGCGCCGGTCGCCAGGGCCCAGTAGCGGTCACCGTAGGACCAGTGCCACCACTCGGTGGGGTAGTTGACCAGGCCGGCGGCGGTGAGGGCGGCGTTCAGCACCCGGCGGTTGGCGCGGGCGGCCGGCGTCAGGCCAGGGGCGGAGGTGTAGCAGGCGCCGTCGCTCTCCTCCGGAGAGGCGTTGATCGGCGTCCCCATGTCGACCGGCTCCCCGTCGGCGGTGACGAGGGTGAGGTCCACCGCGCCGCCCGCGCTGTGCGGTGCAATCTCGGGTGGTGACACATAGCGGCTGGCGGCCTCGTGGATCAGTGCGGCGTCCCGGTCGGGGTGCGCGGCGCGCAGCTCGGCGGCGTACCCCTCGAAGTAGCGGCGCTGCAGCTGCAGCGGCCGGTAACCCTCCACGAACTCCAGTCGCAGCCCGTCCGGCAGGGCCTCCTGCGCCACCAACAGCCGCTTCAGCACCCCCTCCCGCAGCTGTGCGAAGGCGCCGGTGCGGTCCTGCTGGTCGTCGGCCACCCGCAGCGAGGGCGCCGCGGTCCGGACGTCGACCAGCGGTTCACCGGACTCCTCGACCGGTATCGCGGCCACCGCCGGGTCCGCCATCAGCGTGACCCGTTCCCGGGCATCGGTCAGCACCAGCTCGGCGCCGTCGCCCGGCACCGCCTCCGTCCACGCGGCGGCCTCGGCCACCCGCTCGCCGGACGGTAGCCACGCCCCGCTGCGGCCGTACGCCGGGCCGGGGCTGCCGACCCCGGCGCCGTTGGAGAGCACCACCTGCAGGTCGTGTTCCCGCGCCATCTCGCCGTAGCGCGTCATCCACTCCGGTGCGTCGTGGAAGGCGCTGGAGAGGTAGACCCGGCAGCCGTCCGCCGCTGCCCGCGCCGGCATGTCGGGGGTGGCGCTGTCGAAGCAGGTCGCCAGGGCGAACCGGATCCCGCCCAGGGTGAAGCGCCCGTCGGTGGTGCCCGGGGCGAAGACCTCGCGCTCGGTCTCTGTCGGGTGGAGCTTGTCGTAGCGGGTGAGCAGGGCGCCGTCCGGGCCGTACACGAACGAGGCGATGGTCGGGCCGCTGCCGCTGCCGCTGCTGCTGCAGATGCCGCCGTCGGCCGCGCGGCCCGGTGCGTTCACCACCGCGGCGACCCCGGCCGCCCGGCACGCCTCCCGGACCGGCGCGAGCCGGGGGTCGTCCGGGGTGACCGTCAGCCCGTCCGGATCGGCCGCGATCCGCGGCAGGTCGTACTGCGTCAGGGCGAGTTCGGCGAAGACCACCAGACCCGCGCCGCGCTCGGCGGCCTCGGTGATGAGCGAGGCCATCCGCGCGGCGTTGACGTCGATGTCTCCTGGTACGGGACGGAACTGTGCGGTAGCGATGATCATTCGTCCATGATGCCCAAGGTGCTCGCGGCGCGTGCGGGCCTGTGGAAAACCCCGTTGTTGGGCACCTCCTCGGCCGCCACCGTCACGATCGCCCGCACCTGCCCGGTGATCGCCACCCGGTTCCGCACGAACACCGGGTCGGTGATCCGTCCCTGCTCGGGGTCGGTGTTGCCGGGGCCGAACTCCAGCACGGGGGTGTGCAGATGGCCGCCCGGGAGCTCCGGCCGACGCACCGCGTCCCTCAGCAGCGTCGCCCGGTAGGCGATCTCGTTGGACAGATAGTCCCCGCCGCCCCCGGCCCGTGCCGTGGACCCCGGAGTCGGGCCGTCCGGTCGCTCGACCGGCGTGCCGCCGCCCGCCGGTATCTCGGTGACGGCGGTGTGGTCGACCACCGGATACGGCCCGGTGCGGGCCGCCGCGATCCGCGCGTACGGCAGGCTGGTGGTGGTCCATTGCGGCTGCGGCGTCACGGTCGGCACGTCCGCCGGGATCGGCACGGTCCCGGTGCTGGACTCCCGCTCGTTGTCCGGAGAGCCGCCCCGCCAGGCGCCGTTGGTCCGCTCGATGTCGAACCGGCCCGGCCGTCCCTGACTGATGGTGGTGAACAGGTCCGCCTGCCGCGGCCCCTTACGGAGGTGCGGCAGCAGGGTGCGCTCCACCGTGCCGGCCGCGAAGTCCGCCCACCGTACGGGGAAGACCGCGGCCTCGATCCGGGCCGGCCGCCCCGACGCGGTGCGCACCGTCGTCCCGTCCAGGGCGAGCGCCGCCGCCCCCGAGGGGTTGCTCCGCCGGGGATCGTCGTCCAGCTGGAACGGGTCGAACCCGGTCACCACGATCCGCAGCACCCCCTCCCCAGCAGGCAGTTCGATCGAGTCCTGGCCGCGCGAGGACCGCTCCAGGGATCCCAGTAGAGCGTTGCGCTGGGCGGAGGTGAGAGCGAAGTCCGGCTTCCACGCACGTAGTTGGGCGGTCATCGCCAGCCGTGCCCAGTACAGCGGACGGTCGTCGTCGCGGCTCAGATCGCCGCCGGCGGGCCCGCGGCCCTGCGCCCGGTCCACCGCCCGCCGCCACAGCGCCCGGCCCTCGCCCGCTACCCGGCGCCCGGCCTCGGCGTAGGAGTCCGCCCCGGCCAGCCCGCGCCCGAACTCCCGTACCGCACCGTCGAATCCGCTGCACCGCAGGATCTCCTGCGGTGCGGCCAGGGACAGCCGGCTCTCCTCCACCGTGACGCCCGCCGCCGCGGGTGTGGCGGCGGCGGTGGCGGCCGGTAGGGCCAGCGACAGCGGAACAACGACCAACAGGGCGAGGGCCAGCGCGACCGGCTTGGCAGGCGCAGGCGTCGGCGTCGGCGTCGGCTTAGGGGTAGGCGTCATGGAGCGAGTAAAGCCGCCGGCCCCCAGGGGCGGTAGAGGGCGCCGCGCCGTCCGGAGGGGCCGGTGGATAGGGTTTCCGGTCCGGTGCGCCGTCGCGCCCGGCACACTCCACACCATCCAGGGGGAATTCTCTGTGGCCACTCCGCCACCACCGCACGGGCCCCATCCCGGCGCCCAGCCCTACGCCCCGCCGTACGGCCAGCAGCCTTACGGTGAGCAGCCCTACGGGCAGCAGCAGCACGGCCAGCAGCCGTATGGCCAGCAGCAGTTCGCCCCGCCTCCCGCTGACGGCCCGTACGCCCCGCCCCCGGCCGCCGGCCCGTACGCCCCGCCGGCCGCCGGCCCGTACGCACCCCCGCAGGGCAGCCCGTCCCCGCAGGGCGGCCCGTACCCGCAGGGCTACCCGTCCCCGCAGGGCAACCTGCCTCCGCAGGGTTACCCGTCCCCGCAGGGCCACCCGGTGCCGGCCCCCGGTCCCTACGGCCCCGGCCCGCAGCCGCAGGCGCCCGGCTGCCAGTTCTGCGGTGCCCAGCCCGCCGTCCAGGCCACCGTGCGCGGCCACCAGGGCATCCTCTACGTCATGCGGTTCCTCAGCCGCAGCGGAGTCTTCTGCAGGTCCTGCGGGACGGCCCTCTACCGGGAGATGTCCGCCAAGACCCTGTGGCAGGGCTGGTGGAGTCCGCTGTCGGTGGCCATCACGCCGCTGACGCTGCTGATGAACCTCGGGCCGCGGAGCAGCTTCCGCCGACTGGCCGCCCCCTCGGGCGGCTTCCGGCCCCCGCTCGACCCGGGCAAGCCGCTGCTGCGCCGCCCGGGCACGCTGATGATCGTGATCCCGCTGGCACTGGTGGCGGTGTCGCTGTTCGTCCTCTTCGTCATCGGACTGTTCCAGGACGACTCGGAGACCTACCCCTCCGATACGTCCCCGGTGGTGCAGCAGTCGCAGCCGCTCTCCACGGGGGACCACATGCGCAACGACGGGTCCTGACCTCCCCGGAACGACGGGTCCCGACCTGACCGGAACGACGCGTCCCCGATCCGAAGTGACCGGACGACGCGTCCCGACCTGACCTGACCGGACGACGCGTCCCGACCTGACCTGACGACGCGACCCGACCTGGCCCGGCCCGACCCAACCCGACCGACCGGACCGGGCACCCGGCCGCGGGGAACGGGCCGCGGCGGTTCACCCCTCGTCCGGCTCCCGGGCCGGCCGGCCGGACCGCCGCTCCCCGTCCTCCAGCAGCGCCAGGAAGTCCCGGAACGCACCGGGCATGTCCACGTCGTCGGGGTCCAGCAGCCATTGCAGTTGCAGCCCGTCCAGCACCGCGACCAGCAGCGGCGCGGCCCGCTCCGGGGTCAGGCCGCCCGGGAGGGCGTCGCCGTACTCGGCCCGCAGCGCCTCGGCCATCGAGGCGCGCACCGAGCGGAAACGGGACTCGAAGAAGGAACGGGCGGGGTGGTCCTCGGTGACGCTGTCGGCGGACAGCACGGTGTAGGTCTGCACGATGCCGGGGCGGGTGGCGTTGTAGTCCACGAGCTGGGCGAGGGTGTCGGTGCTCCCGGCCCCGGACGCCGCGACGGCCCAGGCCAGGTCCCAGCGGTCGCGTGCCTCCAGGACGGCCACCAGCAGGAGTTCCTTCGTCGGGAAGTGGTGCAGCAGCCCCTGCTGGGTCAGCCCGGCGCGCTCGGCGACGGCGGCCAGCGAGGTACGTCGGTAGCCGCGCTCGGAGATCAGCTCCATGGCGGCTTCCAGGATGGCCTCGCGCCGCTCGGCGCGCTGGGCCTGCCGCCCGCCACCGCCGGGCCGCGGTGCCGGTCGGCCGTCGTCGGGCGGGCCCTGGTCTCGTGCAGTCACCGGCCGAGCGTAACCCCGAAGTGGAGATCCCGTAGGGCAGAGGTATCGGAAATGTTACGGCGCCTACCGCGTGGCAGGTGAGAGGGTCAGAATCCGGACACGGGGGCAGCACGTCGTCCAGGAGCAAACCGGAGAGCCGTATGACCGAGGACCAGCCCCACCGCCCTGCCCGCACCGACCACACCGCGGCCGTCGAGCGGGCGCTCGCGGCCCTCGACCTCGACACCAAGGCCCGTCTACTGTCCGGCCAGGACATGTGGACGCTGCCGGCCGTGCCCGAGATCGGGTTGCGCCCACTGGTGATGTCGGACGGACCGGTCGGGGTGCGGGGCCGGGAGTGGAGCGCCGAGGACCCCTCGGTCGCCCTGCCCAACCCCACGGCGCTGGCCGCCACCTGGGACCCCGAACTCGCCCGCCGGACCGGCCGGTTGCTCGCCCAGGAGGCTCGCCGCAAGGGCGTGCACATGGTGCTGGCGCCCACCGTCAACCTGCACCGCTCACCGCTGGGCGGCCGGCACTTCGAGTGCTGTTCGGAGGACCCCTGGCTCACCGGCGTGATCGGTACCGGCTACGTCCGGGGCGTCCAGGAGGGCGGAGTCGGCGCCACCGTCAAGCACTTCGTCGGCAATGACGCGGAGACCGAACGGCTCACCGTCGACAACCGCATAGCGCCCCGCCCGCTGCGCGAGCTGTATCTGGCGCCCTTCGAGCACATCGTCGCCGACGCCCACCCCTGGGGCGTGATGACCGCCTACAACCAGGTCAACGGCGTGCCGATGACCGAGCACCGCCACCTCGTGGGTGAGGTGCTGCGCGGCGAATGGGGCTTCGACGGCTGCAACATCTCCGACTGGACCGCCGCCCGCGACACCGTGCGGGCCCTGCGCGGCGGCCTGGACGTGGCGATGCCCGGCCCCCGTACGGTCTACGGTGCGCCGCTCGCCGAGGCGGTCCGCGCCGGGGAGGTCACCGAGGCGGAGGTGGACCATGCGGTGCGCCGGGTGCTGCTGCTCGCGGCCCGTACGGGGTGTCTGGAGGGCGTGCCGGCCGCCGTCGACCCGGCGGAGGTCCCGCGGCACATCGACGGCCGGGCGCTGGCCCGCGAGGTCGCCCGCCGGTCGTTCGTCCTGCTGCGCAACGAGCCGGTCGCCGAGGGGCGGCGGGCGCTGCCGCTGGACGCCGCGGCGGTCCGGCGGATCGCCGTCATCGGGGCGGGCGCGCGCGAGGCCCGCATCCTGGGCGGCGGATCGGCGACCGTCTTCCCCGACCGCGTGGTCCCGCCGCTGGAGGGCCTGCGGGCCGCACTGCCTGACCACGTCGAGGTCACCTTCGCCGCCGGCGCCGACCCGCACGGCCGGATCCCGCACGCCCGCCGGGGCTTCGCCCTGCGCGCCCGCTACCTCGCCGCCGACGGTCAACTGCTCGCCGAAAAGCCGCAGTTCGACGGCAGGGTGCAGGTGATGGGCCAGTTCCCCGAGGGCGTCACCCGGCACAACCTCGGCGCCGTCGAGCTGACCGGCAGCTACACCCCGGAGCGCACCGGCAGCCACACCTTCGGCGTCGCCGGCACCGGCGAGCTGCGGCTGACCGTCGACGGTGCGGTCCTCTTCGAGGGCCGCTGTGTGCCGGAGGGCCAGGACCCCTTCGAGGCCTTCTTGAACCCCGTCGAGCGGCGGGTCGCGGCGACGCTGACGGCCGGCGAGAGCGTGCAGGTCACCCTGCGGTTCGAGCCGCTGGGGCGGGAGCCGGGTGCGGGGGTGGACGCGCTGCGCTTCGGCCTCGGCCACCGCGAGCCGCAGGGCGATCCCGACGCCGAGATCGAGGACGCGGTCCGAGCCGCGGCCACCGCCGATGTCGCGATCGTCGTCGTCGGCACCACCGAGGAGGTCGAGTCCGAGGGCTTCGACCGCACGGACCTGCGGCTGCCCGGCCGGCAGGACGAGCTGGTCACCCGGGTCGCTGCGATCAATCCGCACACCGTCGTGGTCGTCAACGCCGGATCGCCGGTGGAGCTGCCGTGGCGCACCGACGTGCCCGCCGTCCTGCTGAGCTGGTTCCCCGGCCAGGAGGGCGGGGCCGCGCTGGCGGACGTACTGCTCGGCGCGCACGAGCCGGGCGGTCGGCTGCCCACCACCTGGCCGGCCCGGCTGCGGGACGCCCCGGTCACCACCGTCACCCCGGAGGGCGGACAACTCACCTACTCCGAGGGGGTGTTCATGGGGTACCGCGGCTGGCAGGCGGCGGCGACGGCGCCCGCGTACCCCTTCGGGCACGGTCTGGGCTACACCGACTGGGAGTACGAGTCCCTGGACACCACCCCCGACTCGGTACGGGTCCGGGTCCGCAACGCGGGTGACCGGCCCGGCCGGGAGGTCGTCCAGATCTACCTGGCGCCGACCGCGGACGCCGCTCCGGATGCCCCGGAGCGGCCCGAGCGCTGGCTGGCCGGCTGCGCCGTCGTCGAGGCCGGCCCGGGGGAGAGCGCGGAGACCGAGATCCCGCTGCCGGACCGTGCGTTCGCGGTCTGGGACGAGGCAGCGGAGGGGGAGGGTGTGCACGGCGGCTGGCGCCGCGTCAAGGGCGTCTACACGGTCGAAGCGGCGCACAGCATCGCCGACCGCCGCCTGACCGCCGAGGTCACCGTCGGCTGACGCGCCCGGGGGCGCGCCTTCCCCGGCGCGCCCCGCACCACCACCACGACGGCGGCACCCTCAGGACGGCAGCACTGTCAGGACGGCGGCACTGTCAGGACGGCGGCACTGTCAGGACGGCGGCACTGTCAGGACGGCAGCACCGACACATCACCGCCGCTGGTGTGCGCCGTCACCTTGTGCGCGGAGTGCGGGTCGTTCGGCACCGAGACCTTGCTGTCGCCGCCGCTGGTGGAGGCGTCCACCGCATAGCTGCCCTTGGGCAGTCGGATGGTGACGTCGCCGCCGCTGGTCCGCCCCGAGATCTCGTCCGGTGCCGCGGTCAGCGCGACCTCCACATCGCCACCGCTGGTCTTCACCTTCGTCCTGCGGGCGGTGGAGTCCGCGACCGTGATGTTGCCGCCGCTGGTCTCCGCGGTGATCGAGCCGGAGGTGCCGTGGATGGTGACGTCCCCGCCACTGGTGTGCAGATCGAGCGAGGCGTCCCGCGGCAGCAGGACGCGGTAGTCCACCTCGCAGGTGCGCCCCATCCCGCACTCCTCGGCCTTCAGCGTCAGCCGGCCGTCCTTGAGCCCGTGCGCCGGCGTCGGCTTCTGGTCGTTGTAGCGGTACTTCTCCCGCACCTTGACCGAGCCGCCCGCGGCGACCGGCACCACCTCGATGTTCCCGCCGTGCGTCGTCGCCGCCAGCGAGGTGACCTTGCCCTGCACCGTGTACGTCCGCTGCGCCTCCTTCGTCGGACCGAAGCCCGCCAGCGAGCAGCCGGTCACCAGCACGGTCAACGCCGCACAGGACAGGGCGAGATGAGGAGCGCGGAGGCGGGCCATGTCGTTGTTTCTCCCCGAAGCAGGCACGAATGGAGCGGAAGGAAAGCGGTCGCTGTCATTCTCGGCCTCCGCCGCCGCGCCGTCGTCGCCGCAGGGGATGACCTTGGTATCCCCGTACGGGAGGACCTGCCCCTAAGGGGCGTGCCTCTCAGGTGCCGTCCGCGCTCCGGGGCCGCACCCCGAAGCGGTACTCCGTCACCGAACGGTGGTGACCGCCGGGACGGAGCACGGTGCCGGGGAAGTCCGGGCGGTTCGGGGAGTCGGGGAAGTGCTGGGTCTCCAGCGCGAGGCCGGCCGCGGGGCCGTAGGGGAACCCCGACGTGCCGGTCAGCGAGCCGTCGAGGTGGTGTGCGGTGTACAACTGCACCCCGGGCTCGGTCGTGGCCAGCTCCAGCACCCGCCCGGAGCGCGGATCGGACAGTTCGGCCACCGCCCGCGGCTGTGCGGTCACCCCGCCGTCGAGCACGAAGTTGTGGTCGTACGCACCGTCCACCGGCCGCGCGGTCCGGAAGTCGAAGCGGGTGCCCGCCACCTCGGCAGGCCCGCCCGGTAGCGGGATGCCGGCCGTGTCGACCGGCGTGTAGTGGGCGGCGGCCAGCCGCAGCCGGTGCCCGGTGGCGCTGCCGCTGCCGTCCCCGGACAGGTTCAGATAGCTGTGGTTGGTGAGGTTCACGACGGTCGGGGCGTCGGTCTGCGCCCGGTAGGCGATGCGCAGTGCGCCGCCTCCGGGGCGGGCGGTCAGTGTGTACGTCACGGAGACGTCCAGGGTGCCGGGGAAGCCCTCCTCGCCGTCCGGGCTGACCCGGTGCAGCTCCACCCCGTCCGCCACTGGCCGGGCGTCCCACACCACCCGAGAGAAGTTCCGCGGCCCGCCGTGCAGGCTGTTGGGCCCGTCGTTGGGCGTCAGCGGGTGGCTGCGGCCGTCGAGCGCGAAGGACGCCCCGGCGATCCGGTTGGCGTACCGCCCCACCAGCGCCCCGAAATGCCACGCGCCGTGCGCCACGTACGGCGCGAGCCCGGCGAAGCCCAGCGCCAGCTGCGCCGGCACCCCGTCCCGGTCCGGCGCCTCGATGCTCTGCACGATCCCGCCGTAGGTCAGGATGCGCACCCGGAGGGCGTCCGGCCCCGGCCCGGTCTCCAACGTCCAGCGGTCGACCCGGCCGCCGTCGTCCAGTGTGCCGAAGACCTCGCTGCTGACCTGGGTGTTCATGCCGGAGAGCCTATGCCCGCAGGACGGCTCGCCGCGCCGCCGCCGCACACCCGGGTGCGACACGCCGCCTAGGACTCCTTCCGGGTGATGACCTTGAAGGCCAGCTCGGCCAGCTCCTTCTGGCCACCGGCGCCCGGATGGAACCAGTCCCAGGTGCTCAACTGCCGTCCGCTGAAGCGGTAGTCGAAGACCGATCGGTCGAACCGGCACAGCGGGTCCTTGCCGCACACCTCCGCCAGCGCCGCGTTGTACGCCACCACCCGGCTGCGGACCGCCGCCCGCCGGTCCTGCGCCGGCTTCGTCAGATCGTCCGGGTCGCGCAGCATCGACCCGCAGATCCCCAGCTTCCAGACCTCCTTGCCCAGCGGGTTCTTGCGCCCCTCGGACCACAGCCGCAGCAGGTCCGGGACCGAGGCGACGTACACCTGGGTGTGCGGCAGGGCGCGGCGCAGCGACGTCAGGGACCTGGCGAAGTCGGCGCGGAAGGCGGCCGTCGGCGTCATCGCGTCGGTGGTGGGCCGGCAGGCGTCATTGGCGCCGATCAGGACCGTGACCAGCTCGGGCTTGCGCCGTACGGCCGCCGCGACCTGGCCGGGCAGATCGCTCATCAGGGCGCCGGTCCGGGCGAGGTTCCAGCTGTGCGCGGCGGGGCGCTTGACCAGCCGGTGGGCGAGGCTGTCGACCCGGGGGTCGGTGCCGGTGGCCCAGGAGACCTCGCGGCACTCGGAGAGCACCGTGCAGGCGTCGAAGCCGACGGTGATCGAATCGCCGAGCGCCGCGATCGAGTCCGGATCGGTGCGCCACACCGGGGTCTTCCGCTTGGGTGACGCGCCGGAGTGCGGGCCGGCCGTGCCGTCCGCGCCACATGCGGTGAGGGTGATCAGCAGTGCGGCAGCGGCCGTGACGGTACGTGAGAACCGGTGGCCGAAGCGGCGGCGCCGGGGCCGGCAGGGCCGATCGATCCGGGTCATCCCCTGTCCCCTCCGGCGTGCGAGTGATATCTCTTCGGTACCGACGGTACGTCACCCCTCGCCCGGCACCGCGCGGTAGCTTTGCCCCGTGCCTGCCGGGCGGTGACCCAAAGTGGCAAGTGCAGTCGGCACAGACAAATTACATCACGTCATTTCCTGTCCCTTTTGCGGCAAATTCCGCCTAATGGTGTTTACTGTAGGTCACCTTGCAGGCTGGTGCCGAAGTGATCGCCGGGGCAGAATGACGACTGTCCCGGCCGCAACCGGAACGGGCACGAGGCCGCTGGGGAAGGCGAACCTCGAACCGCACTGGAGGTCCCGGTGACGACACGTGGAGTTCTGTACGTCCACTCCGCTCCGCGCGCGCTGTGCCCGCACGTTGAATGGGCCGTGGCGGGCGTCCTCGGCGTGCGCGTCAATCTCGACTGGATCCGCCAGCCGGCGTCTCCGGGCACCTGGAGAGCCGAGTTCTCCTGGCAGGGCGAGGCCGGCACCGCCTCCAAGCTCGCCTCCGCACTGCGCGGCTGGCACCTGCTGCGCTTCGAGGTGACCGCGGAACCCTGCTCCGGCGCCGAGGGGGAGCGCTACAGCTCCACCCCCGACCTGGGCATCTTCCATGCCGTCACGGGCATCCACGGCGACATCCTCATCCCCGAGGACCGGCTGCGCGCCGCCGTCGCCCGCTCCGCGCGCGGGGAGACGGAGCTGGCCGCCGAGGTCGACAAGCTCCTCGGCAAACCCTGGGACGACGAGCTGGAGCCGTTCCGCTACGCCGGTGAGGGCGCCCCGGTCCGCTGGCTCCACCAGGTCGTCTAGGGCGCTTCTTTCGGGTCTTCGTGGGCTCGCTGATCCACGAAGATCCCAAAGAAGCACCCTGGGGCGAACCCGCCCGGATCCCGACACGCGGCAGCGTTGCCCCGGAGCCCGCTCCAGCGCCTAGCGTGCCGCCATGGCCGACAACAACTCTTCCGGCACCCCGTCCGTCGCGGTGCTCGGCACCGGAATCATGGGCGCGGCGATGGCCCGCAACCTCGCCAGGGCCGGGCTGGACGTCCGCGTCTGGAACCGCACCCGCGCCAGGGCCGAGCCGCTGGCCGCCGACGGCGCCCTGGTCACCGACACCCCCGCAGAGGCCGTGGACGGCGCCGGTGTGGTCCTCACGATGCTGCTCGACGGGGACGCCGTCCTGGACGCGATGCGGCAGGCCGCCCCGTCACTCGCGGCCGGCACCCTCTGGCTGCAGTCCAGCACGGTGGGCACCGAGGGCCTCGAAAGGCTGGCCCGCTTCGCCGACGAGCACCGGCTGCGGTTCGTCGACGCCCCCGTCCTGGGCACCAAGGATCCCGCGGAGAAGGGCGAGTTGACGATCCTGGCGGCCGGCCCGCAGGACGTACGGGAGCGCGCGGGGCGCGTCTTCGACCGGATTGGGGGGCGTACCCAGTGGGTCGGCGAGGACGGCACGGGCGGCGCCGCCAGTCGCCTCAAGCTCGTCGTCAACACGTGGGTGCTGACGGTTATCAGCGGTACGGGTGAGACGCTGGCGCTCGCCGAGGGGCTCGGCGTCGACCCGCGTGACTTCCTCGCCGCGGTGGCCGGTGGCGCGCTCGATCTGCCGTATCTGCGGCTGAAATCCGAGCTGATCCTGTCCGGTGACTATCCCGCGAGCTTCACGGTGTCCGCGGCCCGCAAGGACGCCCGGCTGATCACGGAGGCCGCCGCGGCGGCCGGCGTGCGGACGGACCTGGTGGCGGCCGCCGCCGAGCGGTTCCGGCGGGCCGAGGCGCAGGGGCACGGCGACGAGGACGGCGCCGCGGCCTACTTCGCGAGCTTCCCGGAGTGACACATGGGCTGACGCACGCCGAAGGGCCTGCCCGGTGAGCGTCACCGGGCAGGCCCTTCGGGTGGACTGAGGGTGCGTCAGACCGTGCGGAAGGCGAGCACCACGTTGTGGCCGCCGAAGCCGAACGAGTCGTTCAGGGCCGCGATCGGGCCCTCGGGCAGCGGGCGCGGCTCGCCGCGCACGATGTCCGCCCGGACGTCGTCCGCCTCGACCTCGGGGTCGAGGTTCTCGATGTTGATCGTCGGCGGGGCGACGCGGTTCTTGAGCGCGAGGACGGTGGCCACCGTCTCGACACCGCCGGCGCCACCGAGGAGGTGACCGGTCATCGACTTGGTGCTGGTGACGGCCATGTGGTCGACGTCGTCACCGAAGGCCTTGCGCAGCGCCCGGAGCTCGCCGACGTCACCGGTCGGCGTCGAGGTCGCGTGCGCGTTGACGTGCACGATCTCGCTGGGCTTGAGGCCGGTGTTGTCGATCAGGTTCTGCAGCGCCGCCGCGATGCCGTTGCCGGACGGCTCGGGCTGCGTGATGTGGTGGGCGTCGGAGGAGATGCCCTGGCCGACGGCCTCCGCGTAGATGCGTGCGCCGCGGGCCTTGGCGTGCTCCTCGGACTCCAGGACGATCACGCCCGCGCCCTCGCCGAGCACGAAGCCGTTGCGGTCGGCGTCCCAGGGGCGGGAGGCGCCCTGCGGGTCGTCGTTGCTCTTGGACATCGCCATCATGTTGCCGAACGCCACGATCGGCAGCGGGTGGATGGCGGCCTCCGTGCCACCCGCGACGACGACGTCGGCGCGGCCGGAGCGGATCATCTCGATCGCGTAGCCGATGGCCTCCGCGCCCGACGCGCACGCCGAGACCGGCGTGTGCACACCGGCGCGGGCGTTGAACTCGATGCCGACGTTGGCGGACGGCGAGTTGGGCATCAGCATCGGCACGGTGTGCGGGGAGACGCGGCGTACGCCCTTCTCCCGGAGCACGTCGTACTGGTCCAGCAGGGTCGTCACGCCGCCGATGCCGGAGGCGATGACCGTGCCGAGCCGGTCGGGGTTGACCGAGGTGTCCTCGCCGGCCTTGGCGGTGAAGCCCGCGTCCTTCCAGGCCTCCTGGGCCGCGACCAGCGCGAACTGCGCCGAGCGGTCCAGCTTGCGGGCCTTGGGTCGCGGAATGGTCTCGGTCGGTTCCACGGCGATCTGCCCGGCGATACGGACGGGCAGATCGGCCGCCCAGTCCTGGTCGAGCGCGCTGATGCCGGAGCGTCCGGCGAGCAGGGCCTCCCAGGTCGAAGCGCTGTCGCCACCCAGCGGTGTGGTTGCGCCGATACCGGTGACGACCACGGTGCGATTGGTCGCATTCACGGGAATTCTTACTCCACGGGTAGAGGTGTCTGAATCGACGGCGCCACCGCGGGGTGGCGACATGCGCGGGAGAGCTGGGTCAGCTCTGGTGCTTAAGGATGTAGTCGGTCGCGTCGCCGACGGTCTTGAGGTTCTTGACGTCGTCGTCCGGGATCTTCACGTCGAAGCGCTCTTCGGCGGCGACGACGACCTCGACCATGGACAGCGAGTCGACGTCCAGGTCGTCGGTGAAGGACTTGTCCACCTGGACGTCCTCGGTGGGGATACCGGCGATCTCGTTCACGATCTCGGCGAGACCGGCGACGATCTCTTCCTGAGTGGCGGCCATGATGGCGCTCCTTCGGTCATTTAACGGGAAACTGCGTTACTTGCGGTGAAGATCCGTGCGGTGGCCGACACGTCCGGAGACGTACGGCCCTGCCCAGATCTTGCCCTAGGGGAGGGTAACGACCGTTGCGGCGTAGACGAGACCCGCCCCGAAGCCGATGACCAGCGCGGTGTCGCCGCTCTTGGCCTGACCGGTCGCCAACAGCCGCTCCATGGCGAGCGGGATGGAGGCGGCCGAGGTGTTGCCGGTGGTCTCCACGTCACGGGCGACCGTGACGCTCTCCGGCAGCTTCAGAGTCTTCACCATCGAGTCGATGATCCGCATGTTGGCCTGGTGCGGGATGAAGACGTCCAGGTCGTCCGGGCTGACTCCGGCCGCGTCCAGCGCCTGCTGGGCGACCTTCGCCATCTCGAACACCGCCCACCGGAAGACCGCCTGGCCCTCCTGGGTGATGGCGGGGTACCGGATCTCCTCGAGGGCCGGGCGCGCCTCGGGCCCGTCACCCCCGGGGAGCGGGGTGGAACGGTAGACGTCCCAGCCGAGGGTCTGCTTGATCGTCTCGGCCTTGTCGCCCTCCGAGCCCCAGACCGTCGGGCCGATCTTCGGCTCCTTGGCCGGGCCGACGATTACCGCGCCGGCGCCGTCACCGAAGAGGAAGGCCGTCGCCCGGTCCTCGAGGTCGGTGAGGTCCGAGAGCCGCTCGACGCCGATGACCAGGACGTGCTCCGCGCTGCCCTCGGTCACCAGGCCCTTGGCCAGGGTCAGGGCGTAGCCGAAGCCCGCGCAGCCCGCCGAGATGTCGAAGGCGGCCGGCTTGCCGGCGCCGACGCGGTGGGCGATCTCGGTCGCGATGGCCGGGGTCTGCTTGAAGTGCGAGACGGTGGAGACGATCACCGCGCCGATCTGCTCGGGCGTGATGCCGGCGTCGGCGATGGCCTTGCCGGCCGCCTCGACCGACATGGTCGCGACGGTCTCCTCGGGGCCGGCCCAGTGGCGGGTGGCGATACCGGACCGCGAGCGGATCCACTCGTCGGACGAGTCGATGTGCTTGAGGATCTCCTCGTTTGGCACCACCCGCGTCGGCCGGTACCCGCCGACGCCCATGATCCGGGCGTACGGGGCACCCTTCGAGGGCTTGATCTTCGAGGTCATGCGCTTCGGACTCCTATTCGGCCGGTGCCGAGCCAGCGGTGACGGCCGAGGGCGCGTCGGCGATCAGCGCGCGGGCCGCGTCGAGGTCCTCGGGCGTCTTGAGGGCGAGGGTCTGCACGCCGGGCAGCGCACGCTTGGCCAGGCCGGTGAGCGTGCCGCCGGGGGCGGCCTCGATGAGCGTGGTGACGCCGAGCGCCTTGAAGGTCTCCATGCACAGGTCCCAGCGGACCGGGTTGGCCACCTGGCCGACCAGGCGCTGCACGAGTTCCTGCCCGGAGGAGACCAGCTGTCCGTCCTTGTTGGAGACGTAGCGGGTGCGCGGATCGGCGACCGACAGCTGGGAGGTCGCGGATTCCAGGGCCGAGACGGCGGGTGCCATGTGGTGAGTATGGAACGCGCCGGCCACCTTCAGCGGTACGACCCGGCGGGTGCCCTCCGGCTTGTTCTCCACCAGCGCGGCGATCTGCTCGGCGGTGCCCGCGGCGACGATCTGGCCGGCGCCGTTCACATTCGCCGCGGTCAACCCGAGCCGCTCCAGATGGGGGAGGACGACGGCCTCGTCGCCACCCAGCAGCGCGGCCATGCCGGTCTCGGTGACGGCGGCGGCCTCGGCCATCGCCAGCCCGCGCCGGCGCACCAGCGTCATCGCTTCCTCGTCCGAGAGCGTGCCGGTCAGCGCGGCGGCGGCGAGCTCACCGACGCTGTGGCCGGCCGTGGCGCCGACCTGCGCGGCGAGGGCGTCGGCCGTCGGGAAGAGCTGGCGGGCGGAGATCAGGGCGGAGGCCACCAGCAGCGGCTGCGCCACTGCGGTGTCGCGGATCTCCTCCTCGTCGGCCTTGGTGCCGTAGTGGACCAGGTCCAGGTCGATGGCGGCCGACCACGCACGGAGCCGGTCTTCGACACCGGGGAGGTCGAGCCAGGGGGTCAGGAAGCCGGGCGTCTGAGCGCCTTGGCCGGGAGCGACGAGTACGAGCACCCTCACACTCTCTCTTGTGGGTGGTTCCGCCCGCCCGTGGGGACAAGGACGAAGAACCATCGGGGTAATTGTTGGTCTCCGACAAAAGTCTAGGGTTGGGCCTCACTGTCAGCCAGGCGCCCCAGAATCAGTGCGATACGGAGGGTGAACGCCGAGCGGACGTCGGAGGGTGACCATCCGGTGACGTCCGTCACACGTCGGAGCCTATAGCGCACGGTGTTGGGGTGGACGAAGAGCATCCGCGCGGCCCCCTCCAGGCTGCTCGCCTGTTCCAGATAGACGCTCAGCGTCTCCAGGAGCGCCGACCCCGCCTCCTCCAGCGGTCTGTAGATCTCCTCCACCAACTGCTCCCGCGCGACCGGGTCCGAGGCCATCGCGCGCTCCGGAAGCAGATCGTCCGCAAGGACCGGCCGCGGGGCGTCCGGCCAGGCCGCGCACGCCCGCAGTCCGGCCGCCGCGGCCTGTGCCGAGCGGGTCGCGGCCAGCAGGTCGGAGACCACCGGCCCGGCCACCACGGGACCGGCCGCATACGGGCCGATCAGCGCCTTGGCGGCCTTGAGCGGGTTGTCCGAGCCGCCCGCGATCACCACCAGGCGGGAGCCCAGCACGCCCGTGAGCACCTGCAGCTTGGCGTGCCGGGCGGCGCGCCGGATCGCCTCCACGGTCAGCTCGCTGTCCCCGTCGGGCGCGGTGCCCAGCACCACGCACACATGCTCCGGCGCGTTCCAGCCCAGCGCCGCGGCCCGGGACACCGCGCCCTCGTCCGCCTCCCCCGACAGCACCGCGTTGACCACCAGCGACTCCAGCCGGGCGTCCCACGCGCCGCGCGCCTCGGCGGCCTGGGCGTACACCTGGGCGGTGGCGAAGGCGATCTCCCGGGCGTAGACCAGCAGCGCCTCCCGCAGCACCGACTCGTCCCCGGGGGCCGCGACCTCGTCGATCGCGGACTCCATGACCTCGATGGTCGTCCGGACCATCTCGACGGTCTGCCGGAGCGTGATCGCCCGGGTCAGCTCGCGCGGCGCGGTGCCGAAGACATCGGTGCTGATCGCCTGCGGGGTCTCCGGGTGCCGGAACCACTCGGTGAAGGCGGCGATGCCGGCCTGGGCGACCAGGCCGATCCAGGAGCGGTTCTCCGGCGGCATCGCGCGGTACCACGGCAGCGTGGCGTCCATGCGGGAGATGGCCGCCGCGGCCAGTTTGCCGGACGAGTTCTCCAGACGCCTAAGGGTCGCGGAGTGCGGGTGCGCGTCGCGCGATGCGGGTTCAGACACGGGACAAGCCTGCACCATCGGGGCGGAGAGGTGAGGGGGCGGGGGCTACGGTGGGCAGATGATTCAGGTGCGCAGGGGCGCGGAGCGCTATCGGGGCGGCGATCCGGACGCCGGGATCGCATCACTGCACGCGTTCTCCTTCGGGCCCCACTTCGACCCGGACAATCTGCGCTTCGGTGCCCTCATCGCCTGCAACGAGGAGCGGCTGGCGGCCGGTGCCGGCTTCGACGAGCATCCGCACCGCGACACCGAGATCGTGACGTGGGTGATCGAGGGCGAGCTGACCCACCGGGACACGGCCGGCCACGAGACCACGGTGCGTCCGGGTGATCTCCAGCGGCTGAGCTCGGCCGGCGGCGTCCGACACGTGGAGCGCAACGCCGGCGACGCGCCGCTGCGGTTCGTCCAGATGTGGCTGGCGCCCGTCGCCTTCGGCGGGGAGCCGTCGTACGAGGTGGTGCGCGGCATCGCCGACGGCACTCCGTACGCGGTGCCGGAGGCCGGCGCGCTGCTCCATCTACGCCGGCTGCCCGAGGGCGGGCGCACCGCGCTCCCGGACGCCGCCCGCGCCTACGTCCATGTGGTGCGCGGCGCGGTGCGGCTCGGCGACCAGCGGCTGGAGGCGGGCGACGCGGCGCGGATCACCGATGCGTCGGACCTGGAACTGACGGGGCTGGCGGCGTCGGAGTGCCTGGTGTGGGAGATGTCCGAGGAGCCCGGTTACCTGTGAGACGGCGGGCCCGGCGCCGGTGACCGGGTCCTTCCGCCGCCGGGCGGGCGCTCAGGCCGACTGCGCCAGCTCGGCCAGCACCGCATCGGTCAGCCGCGGCCAGACCTCGATCGCCCACGGTCCGAAGTCCCGGTCGGCGAGCGCCACACAGGCGGCCCGGGCGTCCGGGTCCACCCACAGGAACGTGCCGGACTGCCCGAAGTGCCCGAAGGTGCGGGGCGAGGAGCCGGCGCCCGTCCAGTGCGGGGACTTCCCGTCGCGGAGCTCGAAGCCCAGCCCCCAGTCGTTGGGCTTCTGGTGGCCGTAGCCCGGAAGGACGCCGGACAGCCCGGGGAAGACCACCTCGGTAGCCGCCGCCAGGGTCTCCGGCGACAGCAGTCGCGGGGCCTGCAGTTCGGCGGCGAAGCGGACCAGGTCGGCGACGGTGGAGACGCCGTCCTTGGCGGGCGAACCGGAGAGTTCGGTCGCGGTCATGCCCAGCGGGGCGAGCACCGCCTCGTGCAGGTACTGGGAGAAGGGGATGTCGGTCGCCTTGGCGATGTGGTCGCCCAGCGCCTCGAAGCCGGCGTTGGAGTAGATCCGGCGGGTGCCCGGTTCGGCCATCGTGCGGTGCTCGTCGAAGGCGAGGCCGGAGGTGTGGGCGAGCAGGTGGCGCACCGTGGACCCCTCGGGCCCAGCCGGCTCGTCCAGCTCGATCGCGCCCTCCTCGACGGCCAGCAGCGCGGCGTACGCGGCCAACGGCTTGGTCACCGACGCCAGCGCGAACCGGTGCTCCAACGGGCCGTACGCACCGGCCACCACCCCGTCGGCGCGTACGACGGCGGCCGCGGCGGTGGGCACCGGCCAGTTCTCGATCATCCCCAGGCTCTGCATGCCCCGAGCCTAACGGCACCAAATTCCGGTCAAGTCTGCGGATGATCGACGCTTGCTTGGAGTGCGCTCGAACTCTCTAGCGTTGAGGAGGTCGAGAAGACATTCGGCGGAACAGGGGAGACGGGGAATGACGCTGACGCACAGCGAGCCGGTGATGGGCGGGGCGACCGTGACCGGTGAGGTGCCGGAGAGGGTGCGCGACTGCCGGTCCACCCGGGCGCATCCGCAGCCCTTCGGCCGCGACCGCTACACCATCAGCGAGGTGGCCGAGCACACCGGCCTCAGCGCGCACACCCTGCGCTGGTACGAGCGGATCGGCCTGATGTCGCACGTGGACCGCACCCACACCGGCCAGCGCCGCTTCACCAACCGCGACCTGGACTGGCTGAGCCTGGTGACCAAGCTGCGGCTGACCGGGATGCCGGTCGCGGACATGGTCCGCTACGCCGAGCTGGTGCGGGTGGGCGAGAGCACCTTCGCCGAGCGCGAGCGGCTGCTGACCGCGCACCGCGAGGACGTCACACGGCGGATCGCGGAGCTGCAGAGCACCCTGGACGTACTCGACTACAAGATCAACATCTATGCCGACGCCCGG
The DNA here is from genome assembly GCF_040641675.1 of Streptomyces sp. NPDC020742. Classification (NCBI taxonomy): domain Bacteria; kingdom Bacillati; phylum Actinomycetota; class Actinomycetes; order Kitasatosporales; family Streptomycetaceae; genus Streptomyces; species Streptomyces sp. NPDC020742. The sequence goes on from NZ_JBFAEA010000001.1 coordinate 469,873, forward strand.
CGGGCGTCCGAGAGGTTCTGAGGACTTCATGAGCAACGACACGATCGGGACGGTCGAGCTGGGCACCAACGGCCCCCGCGTCGGGGTGCAGGGCCTGGGTTGCATGGGGATGAGCTTCGCCTACGGCCCCACCGACGCCGACGAGGCGCGGGCCACCCTGGAGCGGGCGCTGGAGCTGGGCGTGACGCTCTACGACACCGCCGATATGTACGGCATGGGGGAGAACGAGAAGTTCCTCGCCCCCTTCCTGGCGGCGCACCGCGACGAGGTCGTGCTCGCCACCAAGTTCGCGATCTCCCTCGACCCCGACGACCCGACCAAGCGGATCATCCGCAATGAGCCGGCGTACATCCGCCAGGCCGTCGAGGGCAGCCTCCGCCGGCTGGGCGTCGACGAGATCGACCTCTACTACATGCACCGCCGCGACCCCGAGGTCCCGCTGGCGGAGTCGGTGGGCGCCATGGCCGAGCTGGTCGCCGAGGGCAAGGTGAAGCACCTCGGGCTGAGCGAGGTCACCGGCTCCGAGCTGCGCGCCGCACACGCCGTGCACCCGATCGCCGCGGTGCAGTCCGAGTGGTCGCTGTTCAGCCGGGACATCGAGGACGGTGTGGTGCCGACCGCGGCCGAGCTCGGGGTCGGCCTGGTGCCGTACTCGCCGCTCGGCCGGGGCTTCCTGACCGGTGGGTTCGTCAACGCCGACAAGGAGCTGGGCACGGACGACTTCCGCCGTACCCAGCCCCGCTTCACTGGGGACAACGCGGCCGCCAACGCCGCGCTGCTGGAGCCGGTCCGTACCCTCGCCGAGGCGCACGGCGCCACACCGGGCCAGATAGCCCTGGCCTGGGTGCAGCAGCGAGCCGATGTCCACGGGCTGTCCGTGGTGCCGATCCCCGGGACCCGCAAGCGCACCCGGATCGAGGAGAACACCGCCGCGACCCGCATCCGGCTGACCGAGGAGGAACTGGCGCTGCTGGAGCCGATCGCGGGCCGGGTCAGCGGCGACCGTTACGCCGATATGTCGTTCACCTCGGCGGGGCGGGAGTAACCCGGCGCTCCGGGGCGGGTCTTGGCAAGGCCCACCCCGGGGCGGTGTCACGCCGGATCATCCGTGACACCGGATCGCCGCACGCGTGGCCCGTCACGCCGGACCACGCCGCGCCCCGCGCAGCACGCCGGGCCCGTTACGCCGGCCCCTCAGGCCAGGCCCAGGGCGAAGGCCGCGAACCCGGTGGCCAGCACCCCCGCCAGCGTCCGCCGCATCCGGGTCACGCCCGTCCAGGGCGCCTCGAACCGGCGGGTGGTACGGGCGATCAGCACCAGCAGCCCGGCGAACAGCGGCAGCCAGGCCAGCCGGGCCGCCAGCCAGCCGACGGTGTCGGGCGCCGTGGTCAGACCCGGCACCGTACCGACGAACGACGCCGGCACCGCGGCCGAGAGCATCGCCGTCTGGTGCCAGCACAGGATCGTCATCGCCGCGAGGTTGATGAGCACCACCGGTGCCCACAGCGCCGGCCGGCGCAGCACCCGGGCGAGCCGGTCGCGGAGCAGGATCGCGGCCCCCGACTGGGCCGCGGCCAGGGCCAGGACCAGCAGCGACGGCGGGTGGGAGTTGGTCCGGTCCTGCCCCGGGACGCCGACCATGCTCGCCGGGTAGTGGAAGAACAGCAGGAGCGCGGCGAACAGCGCGGCCCCGCCCAGCAACAGCACCCGGGCCGCGGGCCGGCCCAGCCGCCGCTCGCCCCAGCAGACGCCGAGCTGATAGGCGAACATCCAGCCCGGGAGCAGGTTCAGCAGACTCAGCCAGGACGGCACGGCGTCCGCGAACGGGCCGTACCGCAGCGCGTCCACCACCGCCACGGCCGCCAGCAGCGGCACCGCAGCCCAGGCGCCCATCCGCCGCGCCGCCCGTACGCAGTACGGCGTCAGGGCGGTGATCACCACATAGATGCCGACGAACCACAGCGGCTGGATCACCAGCGTCGCCCCGGTCCGCAGCGTCGCCTCCGGCACCCCCAGCGCGTACAGGACCGGAAGCAGCGCCGCCCATACGGCCGTCACACCGATCACCGGGCGCCCCAGCCGGAGCAGTCGGCCGCGTAACCAGGCGCCGGTGGACGCACCGCGCGCGGTGGCCCGCCGGAGCGAGAGCACCGACGCATGGCCGCCGACCAGGAAGAAGATGCCCAGCATCTGCAGCACCCAACTGGCCGGCGCCAGCGCCCCTAAGACGGTCAGCGGGCTGGCGTTGTGCAGCGCCCCGCCGGCGTCCCGGGTGAAGCCACCGAGCAGCCAGTGGCCGGTGGGCACGCTGACCAGCGCCAGGGCGCGCAGCCCGTCCACCGCCCGGTCGCGGTCCCCGGGGGTGCGGGCCTCGATCGTGCGCAGTGCCGTGCGGACCGCGCCGCCGAGCGGCGCGAGGAGTGCGGTTGTCATGAGACGTCCTTGGGGCCGGGAATCGGTGGGTGAGGTGCGGGCGGGTCGGCGGCGCTCGGGTGCGGGTCAGCGCACCGCGCCGTAGCGGCCCAGCACGATGGCGGCGAAGGCGCGGAGGGAGTCCGTACCGGGGACGAGGTAGCCGGTGTGGCCCACGGCCCGCTCGGCGGGCACCCGGCGGGCACCGAAGGCGGCGGAGACCGGATCGGTGCCGTGCCCCAGGCCCAGCAGCTCGATGTGCGGTATCCGGGCGATCCAGTCCGAGGCGTCCCGCGCCGCCCAGACCCGGGCGGCGGTGTGCAGGTCGGCCACGCTGTCCCGGCGCATCCCGGGGGAGCCGAAGACGACCAGGTCGCGCAGGGCGCCGCGGCCCAACCGGGGCGCCGCCAGCCCGCAGACCACCGATCCGTAGCTGTGGCACAGCACGGCCGGCGCCGGGGCGCCGGTGGCGGCCAGCCCGGACAGCAGCCGGGCCAGCCGCGGGGCCCCGGCCTCGGCGAGCCGCCCGGTGGCCGCGTCCGGGCCCAGCCCGACCGGTGTGGTGTACCCGGCCCAGGCGATGACCGCGGTACGCATCCCGGGCGCCTGGGCGGCCAACTCCCGGCGCAGCGAACGGGCCATCCCGGTCGGTGTGCCGTACGGGTCCTTGGCGCGGTCGAAGGTGCCCAGGTCGATGTCCGAGCCCGGTACGAGCACCGCGGTGTGTCCGGCGGTCGTCAGATCGCCGTAGACCTCGGCCACTTGGCCGCGACCGCGGGGGTCGAAGGCGAGGATCCGGCGGCCGGGCGCCAGCAGCTCGGCGCACCGCCGGGCCGCCTTCCTGGCCTGCCGGTGGTCCTGGAGGGTGCCGGCCGGGTCGGTGGCTCGGCTCAGCTGGCGGGCCCGTTCCGCCTTCAGGGCACGGGAGTTGGCCTCGTAGCGCAGGGCGACCGGCGCGCCGTCGAGGTTGCCCACGGTCAGCGGGTGCCGGACCACCAGGGCGTGCCGCTGGGCGTCGGTCAGGGTGCCGAAGAACCGGGCGACGGCGGCGGGGCCGGCGCTCGCCGGGTCCGGCAGCGGCACCCCGAGGACGCGGTCGGCCCGGAACGCGGCGGCGCCGGGCGGGGGTCCGGTGACCGCGGTCTGCGCGGTACCGGCCGCCCAGCCGCCGGTACCGGCGACCAGCGTCACCGCGAGCGCGGCGCCGACGAACAGTCGCCGGCCGCGCCCGAAGGCGGTGCGCAGCACGGACATCGGGTCTCCCTCCGTTGGTGTGACGGAGGGAAACGTACGGAGCGGGTCCCTGAAGCGGCGTCACACCGCGGAGCCAACTCCGGGTGATACCGGGGTAGGGGGTGGCGGGCGGCCGTCCTCCCCGGGGAGGACGGCCGCGGCCGGGCGGCCGGGGCCCCGCGGTCGGCACGGCCGGGGGGTGGGGGAGAGTGTTTGGGGAGAGGTGTTGATATAGGTGGTGGGGGTGGGCCCCCGCGGCCCCCCCCCCCCCCGCGCGGGCGCCCCCCCCCCCGCCCCCGCCCCGGGGCCCCGCCCCCCGGGGGGCCCGGCCCCCGCGCCCGTTGTGCGGCCGACGACTCAGCGCAGGTCGGGGCGGAGCCGGGCGGCCTCCGGCAGCACCGGGGCGGCCGTGCCCAGCCGGGTCCGCGGCAGGTCGCCGTGGTCCGGTGCGGCGACCGCGACGGTCAGCGTGGTCAGGGCGAACAGGCCGGTCAGGGCGAACACCGCCCGGGTGGTCCGGCGCGCGCTGCGCTCGCTGCCGGCGCGCACCTCCGGCGCCGTGGGCACGGTCACCTCCAGCGCGGCCATCACCGCCGCGAGCCGGGCCCGCAGTACCGCGCCCTGCTCCTCCGGGGGCCGGCCGGCCAGGCCCGGACCGGGCACCCGCGCGGCGACCCAACCGCGTGCCCGGTCCAGCCGCCCGGCCGCGGCGGGCCGGCTCGCCTCGCACTCGGCCGCGGTCGCCGCGAGCCCGAGACCGGCACCGTCGTGCAGCAGCAGCGCCCGCCGGCGGGGCGCGGGCAGGCTCAGCACCGCCTCCAACAGCGCACGGTCCTGTGGCCCGGCGGAGAGCGGGAGGCGCTGCGGCGTCCGGGCGGTCCGCAGCCGGGGCGCCAGCCGGTGCCACGGCGTCAGCGCGTACTCGTAGGCCGCCGCCCGCACCCACCCCGCCGGATCCGGATCCACTGCGACCTCCGGCCATCGTTGCCAGGCCAGCTGGAAGGCCCGCTCCACGGCCCGCCGGGCGAGGCAGGGCCGCCCGGTGAGCAGATAGGCCTGGCGGGTCAGCTCCGCGGCACGGCGGGTGTGGAGGTCGTCGAAAGCGGTGGCGGCCGGGGCCTGCTCGCACGGGGTCATGCACAGCAGTGTGGAAAACCGGCGCCGGCGGACACGACCCGACACACCAGGCAAGCCAGACTCAACCGGCATACGCGACACGTCGATCATCTGCTCAGTACGGGGCGGCACCGGCAGTTGTTGGCAGCATGGCCGCGTGAGCCAGTTGACCGACCGCGGCCCCCTGCTCTCCTCGCACGGCCGGACCGCAGCACAGCGCTCCTCCGCCCTCGGTGCGGCCTTCCTCGGCGGGGTGACCGCCGCCGGCCTGGGCCTGGGCGCGCTGACCGTCGCCGTGCTGCTGCTCTGGGTGGCCTCCCCCTTCCCCGACAGCGGCCCCTCCCGGGCGCTGCACCTCGCCGCCGACCTGTGGCTGCTGGCGCACGGCGGCGACCTGGTCCGCACCGCCACGCCCTCCGGCGGCCCGGCCCCGGTCGCGGTGACCCCGCTGCTGCTGTCCGTCCTCCCCGTCTGGCTGCTGCACCGTGCCGCCCGGCACACCCTGGCGACCGCGGCCGGCGCCCCGGCCGAGCCCGGCGCCGCCCGGCCCGTCGGCGCCGTCGCGGCGCGCCACCTGCTCGGTGCGCTGCTCACCGGGTACCTGCTGGTCGCCGCCGGTGCGCTGGTCTACGCCGGCACCGGGCAGCTGCACGCCGCACCGCTCAGTGCGCTGCCGGCCGTCCCGGCCACCGCGCTCGCCACCGTCGCCGTGACCGCCTGGCACATCCTGGGCCCGGCCGGCGCGGTCCTGCTGCCGCCCCGGATCCGGCGGGTCGTGGTGCGGCTGCCGTACCGGTTGCGGACCCTGTTCGGCGGCCCCCGCGGAACCGCCGCGGTGCGCGCCGGGGGTGCCGCCGTGGCGGCGCTGCTGGCCGCCGGCGCCCTGCTCACCCTGCTCGGCCTCGCGTTGCACGCCGGGCAGGTGCGCGCGGACCTGCTCCGGCTCGCGCCCGACTGGGCGAGCCGGGCCACGGTGCTGCTGCTGTGCCTGCTGCTGCTCCCGAACGCGGCGGTCTGGGGCGCCGCTTACGGCCTGGGGCCGGGCTTCACCCTCGGCGCGGGCAGCGTGGTCGGGCCGCTGGGCGCCTCGCCGCACCCCGTTCCGCCCCCACTGCCCCTGCTCGGCGGGGTGCCGGACGTGGGCCCGGGCACCCCGCTGACCTGGGCGGTCGTGGTGGTGCCGGTGTGCGCGGGGGTGCTGCTCGCCCGCTTCGTGGCCCGTCCGGCGGCGGCGCCCGGAGGCGCGGCGGGGCCCTGGTCGTGGTGGACGACGGCCGGGGCGGCGGGCCTGGCGGCCGGGGTGTGCGGAGTCCTCACGGCGGCGCTGGCGGGCCTGGCCGGCGGCGCACTGGGCAGCGGCGCGCTCGCGGACTTCGGGCCCAGCTGGTGGGCGACGGGGCTGGCGGCGGCGGCCTGGACGGCGGTGACTGGTGTCCCGGGCGCGGTGGCGGCACGGGCCTGGCGGCTGCGGACCGCGCGGCGCCGGGGGCAGCCGGCCGACGGCGTGGTCGACGGCGTGGTCGACGGCGGGACCGGTGCCGGGGCTGTCGCAGTCGCCGAGGACGCTGTGCACGCCGGGGACGGTGCGAACACCGGGGACGTTGCGAACGCCGGGGATGCTGCGAACAGCGGGGACACGGGGAACGGCGAGGACACCCGGCGCGCCGAGGAGGGCGAGGACGCCCGTGGCACCGGGGACACCCGGGGTGCCGAGGCCGCCCGGGGGAGCGAGGCCCCCCAGGCCTCCGAGGACCCCCGGAGTACCGCGGAGGGGCAAGGGCCGGACGGTGCGGAAGCCTCCGCGCCCGAGGCCGGGGACCCGGCCGCCGAACCGGTCCGCTGACCGCGGCGCACCGCTCACGGCGTACCGCTCACGACCTACCGCTCAGGGCACACCGCTCACGGCGTACCCCGCTGAGACCGCCAGAGCCCACCGGGAGACCGCCAGAGCCCCCGGGAGACTGCCTGGGCCCACCAGAGCCACGGCCCTGCGGCGCACCGCACGCCGCGCCCGCCGTGCCCGCCGCGTACGCCGCCCCCTACTGCTGCACGCTCAGCAGCGGGCGCAGCTCCTTGGGCAGTAGGTCCTCGCAGGACTTGCTGGCCGACTGGGTCAGGGCGTCGTTCACACAGGTGAAGTAGTCGCGGTAGACCAGCTGCACGGTGAAGGTGGCGGCCACCATCACCAGCGCCAGCGAGGCGGTCACCAGCCCCGCGATCGCCGCCGTGACCTGCGGCCGGGTGCTGCCGATGCTGCCCGGGGCGCTGCCGGCGCCGGGCTGTCGTCCCGGGGCGGGTGCGGGGCCGCCCTCGGTCGGGCGGCCCTCCATGGCGGCGGCCTTCGCGGCGGCCTGCTTGGCGGGGTCCGGCTTGGCACGCAGTGCGCTGACGCCCCAGTAGAGGGCCAGCGCCGCCAGCAGCAGCGCGACCTCGGGCAGGCTGAAGAGCACGAAGAAGAACGCCCACATGCCGGCCAGCAGCGCATAGCGCGCCCGGCGCTGGGCGGGGTCGGTGGGGTCCCAGCGCAGACCGCCCGGCCCGCCGGGGCCGCCGTTCTGCTGGCCGTTGCGGCCGCCCGGTCGGGAGCCGAACCCTCCGCTCTGCCGGCCCGGCTGGCGGGGGCTCCAGTGGCTGCCCCAGCTCGGCGGGGGCCCGTCCTGGGGCCGCTCCTCCTCGCCGTCGGGACCGCCCTGGCCCTGGTCCTGCCCCTGGCCGTGGGCGTACGGGTCCGGGTGGCGCGGGCGCCACTCCTGGTCGGGGGTGCCCGCCGGGGGCGGGGCGAAGGGGTTGTCGTCCCGGTCGGGGCCCGAGGACGCCGGGGAGGACTCCGAGGACGACGACTTGCGCTCCCGCGGCAACAGCACCACCCCGGGAGAGGTGGCTGGCCGGGGGTACCACCCAGCGGTGGCTGGGAGAGGAAGCGGGAGGGCCGCGCGGCGGCGTCGGTCCGTCATCTGGAGTGCGTCTTCCCCTTGTCTCGTCCGTACGCGGGCCCTTGGGCCGGCGCGCCCGGTTACCACGAACGGCATGCGGTCTTACGCCCGACGCTACCTCCCGTCCTCGCCCCCGTCCCGCGGGGGCCGCTCGGTGTGCCGGTATCGTTGCTGACGGTCGGCGCCTTCGTAGGGTTCCCCGGATGTGCGGTACCCGCGGCCTTGTGCGACCACACAAACCCTGTGAGCTCACGCACCTGAGAACGAGAAAGAGCCCCACCGTGGCTTCGTCCCCCTCCTCCGCCCCGCCCTCCCGACCCGGCCGCCCCGCCCGCGTCGTCGTCCTGGTCTCCGGCTCCGGCACGAACCTGCAGGCGCTGCTGGACGCCATCGCCGAGCAGGGCTCCGCGGCCTACGGCGTCGAGATCGTGGCCGTCGGCGCCGACCGCACCGCCATCGCGGGCCTGGAGCGCGCCGAGCGGGCGGGCCTGCCGACCTTCGTCTGCCGGGTCAAGGACCACGACAGCCGGGCCGCCTGGGACGTCGCGCTCACCGAGGCGACCGCCGCGTACCGGCCCGACCTGGTGGTCTCGGCGGGCTTCATGAAGATCCTGGGCAAGGAGTTCCTGGCCCGGTTCGGCGGCCGTACGGTCAACACCCACCCGGCGCTGCTGCCGAGCTTTCCCGGTGCCCATGGCGTACGCGATGCGCTCGCGTACGGCGCGAAGGTCACCGGATGCACCGTCCACTTCGTCGACGACGGTGTCGACACCGGCCCGATCATCGCCCAGCGCGTGGTCGAGGTCCGGGACGAGGACGATGAATCCGCGCTGCATGAGCGCATCAAGGACGTCGAGCGCTCGCTGCTCGTCGAGGTCGTGGGGCGTCTGGCCCGGCACGGCTACCGCATTGAGGGACGAAAGGTACGTATCTCGTGACCGCCACCGAAGCCACTCGGCGCCCCATCCGCCGCGCACTGGTCAGCGTCTACGACAAGTCCGGGCTGGAGGAGCTGGCGCAGGGGCTGCACGCGGCGGGCGTCCAGCTCGTCTCGACCGGCTCCACCGCCGCCAAGATCGCCGCCGCCGGGGTGCCGGTCACCAAGGTCGAGGAGCTCACTGGCTTCCCCGAGTGCCTGGACGGCCGGGTCAAGACCCTGCACCCGAAGGTGCACGCCGGCATCCTGGCCGACCTGCGCCTGGAGGACCACCGCCGGCAGCTGGCCGACCTCGGGGTCGAGCCGTTCGACCTGGTGATCGTGAACCTCTACCCGTTCCGGGAGACCGTCGCCTCCGGCGCCACCCCCGACGAGTGCGTGGAGCAGATCGACATCGGCGGCCCCTCGATGGTCCGCGCCGCCGCCAAGAACCACCCGTCCGTCGCCGTCGTGGTCAACCCGGCCCGCTACGCCGACGTCCTCAAGGCGGTCGCAGACGGCGGCTTCGAGCTCGCCGAGCGCAAGCGGCTGGCGGCTGAGGCCTTCCAGCACACCGCGGCCTACGACGTGGCGGTGGCCTCCTGGTTCGCCGACGACTACGCGGCGGCCGACGACTCCGGCTTCCCCTCGTTCCTCGGCGCCGCCTACACCCGCAAGAACGTCCTGCGCTACGGCGAGAACCCGCACCAGGGCGCCGCGCTCTACGTCACCGGTGAGGGCGGCCTGGCCGAGGCCGAGCAGCTGCACGGCAAGGAGATGTCGTACAACAACTACACGGACACCGACGCCGCGCGCCGGGCCGCGTACGACCACGCCGAGCCCTGTGTGGCGATCATCAAGCACGCCAACCCCTGCGGTGTGGCGGTCGGCGCGGACGTCGCCGAGGCGCACCGCAAGGCGCACGCCTGTGACCCGCTGTCCGCGTTCGGCGGGGTCATCGCGGTCAACCGCCCGGTCTCGGTGGCGATGGCCGAGCAGGTCGCCGAGATCTTCACCGAGGTCATTGTGGCTCCCGGTTACGAGGACGGCGCGGTGGAGATCCTCGCCCGCAAGAAGAACATCCGGGTGCTGCGCTGCCCCGAGGCGCCGTCGAACCCCGTCGAGGTCAAGCCCGTCGACGGCGGTGCGCTGCTCCAGGTCACCGACCGGCTGCAGGCCGAGGGCGACGACCCGGCCAACTGGACGCTGGCCAGCGGGTCGGCGCTGCCCGCCGCGGAGCTGGCCGAGCTGGCCTTCGCCTGGCGGGCCTGCCGCGCGGTGAAGTCCAACGCCATCCTGCTGGCCAAGGACGGTGCGACGGTCGGCGTCGGGATGGGCCAGGTCAACCGCGTGGACTCCGCGAAGCTCGCGGTGGAGCGGGCGGGCGAGGAGCGGGCGCGCGGCTCCTTCGCCGCCTCCGACGCCTTCTTCCCCTTCCCGGACGGCTTCGAGGTGCTGGCCGAGGCCGGCGTCAAGGCCGTGGTCCAGCCCGGTGGTTCGGTCCGTGACGAGCTGGTCGTCGAGGCCGCCGCGAAGGCCGGCGTGACGATGTACTTCACCGGGACCCGGCACTTCTTCCACTGAGCCGTACGCCCGCACGCACACAGGGCCGCACCTCCTCGCGGAGGTGCGGCCCTGTGCCGTTGCGCGGTGCGCCGGTCAGTAACGCGGCCGGTTGAACCAGGCGGTGCTCTCGTCCTTGGAGACGAAGACCATCACCAGGATTCCGAGGACCGTGTGGACCAGGCCGATCGGGAAGGTGAACAGGCTCAGCATGATGTCGGCGACGCCGAAGACGATGGTGGCGACGCGGACGCCGCTGCCGCCGTTGGCGAACTGCGTGCCCAGCGTGATGGCCATCACGGTGAAGATCACGATGATCACGATCACGGCGATCAGCAGGCCCTTGCCGACGTTCATCGCGGTGATGCTGTCCGGGGCGGCGTACGGCGAGGCGTCGTGCGAGGCCTTGCTGACGCCGCCCAGGCCCGCCACGGCGAGGACCAGGCCGATGAGGTTGAGGCCGGCGAGCACGAACAGCAGCACGCGGGCGGCCTTGACCCCGCCCGGCATCACCATCGGGTACGGCTGCTGCACACCGGGCGTCTGACCGCCCGGGTACGGGCCGTAGGGCTGCTGCTGCGGGACGCCTTGCTGGGGGAAGCCATAGCCGGGCTGCTGGCCCTGCTGCTGACCGTAAGGGTTCTGGTGGGGGTAACTCACGAGCGGTGTCCTTCAAGCGAGTTGAACGGAGCCGCGAAGGCCCCGATCGCGCAGGTGCGAGGGGGCCTTCGGGGAGTGGAGTACAGCGGGCCGGGCGTCGCCCCGCTCCGCGTCACTGGGACTTGACGACCACCGTGCCGACGATCTTGTCCGCGAAGGTCTGGGACTTCTCGTCCCACAGCGGCCACAGGTAGCCCAGGCCGCAGAACCCGTCGAGGATGTGGCACAGCTTGCGCACGAAGGCCATACCGAAGCCGATGGGCTGGCCGGTCGTCTCCCTGACCAGGCGGATGCTCATGGCCTTCTTGCCCGGGGTCTGACCGGTGCTGCCCTCCTTGATGAGGACGAAGATGCCGGCGGCGCAGCCGATCAGGACGGCGAGCACGGTCATCACGATGGTGCCGGCCGGGGTGCTGGCCTCCGACGCCTTGTGGTAGGCGTCGGTGATGCACTGCACGTCGCCGGGCGGGCAGGACGAGGTGTCCGGCGTGGTGGTCGTGCTGGCGGACATCGCCGCGGCCACGAAGTAGAGGATCGTCGGGACCAGGCCCACGATCAGGTAGTCAATGAGGTACGCGCCGACACGTGCACCCCAGCTCGCGTAGCCGGTGGGCATGCCCATGCCCATGCCCGCCATGGGCTGGCCGTAGGGGGTGGCCGCCTGCTGCGGGTAGCCGCCGTAGGCCTGCTGCTGCGGGACGCCCTGCTGGGGGTAGCCGTACGGCTGCTGCGGAGCCTGCGGGGCCTGCTGCGGGTAGCCGTAGCCGGGCTGGCCCTGCGGCGGGACCGGGGGCTGCTGGCCGTAGGCGCCCTGCGGGGGCTGGCCGTAAGGGGCCTGCGGCTGCTGGCCGTACGGGTTGTTCGGATCACCGAAGCTCATCTGCTGTTTTCCTCCGTTGGGTCACTGCGGACACGCGGCGTGACGCGGAGGAAAAACAGGAATCACTGGCCACCCCCCGACGAAGCCTGCGGCACTGCACGACAATCCTTCTAGTTGCGCATTCGGTCTGTCCAGTCAAGGTCTCTGCCCGTTGTGCAAGTGCAATGATCAATTCCGGCCAGTGCGGCCGTAAAGAGCCCTGATTGGAACGTGGCCGCCCCCATCCGGGAGGATGGTGGGTATGACTGCCCAGATTCTGGATGGCAAGGCCACCGCAGCCGCTATCAAGTCCGAGCTCGCCGCCCGCGTCGAGGCCCTGAAGGCCAAGGGCGTGCAGCCCGGTCTGGGCACCCTCCTGGTCGGCGACGACCCGGGAAGCCGCTGGTACGTCAACGGCAAGCACCGCGACTGCGCCCAGGTCGGCATCGCGTCGATCCAGCGGGAGCTGCCGGAGACCGCCACCCAGGAGGAGATCGAGGCGGTCGTCCGCGAACTCAACGAGGACCCGGCCTGCACCGGCTACATCGTCCAACTGCCGCTCCCCAAGGGCATCGACGCCAACCGGGTGCTGGAGCTGATGGATCCGGCCAAGGACGCCGACGGGCTGCACCCGATGAGCCTGGGCCGGCTGGTGCTGGGCATCGACGGCCCGCTGCCGTGCACCCCCTACGGCATCGTCCAGCTGCTGCGGCGGCACGACGTCGAGATCAAGGGCGCCCACGTGGTGGTGGTCGGCCGCGGCATCACCATCGGGCGGCCGATGCCGCTGGTGCTGACCCGCAAGTCGGAGAACGCCACGGTCACCCAGTGCCACACCGGCACCCGCGACCTGTCCGCGCACCTCAAGCAGGCCGACATCATCGTCGCCGCCGCCGGTGTCCCGCACATCATCAAGCCCGAGGACGTCAAGCCGGGCGCGGCCGTCCTGGACGTCGGCGTCAGCCGGGACGAGGCGGGCAAGATCGTCGGCGATGTGCACCCGGGCGTCGCCGAGGTGGCCGGCTGGGTCGCCCCGAACCCCGGCGGTGTCGGCCCGATGACCCGCGCCCAGCTGCTGGTCAACGTCGTCGAGGCGGCCGAGCGCGCGGCCGGCTGAGCCCGCGCGCCGGACCTGAGATCCTGGCCGTGGTGCCACCCGCACCCACCGACCGACAGATGCCACCCGGACCCCGGAAGGAACCGCCCGCCATGGCTGCCGAAGCGCATTCGGAGGGGGCCTCCGAGCCGCAGCGCACCTCGCGCCGCTTCCCCACGCTGACCCGCGACACCGCCCGCCCGGAGGGCGGCGGCCGGGCCGCCGCGGGCGGCTACCCCGCACCCGCCCGGCAGTGGCCGCTGCTCACGGTCATGGCCGGGGTCGGGTTCGGGCTGCTGCTGGTCGCGTTCGATGCCTTCCGCATCGGCTCGATCGTGATCGGGCTCGCCCTGCTGGCGGGGGCGGTGCTGCGGTGGGCGCTGCCGTCGGTGGGGATGCTCGCCGTGCGCTCCCGCTTCACCGACATGCTGATCTACGGGCTGCTGGGCTTCGTGATCGTGATGCTGGCCATGATGGTGCAGCCCCGGCCGTGGATCCACATCCCGTTCCTCGACGACATCGTGCACTTCACCGTCCGTTAGCCGGGGGCCCGGGGGCCCGGGGGCGCTCCTGCCCTCCCCGGGCCGGTCCTCCACCCACCCCGGGCCGTTCTCCCCCTCAGGCTGCCCCCTCTGCCCCTGCCCCCTGCAGGCCCCTGCCCCCCCTGCACGCCCCTGTCGCTGTCGTCAGGCGCGCGTTGCAGGCGGCAGTGCGGGGTGAGCCGCGTCGCATGGTGGTGCGGCACCGGCCGTGCGCCACTGCGGGTGCGCCTGCCGCCGTCCGTGACCGGCGGGGCAGGGTGCGACGACCTCGACTCCGACCTGCGGAGATGCCCGCCGTCCCGGCGCCGCTCCGGGACGGCGAGGGGCGCCGCAGGCATGTCCGGATACCGTCCGGAAACAGTAAAAGGGGGAATCGGAGGTCGGGTCCGCGCCATCATCGGCGGCACAGGGGGCTCGTGCCTCGGGGGAGAACGAACGCGTATGGGGTGGAACATGTCGCGTTGGAGAGGGCTGCCCGAATCGCTCGACCAGCGGGTGCGGCAGCTCGTCGTACAGCTGCGGAGACTCAAGGACCACAGCGGGCTGAGCCTGGCCTCGCTCGCCGCCAAGACCGCGTACAGCAAGTCGTCCTGGGAGCGCTACCTCAACGGCAAGAAGCTGCCGCCGCGCGACGCGGTGGAGGCCCTGGCGCGGGTCTGCGGCGCCGATCCGACCCGGCTGCTGGCGCTGCACGAGGTCGCGGCGCAGGCGTGGGAGACGGAGCGGCCGGCGCCGGCGGCAGGCCCGGCGGCCAGCCCGGTGACGTCGGCCGGGGACGGTCCGTCGGCTGAAGACGGTCCGGCGTCCGGGGGCGGCCCGTCGGCCGGTCCGCCGGCCGGTCCGGTGCCCGCGCCGGAAGTGGCGCCCGCGCCGGAGGCGGCGCCCGCACCGGGCGGGCGCACCGCGGCCCGCCCGCGCACCGGACCCCTGGTCGCCCTGGGGGCGCTGGCCGTGCTGGCGGTGGCCGTCGCCGTGCTGCTGACCGTCCGCCCCTGGCAGCACCAGGCCGCCCCCGCCCGCGGGACCGGCGCCGCGACGGGCACCCAACTGCCCGCGGCCGTCCCGAGCTTCACCCACCGGGTGGGGGAGACCTTCGCCTGCCGGGTGCGGCGCACCGCGCACGGGCTGTACGCCGGGCGCAGCCGTACCGCCACCGCGATCGTGGGCAGCGGCTCCATCGGCTGGGACGTCGTGGAGGCGCAGTGCCTGCTGCACCATCGGGGGTACGACCCCGGCCCGGTGGACGGCGTCGCCGGTGAGAACACCCGGCGCGCGGTCAAGCGCCTGCAGGCCGGCGCGGGGCTGCCCACGGACGGGGTCGTGGGGCCCGACACCTGGAAGGCGCTGCGCCGGTGAGCGACGGCAGTGAGCTGCGTGCGGGGGTCGAGAGCGCCCGACTGGCGTCCGGGATGCGGGAGTTGAGGGGGCGTACGGGGCTGAGCCTGGCCGCGCTGGCGGAGCGCACGCCGTACAGCAAGTCGTCCTGGGAGCGCTATCTCAACGGCAAGAACCTGCCGCCCAGGGACGCGGTCGGGGCGCTGTGCCGGCTGGCGGGCGAACCGGCCGGGCGGTTGACGGCGTTGTGGGAGCTGGCGGACGCGGCCTGGAGCGGACGGGCCGCGCCCTCCGCCGGGCCCGGCCCCGCGCCGGAGGCACCGGCCGGGCGGGGGTCCGGCGAGCAGGAGTCGACGGGGCGACGGTCTGCCGGGCCGCGATCCACCGGGCCGGAGCCGGCCGTGGCGGAGCAGGCGGCGGCGGAGCAGGTCGTGGCGGAGCGGGTGGCGGCGGAGCCGGCGGGGGCGGGGCGGGCTGTGCGGCTGCCTCGGGCGTGGGTGCCGGTGGCGGCCGCGGCCTGCGCCGGCGGGCTGGCGGTGGTGGTCGCCCTGGCCTTCTGGGCGGACCGGGAGCGGGGCGACGGCCCGGCCGGGCGGGCCGCCCCCGCCCCGTCGGTGGTGACCGGCTGCCGGGGTGCGGCGTGCGACGGCAAGGACCCGCAGTCGATCTTCTGCGGCGGCGAGGGCCTGGTGGACACGGTGCTGGAGCGCACCGCGGCCGGGGGACGGCACCTCCAGGTCCGTTACGGCACGGCGTGCGGCGCGGCCTGGGGGCGGCTGAGCAACGGGCGGGTCGGCGACCGGATCGAGGTGTCGGTGCCGGGGGCCCGGCCGCGTTCGGTACGGGTGCGGGACCGCTTCGACGTCGAGGGATACCTGGTCACCCCCATGGCGGCGGCCCGTGGACCGCGTGGCATCCGGCTGTGCCTCTTTCCGGCGGGCGGCGCGGAACGGGAGTGCTTCTCCCGGTAGCGGGGGGGGGAGGGCGTCGTAGGGGACGGTGTGCCGTGGCCGGGGGTGCCGCGGCGGGATGCCGTGACGGGTGGGGCGGTGCGGCGCTGGGGTGCCGTGGGATGTGTGGTGGCGCGGGGTGTGGCGGCCCGTCAGGAGGTCGCACATCCTGGAGCAGTTCGGTCTGTTCTTGTCGGAATACATACGGAAGTCGTCGATACCGAGCGGTAACTGACAGACTGCCGTGGGCCACGAGGCGCGTATGGGTGTGCGAGATGCGCCCCGCTTGCTCCCGTGCGCCCAACGCAAGGGGAACGATTCCTGACCAGGACGCGCCCCTTGGGCAAGCAAGGAAGGGCGTGCGGACCGGGGGAAGCCGCACGTCGGGTACGTGGGGTGAGGGGGAGGCCATGCCTCGCTGGAAGGCGCTTCCGGAGGAACTCGATTCGGAAGTAAGGGAGTTCGCGGAACGACTGCGCGGACTCGTCGACCGCAGCGGGCTGAGCGTGGCCGCCGTTGCGGACCGTACGAACTTCTCCAAGACGTCGTGGGAGCGCTTCCTCAACGGCCGGTTGCTGCCTCCGCAGCGCGCGGTGATCGCGCTCGCCAAGGTCACCGACGCCCACGCCGGCCACCTGATCACCCTGTGGGAGCTGGCCGAACGCGCCTGGAGCCGGTCGGAGATGCGGCACGACGTCACGATGGAGGCGATCCGGGTCGCCCAGGCACGGACCGCGCTTAGCGAGTGGGAGGCGGCGGGGAACGCACCGGCGGGGTCCGCGAAGACCAAGACCGCCAAGAACGCTGAGAAGCCCAAGACCACCAAGAACGCCAAGAACGCCGAGAAGGTCAAGACCGCCCATAACGCCACGGTGGCCGCGCAGTCCGCCGGGAGCGCGCCGTCCTGGGCGGGGGCGCAGGCCGTGGATCTGCCGGGTGCGGACCGTACGGGGCCGGTGCCGGGGATCCCGCCGGTGCCGCGGCAGCGGAGCGGGGAGGCGGTGTCGGTCGACGGGGCATCCGTATCCGGCGCGTCCGGGGCCGCGGCCACGGCGGCGGACGCCCCGGAGTCCGCGGAACGGCAGGTCCGGCGGCGCCGGGCGGTCATGGTCGGGGCCGGTGCGGTTGGCGCGGTGCTGGTCGCGGTCACCGCCGTCCTCCTGCTGAATCCGGCCACTCACAGCGCCAAGAAGGCCACGGCGGCGGCGCCGCGGGCGGCGGCGGCACCGCGCGAGCAGTCGGCGCTGCCGCAGCGGCCGGCGGGGGTGCGGTGCAGCGGTGCCGACTGCACGGGCAAGGACCCCGAGGCGATGGGGTGTGGCGGGGCGCGGGCCAGCAGTCCGTCCCGTAGGACGGTGGGCCGCGCGCTGATCGAGATCCGTTACAGCCCGGTCTGCCGCGCGGCCTGGGCGCGGATCAGCGGTGCCGCGCCCGGCGACCGGGCGACGATCAGCGCGGACGGCAGCAGCCGCTCGGCGCGGGTCGAGCGGAACGGCGCGGCGTACACCGCGATGGTCAAGGTGGCGGGCGGCCCGGCGACCATCACGGCCTGCGGGGCGACCGCGGCCGGCGTCCAGGGCTGCGCCCGGCCGACGGCCGGCTGACGGCCGGCTGGTGCCGGTGCGGTGGGCGGCCCGCCCACCGCTGGCCGGGAATCGCCCCCCGCGGAAGAGTTCCGAGAATCGGGGGGCATGCCCCCCGGCATCCCGGGCATGCGCCCTGTATCCCCCCACGGGTGTGGCACAACCCGGCGGCCGCCCGCATCCCCCCTCCATCGAGCGGGCGGCCGCCGAAGCCCGTGGCGCGAACGACGGTGCACCGGTACACCCGGTGAGGTGTCCCACACCGGCCCGTCACCTGCCGCCGGCGGGGGTCCGATAGCCTGACGACCGGGTCTCTCGATACCAAGAGACCTCATAGCTGGGCAGGGACACCCACCGCCACCCATGGTGGTCCAGGGGCTTGCCCCCGGAAAACACCGCGCAGGAGATCGCCATGACCCGCACTCCCGTCAACGTCACCGTGACCGGCGCCGCCGGCCAGATCGGTTACGCACTCCTCTTCCGCATCGCTTCCGGTCATCTGCTCGGCGCGGACGTGCCGGTCAAGCTGCGCCTCCTGGAGATCCCGCAGGGCCTGAAGGCCGCCGAGGGCACCGCGATGGAGCTCGACGACTGCGCCTTCCCGCTGCTGCAGGGCATCGAGATCACCGACGACCCGAACGTGGCCTTCGACGGCGCGAACGTCGCCCTGCTCGTCGGCGCCCGCCCCCGTACCAAGGGCATGGAGCGCGGCGACCTGCTGGAGGCCAACGGCGGCATCTTTAAGCCGCAGGGCAAGGCCATCAACGACCACGCCGCGGACGACATCAAGGTCCTGGTCGTCGGCAACCCGGCCAACACCAACGCGCTGATCGCGCAGGCCGCCGCGCCGGACGTACCGGCGGAGCGCTTCACCGCGATGACCCGTCTGGACCACAACCGTGCGCTCTCGCAGCTCTCGAAGAAGACCGGCACCCCGGTCTCCGAGCTGCGCAAGCTGACGATCTGGGGCAACCACTCCGCGACCCAGTACCCGGACATCTTCCACGCCGAGGTCGCCGGCAAGAACGCCGCCGAGGTCGTCAACGACCAGAAGTGGCTGGCCGAGGACTTCATCCCGACCGTCGCCAAGCGCGGTGCGGCGATCATCGAGGCCCGTGGCGCGTCCTCCGCGGCCTCCGCCGCCAACGCCGCCATCGACCACGTGCACACCTGGGTCAACGGCACCGCCGACGGCGACTGGACCTCGATGGGCATCCCCTCGGACGGCTCCTACGGCGTCCCGGAGGGTCTGATCTCCTCCTTCCCCGTCACCACCAAGGACGGCAAGTACGAGATCGTCCAGGGCCTGGAGATCAACGAGTTCTCGCGTGCGCGCATCGACGCGTCCGTCCAGGAGCTGGCGGAGGAGCGCGACGCGGTCCGCGCCCTCGGCCTCCTCGGCTGACCCACCGCCGCGGCCGCCCCTCCCGGGCGGCACCGCAGCACCTACGAGCCCGTACGGCCTGCAAGGGTCGTGCGGGCTCGGTCGTGCGGGCCCGGCCGGGAGCCCGTCACCCGTGACCTAAGTCCGCCTCCTGAGCGCCGTCCGCCACGGGCAGGCGCGCGCCCCGGCTGTCGGCGACGCGCAGCACATTGCCGAAGGCCTGCGTGGTCGCCCGCAGCGCCAGCCGCAGCGCGTGTTCCCCCGCCTTGCCGTCGTCCAACACGGCCACCGCGCCCCTGAGCACATCGGCACCGTCACACAGCTGCTCCGCCTCGATCTCGTCCGCCAACCGCGACAGCACACCCCCGGTCCCGTCGGCCGACAAGAAGCACGGCTTCCCGCCTTCGCCCTCCCACGGCAACAGGCGCAGCCCCGGCACGGGCGCGAGGGCGGCATCCCGGTCGTAACTCATGCTCAGTGACTCCCAGAGGTTGGTTGCGCAAGAAGGCGGCGCAGTCGGCCGAACGACCCATTACGTTGGGTGTGTTCAGCGTTGCGCCGAGTAGTGCGGGTCGCAACGTGTGACGCGTGACACTCACCTTCTGGCACCAAGGGGGATGCGGTGAGCCGACGACGACGCAATGCAGAGAGTGGACCGGCAGCCACCAACGCCGCCGTGTTCGGGGAGGTGCTGCGGCACTTCCGGGAGGCGGCGGGCCTCACGCAGGAGGGCCTGTCGAACAAGATCCCGTGCGACCGCTCGCAGGTGGCCCGCGTGGAGGCGGGCACCCGCGTGCCACAGGACACCTTCGCCAAGCAGTGCGACGAGCTGCTGGGGACGGGGGGAGTGCTGCTGCGGTTGTGGGGGCGGATCGACTGGTATCCGGAGGTGCAACACCCGGACTGGTTCGAGCGGCGGGCGAGGATGGATGCCGAGGCGGTCGCCTTGCGGGAGTATCAAGAGCGAGTCATTCCCGGACTGTTGCAGGCGCCAGGCTACGCGCACGGGTTGTTCTCTCAGGTCTTGAGCGGTGCCGCAGTGGAGGAGCGCGTCCGGGCTCGACTGAGCCGCCAGCCACGCTTTCTGGCAGACAACGGTCCGCTGTACGTCGCGGTTCTGGACGAGAGCTGTCTGCGCAATGCGGTGGGGAGCCCGGAAGTCATGCGTGACCAGTGCGCGCATCTGTTGAGTGTCGGCCAGCACGCCAACATCCGCATCCAAGTGGCCCCAGCGGGCCTCTTCGGGCTGGTTCGCCCCAGGGGTTCCATGTCGCTGATCGAACTGCCCAAGGGGCGGTGGGTGTACTCGGAGTCGCTGGACAGTGGCTACTTCAACAACGATCCGGAAGTCTATGTACGCCACAGCCAGACCTATGATGTGCTCAGGGCGGACGCTCTGTCAGCCCGGGAGTCCGCCGCTCTGATCAGCGACGTGATGGAGGAGTACGAGCATCATGGACAGGTTCGAACTCGGCGCGGCGACCTGGATCAAGAGCAGCTACAGCGACAACAACGGCGGCAACTGCATCGAGGTAGCGCTCACCTGGATGAAGAGCAGCTACAGCGATCGCGACGGCGGCAACTGCATCGAAGTAGCCCCCGGTATCCCCGACGCCGTCCCCGTCCGTGACAGCAAGGACCCGCATGGGCCCGTGCTGGTCTTCCCGACGGGCGGCTGGTCGTCGTTCGTCGCGGCGCTCAAGAGCGGGGAGTTCCCCGCGGCCGTCTGACCTCCGCGGGGAAGACGCGCAGCCGTGTCACGCGTCGACGTGGGGGGCCACTTCCGGCAGCTCGCTGCCGTCCGCAACGGGGGTAGCGACTTGGCTGGCCAACAGGCGCAGCCCGTCGGCCGAGGCGGCGTCATTGGGGGTGTAGGCCTCAAGCCGGTGGCCGGGGCTCTCAGGCTGAAGCCACACCTGGTAGTCGATGTTGAGCGCTCCGACGGTGGGGTGTTGCACGAGCATGGTGCCCACGGTGCAGTCCGCGACGTCGCCTGCGGCCCATAGCTCAGCGAAGTCGTCGCTGCGCATGGCGAGTTCACCGATCAGTTCGGCCAGTCGCGCATCGGTGGGGTAACGGCCCGCGGTCAGACGCAGGTAGGCGACATGATTTTGGGCGAGTTCTGCCCAGTTTCGGAAGAGGTCGCGGGTAAGGGGGTCCAGGAAGAACATCCGGGGGATGGACGGCCGTCGCGCGAGGTGGTGGGGGGCGTCGAAGTCGACGTGTTCGGCGACGAGGGCGTGTCCGGTGCGGTTCCAGGCCAATACGTCGCCGCGGCGGCCGAGTATGACGGCCGGTGTGCTCTCGCCCAGGGACGCCAACAGCGCCAGTACTCGTGGGTGTGGTGTTTCGGGGCCGGGCCGGACGAGGCGGGGTGTGGCGGGCTGGTGGGCGAGGTTGTGCAGGTGGGCCGTCTCGGCCGGATCGAGCTGGAGGACCCGGGCGAGCGCGTTGAGGACCTGCTGGGAGGCGGTGCCGGCCTGGTCCTGTTCCAACCTGACGTAGTACCCGGCGCTCACGCCTGCGAGTTGGGCCAGCTCCTCGCGACGCAGACCCGGTACGCGGCGGGTGGTGCCGTAGGTGCGCAGTCCGGCGTCGGCGGGCGTGATCCGGTCCCGGCGGGTCTTGAGATACGTCCCCAGGCTCTCCAGCTCCATGACCTTCAGCGTAGGCGGCGCGGGTCTGTTCAAGGTGTCCCTGTGAGGTGTACCCATGGCGTGGGTCTGGTCGCCGAGCGGGTGGCGCTGCACGGTCGACGGCATGAACGGACAGCGTGTAGTTCACCGGCCCGGTCTTCGGGTGTGGCTCGGCCTGTTGGTGATCCTCGGACCGGTGTTGCTGGTGGCGATGGACGGCTCGGTGCTGTTCTTGGCGATGCCCAAGGTCACCGAGGCCCTCTCGCCGACCGCCGATCAGGCCCTGTGGATCCTGGACGTTTACGGATTCGCGGTCGGGTCCTTGCTCATCTCGTTCGGCAGCATCGGTGACCGCTACGGCCGGCTGAAGCTGCTGATGATCGGCGCGGCGGCGTTCGGCATCGGCTCGGCGGGAGCGTCGTTCGCGACCAGCCCGGAACTACTGATCGCCTTCCGCGCGCTGATGGGCGTGGCCGGTGCCACTCTGCTGCCGTCGGTGCTGGCGGTACTCAGCGAACTGTTCACCGACCCACACCGGCGAGCAAGGGCGATCGGGATCTTCGCAGCCACCTTCGCCGCAGGGTTCGCCCTCGGGCCGGTCGTCGGCGGGCAACTGCTGAGCCGGTTCTGGTGGGGATCGGTCTTCCTCGTCAATCTGCCCGTCGTTGTGCTGTTCCTGGTTCTGGCCCCGGTGCTGCTCCGCGAAGTGCGTGCCCCCCGGGCCGGCCACGTCGACGCCTGGAGCGTCCTGCTCTCCGCTGTGGGCCTGCTGCTGACCGTCTACGCGGTCAAGCACGCCGCCACAGAGGGGCTGACGGCCACCTCAGCCGGCGCGGGAATCGCCGGCATCGTCATCCTGGGCTGGTTCGCTCGGCGGCAAGGCCGCCTCCGGTATCCGCTGATTGACTTCGGCCTGTTCCGCGACCGGGTGTTCACGATCGCGATCATCACCGGGCTTCTTCCGCTGATGGCGTGGTCGGCTGCCGCCTACCTCGGTGGCAGCTACCTCCAGTCGGTGCTTGGACTGTCCGTCCTGGACGCGGCTCTCCTCGCCCTGCCTGGCGCCGCCGTCCTCACTGTCACCTGCATCGTCACTCCGGCGCTGGTCGGGCGCATCGGCAAGCGGGCGGCGCTCCTCACCTGCCACTTCTGCGTCGCCATCGGGCTGCTCCTGCTGGTGCCCACCAGCGTCTCCGGTGGCATCGTCTGGTACGTCGTCTCGACCGTCGTCGCCGGGCTCGGCTACGGCATCTCGTTCAGCGTGGTGGCCGATACCGCCGTCGCCGCCGTGCCCACGGAACGTGCCGGGTCCGCGGCCGCGCTCGCCGAAACCAGCAACGAGATCGGCAACGCCCTCGGCATCGCGCTCCTCGGCTCGCTCGCCGCCCTGCTCTTCCGTATCCAGGGACCGGACATCGCCGACACCCTCAGCGGGACACTCCAGATCCCCGGCCTGGCACCCGAGGTGATCAGTGACGCGAAGACCGCATTCGTCACCGGCCTGCATGTCGCCGCCATAGTCGCCGGCGTCCTGCACGGCACACTCGGCTTCCTCGCCCTGCGCTGGATGCCGAAGACCCTCCCCAGCACAGCCGATGACGGTGCGGAGCCCCTGGCGCAGGACATGGGCGAGAAGGCCCGAGTGTGATGACGGAGACGGCTTCCGTCATGTGCTGAGGCGGGGTGGAGGTCGAGGAACGTCCTGACAACGAACCCACCACATGCGAGAGCGCCTGGCACTGATGGTTTTCCGCAGCCCGCGTGGCGACCTTGTGTTATCCCGCTGACACGGAACGCTCCGCTCCCCTATGCTGCGGCTTCTGTACCGCCGTGGCCGGAACCGCAGCTCATCCGCCCAACAGGCCCGCGGCGATGGTTCGTTGGTGTTGCTATGGGGGAAGCCGATGACTCGGACGGATGTGCCTGCCCAGCCTGGCGACCCGGACGGCCCACAGCGGTTACGGAAGCCGGACGGCGTTGTCCCGCCCCCGCCGCAGCTCCCGCCGACCCCGCCGGGTGCCAGCGAGGCCACCCGGCTGCTGTGCGCCGGCACGTACCTGGACGACGCCTTCCGTGACGCGGTCATCGACGAGCTGTACGTCCACGAGGAGCGGTTCGCCGCGCCCTCCCTGGGCATCGACGCCGCCCGGGTGCTGGCCCACGCGCTGCGCGCCCGGCGGCTCCAGCTCGGCTGGGCGGCGGCGATCCTGCTGCTGTGGCTCGTGGCCCTCCCGCTGTCGGCCGGACTCGCGGCGCTCTATGCGTTCCCCGTTGTCCTCATGGCGGTGGCCCGCGTCGTCCGCAGGTCACCGGTCCTGCCGGGGCCGGCCCGCATCCTCTCCTTCGTACTGCGCTGGTACGGCCGGCTGACGCTGGCCTTCTTCTACGTGTCGCTGCTGGTGGCGGCGTTCGCCGGCGGGATCGGCCTGCTGGGCGCGCGGTCGCCGTTCGTCACGCTGCTGCCGGAACTGCTGGGCTCCCTGACGGGTGGTTCCACGGGGGGCTACGGCTACGACAGCGGCTTCGGGTCCTCGTACGGGGGCGGCGGAGCGGCGGTGGGCATGCTGTTCGGGGTGTGGGTCGCGCTGCTGCTGCCGGTGGCACTGGCCGTATTGGTCGCGCTGCAACGCGGGCAGTTCGCCCGGGTACTGGCGAACGAACTGTCCCGGGAGCGCTTCCCCGACGTCATGTCCGATCCCGCGGAGCGCGCCGACGGCCTCCGCTTCCAGCGGCTGCGGGACCGGGTACGGACCGAACAGCACGGACCGCTGGTGATGTACCGGGCCGCCAACCCGTTCTGCGGGGCCGGCGACCCGTAC
The DNA here is from genome assembly GCF_040641675.1 of Streptomyces sp. NPDC020742. Classification (NCBI taxonomy): domain Bacteria; kingdom Bacillati; phylum Actinomycetota; class Actinomycetes; order Kitasatosporales; family Streptomycetaceae; genus Streptomyces; species Streptomyces sp. NPDC020742. The sequence continues at coordinate 493,910 of NZ_JBFAEA010000001.1, forward strand.
AAGACCTGGTCGTTGTCGGTGGAGCTGAGCCCCAGGGCGGACCAGGAGGCCGAACCGCTGGACAACGGCGCCATTTTGGCCCGGATCGTGCCGCTGGTGGCGGCGCTGCGGGTGCCGTCCCCGCACGGTTCGCCGGAGTCGGCGGCGGCGGTCCGCGACCGGCTGCGCGCGCTGGAGATCGACGAGTGCGTCTTCCTCCCGGCCGAGGGGCTGCCGACCCGGGCGGCGGCGCCGTACGCCCCGGCGGCGTTCGAGGAGCACCGGGTGGCCGCGGTGGAGGAGGGCGGCGAGACCCGGCGGCACTTCCTGCGCATCCGGGTCGGTGGCTGGAACGAGGGCGTCGTCGTCACGCTGTTCGTCCGGGTGCACACCCAGGGCGGGATGCTGATGCTGGAGGTCGCGCCGCATGTGCTGTGGCCGCTGCGGCAGCGCTTCCAGGACGCTGACCGGCTCGCCCACCAGTACCGTCACCATCACCACTTCGGCAAGGCGGTGTGGGCGCTGGGAAGCACGCCACGCTCCGCCGGTCGCGCACTCGGCACGCTGGCCCGCGGTCTGTTGTCGGCCTGGCGGCTGGCCACCGCGGGGCACGGCGCGGCGCTGCCCGAGGGCCCCGGCGTCTCCGTGCGTGAGCTGGGCTCGTACGGGGAGTCCTCGCTCTTCCAGGACATGGATGTCGCCCGCTATCTGAAGACCGTTCAGCAGCGGGTGGCGGCCGGGGTGACCACGGCGCTGCGCGAGGCCGGCTACCAGACCGACGAGTTCGAGCAGCGGATCGTGCATGTCGCCGAGGGCGGCGTCTACGTCGAGTCCGCCCAGGGCGCCGTCGGCATCGGCGACCACAACACGATCACCCACCACTCCACCCCCCGGCGCGGCGCCGAGAAGAAGGGAAGTGCCCAGCGTGGCAACGGCTGACGAGCGCGGCAACGGCATCCACATCGGCAGCGTCCGGGGTGCCTTCGCCATCGGCGACCACAACACGGTGACCCACTACGAGGGCCAGGCGGCACCGTCGGCGGACCCGGCGCAGGAGGAACTGCTGCGCGCCGTCCGTGCCTTGCGCGACGACCTGTCCCGGGCGGTGGAGAGCCCGCAGATCACGGCCCTGAGCGGGGAACTCGCCGAGACCGAAGCGGAGATCGCGGACAGCGGTGCGGCGGGCCCCGGCCGGCTGGCCCGGCTCCGTGCGGCGCTCGCTGACGCCGGCGCGGTGGTGGGCCTGCTGGCCTCCGGCGCGGCGGTGACCCAGGCGGTCGCGGCCCTGACGGGAGGCTGACGGTGAAGCACGGCGGCCAGCCCCGCTGGAACAACGAGACCCAGCGCTGGGAGGACGGCACCCCACCCCCCGCGCCCTACACGGGCCCGATGCCGCCCCGGCCGACCTTCGCGCCGTCGGCGGGCGGTACGCCGACGGGCGGTACGCCGACGGGCGGGCCGTCGGCGGGCGGGACACCGGCGGGTACCGTCCCCTCGCCCGCCACCGAACTGCGCTTCGCCCCCGACTCCCGCTACGCCCCCTTACCGGCCGACGAGCCCGCAGCCGGCTTCCGACACCGCACGGCGCTGGTCGCCGGTGTGGCGGTGGCCGTGATCGCGGCGGCTGCCGGCGGTGGCTATCTGCTCTGGGGCCACCCCGGCGACGCTCCGGCCGTCGCCCGCCCGGCGGCCCGCACCAAGGCCACCGCCTCGGACCACGCAACCACCACCGCCTCGCCCACCGGTGCCTCGTCCGGTGCCACGGCCGGCACCGGGACCCCCACCCCCCTCTCCACCGAGCTGCCCGACGGCTACCGCCTCGTCCACGACGAGAAGGGCTTCACCCTGGCCGTACCCAGCACCTGGAAGCGCAGCGAACGCCGGACCGGTGTGTTCTACACCGCCCCGGACGACCGCGGACTGTTGCAGATCTTCGAGGTCAGCGAACCGGACACCACCCCGTACGAGGCGTTGGAGACGGCGTCGCGGGGGCTGTCCGGCAACCCCGGCTACCAGGAAATAAGCCTCGAACCACTGGGGTACCCGGGTCCCGGCACCGACGCCACCCAACTGGTCTACGCCTATGACAGCGAGCGTCTCCACGAGCGGGTCAAGGTCGTCGACTGCGCCTTCACCGTCGCCGACGGCCGCCAGTTCGCCGTACTCGTCCTGGGCCCCGAGGCTGACTGGCCGGAGCAGGAGGGGACCCAGCAGAACGTCCTACGGAGCTTCGTTCCCGGCAGCTGAGCGCGCTGCCCGCCGGACACGGGCCCGCGGGGCCGGTCCCTACCCGGGCAGCTCCGTGCGCTCCCACCACTCGTAGACGGGCAGCGGCCCCTCGGCGGTGTGCTTCTGCCGGCTGGTGGCCCGGAAGTGCTCGTAGCCGTTCCGGAACGGGATCTTGAGCTCGGCCCCGGGCGGATCGACCGGCACGATCCGCTCGGGAAGCTCCTCGGGGCCGCCTTCGAGCACCGCTTTCACCGCTGTGTCAGCCATGCCTGCATTCTCGTCCGGCCCACCGCATCCGGCCCGTCCGGTTCGGCAGCGCGGGTGACGGGGCCGGGCGGTCGCCGGGGTCAGTCGCGGGGGAATTCTTCGGTGGAAAGGGTGAGGTCGGCGAAGCTGCCGGTCAGATCGATGGGCTCGCCGTATTTGAGGGTGAGGTCGCTCATGTAGTCGTCGCCCCGCGGGCGGGTGAAGACGTGGCAACAGCCGAGATAAGGGTCGACGATCACATACACGGGGACCCCGGCGGCGGCGTAGACCTTCTTCTTCGGGCCGTAGTCGTTCGCCGCGGTGCCCTTGGAGATGACTTCGGCGACGAACTCGACATCCTGGTAGCGCCAGCGGCCCAGCTCGTCCTTCTCGGCATCGTCGGCGAACTTGGCGACGTCAGGGGCGAAGCCGTTCAACTCGCCGGGGAAATCGATCCGTACGTCGGAGGTGACCGGGGCGTCCATCCCGAAGCGGTCCTCCAGCGCCCGCACGATCCTGCGGATGGTCTGCCAATGGACGTCCCGCTGCGGCGCCATGTGCACGTTCCCCTCGACGATCTCCACCTTGTAGCCCTCGGGGATGTGCGCCTGCTCCAGCCGCTCGAACCAGTCGTCCAGCTCGCCGCTCTCGGCCATCTCGGTCCTGTCGGTCAGTTCGATGGTCACCGTGCCGCTCCTCCCCGCTGCCGCGCGGGCGCGGGGAGCCGCACGGTTCAACGATACGTATGTGCGAACGGTCACGTGCCGTGTGTGCGGGTCACGCGGCCTGTGTCCCTTGTAGCGCGTCCTCCAGTACCGAGATGTCGGCCGTGTCGCCGGGGGCGGGGGTCTTGGTGGACACCGGGTCGCCGTAGTTGCTCAGCAGGATCGTGGCGGTCTGGTGGTCGACCTCGGCGGTGAGCTTGCGGGGGTAGTGCTTGCCGCTGATGGCGACGTAGAGGGTCTGCACGGCCCCGTCGGCCTTCTTGACCACCGGCAGCACGGGGGTGCCCTCCTGGACGGTGGGGCGGCCCTTGGTGAGGGTGGGGGTGGCCGACGGCCCGGGGGTGCCGGACGGGGCGCCGGACGGGGGTTTCTCGGGCTTCGCCGACTTCTGGAAGGCGGCCAGGTCGCAGGCCTGGGAGAGGTTTCCCAGGAAGCTGTCGCGGGTGGTGCCGTGCAGGAAGGTGTTCCGGTACTTCGCGGCGGCGTCGGTGCCCTTCTTGCCGGGGAACTGGCTCTTCCAGAAGGCCGCGTCCGGCTTCATCCACACCTGGTCGCCGTGCTTGATCAGCTCCACCCTCCCCAGCGACCCCTTGCTGATGGCTCCGGTGCAGTTGCCGGACCGGTCGAGGGTGAGGTCGAGCTTGGTGGGGTCGGTGGAGGTCTGGGTGCGCAGGCGGAGGGAGGTCGCGGTGGTGAGCTCGTGCAGGGCGTCATCGGAGATCTGCTGGGCCGATTTGCCCGCGAGGTCCCCCTCGCCGTCGGGGTCGTCGGCCGCCGCGGCGCCCGTACAGGCGGCCCCGGCGAGCAGGGCCGCTCCGCAGCTGAGGGCGGCGGTGGCGGCGACGGCACGGCGTCTGCTGGTCATCTCGGCACCTCCGGTACGGAGGGGGCGTGCGACGGATGCAGGACGGATGCACAGCCTTGTCTGTACATCGCTCAAGGACATACGGCTATTCAGGGTACGTTCCGGGACATTCCTTCGCACTTTCAGTGACTCGGCTCACTTTCCATGAACGTCTGGGCATAGGTCCGGAGCTTCCGGGGAGGGGTCCCCGTTGCTGGTGACGCCAGTGGTTGCACCAGTGGGAACACTTCAGGAACCGGAAGGCAGAGCAACGTGTCGGCAAGCGAGACCATTCACGTAGACGGGGAGTGGCGGGCCGCTGCGTCCGGCACCACGCGGGAGGTCCTCGACCCCGCCGATGCGACAACGCTCCAGGTGGTGGCCGAGGGCGGGGCCGAGGACGCCGATGCGGCGGTGGCGGCCGCCCGCCGCGCCTTCGACGGCGGCGCCGGCGCCTGGCCCCGTACGGCCGTGGCCGAGCGCTCCGCGCTGCTGCGCCGGGTCGCTGACCTGCTGCAGCGCGACCGCGAGGAGATCGCGCTCATCGAGAGCCGGGACACCGGCAAGACGCTGGAGGAGGGCCGGGTCGACGTCGACGACGTCACCAACGCCTTCCGGTACTTCGCCGATGTGGTGATGAACGAGAGCGGCGGCCGGGTCGTCGACGCCGGTTCGGCGGACGTGCACAGCGTGGTCGTGCACGAGCCGGTCGGCGTCTGCGCGTTGATCACGCCCTGGAACTACCCCCTGCTCCAGGCCAGTTGGAAGATCGCCCCGGCCCTCGCCGCCGGCAACACCTTCGTGGTCAAGCCCAGCGAGGTCACCCCGCTGTCGACCGTGCACCTGGTGAAGCTGCTGGTCGAGGCCGGACTCCCGGACGGCGTCGCCAACATCGTCACCGGCGCGGGCCTCCCCGTCGGCCAGCGGCTGGCCGAGCACCCGGACGTGGACCTGTTCTCCTTCACCGGTGGCCTGGTCAGCGGGACGAAGGCGGGCGCGGCGGCGGTCTCCGGCGCCAAGAAGATCGCGCTGGAGCTGGGCGGTAAGAACCCCAATGTGGTGTTCGCCGACGCCTGCGCCACCGACGAGGGCTTCGACACCGCCGTGGACCAGGCGCTGAACGCCGCCTTCATCCACAGCGGCCAGGTCTGCTCGGCCGGTGCCCGACTGATCATCGAGGAGTCGGTGCGCGACCGCTTCGTCGCCGAACTCGCCCGCCGCGCCGAGAAGATCAAGCTCGGCCGGGGCACCGAGGACGGCGTGGAGTGCGGCCCGCTCGTCTCCCAGCAGCAGCTCGACAAGGTCGAGGCGTACGTCGCCTCCGCCCTGGCCGAGGGCGCCCAGCTGCGCTGCGGCGGCACCCGCCCCGAGCCGTCCGACGTCCGCCCGGCCACCGGCTACTTCTACGCGCCCACCGTGCTGGACGGCTGCCACCGCGAGATGAAGGTGGTCCGCGAGGAGACCTTCGGCCCGATCCTGACGGTGGAGACCTTCACCACCGAGGACGAGGCGGTCGCGCTCGCCAACGACACCGAGTACGGCCTGGCCGGCGCGGTGTTCTCCGCCGACACCGCGCGCGCCCGCCGGGTCGCCGCCCGGCTGCGGCACGGCACGGTGTGGATCAACGACTACCACCCCTACCTCCCGCAGGCGGAGTGGGGCGGCTTCGGCAAGTCCGGCATCGGCCGGGAACTCGGCCCCTCGGGTCTGGACGAGTACCGCGAGAGCAAGCACATTTACGAGAACCTCCGGCCCGAGCCGGTGCGCTGGTTCGCGGGCTGACGCCCCGGGGCCGGCGCCGATTCCCCCGCGGCGCCGGCCCCGCCGCCCAGTCCCGCTCCCCCTTGCAGAACGTGCGACGCAGCGTCAGCTGTGACCTTCGCAGAAGGAGATCGACCCCCATGCCCGTGTACGACTACGTCGTTGTCGGCGGCGGTACCGCCGGTTCCGTCATCGCCTCCCGGCTCACCGAGGACCCGGACGTCACCGTCGCCGTGATCGAGGGTGGCCCCTCCGACATCGACCGCGAGGACGTCCTGACGCTGCGCAAGTGGCTCGGGCTGCTCGGCGGCGAGCTGGACTACGAGTACACGACCACCGAGCAGCCGCGCGGCAACTCGCACATCCTGCACAGCCGGGCCAAGGTCCTCGGCGGCTGCTCGTCGCACAACACCCTGATCTCCTTCAAGCCGTTGCCGTCCGACTGGGACGAGTGGGCGGAGGCGGGCGCGGCCGGCTGGGGCGCCGAGGAGATGGACCCCTACTTCGGCAAGCTGCGCAACAACATCGTGCGGGTGGCGAAGAAGGACCAGAACCAGATCGCGTCGGACTGGATCGAGGCGGTGCAGACCGCCCTCGGTGTGCCCGAGGTCGTCGGCTTCAACGACCAGCCCTTCGACGAGGGCGTCGGCTTCTTCGACCTCTCCTACCACCCGGAGAACAACAAGCGCTCCTCCGCCTCGGTCGCCTACCTGCACCCGCACATCGAGGCCGGCGACCGCCCCAACCTCACGCTGATGCTGGAGACCTGGGCGCACAAGCTGGAACTGGACGGCACCACCGCCAAGGGCGTCCACGTCCGCACCAAGGACGGCGAGGACGTCTACGTCGAGGCCGCCCGCGAGGTGCTGGTCTGCGCCGGCGCCGTCGACACCCCCCGGCTGCTGATGCACTCCGGCATCGGGCCGAAGAAGGATCTGGAGGCGCTCGGTCTGCCGTGCGTGCTCGACCTGCCGGGCGTGGGGGAGAACCTCATCGACCACCCCGAGTCGGTGATCGTCTGGGAGACCGACGGTCCGATCCCGGGCAACTCCGCGATGGACTCCGACGCGGGCCTTTTCGTCAAGCGGGACCCGGAGCACAAGGGCCCTGACCTGATGTTCCACTTCTACCAGATCCCCTTCACCGACAACCCGGAGCGGCTGGGCTACGAGCGGCCCGAGCACGGGGTGTCGATGACCCCCAACATCCCCAAGTCCCGCTCCCGCGGCCGGCTCTACCTCACCTCCGCGGACCCCGAGGTCAAGCCCGCCCTGGACTTCAAGTACTTCGAGGACGAGGGCGACTACGACGGGCAGACCCTGGTCGACGGCATCAAGCTGGCCCGGAAGGTCGCCCAGGCCGAGCCGTTCAAGAAGTGGCTCAAGCGCGAGGTCTTCCCCGGTCCGGACGTGACCGACGACGCGGAGATCAGCGAACTGGTGCGCAAGGCCGCGCACACCGTCTACCACCCGGCCGGCACCTGCAAGATGGGCGCCGCCGACGACCGGCTCGCCGTCGTCGACCCCGAGCTGAAGATCCGCGGACTGGACGGCATCCGGATCGCCGACGCCTCGGTCTTCCCGACGATGCCGGCCGTCAACCCGATGCTGGGCGTGCTCATGGTGGGGGAGAAGTGCGCTGACCTGCTTCATAAGGCTCCGACCCAGGGAGGTGATGCGTGATGGCCACCACCACCCCGGCCGGCGCATCGGAGATGCCCAACGCCCGTCACGACAGCGGGACTTCGGAGGAGGACCGGGAGGTCGTCTTCTCCGTCCGACACCTCTGGAAGGTCTTCGGCCCCAAAGCGGACAAGATCCCCGACGACACCTCCGTCGCCGGGCTGAGCGTCCAGGAACTGCGCGAGAAGACCGGCTGTGTGGCCGCCGTCCGCGATGTCTCCTTCGACGTCCACAAGGGCGAGGTCTTCGTCGTCATGGGCCTGTCCGGCTCCGGCAAGTCCACCCTCGTCCGGTGCCTGACCCGGCTGATCGAGCCGACCAGCGGCGACCTGGAGATCGACGGCGAGGACGTGCTCGCCATGGACAAGGCCACCCTGCGCGAGCTGCGCCGCCGCCGCGCCGCCATGGTCTTCCAGCACTTCGGCCTGCTGCCGCACCGCACCGTCGTCGACAACGTCGCCTACGGCCTGGAGATCCAGGGCGTCGGCAAGTCCGAGCGCCGCGAGAAGGCCAACGAGATGGTCGACAAGGTCGGCCTGGCCGGCCTGGAGAAGCGCCGCCCCGGGCAGCTCTCCGGCGGTCAGCAGCAGCGCGTCGGCCTGGCCCGCGCGCTCGCCGTCGACCCCGAAGTCCTGCTGTTCGACGAGCCGTTCAGCGCCCTCGACCCGCTGATCCGCCGCGATATGCAGGAGGAGGTCGTCCGCCTGCACCGCGAGGAGGGCCGGACGATGGTCTTCATCACCCACGACCTCTCCGAGGCGCTGCGGGTCGGTGACCGGATCGCCCTGATGCGCGACGGCGAGATCGTCCAGCTCGGCACCCCCGAGGAGATCGTCGGCTCCCCGGCCGACGACTACGTCCGCGACTTCGTCCGTGACGTACCGCGCGAGCAGGTGCTGACCGTGCGCCGCGCGATGCGCCCGGCCAAGGACGGCGAGGCCGACGAGGGCCCGGCGCTCGGCGCCGACACCCTGATCGCCGACGCCATCGAGGCCGTCGCCCGCTCCGGCGGCGCCGCCCGCGTCGTCGAGGACGGCCGCTGCCTGGGCATCGTCGACCACGCCTGCCTGCTCAACGTGGTCGCCCGGATCGACCAGCCCCAGCAGGGCGAGGTGGCCGCATGATGTACGCCGCGACCCCCCGCGGCGGTGCGATACGCGCCGTCGGCTCCAGAGCTCCCGCGGCCTCCCCCCGGGCCCGCCTGCGCACGGCCCTGCTGCGCCAGTGGCGCGAGGCCCAGCGCGCCGCCGCCCTGAACGTGCCCGCCGGCACCGTGAAAAGGGGGCGCGCATGAGTACCGTGTCCGCACCCCCCGCGGCTCAGCGCGGCCTCGGCGCCGACGCCCCCAAGGCCGGCCCGGCCCAGGCCCTGCTGCGCCGCCGCGGCCTCGCCAAGCTCCTGCTGCTCGCCGTCGCCGCGGCGGTCATCGTCCCGCTGGTGGAGCACGCCTGGCCGGGCGCGGCCTGGCCGTCGGCGCTGACCGTCGACGTCTCCGGCCCGCTGGGCAAGACCAGCGACTGGATCATCGACAACCGCGACAGCCACTGGCTGTTCGTGTACTTCCTCGGCCACCTCTCCAACGCCGTGGTCATCTCCGTACGCGTCGTCTACATGCTGCTGCTCGCCCTCGGCTGGGCGGGTGTGACGGCCGGCGTCACGCTGGTCGCCTGGCGGGTGGCCGGCCTCCGCATTGCCGTCACCGCACTGGTCTCCTTCCTGGTCAGCGGTGCGCTGGGGATGTGGGTCCCGACCATGCAGACGCTCGCGCTGATGGTCGTGGCGGTCGTCGCCTCGGTCGCCGTGGGCGCCCTGCTGGGCCTGGCCGCCGGCCTGTCGGAGCGGCTCTTCCGCATCCTGCGCCCGGTGCTGGACACCATGCAGGTGCTGCCGGCCTTCGCCTACCTCCTGCCCGTCGTGCTGGTCTTCGGCATCGGCGTACCGGCCGCCCTGCTGGCCACCGTGATCTACGCGGCGCCGCCGATGGCCCGCCTGACCGCGCTCGGCCTGCGCGGCGCGGACCCGGGCGTCCTGGAGGCGGTCTCCTCGCTCGGCGCCACCGGCCGGCAGCGGCTGCTGACCGCCCGCCTGCCGCTGGCCCGCAAGGAACTGCTGCTGGGCGTCAACCAGACGATCATGATGGCGCTGTCCATGGTCGTGATCGCCTCCATGATCGGTGCCGCCGGTCTCGGCGACCGCGTCTACCAGGCGCTCGCCTCGGTCGACGTCGGCGCCGCGCTCGCCGCCGCCGTCCCGATCGTGCTGCTGGCCATCGTCATGGACCGCACCACCGCCGCGGCCGGTGCCCGGCTCGGCTCGGGCGCCGCCGCCGGCGGCCCCGCGTGGCTGCGCGGCTGGCGCTCCTGGGCCGGCATCGCCGCGATCACCGCGGTGCTCGCCCTGGCCGGCCGGGCGGCCGGCTCCCTGATCTGGCCGACCGGCTGGGCCGTGGACATCGCCCGCCCCGTCAACGACTTCAAGGAGTGGATGGTCAACCACCTCTACTCCGGGATCCCCGTGGTCGGCGGCACCGCCGACTGGGCCGCGCACTTCACCGACTGGGTGCTCAACCCGCTGCGGGACGGCCTGACCGCGCTGCCCTGGTACGGCACGCTGCTCATCGTCGCCGCGCTGGCCTGGGTCATCGGCACCTGGCGCACCGCCCTGACCGCCGTCCTCGCGATGGCCGCCATCGGGGTGCTGGGCATCTGGAAGCCGTCCATGAACACCCTCTCCCAGGTGCTCGCCGCCCTGGCGGTCACCCTGGTGCTGGGCTTCGGCATCGGCGTCCTGACCGCCGGCAGCAAGCGGCTGGAGGCGATACTGCGCCCGGTCCTCGACGTGATGCAGACCATGCCGCAGTTCGTGTACCTGATCCCGGTCGTGGCCCTCTTCGCGGTGGGCCGCGCCCCGGCCGCCGCCGCGGCCGTCGTCTACGCGCTGCCTGCGGTCATCCGCATCACCACCCAGGGCCTGCGCCAGGTCGACCCCGCGGCGATGGAATCGGCCCGCTCCCTGGGCGCCACCCGCTGGCAGATCCTGCGCCAGGTCCAACTCCCGCTGGCCCGGCCCGCGCTGCAGCTGGCCGTCAACCAGGGCGTGGTTCTGGTCCTCGCCGTCGTCATCATCGGCGGCCTGGTCGGCGGCGGTGCCCTCGGCTACGACGTCGTCACCGGCCTCGCCACTGGAGACCTGGCCCTCGGCCTGGTCGCGGGTGTGGCGATCGTGTGCCTGGGCCTGATGCTCGACCGGGTCACCCAGCCCACGGAACGCCGTACGACGGGGAAGGGAGCCTGACCATGTCCCGTAAGCGCACCATGACTATCGGGGCGGCCGCGCTGGCCGGCACGGCGGTCCTCTCCCTCTCCTTGTCCTCCTGCGGCAAGGCCGACATGACCAAGCAGACCTCGCCGTTCGCCGCGGCCAAGGGCTCCAAGTCGGTCACACTCTCGGTGCAGACCTGGGTCGGCGCCCAGTCGAACGTCGCGGTGGCCAAGTACCTGCTCGAACACGAGATGGGCTACCACGTCGACACCGTCCAGGTGGACGAGATCCCCGCCTGGGACGCCCTCAGCCAGGGCCGGGTCGACGCGATCCTGGAGGACTGGGGCCACCCGGACCAGGAGAAGCGGTACGTCAAGGACAAGAAGACCATCACGGCGGGCGGCGGCAACGGCGTCACCGGCCACATCGGCTGGTTCGTCCCCAAGTACTGGGCCGACAAGCACCCCGAGGTCACCAACTGGAAGAACCTCAACAAGTTCGCCAAGCAGCTCCGTACGTCCGAGAGCGGCAACAAGGGCCAGCTGATGGACGGTTCGCCGTCCTACGTCACCAATGACAAGGCCCTGGTGAAGAACCTGCACCTCAACTACGAGGTCGTCTTCGCCGGCTCCGAGGCGGCCCAGATCACCCAGATCAAGCAGTTCGCCAAGGAGAAGAAGCCCTTCCTGACGTACTGGTACGAGCCGCAGTGGCTCTTCAACCAGGTGCCGATGGTGGAGGTCAAGCTCCCCAAGTACACCGACGCCTGTGCGGCGAAGGGTGCCAAGGACCCGACGTCGATCGACTGCGCGTACCCGACCACTCCGCTGCAGAAGTTCTTCAACACCGAGTTCGCCAAGAAGGGCGGCAGCGCCGCGGCGTTCCTGAAGAACTTCAAGTGGACCAAGGACGACCAGAACGAGGTCTCCGAGTCCATCGCCTCGGGCGGCCTCTCGGCCGATGAGGCGGCCAAGAAGTGGGTGCAGAAGCACCCGGATGTCTGGAAGCAGTGGCTGCCGAAGAAGAAGTAGCCGCCTACCGGACGCGCGAAGGGGGGTGAGGGCCCGACGGCCCTCACCCCCCTTCGCGTACGGCTCCTTCGCGTACGGCTCCACCGCCTCCGGCCCCACCGCCTCCGGCCCCACCGCCTCCGGCCCCTTCGTCTCCGGCCCGGCCGCCGGCATCACTCGTTCGGATGGCCGCCCTCGCGTCACCGCGCGCCACGGCACCCGGCCCATGAGGCTGGCCCCATGCCGCTGCCGCCGAAGTGCCCCACCCCCAAGTGCGACTCCCTGCTGTGGAAGGACACCACGCACACCGACACCGACTGGGACAACTGGCGCTGGTGGTGCTGCCGCTGCCGTCAGCAGTGGTACCCCACCGCCGACCAGCACCGGGACTTCCGCCACGGGGTCTCGACCCCGGCCCAGCCGGGCCTGGCGGGCTTGGCGGGCCCACAGGGCGGGCCGGTGTACCGCGATCCCCGGGTACCGGCGCGGCGGTAGGCCTCCAGCGTCGACGTCTCCGTGGATCTCGATGACGGCTCCCGCTGGAGCACGACCATCCTCCTCCTGGCCCAGATTGCGATCCTGATGAAGAGGTGGGCCGAAAGCGGGGGCGCCCTGGGGCGCGCTGCTTCCGCGGTCTCCAGAGTGGGCGTCGCGGAGGTCACCGCACAGGAGCGATCGCTCAAATGGGCCGGTCGGGCCCCGACGGTACCCGTCAGTGCTTCGGCAGGGGATAATCACGGCATGGTTTCGGAGTCCATCCCCGCCGCCGCACCGTCCGCCGCAGACGTGCTGCGCCAGCGGTACGCCGACCGCCTGCCAGCCTCCCTCCATGACCTCACCGGCCCCACCCACGGCGAGGTCGAGCTGCCGCTGCACATCGCCTGGTCCGGCCTGCGGACCTACGACCTGCACCGGCCCCGCCAGCGCATGAGCTACTACCGCACCGTCCTGGCCGAAGGACAGCGCGACGACCTCACCGCGCTGCTCGACAGCGAACTGTTGGTCTCGCAGTGGCCCGTGCTGCGGACTCTTGTCAGCCGGCACATCCGCGAGGTGTGGGAAGCGGCCTTCCCCGCTCTGGCCGGCGGGACGTCCGCAGCCGCGTGAACCTCAGCGCACTCCACCACCGCCTCCTGGCCGACGTACTCGCCATCGGCAGTCCCTACCCCCTGGTCATCACCGGCGGCTACGCCGTTCAGGCCCACGGACTGGTCGACCGCCTCAGTCAGGACCTCGCCGTCGCCACCGAGAACCCCGCGCCCATGGCCGACATCGCCCGCGCCCTCCAGCAGGGCCTGTCCGAGCGAGGCTGGCACACCACGGTGATCAGCGCCGACCCGCTCTCCGCCCGGCTTGTGGCCACTGACGCCGACGGCGCGGCGTGTGAAGTCGACATCCTTAAGGAAAACCTGTGGTCGCCGCCCTGCGACACCGAGTACGGCCCGGTCCTGTCGCTCGATGACGTCATCGGCACCAAAGTCCGCGCCCTGGCCGACCGCGGCGCTGTTCGGGACCTCATCGACGTTCACGCCGCAGCCGAACGCCGCACCCACCCGGAACTCGAGCACCTCGGCCAACGCCACGGACGCGACGCCTTCCGCCTGGATGACCTGCGCGATCGTCTGGCCGGCGCCGAGTGGTACGACGACGAGGAATTCGCTGCCTACGGTCTCACCGAGGACGACACCACTGCCTTGAGAAGTTGGGCCCAGCAGTGGGCCGGCGACCTCGACGAGCGGCTGGCGCGGGAAACAGACGCGTACGAGGACTGGCCCTCGCTGACGCCAGTAGGGGCCGGTTTCGTCTTGGCGTCGGCGCCTCCCTCCCGCTGTCGCCAAGTAACCCGTACTCCCCCGCAAAGGGGAAAACCGGCACCGTAACGGAAGCTTCTCGTCGTCCCGAGGGCCCGCTCGTGGGGCGGCCGGGCGATGGCGGCATAGTAGAGCGGGTCCGGTAAGGGACATGACACACACGCGGCGTGGCCCGGGACGGGGCGGCGCCGCCGGGTATCAGGGGGACTCGCGCCATGCCATCCATCCGCCGCTCCACCGCCGCGACCGCGGCCCTGGCCGCACTGCTCGCGGTCACCGTCACCGCCTGCGGCCCGAGCGAGAACTCGGCTGCGGGAAGCGGGAGTTCGGCCACCGACCACAAGGGCGGCGGAGGTCCGGGACTGCCCAAGGGCATGCCCACCAGCATCGACGGCCTGAAGAAGTGGAAGGACGGCGGCTGGCAGAACTGGGACGAGTGGGCCCGCAAGGCCCAGGACTTCGCCAACCCGATCATCAAGGACCACTGGAAGAACGACCGGCTGGCGAAGGCGAAGGCCGCCCCCGAGATCGGGGTGCAGGCCACCGGCGCGGGCAGTGAGTTCGACGCCACCGACCCCGAGCCGCGGCCGGTCACCGCCGAGCAGGTCGCCCGCCCCTACCACCGGAACATGGCCCCGGTCGGGAAGATCTTCTTCGACAGCCCCAAGGGCCCGATGGTCTGCTCCGGCACGATCGTCGAGGACCCGGCGCACCCGGGCAAGTCCAACCTGGTGTGGACGGCCGGCCACTGCGTGCACTCGGGCAAGCAGGGCGGCTGGATGCGCAACATCGTGTTCGTGCCGTCGTACAACGACAGCGGCGTCCCGATGAACCAGGTCGACAGCACCCCCGCCCAGCAGGTCACCCCCTACGGCCGCTTCTGGGCGGACTGGATCTCCACCTCCGGTGAGTGGATCGACATGGGCAGTCAGGAGAGCGGCAACGGCGGCTCCGCGTACGACTTCGCGGTGCTGCACGTCAAGCCGGAGAACGGCAGCGGCAAGTCGCTCCAGGAGACCGTGGGCGCCGCCGCCCAGGTCTGGTTCAACGCCCCCTCCGCAAACGGCATCAGCACCCTGAAGGCCTTCGGCTACCCGGCGGCGCCGCCGTACGACGGGGCGCGGATGATGGCCTGCCTGGACCGCCCGGGGCGCCTGGTCATGCAGCAGGGCACCCCCGCCATGGACCGCATCGGCTGCACCATGACCGGCGGGACCTCCGGCGGCGGCTGGTTCGTCAACCGGGGCAGCAAGCTGACGCTGGTCTCCAACACCTCGATCAGCTCCAACGCCCACACCTGGCTCGCCGGCCCGCACCTGGGCCCGGAGGCCGAGCGCGTCTTCACCGCCGTCAGCCGGAAGTTCGCCGGGCAGTAGGCGGCGCGGACCGGGCGTAGTGCGTGTCCTGGAGCCGCCCCGGTCCCCCCCCGCGTCACCGCGGCCCTGGCACGCCGGCGTACCGGTGTGCCAGGGCCGCGGTGCGTCAGCGGAAGTCCCGGGGGCCGTGGCCCCGGACCTACGGCGCCGCCGGCAGCGCCCGGCACAGGGCCGCCAGCGCCGCCGGGAACGCGCTCTCCGACGGGGTGGCATGCCCCACGACCAGGCCGTGGCGGGGCGGCATGGTGGCCTCCGGGTGGCGGTAGGACGCCAGACCGTCGAGGGCCAGGCCCTGCCAGCGGGCGGCCCGCAGCGCACTGTCCTCCTCCGCGGCGGCGGAGTCCCCGGGGAACTCCACGACCGCGTGCAGGCCGGCGGCGATCCCGGTGACCGCCAGCTGCGGGGCGTGCGCCGCCACCGCCTCGATCAGCCGGTCGCGCCGGCGGCGGTAGCGCTGCCGCATCCGGCGGATATGGCGGTCGTAGGCGCCGTGGGTGAGGAACTCCGCGAGGGTGAGCTGATCGGTGACGCCCGCCCAGGCCTCCCGCTCGCCCTTCACCGCCAGTACGGCGTCCACCAGCCGGGCGGGCAGCACCATCCAGCCCAGCCGCAGCGCCGGGGACAGGCTCTTGCTGACCGAGCCGATGTGCAGCACCCGCTCGGGATCCAGGCCCTGGAGGGCGCCGACCGGCCGGCGGTCGTAGCGGAACTCCCCGTCGTAGTCGTCCTCGATCAGATAACCCCCGGTGGCACGGGCCCAGTTGACGGCCTCGGCACGGCGGTCGGGGTGGAGGGGGACGCCGGTGGGGAACTGGTGGGCGGGGGTGAGCAGGGCGGCGCCTACGTCGTCGTGTGCGGTCAACTCGCCCGTGCAGGCACCGTGTTCGTCGATGGCGAGTGGGTGGGTGCGGACGCCCGCGGTGGCCAGGAGCGCGCGGTGGAAGGCGAGGCCGTACGACTCGACGGCGAGCGGATCGGGCAGCACGGCGGGGAACAGCAGCCGCAGCGCATGGGCGAACCCGGAGCAGATGACGATGCGGTCGGGGTCGGTGCGCACCCCGCGGGTGCGCGCCAGGTAGTCGGCCAGGGCGCGGCGCAGTTCGGGGCGGCCGCGCGGGTCTCCGGGGCCGAAGGCCTCGTGCGGGGCGGCGGTCAGCGCACGGCGGGCGGCGGCGAGCCAGGCGGTACGGGGGAAGGAGGCGGCGTCCGGCTGCCCCTGGAGGAGCGTGTGGGTCGGGCGGGCAGCTGGGACGGGGGGAGCGGGGGCGCGGGTGGGGGCGAGCGGCTCGGCGCGGTGCGCCACCCGGGTGCCGGAGCCCTGACGGGCGCTCAGCCAGCCCTCCGCGACGAGTTCGGCGTAGGCGTCGGCGACGGTGTTGCGGGCGATGCCGAGGTCGGCGGCGAGGGAACGGTAGGGCGGCAGCCGGGTGCCGGGGGCCAGCCGGCCGGAGCGTACGGCGTCTCGCAGGGCACGGGCGAGGACGGCGCGACGGCCGCCGGGACCGGTCAGATCCAGGTGCAGATCGGCGCCCAGGCCCGCCGTGAGATTGACCCACGATTTCGGCATGGAAATGCACCCTACAGCCGGTCGCCTGCGCTTCTAGATTCGAGTCATGACGAAGGAGATGACGAAGGAGATGGCGGACGTGGCGGACGGAATGGCGAACGGCATGGCGAACGGTATGGCGAACGGCATGGTGAACGAGACGGCGGTCGAGACGGTGAACGCGAGGGCGAACGGGAGGGCGGACGGGGCGACTTGTGAGAGTGCCGAGGGCGTGGTGGTCCACGGCCCCCGGGTGAACTTCGCCAAGGCCGCGCCGAAGGCCTTCAAGGCGCTGATCGGCTTCGACGCCGCGGCCCGTGAGGGGCTGGACCCGGCCCTGGTGGAGCTGGTCCAGATCCGCTCCTCACAGCTCAACAAGTGCGCGTACTGCCTGCACATGCACACCACCGACGCCCGCAAGGCGGGGGAGAGCGAGGAGCGGCTGCACATGGTCGCCGTCTGGCAGGAGGCGGGACACTTCTTCACGGAGAAGGAACGGGCCGCCCTCGCGCTCACTGAGGCGGTGACCCTGATTGCGCGGGACGGGGTGCCGGACGAGGTGTACCGGCGCGCGGCGCGGCACTTCGCGGAGGACGAGCTGGCCCGACTGCTGGCGCTGATCTTCACCATCAACACCTGGAACCGGATCGCCCTCAGTACGGCGAAGGTGCCGGGAACCGACGAGCGGTGAGCCCGGCGGGCCGGCGCTCACACCCCTATAGGCCCACGCCGACGGGCCGGCCCCGGCCCTGGTGGCCGGCGCGGACGCCCCCGTACGCCCACGCCGGGCCGCCGGCCCGCCGGCCCCCGGCTCCGTACGCGCCCCCGCCGGCCCCCGGCTCCGTACGCGCCCCCCGCCGGCCCCCGGCTCCGTACGCCCGGCCCGGTCGCTCAGCTCTCCGTCGGCGGGTCCGTCCGTGGCGGCCCGCCACCCCGACCACCGCGGCCGGCCCGCTCGGACGGCGTCCCTGGCCGCAGTTCCGTCCGCAGCGCGGCGGCCGTCTCCGCCACCGATGCCATCGCCCGCCGCTGGAGTGCGGGTCCGAAGGTGATCCGGGCCGCCCCCAGGGCGCCGAGCTCCCGTGGGCCGGGGCCGTCCGGGAGGGCCACGGCGTTGACCGGGAGGCCGATGGCCGCGGCAAGCTCGGCCAACAACGGGGGTGGGGCGGCGAACGGGTAGACGCAGTCGGCGCCCGCCGCGGCGTACAGCCGGCCGCGGCGTACCGTCTCGTCCCGGTCGTGGACGCCGCGCAGGTAGGTGTCGATCCGGGCGTTGAGTACCAGCGCCCCGCCCGCCTCGGCGCGTACCTCCGCCAGCCAGTCCGCCTGCTCCTGCGCCTCCCGCAGCGCACCGGTGGCGTGGTCGGTGTCCTCCAGGTTGCAGCCGACCGCGCCGGCGTCCAGGAGCCGGCCGACCAACTCCCGTGCGGACAGCCCATACCCGGCCTCCGCATCGGCCGAGACCGGGACGTCCACTGACCGTGCGATCCGGGCGACGGCCGCGAACATCTCGTCCGGCGGGGTCCGCCCGTCCTCGTACCCCAGCGAGGCCGCCACCCCCGCGCTGGGGGTGGCCAGTGCCGGGAAGCCGGCGTCCGCGAACACCCGGGCGCTGGCCGCGTCCCAGGGGCCGGGCAGCACCAGGGGGAGTTCCGGCCCGTGGTGCAGGGCGCGCAGCGCGGCGGCCGTCATGTGTCGCCGCCCGGGAGGCGGGCCGGGGCGGTGCTCATGCCTGCCCCGGGGTCATGCGGGTGGCGACGGCGAAGCGGTTCCAGGCGTTGATGGTGTTGATCATCGCGATCAGCTGGGCGAGCTCGGCGTCCTCGAAGTGGGCGGCGGCGCGCTCGTAGACGGCGTCGGGGACGAAGCCTCCCCCAGCCAGCATGGTGATCGCCTCGGTCAGGGCGAGGGCGGCCCGCTCCTTCTCCGTGTAGAGGCCGCCGGCCTCCTCCCAGGCGCTGAGCAGGACGATGCGCTGCTCGCTCTCCCCGGCCTTGCGGGCCTCAGTGAGGTGCATGTCGAGGCAGAACGCACAGTGGTTGAGCTGCGAGGCGCGGATCTTCACCAACTCGACCAGCGTCCGGTCCAGCCCCTTCCGGGCCGCGACGTCCAGCGCGATCATGGCCTTGTAGACCTCGGGGGCGAGCTTCGCCCAGTGCAGCCGGGGGCCGTGGGCGTGGGTGGGCTGCGGTGCCGTTGCGGGGGTGTTCCCGGGGGCGTTCTCGGAGGCGTGCACGGGGGCGTTCTCGGCGGTGTGCACCAGGGTGTTCTCGGTGGTCATGGTGAGCACGCTACGGCGGTAGTGGCACAGCTGTATGGTCCACTTCCATGGCGGATTCCTGGGCCACTTTCGGTCGTGACCTGCACCTGGACCTCACCGGTCCGGGTGGGCTGCGGGCCGCCCTGATGCGCGCCCTGCGCGAGGCCGTACGCTCCGGCCGGCTGGCCCCCGGCACCCGGCTGCCGTCCTCCCGTTCGCTCGCCGCCGACCTCGGCATCGCCCGCAACACGGTCGCCGACGCCTACGCCGAACTGGTCGCGGAGGGCTGGCTGAGCGCCCGCCAGGGCTCCGGCACCCGCGTCGCCTGGGGGCACCTGCCGGACGGCGTGCGGGGGAGGGCGCTGCCGGGCCCCGCCCCCGTCGCCCGGCGCGCCTCCGGCCCCGCCCCCGTCGCCCGGCGCGCGCCCGGCCCCGTCCACCGCACCGGCCGCCCGCGCTTCGACCTCACCCCCGGCACCCCGGACGTCTCCGCCTTCCCCCGCACCGCCTGGCTCGCCGCCGCCCGCCGTGCGCTGACCGCCGCGCCCAGCGAGGCCTTCGGCTACGGCACCCCGGCGGGCCGCCCGGAGCTGCGCGCCGTCCTCGCCGACTACCTGGCCCGCGCCCGCGGCGTACGGGCCGACCCCGACCGCATCGTGATCTGCACCGGCTTCATGCAGGCGCTGGCCCTGCTCGGCCGCACCCTGGACGCCGGTCCGCTGGCCACCGAGGCGTACGGGCTCGACTTCCACCGCGGCGTCCTCCAGCGCGCCGGCCACCGCACCGTTCCCCTCACCGTCGACGAACACGGCGCCCGAATCGATGAGTTGACCGCTCGCGATGGCGTAGCGGACGTAGCCGCCGCCCTGCTCACGCCCGCCCACCAGTTCCCCACCGGCGTCCCCCTGCACCCCGACCGCCGTGCCGAGGTCGTCAACTGGGCGCGTGCCACCGGCGGTTACGTCCTGGAGGACGACTACGACGGGGAGTTCCGCTACGACCGGCAGCCGGTCGGCGCCCTTCAGGGCCTCGACCCCGACCACGTCGTCTACCTGGGCACCGCGAGCAAGAGCCTGGCTCCGGCGCTACGGCTGGCCTGGATGGTGCTGCCGGACCGCCTGGTCGACCCGCTGCTCGCGGTCAAGCGCACCGGCGAGTGGCAGTCCGGGCAGCTGGAACAGCTCACCCTCGCCGAGTTCATCTCCTCGGGCGGCTACGACCGGCATCTGCGCGGGATGCGGCTGCGCTACCGGCGCCGCCGCGACCAGCTGGTCGCGGCGCTGGCCGAGCGGGCGCCGCACGTCCATGTCTCCGGCATCGCCGCCGGACTCCACGCCGTACTGGAACTCCCGCCCGGCACCGAGCGGTCCATCGTGGAGGCGGCCCGCTGGCAAGGTCTCGCCCTGGAAGGCCTGAGCGCCTTCCGCGACCCCGCCGCCCCGCCGGTGCCCCGCGACGCCCTGGTGGTCGCCTACGGCACCCCGCCCGACCACTCCTTCAGCGGCGTCCTGGACGCGCTGGTAAGGGCGTTGCCGCCGGGGGAGTAGCGCGGGCTCCGGCGGCGCGGGGCCCCGGCGGTGCGGGGCCCCGGCGGCGGGCGCCGGGGGTGACGGGTCCCGGCGGCCACGGGCGCCGGTGGTCAGGTGCGGGCGCTGCCGGGCCGCGGCGTCACAGCTCCCGGACGAACGACACCCGGTCCAGTCCCGGTCCGTCGTAGTCCCGGTGCACCGGCACCCCGTGCTCATCCGTCCAGTCCCCCGGCTCCAGCCGGAACCCCATACGGGTGTGGTACGCGATCGAGTTGCGGTTGCCGGGGCTGGTGATGCAGCGGATTTGGGTGCGGCCGGCCGCCCGTGCCAGCGCGAAGAACCGGCGGTAGAGGGCGCTGCCCAACCCGGTCCGTTGGCCGTCCGGGTGGACGGCCACGATGTGGACATAGGCGGTCGCGGGGTCGGTCTGGGAGAGGAAGCCGATCAAGAACGCCTGCGGGGTGTGGTCCGGGCGCTCGACCAGGAAGCTGGTGTCGGCGAAGTGCTGGAGGAACAGCCGCGGCAGCAGGGACTGGCGCTGCCGCGCCCCCGCGTCCCCACCCTGGTCGCCCCACCACTCGGCCAGCGCCACGCGGAGCCGTGCGTGGTCCGCCGGGGTGGGATGACGGAGCGTCAAGTCCATGCCGAGTTCGTCGTCCATGAAGATCAGCGTAGGTGTGGCCCGGGCGGCGCGCAGCAAGAATGCCGCCCCTGGTCCCGCCGCCGTGCCGGGCGCATCGCCTGGTCAACCATGGTGTGCGGAGCGGCCGTTGGCGCGACCTACGGTGCGCGGGCGCAGGACGGCGGACGGCTTGCACCGGCGTACGCACTCCCTCTGTCCGTGGTGCACGCCGTGCGTGACGCCGGGGCGATGAGCGCTGCGCCATTCAGGGTAATCCCGGGAACGACTCTGGCACGGCGGATCGGTCAACACCCTTACTGATGCTATAGACCGGCGGGTCACCCATCCGGGGGAGGAATCGGTGTGCACCTGCGCATCCCCATTACCTGATGGTGCCCGGCGCCATCCCTCAGGATGCCAGCGCCTCCCGAGCAGTTCGGCTCGGCGCGGAGGCTGACGGCCCGCCACCCTCCACCCACTCGAAGGGCCGCACTATGGCACCTACCATCACGTTGGTGTCCGCAGCGCCGAATCCGGCAGTCTTCGGACAAACCGTGACACTGACCGCAACGGTCATCCCGATCGGACCGGGCACACCCACCGGCACCGTGACCTTCGTCGTCGCCGGCGGGGGCACCCTGACCGGGACCCTGGTCGGCGGCACCGCGACCGTCACCACCAGCGCACCGTCCGTCGGGCTCCACAACATCACCGCCACCTACAACGGCAACGCCTTCTTCTCGCCGTCCTCCGGCTCCACGATCCTCACCGTGAACAAGGCGTCGACCAAGACCACGGTCACCTCGTCCCCCGACCCCTCGACGTTCGGGCAGCCGGTCACCCTGACCGCCACCGTCACCGCGCTGGCACCGGGTGCGGGCACCCCGACCGGCACGGTCACCTTCGTCATCGGAGGCGGCGGGGGCGGCACGCTGACGGCGCCCCTGGTAGGCGGTACGGCCACGGTCACGACCAGCAGCCTCAGCGTCGGCACCCATGCGATCACCGCCACCTACAACGGCAGCAGCAACTTCGCGGCGTCCTCGGGGACCGATACCCAGACCGTCCAGTCCAACGGCGCGACGACCACCACGGTCACCTCGTCCCCCGACCCCTCGGTGTTCGGGCAGACGGTGACCTTCACGGCGACCGTCGCGCCCGTCCCGCCCGCCGCCGGCACCCCGACCGGCACGGTCACCTTCGTCATCTCCGGTGGTCCCACGCTGACGGGGACGCTGTCCGGGGGTGTGGCGACGGTGTCGACCAGTGCGCTGAGCGTCGGTTCGCACACGGTCACCGCGACCTACAGCGGGGACGTCAACTTCACTAGTTCCACCGGTACCGACACCCAGACCGTGAACAAGGCGTCGACGACCACCACGGTCACCTCGGCGCCCGACCCCTCGGCCTCCGGGCAGACGGTCACCTTCACCGCGGCCGTCGCGCCGGTCGCACCGGGCGCGGGGACCCCGACCGGCACGGTCACCTTCGTCATCTCCGGTGGTCCCACGCTGACGGGGACGCTGTCCGGGGGCGTGGCGACGGTGTCGACCAGCGCGCTGAGCGTCGGTACGCACACGGTCACCGCGACCTACAACGGCAGCGCCAGCTTCAACACCTCCACCGGCACCGACACCCAGACCGTTGGCCAGTCCTCGACCACGACCACGGTCACCTCCACGCCGGATCCGTCGGTGGTGGGGCAGCCGGTGACCTTCACGGCGACAGTCGCGCCGGTCCCGCCCGGCGCGGGCACCCCGACCGGCACCGTCACCTTCGTGATCAGTGGCGGCGGCGGGGGCACCCTGACCGGCACCCTGTCGGGCGGTACCGCGAGCGTGACGACCAGCTCGCTGAGCGCCGGCAGCCACACCGTGACCGCGACCTACAGCGGGGACGCCAACTTCAGCGGGTCCAGCGGCACCGACACCCAGACCGTGAACCAGGCGTCGACGACGACCACGGTCACCACCTTCCCCGACCCGTCCGTGGTGGGGCAGCCGGTCACCCTCACCGCCTTCGTGGGGCCGGTGGCTCCCGGCGGCGGCGTCCCGACCGGCACCGTGACGTTCGTGGCCACCGACGGGCTCACCACCGTCACCCTCACCGGCACGCTCGACGGCAGCGGGGTCGCGGCGGTCAGCACCAGCGGGCTGGTCACCGCCGGCGTCTACACCGTCACCGCGACCTACGGCGGGGACGCCAACTACGGTGGCTCCAGCGACACCGACACCCAGACGGTGCTGCAGGCGGCGACCACGACCACGGTCAGCTCGTCGCCGGACCCGTCCGTGGCGGGGCAGCCGGTCACCCTCACGGCGACGGTCGCACCGGTCCCGCCGGGCGCCGGCACCCCCACCGGCACCGTGACCTTCGTGATCACGGGCGGTCCCACGCTCACCGCCCCGCTCTCCGGCGGCACGGCGAGCGTCACCACCAGCGCGCTCGGCGCGGGTTCGCACCTGGTGACCGCGACGTACAGCGGGGACGCCAACTTCGCCGGCTCGGTCGGTACCGACACCCAGACGGTGACGCAGGCGGCGACCACGACCACGGTGACCTCCTCGCCGGACCCGTCGGTGGTCGGTCAGCCGGTGACGTTCACCGCGACGGTGGCGCCGGTGTCGCCGGGGTCGGGCACCCCGACCGGCACCGTGACCTTTGTGATCACGGGCGGTCCCACGCTGACCGCGACCCTGGTCGCGGGAGCCGCGAGCGTCACCACCAGTGCGCTGGCCGCTGGTACGCACACGGTCACCGCGACCTACAGCGGAGACGGGAACTTCACCGGTTCCAGCGGCACCGACACCCAGACGGTGAACCAGGCGGCGACCACGACGACGGTCAGCACCTCGCCGGATCCGTCGGTGGTGGGGCAGTCGGTGAGTTTCACCGCGGCGGTGGCGGCGGTGGCGCCGGGTGCGGGTACCCCGACCGGGACGGTGACGTTCGTGGCCACCGATGGGGTGACCACGGTGACATTGACCGGGACCCTGGTCGCGGGGTCGGCGACCGTCAGCACCAACGGGCTGGTGACGGCCGGGACGTACACCGTCACCGCGACGTACAGCGGCGATGCCAACTTCACCGGTTCCAGCGGCACCGACACCCAGACCGTGACCCAGGCGGCGACGACCACGTCGGTGTCGACCTCGCCGGATCCGTCGGTGGTGGGGCAGTCGGTGAGTTTCACCGCGGCGGTGGCGGCGGTGGCGCCGGGCGCCGGTACCCCGACCGGGACGGTGACGTTCGTGGCCACCGATGGGGTGACCACGGTGACGTTGACCGGGACCCTGAGCGCGGGGTCGGCGACCGTCAGCACCAACGGGCTGGTGACGGCCGGGAGTTACACCGTCACCGCGACCTACAGCGGTGACGCCAACTTCACCGGCTCGGTCGGTACGGACACCCAGACGGTGCTGCAGGCGCTGACCACGACCACGGTCAGCTCCACGCCGGATCCGTCGGTGGTGGGGCAGACGGTGAGTTTCACCGCGACCGTGGCGCCGGTGGCGCCGGGTGCGGGGACGCCCACCGGGACGGTGACGTTCGTGGCCACCGATGGGGTGACCACGGTGACGTTGACCGGGACCCTGAGCGCGGGGTCGACGACCGTCAGCACCAATGGGCTGGTGACGGCCGGGGCGTACGTCGTGACCGCGACGTACAGCGGCAATGCCAACTTCGCCAGCTCGGTCGGTACGGACACCCAGACGGTGGGTCAGGCGGCGACCACGACCTCGGTCAGCTCATCGCCGGATCCGTCGGTGGTGGGCCAGTCGGTGACCTTCACGGCCACCGTCGCGGCCGTGCCGCCGGGCGCCGGTACGCCGACCGGCACCGTGACCTTTGTGATCACGGGCGGTCCCACGCTGACCGCGACCCTGGTCGGGGGCATGGCGAGCGTCTCCACCAGTGCGCTGGCCGCCGGTTCGCACACGGTGACCGCGACCTACAGCGGGGACGCCAACTTCACCGGTTCCAGCGGCTCCGACACCCAGACGGTGAGCCAGGCGGCGACCACCACCACGGTCACCTCCACCCCGGATCCGTCGGTGGTGGGTCAGCCGGTGACCTTCACCGCCACGGTCACCCCGGTTTCGCCGGGTGCCGGCGTCCCCACCGGCACGGTCACCTTCCTCGCCACCGACGGCGTCACCACGGTGACCCTGACCGGGACGCTGAGTGCGGGGTCGGCCAGTGTCACCACCAGCGGGCTGGTGACGGCCGGGACGTACACCGTCACCGCGACGTACAGCGGCGACGGCAACTTCGCCGGCTCGGTCGGTACGGACACCCAGACGGTGACGCAGGCGTCGACCCTCACGACGGTCACGTCCGCGCCGGATCCGTCGGTGGTGGGCCAGTCGGTGACCTTCACGGCCACCGTCACGGCCGTGCCGCCGGGTTCCGGTACCCCGACCGGCACAGTGACGTTCGTGGTCACCGGTGGTCCCACGCTGACCGCGACCCTGGTCGGGGGAGTGGCGACCGCCTCCACCAGCGCGCTGGCCGCCGGTACGCACACGGTGACCGCGACCTATGGCGGGGACGCCAACTTCGCCGGTTCCAGCGGCACCGACACCCAGACCGTGGTCCAGGCCGCGACCACGACCACGGTCACCTCCACCCCGGACCCGTCCGTGGTGGGGCAGTCGGTGAGTTTCACCGCGACGGTGGCGCCGGTGGCTCCGGGCGCCGGTACCCCGACGGGCACGGTGACGTTCGTGGCCACCGACGGGGCGACCACGGTGACGTTGACCGGGACCCTCAGCGGAGGGGCGGTCACCGTCAGCACCAGCGGCCTGGTGACGGCCGGGGCGTACGCCGTGACCGCGACGTACGGCGGTGACGCCAACTTCACCGGTTCGGTCGGTACGGACACCCAGATCGTGGCCCAGGCGGCGACCACGACCACGGTGACCTCGTCGCCGGACCCGTCCGTGGCCGGGGAGTCGGTGACCTTCACCGCCACCGTGGCGGCGGTGGCGCCGGGTGCCGGTACCCCGACCGGCACGGTGACGTTCGTGATCAGCGGTGGTCCCACGCTGACCGCGACGCTGTCCGCGGGCACCGCGAGCGTGTCCACCGGGCTGGACGCCGGTGCGCACACGGTGACCGCGACCTACAGCGGTGACGCCAACTTCACCAGCTCCAGCGGCACCGACACCCAGACCGTGGCCCAGGCGGCGACCACGACCACGGTCACCTCCACCCCGGACCCGAGCGCCGTCGGGCAGCCGGTGACCCTCACCGCGACGGTCACCCCGGTCGCGCCCGGTTCCGGCACCGTGACCGGCACCGTGACCTTTGTGATCAGCGGTGGTGGCGGCGGCTCGCTGACCGCCACCGTCACCGGGGGCACGGCGAGCGTCACCACCAGCTCGCTGGACGCCGGCGCGCACACGGTGACCGCGACCTACAGCGGGGACGCCAACTTCACCGGTTCCACCGGGACGGACACCCACACGGTGAACCAGGCGTCCACGACCACCACGGTCACCTCGTTCCCCGACCCGTCCAACTCCGGTGACACGGTGGCCTTCATCGCGTTCGTCGCGGCGGTGGCACCCGCGCTGGGCATCCCGACTGGGACGGTGACCTTCACCATCACCGACGGCGTGAACACGGTGACCCTCACCGGAACCCTGGACGGCAGCGGAGTCGCCGCGGTCAGCACCGCGCTGACCACACCGGGCAGTTACCTCGTCACGGCGGTCTACGGCGGCGACGGGAACTTCACCGGCTCCAGCGACACGGACACCCAGACCGTCAGCCCGGTCGGGCCGTAAGGCACACGACCATCCCGACGACGACCCTTCCGATCCGACCCCCTGGCGCGTGCGGCGCGCCGGCACGCCGGGCCGTTCCCTCAGGGACGGCCCGGCGTCGCGTCCGGCGTCGCGTCCGGCTCCGCCGCCGGCGCCTCGCCGAAGCGGGCCAGGGCGAGCGCACCGGCCACCGCACACCCGAAACCGAGGACGGCCAGCGGCGCCAGGCCCGGCCGGGTGCGGTCGCCGAGCCAGGCGACCCCGACCAGCGCCGGGCCGATCGTCTCGCCGATCACCATGCCGGCCGTGGCGGCGGTCACCGAACCGCGCTGGAAGGCGGTGGTGAGCAGCAGGAACGCGGTGCCGCCGCCGATCAGCAGGGCGTAGCTCGCCGGGTTGGCCAGCAGCGCGGACGGGGTGAAGCCGTCGAGGAGGCGGACGGCGACCTCCACCACACCGAAGCCCAGCCCGGCGCCGAGCCCGAGCACCGCCGCCCGGGAGCGGTCCGGCAGCCGCCCGGCCAGGAATCCCAACGCCAGCAGCGCGAGGGCGAAGACCAGCACCGCGACCCGCAGCCCGGTGCCGCCGCGCAGATGTCCCTCCTCGCCGGAGGCCAGGGCCAGCAGCGCCAGTCCGCCGCAGACCACCCCCACGGCCAGCCACTCGCGGGGGCGCAGCCGCAGGTGCAGCACCGGCGCCGCCACCACCGCCGTCACCGCCAGGGTGGCCGCGAGCGCCGCCCCGACCGTGTAGATCGGCAGCGCCCGCAGCGCGATCAGCTCCAGTACGAAACCGACGCCGTCCAGCGCCAGCCCGAGCAGGAACCGCCACTGCTTCAACACCCGCAGCAGCAGCCGCGGATCGACCCCGGCCCCCGTACCGGACGGGGTGTCCCGGGCGGCCACCGCCTGTAGGACGGAGGCGGTGCCGAAGCACACCGCGGAAGCAAGGGCGCAGATCATCCCAAGGACCATGGAGCCGACTGTAGGGGGCGAGTCGGAAACCGGGCAGGGGCCCTGCCCGGGAGCGGGCGGCTCCCCTCTAGGCTTGCTCGTCTGTTCGGACGTCTGTTTCACGGGGGATACGGAAGATGGCGGAGAAGGCGCGTCGGCGGCTGCGGTCGAGCACGGTGATCCTGGGCGGCATGGGGGCGCTGGCGGCGGCCCTGACGTCCTGCGGCTCCGAGCCCGACAAGCGCTGCGTGGACCGCAACAGCTACGACATGGTCAAGGGTTACCGCATCGTCGACTCCAAGAACTGCTCCGCGGGCGGCTCGTCGTCCTCCGGGACCGGCGGCACCGGCGGCGGGTACGGCAAGAACGGCCGCGGCGGCAGCCGGCAGCCGGTCGACGCCCAGTGGTACTACGACCCGGACAACAAGGGCGGCTCGTACGCCGACAGCGGCACCTTCAGCAAGAGCACGGCCGTCAACCGCGGCGGCTTCGGCTGCTCGGGCGGCCACGGCTCCTACGGCGGCTGAGCGGGCCCGGCACCCCGATGGAACGCCACACCATCGAGCCCCGCCCCGGCTGGCAGCAGACCGTCGAGGCGCAGGGCCTGATCTATCCGCTGACCCGCTACCCGGACGGGGCGCTGCGCCCGTACTGGGACGAGAGCGCCTACTACGCGTTCACCCTCCCCGAGGTCGAGGCGCTGGAGGAGGTCGTCGAGGAGCTGCACGGCATGTGCCTGGCCGCCGCCGCGCACATCGTCGAGCAGAACCGCTTCGCCGACCTCGGCATCGACGACCCCCGGCTGGCCCGCCTGGTCGCCGAGTCCTGGCGGCGGCGGGACGAACTGCCCTCCCTCTACGGGCGGTTCGACCTGCACTACGACGGCACCGGCCCGGCCAAGATGCTGGAGTACAACGCCGACACACCGACCTCGCTGGTCGAGGCGGCCAGCCCGCAGTGGTTCTGGATGGAGGAGCGCTTCCCGGGCGCCGACCAGTGGAACTCGCTGCACGAGCGGCTGGTGGCGGCCTGGAAGCGGCAGGCGCAGCTGCTGCCGCCGGGCGCGCCGGTGCACTTCGCGCACTCCGCGGGCGATGAGCTCGGGGAGGACCTGATGACCGTGGCCTACCTGGAGGAGACCGCCCAGCAGGCGGGCCTTGCGACGCTCACCATCCCGGTGGAGGAGATCGGCTGGGACCGGCTCTCGGGCCGCTTCGTCGACCAGCGGCTGCGCTTCGTACGCGCCTGCTTCAAGCTCTACCCGTGGGAGTGGCTGGCCACCGACGACTTCGGCCCGCACGTCCTGGACACCCTCGACAACGGGGGCGGCACCGGCTCCACCCTCTGGATCGAGCCCGCCTGGAAGATGCTGCTCTCCAACAAGGCGCTGCTGGCGGTGCTGTGGGAGCTCTACCC
Organism: Streptomyces sp. NPDC020742; assembly: GCF_040641675.1. NCBI lineage: Bacteria > Bacillati > Actinomycetota > Actinomycetes > Kitasatosporales > Streptomycetaceae > Streptomyces > Streptomyces sp. NPDC020742. Next base: position 522,931 of record NZ_JBFAEA010000001.1, read on the forward strand.
CGGCCACCCGAACCTGCTGCCCGCCTACCTCGACGGCCCCCGCGAACTGGCCACCACCCGCGGCTGGGCCGCCAAGCCGCTGTTCGGCCGGGAGGGCGCGGGGGTCACCCTGCACGCCCCGGGCGAGGAGCCGGAGCCGCGCGGGGCCGACGACCCCTGCTGCTACCAGGAGCTGGCGCCGCTGCCGGACTTCGACGGCAACCGGGTGGTGCTCGGCGCCTGGGTCGTCGAGGACGAGGCGGCCGGGCTGGGCATCCGCGAGTCGGCGGGGCCGGTCACCGACGAGTACGCGCGCTTCGTGCCCCATGTGATCCGCTGAGCGGCCCCGGCCGGCGCACATGGCGCAGCGAGCGGCCGGGGCCCCTTCGCCCGCCGGTCGCCCGCTGCACGTGTGCGCCGCGCCCTCACGCCTCCAGTACCCCGCGGAGCTGCGCCAGCCCCCAGTCCAGGTCCTCCTTGCTGATCACCAGCGGTGGGGCGATCCGGATCGTCTGGCCGTGGGTGTCCTTGACCAGCACCCCGCGGTCCATCAGCTGCTCGGAGACGGCCCGTCCGGTGCCGCGGGAGGGGGTGATGTCCACCCCGGCCCACAGGCCCCGGCCGCGCACCGCGTCCACCGAGCCCTCGCCGACCAACAGCCGCAGTTCGCTGTGCAGGTGGTCGCCCAACTCCGTGGCCCGCTGCTGGAATTCGCCGGTCCGCAGCATGGCGATGACCTCCAGGGCCACCGCGCAGGCGAGCGGGTTGCCGCCGAACGTCGAGCCGTGCTCGCCCGGTGCGAGGACCCCCAGCACCTCGCGGGAGGAGATCACCGCCGACACCGGCACCACACCGCCGCCCAGCGCCTTGCCCAGTACGTACATGTCCGGGACCACGTCCTCGTGCTCACAGGCGAAGGTCCGGCCCGTACGCCCCAGGCCGGACTGGATCTCGTCGGCGATGAACAGCACGTTCCGGCGCCGGGTCAGCTCCCGTACGCCGGCCAGATAGCCGGCCGGCGGCACCAGCACGCCCGCCTCGCCCTGGATCGGCTCCAGCAGGACGGCGACGGTGTCGGCGTCGACGGCCGCCTCCAGGGCCGCGAGGTCGCCGTAGGGGACGGTCACGAAGCCGGGGGTGTACGGGCCGAAGCCGGCGCGGGCCTCGGGGTCGGTGGAGAAGGAGACGATGGTGGTGGTGCGGCCGTGGAAGTTGTTCTCGGCGACGATGATCTTCGCCCGGCCGTCCGGGACGCCCTTGACCTGGTAGCCCCATTTGCGGGCGGTCTTCACCGCCGTCTCGACCGCCTCGGCGCCGGTGTTCATCGGCAGCACCAGCTCCATCCCGCACAGCGCGGCGAGCTGGGTGCAGAAGTCGCCGAACCGGTCGTGGTGGAAGGCGCGCGAGGTGAGGGTGACCCGCTCCAGCTGGGCCCGGGCGGCGTCGAGCAGGCGGCGGTTGCCGTGTCCGAAGTTCAGCGCGGAGTAGCCGGCGAGCATGTCCAGGTAGCGCCGGCCCGCCACGTCCGTCATCCAGGCGCCCTCGGCGGTCGCCACGACGACGGGGAGCGGGTGGTAGTTGTGCGCGCTGTGTGCTTCGGCGGCGGCGATGCTGCGTTCCGTGGACGTCACCGTGACTCCGTTTCGCTGGGCCGTGCAGGGGGTGCAGGGGGCAGGGGAGGGGAGCAGGGGATATGCGGCGATATGCCCTCTATATTGCCGCGCAGGCGTTCCGTTCGGAAGGTGTGTGGGCGGTGGGGTGTCCCCGGCGCCCGCCGTGCGCCGGCGGTCGGGTGTCCCCGGCACCGGGCCGTGCGGCGGCGTCTAGACTCGGCGGTGCGCACCGCGACTGGCGTACGGGGAAGTGACCCCGAGGAAGCGGTGTGCGGCCACCCCCACGAGGTGCCGCCCGCCTGGGCACCCGGGACCCGACCGGACCACCGATCGAGCGCCCCGGAGGACGCCATGTCACTTCCCCCTTCGCACTCCACCGCCCGTCCCGCGCTGAGCGCCGCCGACCCTGAACTCGCCGCGCTGGTCGGCGCCGAGGAGCGGCTCCAGGCCGACACCCTGCGGCTGATCCCCAGCGAGAACTACGTCTCCGCCGCAGTCCTGGAAGCCACCGGCACGGTCTTGCAGAACAAGTACAGCGAGGGGTACGCGGGCCGTCGCTACTACGAAGGCCAGCAGAACATCGACCGCGTCGAGACGCTGGCCGTCGAGCGCGCCAAGGGCCTCTTCGGCGTCGAACACGCCAATGTCCAGCCGTACTCGGGCTCGCCCGCCAACCTCGCCGCCTACCTCGCCTTCGCCGAGCCCGGCGACACCGTGCTGGGCATGGCGCTGCCGATGGGCGGCCACCTCACCCACGGCTGGGGCGTCTCGGCGACCGGCAGCTGGTTCCGCGGCGTCCAGTACGGCGTCCGCCCGGACACCGCGCTGATCGACTTCGACGAGGTGCGCGACCTGGCCCGCAAGGAACGCCCGAAGATCATCTTCTGCGGCGGTACGGCCGTCCCGCGCACCATCGACTTCGCCGCCTTCGGCGAGATCGCCCGGGAGACCGGCGCCGTCCTGGTCGCCGACATCGCCCATATCGCCGGCCTGATCGCGGGTGGTGCGCACCCCTCCCCGGTCCCGCACGCCGACGTCATCTCCACCACCACCCACAAGACCCTGCGCGGCCCCCGCGGCGCGATGCTGATGTCGCGGGCGAGCCACGCCAAGGCCGTCGACAAGGCCGTCTTCCCCGGGCTCCAGGGCGGTCCACACAACCACACCACCGCCGCCATCGCGGTCGCCCTGCGCGAGGCCGCGGCCCCGTCGTTCCGCGACTACGCGCACGCCGTCGTCGCCAACGCCAAGGCGCTCGCCGAGGCGCTGCTGGCCCGCGGGTACGACCTGGTCTCCGGCGGCACCGACAACCACCTGGTGCTGATCGACCTCACCGCCCAGGACGTCCCCGGCAAGGTGGCCGCCAAGGCCCTGGACCGGGCCGGCATCGTCGTCAACTACAACACCGTCCCCTTCGACCCCCGTAAGCCCTTCGACCCCTCCGGCATCCGCATCGGCACCCCCGCGCTCACCTCCCGCGGGCTGGGCACCGACCTGATGCCGCAGGTCGCCGCGTGGATCGACCGAGGCGTTCGGGCCGCGGCGAAGGGCGACGAGGAGGCGCTCACGGTGATCCGCGCGGAGGTCGCCGCGCTGATGGCCGCCCACCCGGCACCCGGTCTGCCGGTCGCCGGCTGAGCCGCCCGAATCGCCCGGGGGCGCCAACCGGCCGCCCCCGGGCGATTTCCCGACCGCGGACCGGGGAGCCCGTACGACCTGAGACAATCGGTGCCATGGCTCTCGACAGTGCGCCCGTCACCGACCACGGCCCCCAGGGCAACGGCCCCGCCTCCCGGCGTCCGCGTGTGCTCTCCGGCATCCAGCCCACCGCCGGTTCCTTCCACCTCGGCAACTACCTCGGTGCGGTGCGCCAGTGGGTGGCCCTGCAGGAGTCCCACGACGCCTTCTACATGGTCGTCGACCTGCACGCGATCACCGTTCCGCAGGACCCGGCCGAGCTGCGCCACAACACCCGGATCGCGGCCGCCCAGCTGCTGGCCGCCGGCCTGGACCCGGAGCGCTGCACCCTGTTCGTGCAGAGCCATGTGCCCGAGCACGCCCAGCTCGCCTGGGTGATGAACTGCCTCACCGGCTTCGGCGAGGCCTCCCGGATGACGCAGTTCAAGGACAAGTCCGCCAAGCAGGGCGCCGACCGCACCTCCGTGGGCCTGTTCACCTACCCGATCCTGCAGGTCGCCGACATCCTGCTGTACCAGGCCCACCAGGTCCCGGTCGGCGAGGACCAGCGCCAGCACATCGAGCTGACCCGCGACCTGGCCGAGCGCTTCAACGGCCGCTACGGCCAGACCTTCACGCTCCCGTCGGCGTACATCCTCAAGGAGACGGCGAAGATCTACGACCTCCAGGACCCGTCGGCCAAGATGAGCAAGTCGGCCTCCACCGCCAAGGGCCTGATCAACCTCCTCGACGAGCCCAAGGCCTCCGCGAAGAAGGTCAAGAGCGCCGTCACGGACACCGACACCGTGATCCGCTACGACGCCGAGAACAAGCCCGGCGTCTCCAACCTCCTCACCATCTACTCCTCCCTCACCGGCGCCTCGATCGCGGAGCTGGAGGAGAAGTACGAGGGCAAGATGTACGGCGCGCTGAAGACCGATCTGGCCGAGGTGATGGTCGACTTCGTCACACCGTTCCGGGACCGCACCCAGGAATACCTGGACGACCCCGAGACGCTGGACTCGGTCCTGGCCAAGGGCGCGGAGAAGGCCCGGGCGGTGGCCGCCGAGACCCTCGCCACCACGTATGACCGGCTCGGATTCCTGCCGGCCAAGCACTGACGGGGTGGTCCGCGGGGGTCCGGTCCGGGCCCCCGCACGGACCGCACGGAGGTCGGGCCCCGTCCGCGGGGGCCCGTGGACCCGCCCGGCGCGGGGGCCGAGGACGCTCCCCGCGAAGGGCGCGCACCCGGCACACTAAGAGGGGTGCGCGAGCGCGTCGCACACACGTCAGGAGGGAGAGCGCAGTGGGGACCGTAACGCTGGGCGTTTCGATCGCGGTCCCGGAGCCGTACGGCCGCTTCCTCCAACGGGAGCGCGAGGGCTTCGGAGATCCCGCCGCACGGGGCATCCCCACGCACATCACCCTGCTCCCGCCGACCGAGGTGCAGGCCGAGGAGCTGCCCGGCATCGAGCGCCACCTCGCCGAGGTCGCGGCCGGCTGCCGCCCCTTCCCGCTCCGCCTGGAAGGCACCGGCACCTTCCGCCCGCTCTCCCCGGTGGTCTTCGTCAAGGTCACCGAGGGCGCGGCGGGCTGCACCGCCGTACAGGCCCGGGTGCGCGCCGCCTCCGGCCCCTGCGCCCGCGAGCTGCAGTTCCCCTACCACCCGCACGTGACCGTCGCGCACGGCATCGCCGAGGACGCCATGGACCGCGCCCAGGCCGAGCTCGCGGACTTCTCCGCGACCTGGACGATCAACGGCTTCGCCCGCTACGAGCAGGGCGCGGACGCGGTGTGGCGGCTGGTGCGCGAGTACCCCTTCGGCCCCCGGACCGCCGCCGTCCCGCGCCAGGCCGCGGACCTCTCCCGGCCGCCGGCACCGTCCTGCTAGCACTCGCCCGCAGCACGTCCCGCCCGTCCCCGGCGCGGGACGGCCGCCGCCTGCGCCACGCCCGCCCGGCAGCACCGACCCGGATGTCCCACCGGATTTCCGGGGTAGCCGGAGGCTAGGGTTCCGGAGTGTCCGGAGCGCACGCCGGACGACCGGCCCGGGCCGGTCGGCGGCCGGGCACGAGGGGAACGCCATGGACTGGTTGAGCAAGCTGCCGGTGATCGGGCCGGCCGTCGCCTGGCTGATGACCACCCACCCCTGGCACGCCTACCAGCGGATGCTGCGGGTGAAGTGGACCCGGCTCGCCGCCGCGATCACCTTCACCAGCTTCGTCGCCCTCTTCCCGCTGCTGACCGTCGCCGCCGCGATCGGCGCCGCACTGCTCAGCGACGGCCAGCTACACAAGCTCCAGGGCAAGATCGCCGAACAGTTCCCCGGGATCTCCGGACAGCTCGACCTGGCCGCCCTGGTAGCCAACGCCGCCACGGTCGGCCTGGTCGCCGGCGCCCTGCTGCTGCTCACCGGCATCGGCTGGGTCGAGTCGCTGCGCGACTGCCTGCGCGCCGTCTGGGAGCGGGACGGCGAGGACACCAACTTCTTCCTCGGCAAGCTCCGCGACGGCGCCCTGCTGCTGGGCCTCGGCGGCGTCGCCCTGGTCTCGCTGGCCGGCTCGGCCTTCGCCACCGCGGCGGTCGGCCGGGCAGCCGACGCCGTCGGGCTGCCCGAGCGCGGCGTCGGCGCCGGGCTGCTGGCCGCCGCCGGCTTCTGCATCGCCGTCCTCGCGGACGTCGTGCTGCTCGCCTACATCCTGACCCGGTTCCCCGGCGTCCGGCCGCCGGGCCGCGCCGTGGTGATCGCGGCCTTCCTCGGCGCGATCGGCTTCGAACTGCTCAAGCTGCTGCTCAGCGGCTACCTCCGGGGCGTCGCCGCGCGCAACATCTACGGCGCCTTCGGCACTCCGATCGCGCTGCTGCTGTGGATCAACTTCACCGCCAAGCTGCTGGTGTACTGCGCCGCCTGGACGGCCACGGCCCGGCAGCCGGGCACGGCGGACGAGGCGGAGACGGCGGCACCGGAAGGGCGGCCGGGCGCCTGACGCCCGGCCGCCCCACCGGGCGGCTCACTGCCCCGCGCCGCGCCCCCGCCCGGCCCGCGGCCAGCGGCGGCGCACCACCAGTCCCACGGCGCCGCACAGCACCAGCGCACCGCCGGCGATCCCCGCCGCGGTCCAGGCGCCGCCGGTGCCGCCGGAGTCGTTGAGCGCGGCCTGGGTGCTGCCGTGCCCGTCCCGGCGCTTGCCGCCGGCGCCCGTACCGTCGTCCTCGCCGTGCGGCCCGACCAGCCGGCCGACCGGCTCCACCTTGTCGGCCGCCGCGAAGCCCCAGTCGAAGAGCCGGGCGGCCTCCCGGTAGGCCTCGTTGTGCTCCTTCTTCTCCGGGTTCATGACCGTCACCAGCAGCTTGCGGTCACCGCGCTGGGCGACACCGGTGAAGGTCGACCCGGCGTTGGTCGTCGAGCCGTTCTTCACCCCCGCGATGCCGGGGTACGGCTTGATGTCGTAGTCGCCGCTCAGCAGCCGGTTGGTGTTCTGGATGCCGAACGTCGCCCGCTTGCCGTTCTTGCCCTTGTCCCCGGGGAACTGCGCACTCGCCGTCGAGCAGTACTCGCGGAAGTCGGCGTTCTGCAGCCCCGCCCGGGCGAACAGGCTCAGGTCGTAGGCGCTGGAGACCTGGCCCGGCGCGTCATAGCCGTCCGGCGTCACCACATGGGTGTCGCGGGCGTTCAGCTCCTTGGCGCGCTGCTGCATCTCCGTCACGGTCGCCTTCGTCCCGCCGTTCATGGCCGAGAGGGTGTGCACCGCGTCGTTGCCGGACCGCAGGAACACGCCCAGCCACAGGTCGTGGACCGAGTAGGTCAGGTTCTCCTTTATCCCCACGAGGCTGCTGCCCGCGCCCATCCCGGCCAGATCGGCGGGCTTAACGGTGTGCTTGGTGTCCTTGGGGAACTTCGGCAGCACCGTGTCCGCGAACAGCATCTTCAGCGTGCTGGCCGGCGCCAGCTGCCAGTGCGGGTTCTTGGCGGCCAGCACCTTGCCGGACTCGGCGTCCGAGACGATCCAGGAACGGGCGGTCAGCGCGTCCGGCCCCGGCAGCTTCGGCGCACCGGCGCCCGGCTGCACCTGGACGCCGGGCGTACCCAGCCGGTCCCCGCCGACCTTGGACATCTTCGCCGGCGGAGCGGGCGCCTTGGGATCGGCGTGCGCGGTGCCGGCCAGCAGCGGGGTGGCCAGCAGCCCGGAGGCGGCGAGCGCGGTGAGCGTGCGCAGGGGCAGGCCGTGACGCGCCGCGCGCCCGGCGTTGCCGGACGCGTTAGCCGGGACGGTCGGATCGGGCAGAGCCGTGGAGGCACAGAAGGTCGTCGGCACGTCGCTGAACGTACCCCCCTTCGACGCCGCCGCCGACAGCACCCCACGGAAGAGTGCCCCTCCCGACCGCCGGATGGAGCCGCTGCCCATACTGGGACGCATGCTGCGTTCTTCCGGGGCCGGCCCCCGCACCTCCACGAGTCTCTCGCGCCCCGTGGCCTGGTTCCTGCTCGCCTTCGGGGTGTGGAGCTGGTTCATCTGGATCACTTTCGTCAAGAACCTCTGGAAGGACGGCAGCGGACTCGCCTTCGACGACGCAGGTGACCCGACCGCCTACTTCTGGGTCCATCTCGCGCTCGCGGTGGTTTCCTTTCTCTTGGGGACGGCAATCGGAGTGATCGGGTTCCGCGGGGTACGGGCCCTGCGGCGCGAGGCGACGGCCGGGGCGGGCGAGCCCGCGGCGGACGACCGGTCCGGAGCGTCGGACGACCAGAGCGGAACGACGGCCGGCTGACCGCAGCCGCGCCGCACCGCCCGCGGCGGGCAGTACGACGCCCGGTCGCGGACGGCCCGGAACAGCGCTCCGCGACACCCCCTCACCTTGGGTGAAAGGCCGTGCTCACCCTGCGATGTGAGCCATTCGTCGTGACGGAGTCGGCGGAGGGATTTCGCCGAACGGCTCTCGCCGGTGACAATCACCCAGCGACTTTCCCCGTTTTTCCCGTGGACCCGGTCCGGTCCACGCGGCGGTGACACCCACCGCCGTGGGCCCGGGTACGGCGGTGTGGGGTGGGTGCTTTCGGATGCGTGAAGGAGATGATCTCCCTTTCAAGGAGGCATGTTGGTGGAAGGAAGGCTGGCCATGACGTCGGATGCGCGTGTGCAGGTCGAGGAGTTCCTCCTGGGCGACCAGTTCGCCTGCCTGGCGGGTCGTTCCGCCTGGCGCCAGGGCGGCATCACACACCGGCACTATGACCTGCTGGGGGGCGCCGAATCGGCTCGGCTGATGGCGCTCGACCTTGCGAAGTTCGTGAACGGGGCGGACTGGAGCGCCCGATCGTTCACCAGCTTCATCGCGACCTTCGAGCGACCGCGGGGGGTGGATGAGCTGCGGTTCGAAGAGCTCCTCTGGCAGCACTTGCAACTGCTGCACGAGGAGGACGCCGAGACCCATCGCTGGGCCGAGGGGTACGCGTCGGATCCCCAGGCCAAGGAGTTCGCCTACAGCGTGGCCGGCCATCCGTTCTTCGTGATCGGCCTGCACGAGACCCACCGCCGGTGGGGTCGCCGTCCTCCCTTCCCGATGCTGGCCTTCAACTCCCACGAGCAGTTCGACCGGATCAAGGGCGCCGGGATGTGGGACCGGCTGGCGGAGAAGATACGCAAGCAGGACATCAAGCTGCAGGGCGACATCAACCCCAACCTCATGGAGTACGAGGAACTCTCGGAGGCCCGCCGCTACTCCGGCCGGCCCAAGCCCGCCGAGTGGCAGTGCCCCTTCGCCGCCCGCGAGACCGAGCGGGAGCGGGAACTGACCCCGTCGGGCGCGTAGGCCCCGTCGCCAAGCTCCCGCTTGCCCCGCGACGTTCGGCACGTACGCTCGCCGCATGGCCGGACCGCGCCGATACGCCCAGTACCGGTGCGCCCCTCCGCCTTGCGATCGCACGCACCGGACGCCGCGGGGCCCGGCCCTCCGGGCGAACGACGGAAGCGTGACGGCAGGACCCGCCGTCCGGCCGGATCCCCGCGTAAGGGCGGCCCGCAATCCCCGCGTAAGGGACGGCCCGCGCGCCCACCGGCCGCCGGGCCGCCCCCACTACGCACCCCACGAGGGAGACGCCGTGCTCTTTGCCCTGGTCCTGGTCCCGGTCCTCGGGCTGTTCCTCGGCGTGCACCGCTACCTGTGGTGCCGGCTCGTCCGCGACACCACCGCACCGGGCGGCCGGCTCCGGCACGCGGGCACGGCAGCGCTCTGCGTACTGCCCTGCCTCGCCCTCGGGGCCCTGCTGTCCGGCCGCGCCGGCCTCCCCTTCCCCCTCCAACAGGCCCTGGCCTGGCCCGGATACCTCTGGCTCGCGCTCCTGCTCTACCTCGCGCTGGCCCTGCTGGCGGGGGAGGCGGTACGTGCGGTGTGGCTGCGGGTGGGGGAGCAGAGCGCGGGGCCAGAACAGGCGGAGGGCCGGGAAACCGGAGCAGGACGCAGCGCGGCCCGGAACAACGGTCAGGCCGAGGGCACCGGGCAGGCTGGGCACCACGGCCAGGCCCAGGGCGCCGAGCAGGCTGGGGACCACGGTCAGGCCGAGGGCACCGGGCAGGCTGGGCACCACGGCCAGGCCCAGGGCACCGAGCAGGCTAGGCACCACGGCCGCGCAACGCGCCAGGGACACGCAACGCCCCAGGGACACGCCACGACCGAGGCTCCCGTCCCCGGCCGCCCGACGCCCCAGCGGCCTCCCGCTGCCTCCCCCTCGCCCGCCCCCTCCCCCTCCCAGACCCCCACCCTGCTGCCGCCCGGCCACTCCGCCCTGCCGCCGCTCCCCGTCCCCTCCCGACGGCTCTTCGTCTCCCGGACGGTGGCCGCCGGAGCGTCCCTGGCCGCCACGGCAGCCGTCGGGTACGGCGCCGCGACCACCTTCCGGGGCCCGACCGTCAAGCGTGTCACCGTCCCGCTGGCCAAACTCCCGCGCGCCGCCCACGGGTTCCGGATCGCGGTGGTCAGCGACATCCACCTGGGGCCGGTCCTCGGCCGCGCCCACACCCGGCGGGTCGTCGACACGATCAACCGCACCAGCCCCGACCTCGTCGCCATCGTCGGGGACCTGGTCGACGGCAGCGTCGCCGACCTCGCACCCGCCGCCGAACCCCTGCGCGCCCTTCGCTCGCGGTACGGCGCCTACTTCGTCACCGGCAACCACGAGTACTACTCCGGCGCCGCCCCGTGGGTCGACCACGTAAGGGAGTTGGGCATCCACCCGCTGGAGAACGCACGCACCGAACTCCCCGGCTTCGACCTCGCCGGCATCAACGACCTCGCCGGCCAGACCGAGCACACGGGCCCCGACTACGAGCGCGCCCTCGACGGCCGCGACCCCGCCCGCGCAGTCGTCCTCATGGCCCATCAGCCGGTCACCATCCAGGACACCGTTCGCTACGGGGTGGACCTCCAGCTCTCCGGCCACACCCACGGCGGTCAGATGTGGCCCTTCACCTACGTGGCCGAGGCCACCAACCCCACCGTCGCCGGCCTGGCCCGCTACGGCGACACCCAGCTGTACGTCACACGGGGCGCGGGCGCCTGGGGCCCTCCGGTACGGCTGGGGGCGCCGCCGGATGTGACGGTGGTTGAACTGGCGTCCCGGAGAGCCTGATTGGGTGCGCGGGCCCCGTGGGCCGGTTACGTTGGGTAGGTAACAACCCCTGTACAAACTGCGGCGCCATCCTGCACTAAATCGGACAGATCGCGACTTTCGATCTTGCTGTGGGGGCTGCCAACTCCCTAGACTTGACCTTCTTTACGCTGCCCATACCGCAGGCTTCACCGGTCTGCGAGATGAGCTAACGGGGGAGTGGGGCCAGTGGGCGAACAGTACAGGGTCGACCTCGACGAACTCGACGGCGTCGTGCGTAGGCTCAAGCAGCTTCGGGGCGACATGGACGAGCCCAGCCAGAAGATGAAGTACAGCACGGCCATCCACAAGTCGGCGTTCGGCTCCAACTTCGACGAAGCCAAACAGATCGCTGAGTCGCACGACAAGATGCAGCAGTACATGACCCAGGTGATCAATGCGCTCCACGAACTCATCACGGAGTTCGGGGACAAGACCGAGCGCAGTCGGGGAGCGTACGACGACCAGGAACAGGAAGCCAAGGCCTCCATGCGGCAAGGCAACTGAGCCCACGGTAGAACGAACGCCAGACTGACGATCAGGGGGAGGCCATGGTAGACGGGCCCAAGACGGACGGCACCGCAGACTACGAGAAGCAGATCGACGAAAAGAACCGAAAAGAGAAGATCAAAGAAGACTTCGGTTCGTACAAGCCTGTCCCGAAGTCCGACTCTGACTTCCATCACCACGGGCTCGACGCGCTCCGGGAGATGGTCAAGAATTCTGACCCGGACGCCATCGAGACGGCGGGCGGTCACTGGCGCGCGTCGGCTGACCGACTTGCAGGTGAAGACGGTAGCGGCGGGATTCGCAAGGCGTTCATGGACGCTGTTGACCATGCCTCGGCACACTGGCACGGGGCAGCATCGGATGCATTCCGGCGAGAAGCGCAAAAGGTCCTGAGGAAGATCGACCTGACCTATCGCCATGCGCGGAACGTTGAGACCGCCCTCATTGGAGCTCGCGGGACCGGGCCGCAGGGCGGTATTACGCACAGCTTGCGCGAGGCCAAGAAGAGCATGTCGAAGATCGAGGATGCCGGTAGCGTCGAGGGCTTCTTCGACACCAATGGCAAAGACGGCGATGACGCTCAGTTCCACAAGGACATGGACAACCCGAAGATGGACGCCAAGATGGCGCTTGAGCTCAACCGGGACAAGCTCTCCCTGAGTAAAGAGCGTCAGGTCGAAGCGGTCATCGTCATGGAACAGCTGGCGTACAACTATCGGGCGAACCGGCCGAACCTTTCCGAGGGTATCGGTCCTGCGCCCGGAACCGGCCATGACTGGCCTACCGAGCCGAAGGAGCCTGTGCACCCGGCGCCCGTCAACATGCCGACTCCTGGTGGTCCGCGCGTCAAGCCGTCCCAACTCTCCCCGCACACGCCGAGCGGCCCGTACGCGCCGAGTGGCCCGAGTGAGCCGTTCAAGCCGCATGGCGTGAACATCAACCCGTCGTCTCCCCCTGTACGAACGGACCTCGAAGGCGTGCAGGGCGGCACCGTGACGCCTGCCAACCCGGGTATCCCCGGCGGCGGTTCTCTCGGCGGTGGTGGCCACAGCTCCGGTGGGGGTGGCGGTGGTTCGACCGGCATGCCCGGCGGCATGATGCCCGTCATGCCCGGCAAGGGAGGTGGAACCATGGGGCCCGGCGGCAGTGGCCGCGGCGGAACCATGGGTGGCCGATCCGGAGCGGGGCGTGCGGGTATGCCCGGCGGGTCTGGAGCGGGGCGTTCAGGTACGGCCGGCGGATCCGGCGCGGGGCGTGCGGGTATGCCCGGCGGCGGAATGGGTGGCGGAGCCGGAGGCGGAGCAGGCCGCGGTGGTGCTACAGGGCGCAGTGGTGCGCAGGCCCGTACCCCTGGTGGCATCGCCGGTAAGCCGGGGGCGCCCATGGGCGGCACCAAGCAGGGCGGCTCCGGGCTGCATCGCAGCCGTGGGGGCGCAAAGGCCGGCCAGGGCATGGCCGGCGCCCCTGGAGCCAAGGGGAACGGCAAGGGCGAGAAGGAGCGCACCACCAATCAGCGCCCCGATTACCTGATCGAGGATGAAGAGACCTGGACTCCGCAACGTAATGTGGCGCCGCGAGTCATTGAGTAAGGCGGCGAACGCCGACGCCCCTGTCGGCGTGCAGGGGTGCTCCGCGCGTACTCGTCACGGAGCACCTCGTCAGGCGGTCATCATCCGCCCGGAACGGAAGCAATGAGGAGCAAGGCATGAGGGTCACACGAACTCTGCGCGCGACCATCGGTGCTGCGCTGACCGGAGCGCTGTTTCTGGCCACGGGCGGCTCGGCGGTAGCGGACCAAAACAGGGATGCTCAGTGGCCGTTGACTGCTTTCGGCGCCCAGGACATCTGGAAGAAGGCCACTGGCAAGGGTGTCACCGTAGCTGTCATCGAGAAGGCGTTCCGCACTACCCATCAGGACCTCAAGGGGCAGTTCCTCCCAGGCAAGGAATTTCCCAATGCGACGAATGACGGCGGCCTGTATCTGAAGCCAGGCGAAGATCGTCGCGATCACGGTACCGGAATGACCGGTCTCATCGCAGCGATCGGGCATGGCCCCGGTGGCTCTGCAGGCATGAAGGGACTGTCACCTGGGGTGAAGGTCTTGCCCTTGACGGCGGACAAGGCGGTTCCGGATGCTACTCGCTTTGCGGTGGATCACGGAGCTGATGTCATCAACATGTCATTCGGGGCGGACCCGAATACGCCGGACATGTGTGAATCCATCCATTACGCCGTGGAAAAGGGTGTGGTGGTGGTGGCGGCTGTCGGCAATGAGGGGACGTCGGAGAAGCACATTCCGGCTGCATGTCCCGGTGCGATTGGCGTCGGCGCGGTCGATGAGTACGGGAAGGTCTGGGACATGAGCAACTACAACTCCTCCGTCGATCTTCTTGCGCCCGGCGTGGACGTTCCGGTCCTTGGCGGAAAGAGCGATTCTCAGTACGGCACGACCGATGGCACTTCCGTTGCCACCGCCTACGTCACGTCCGCAGTCGCCCTGCTCCGTGAAAAGTTCCCCGACCTCACTCCGGGGCAAATCGCCAACCGCCTTGTGAAGACAGCCGCTCTGACCCCTTCGGTGAAGAAGAAGCACCTCAAGCTTCCTGATGACCACTACGGGTATGGCTACATCGTTCCCGAGGCGGCGCTGAACGAGGACATCCCCGCAGGCCCCGCGCAGGGCCCGCTGCCCATGCCGAAGGGAAAGGCTCCCAGCACGCCCGTAACTGCCGGCGTGAAGAATGACCCAAACCCGAATCCGCCCATGAGTCTGGGTGACAAGCTCACCATCTATGGCGGTATCGGTGTCGGTGTGCTGGTCGTCGCCGGCTTGGTGGTCGCGGTGGTGGTCAGCCGTCGTCGCAGCAAAACCGCTGCCCAGCCCTGGGGTTGATCCGCAAAGGGCGCCCAGTCTGCTCCATGAGTCGTGGGTGAGGAAACGAGTCGCCGCCGGTGCGTGCACGGGTGGCGACTCGTTCCGTTCTCCACGCGTAGCGTCTTCGGCTCTCCTCCCTCGCAGTGCCGCAAGAGAGACACGGTCACACCTCGGGCGGCGAAGGGCAGCGCGCTCCACCAGGGTGTCTCCCGCTGCGTAGCCTCCTGGCTGAGGGGCGGGGCACCGGGGCCGGGTTTCCGGTGGCAGCCACCGGCCGCCCCGCGCAGTGGAAGGACAACTCCGCGGACTCCAAGGAGGGCCCGGCACCGTTCCCCACCCGGTAGCTTTTTTGGCCCGCCTGGCCCGCCTGGCCCGCCTGGCCCGCCTGGCCCGCCTGGCCCGCCTGGCCCGCTGGCCCGCCTGGCGCGCCTGGCCCGCCTGGCCTGCCCCGTGTGGAAATAAATCGGGCGACGGGCTCCGGGGCACGCTGTTAGCTTCGGGAATCATGGACCCCGTAGGTGACAAAGAAATACGTGCCTCCTTTGTGAACTGCTCGAAGGGGGAGGCGAGCCGGCTCAATCTTCCGGCCGGGCTGCCCGAACTTCCCTGGGAACACCTGGACTTTCTGGGCTGGCGCGATCCGGGGGCACCGGACCGGGGCTATCTGGTCGTGCCGCGCGGCGACGGCATCGTCGGGGTGACCCTGCGGGTGCCCCAGGGGGTGCGGCGGAGCTTCACCAAGACGACGGTGTGCTCGGTGTGCCTCACCGGGCATCCGGGGTCCGGGGTCAGCCTGTTCGCGGCCCGTCGTGCCGGTCCGGCGGGGCGGCAGGGCAACACCGTGGGGGCGTACTTCTGCGCCGATCTGGCGTGTTCGCTCTACGTCCGCGGCCGGAAGAAGTCCCAGCTCGCCGGGCGGCACGAGGAGACGCTGCCGTTGGAGGACCGGATCACGCGCACCGTACTGAATCTGGACGGCTTCGTGGAGAAGGTCTTGGAGCTGGAGGGGGAGCGGTAGACCGCTCGGGGGCGCGCCCGTCGCTCTCCCTCTCCGCTTCCCTTCGGATCTCCTTCTGGCCCCTCCTGGTCCTCCGGCTCCTGGCCGCCCCCGGCGGTTCCGGTTCTCTCTGGCTCCGCCCGGTCGCCTCGACCTCGCCGCGCGGTGCGGGACCGGGAACTACGGGCGCTGGAAGGTGACTTCCGGGTTGGACGGTGACGGGCCGGCCAGCAGGGGCTGCGGTATGCCGCGCAGGTGCTGGTCGAAGAAGGCGCCCACATAGTCACGGGTGATCTCGCCGGAGCGCTTGCCGGAGAGCGGGGCGGAGGGGTCGCTGACGCCCAGCTGCGCCGCCAGGACCGGGACGTCGATGAAGGAGAAGTGGCCGGCGTCGCGTACGGTCAGCCACCGCTTCCAGCCGTCGAGCCGGCGCCAGTCGCGCGGCCAGGTGGTGTCGTCCGAGCCCGGTGCGTGGCCGTCGAGACTGCCGAGCATCATGAACGGGCGGCCGCCGAGCCCAGTGCGGGGGACCGGTGCGAAGAAGGAGCCGTCCATATTGATGCCGGCACGGACGCGGCGGTCGGTCGCCATGGCGGCTGCCGCGCTGTTGCCGCCGATGGAGTGGCCGGCGGCGCCGATCCGTCGGGCGTCGATCAGCGGAGCGTACCGCCGGGCCGCGGAGTGGTCGCCGTCCCGCCCGCCGGCTCCGGTCAGGGTGTCGATGACGAACCGGATGTCGGCGGCGCGGCCCGTGGCGACCTTCGCCATCATCTTCCGTGCGGCGCTCTCCGACCCCTTTTCGACCGCCTTGCAAGCGGCACAGGTGAGGGTGCGGCCCCCAGGGAAGGACGTGCCGAAGGACTCATACGCATGGTCGACCAGCGCCACGACATAGCCGCGGGAGGCCAGTTCCTCGGTGAGCAGGGACAGCGTCGCACGGTTGAGGGTGAAGCCCGGGGAGAGCACCACCAGCGGGTGGGCGCCGCCGACGGGACGGGCGCCGGTCCGGGCGTGGGTACGGGTCGCGGCGAGCACCTCGGGCGGCAGGGCGTCGGCGTGCTTGATGCCCTCCAGGAAGAGGCGGGCCTCCTTGGTCGACATGTAGGGGGCGGTGGCGCCCCCGGTGCCCCGGTGGGCCGGGTAGGACACCGAGACCATCAGCTCGCGTGCGCCCGCGGAGGGCATCCAGGGGTCCCGGCGCCGGGTGTCGGTGAGGTGGAGGGTGTCTCGTCCTACGGCGAACGGCCCGGTGGGACGCGGGAGTTCGAGGTGCGGGGCGGTGGTGGCCCGGTGCGGGGTGGGGGCCGCGACGGCGGCGGACGGCGCGGGCGTGGCCACGGCGGTACCGGCGGCGGCGACGACCGGCAGCGGCAGTGCGGCCGCGAGGAGTAAGGCGACCGCGGCCCGGCGCGCTCCGCGGGTGCGGAGCCGGCCGGTGCGGGGGTGGGTTCTGTGCGGTGAGTTCATGGAACCGACCGTATGCGCGGGCGAAGCCGGACGGTACTGACATGCGTCATGTGTGGGTCGGTGCCGGAGACCGGGGCTATCGGCGGGGCTCGCCGTATCCCGGGGCTGGACCGGAGCGCGCCGTGGACCGGGCCGGTGCTCGGGCTGGGCCGGTGCTCGGGTCGGGCCGGTGCAGTGCCCCGGACCGTCCCATCACCCCGCCCCGCTACAGCCCGTGCTCCGCCAGGAAGTCTGCGATCAACTGCTGCCACTCCTGCGGGCGTTCGACCATCGGTAGATGGCCGGTGGCCAGCTCCGCGTACGTGGCGCCGGGGATGTGGTCGGCCAGGCGGCGGGAGTGGTCCGGGTGCAGCAGCTGGTCCTCGGTGGTGGCGATGACCAGGGTGGGGACCGCGATGTCCGGCAGGTCGGCGGTGGTGTCCAGGCGGCCGACCAGCGCGATCTGCGCCGCCGAGCCGGCGGGCGGGAGCGTGGGGTCCGGGTCCAGCGCCGCCGCGCGCTCCGCCGGAGTCAGCGCGTTGAAGTAGCCGGGCGCGATGCCGCTCAGCGCCCTGGCCTGGGCGAAGCCCGCGTGATCGGCGCGGGCCAGCAGCCGCTGCCACAGGTCGATCCACACCCGGGTACGGGCGTCGGCCTTGGCGAGCCCGGCGGTCAGCACCAGCCCGCGGACGCGCCCGGGATGGCGCGCGGCGGCCCGTACGGCGACCGCCGTCCCCATCGAGTAGCCGACCACGGTGAAGGTCTCCAGACCGGCCTCGATGGCCTCGTCGACCATCGCGTCGGCCAGCGCATCCAGCTCCAACGGACCGTCGGCGCACGGGGTTTCGCCGGATCCGGGGTAGTCGGGGGCGACCACCCGGTGGCCGGAGGCGGCCAGTGCGGGGATCAGGGCGGCGAAGTTCGATCGGACGCTGCCGGTGGCGCCGTGGGCCAGCAGGATGCCGGGGCCGCCGGGGGCGCCGGCGACGGTGGTGGACAGGGGCGGGAGCGGGGCGGACGCCGGTGCGGCGGCCGTGGGAATCTCTGTCATGCGGAAGAGGTTGCACTCTGACACCGGCGTCAAGGTCAAGTCCACCCGGGTGCCGGCCCGGGAGTCGGCCCGGGAGATGGGTCGGAAGTCGGTCGGTCCGGGAGGGACCCGCCAGGTGGCTCGGAAGTCGGTCCGGGAGGGACCCGGGGGATGGGCCGGGAGTCGGTCCAGGAGAGGCCCCGGCGACCGGCCAGGAGGGGGAAGACACGGATGCGGATCGGTGAACTGGCGCGGCGGGCCGGGGTCAGCGCGCGGGTGCTGCGCTACTACGAGCAGCGGGGGCTGCTGAGCTCCGGGCGGGACGCCAACGGCTATCGGCGCTACGAGGGGGAGGCGGCGGTCGAACGCGTCCGGCGAATAAGGGAGTTGCTCGCCACTGGACTGAACACCGAGGACATTCGGACGCTGTTGCCCTGCGCCCAGGGCGGGCCCGGGCTGGTGCCGTGTGCGCTCTCCAGTGGCATCGTGGACCGACAGATGGCGCAACTCGACGCCGAAATAGCCGAGCTGATGGAACGTCGGGCGGCTCTCGGGGCGTATGCGCAGGTCATGCGGGAGCGCGGGGCGCAGGACCGGGCGTTGGCAGAGCGGGCGCTGCGGTCGGCCTGAGGGCGGCGCGGACGGGCAAGCGCCACTGCCCGGGCGCGCCACTAGCCCGGGCACGCCCGGTGCGCCGCCTCCGTGGATCCGCCGCCTCCGGGCATCTACCGCCTCGGGCACCCTCACCCCCCAACTCACCCCTCCAACCCCCCGATTCCGCTTGCCACCGCCCACCCCCCGGCCCGATCCTCGTGTGCACGCCGCGGGGGAGCGGCGACGAGGCATGGGGGACGATGTGCTACGAGTGCACTTCACCGCGGAGGATCTGGCGCGCACCAGGGTGGCCGAAGGGGCCGACCCGCTGTGGGAGACGGTGCTGAGCCTGCACAGCCTGCGCCAGGGGCGGGCCGAGCCGGCGCTGATGGCCTGGCGGCAGTACGCGGTGCGGAACGGCCCCGGGCCGCTGCGGACCCTGCTCCCGTTGGTGCCCCCGCACGGCTACTTTCCGGACTTCCTCACGCCGTTCGCGGCGCTGGACGGGGTGGAGCCCGGGCTGGAGGCGGTGATGAGCACCCCGCGGACGCGGCTGCGGGCGGAGCTGTCGCAGCTGTCCGGGCACCGGGCGCTGCCGGGCTGGGCGCGCGGGATCGGGGAGGGCGAGCCGGCCGCGCTGCGGAAGCTCGCGCGGAGCCTGCGGACCTACCACCACCTCGCGGTCGCCCCGAGCTGGTCGCGGATCGCCGGGCGGGTGTGCGCGGACCGGGCGCTGCGGGTGCACGCCCTGGGGCAGTCGGGGACGGAGGCGATGCTGCGGACGTTCGGTCCGCTGATGCGCTGGCGGCCGCCGGTGCTGGAGGTCGCCTACCCCGTCGACCGGGAGCTGTTCCTACAGGGGCGGGGCCTGGTCCTGGTCCCGTCCTACTTCTGTCAGGACGAACCGGTGGCGCTGGCGGACGAGGAGCTGCCGCCGGTGCTGGTGTACCCGGTGGCGGAGACGCCGGACACCCTCGGCGCCCCGGCCGCCCCGGCCACTTCCGAGGCCCGCGGGGAGCACGCCGAAGGGCCCCGCTTCCGGCTGACCGGAAGCGGGGCCCTTCGGGACGTACCTGCGCTGATCGGCGCCCGGGCCGCGACCCGGATCGCCCTCAGGCGCTAGCGGAGGTGCCCTCTCAGGGGCGCCTCCTAGGGCGGATCAGAAGCGGCGGGTGATCAGTGCCCGCTTCACTTCCTGGATCGCCTTGGTGACCTCGATACCGCGCGGGCAGGCGTCCGTGCAGTTGAAGGTCGTCCGGCAGCGCCAGACGCCGTCCTTGTCGTTGAGGATCTCCAGGCGCTGCTCGCCGGCCTCGTCACGCGAGTCGAAGATGAAGCGGTGCGCGTTGACGATCGCCGCCGGGCCGAAGTACTGGCCGTCGTTCCAGAACACCGGGCACGAGGACGTGCAGGCGGCGCACAGGATGCACTTGGTGGTGTCGTCGAAGCGCTCGCGGTCCTCGGCGGACTGCCGGCGCTCACGGGTCGGCTCGTTGCCCGTCGTGATCAGGAACGGCATCACATCGCGGTACGCCTGGAAGAAGGGCTCCATGTCGACGACAAGGTCCTTCATCACGGTCAGGCCCTTGATGGCCTCGACGGTGATCGGCTTCTCCGGGTTGATGTCCTTGATCAGCGTCTTGCAGGCGAGGCGGTTGCGGCCGTTGATCCGCATGGCGTCCGAGCCGCAGATGCCGTGGGCGCAGGAGCGGCGGAAGGTCAGCGAACCGTCCAGCTCCCACTTGATCTTGTGGAGGGCGTCCAGGACGCGCTCCTTGGGGTCGATCTCCAGCTGGAAGTCCTCCCAGCTGGCCTCCTCGGCGACCTCCGGGTTGAACCGGCGGATCCGGAAGGTGACCGTGATCAGGTGCGAAGCGCCGGCCTCGGGCGTGTCCGCAGCCGCGGAGTCCTTGTCGAGAGTCGGGGTGCTCATCAGTACTTACGCTCCATCGGCTGGTAGCGGGTCTGCACGACCGGCTTGTAGTCGAGGCGGATCGACTCGGCGCCGTCTGCGCCCACCTCGCGGTACGCCATGGTGTGCCGCATGAAGTTGACGTCGTCGCGGTTGGGGTAGTCCTCGCGGTAGTGACCGCCGCGGGACTCCTTGCGGGCCAGCGCGGAGACCGCCATGACCTCGGCCAGGTCGAGCAGGTTGCCCAGCTCGATGGCCTCCAGCAGGTCGGTGTTGAACCGCTTGCCCTTGTCCTGGATGGACACGTTCTTGTAGCGCTCGCGCAGCTCGCCGATCTTCTCGACCGCGGTCTTGATCGTCTGCTCGGTGCGGAACACCATCACATTGGCGTCCATGGTCTCCTGCAGCTCCTTGCGGATCTCGGTGATCCGCTCGCTGCCGGTGGCCGAGCG
Organism: Streptomyces sp. NPDC020742; assembly: GCF_040641675.1. Classification (NCBI taxonomy): domain Bacteria; kingdom Bacillati; phylum Actinomycetota; class Actinomycetes; order Kitasatosporales; family Streptomycetaceae; genus Streptomyces; species Streptomyces sp. NPDC020742. The sequence goes on from NZ_JBFAEA010000001.1 coordinate 543,658, forward strand.
CAGCCGCTCGACCTGCTCCTGGACGAGCTTCGCCGGGTCCTCGGGCAGCTCGACGAAGTCGGCGGTCGCCGAGTACTCCGCCGCCGCGATACCGGCCCGGCGGCCGAAGACGTTGATGTCCAGCAGCGAGTTGGTGCCCAGACGGTTGGCGCCGTGCACGGAGACACAGGCCACCTCGCCGGCCGCGTACAGGCCCGGCACGACGGTGGTGTTGTCCGCCAGCACCTCGCCCTCGACGTTGGTCGGGATGCCGCCCATGACGTAGTGCGCGGTGGGCTGGATCGGGATCGGGTCCGTGTAGGGCTCGATGCCGAGGTACGTCCGCGCGAACTCGGTGATGTCCGGGAGCTTGGCGTCCAGCTGCTCCGGCGGGAGGTGGGTGAGGTCCAGGTAGACGTGGTCGCCCTCGGGACCGCAGCCGCGGCCCTCGCGGATCTCCGTGTAGATGGAGCGCGAGACGACGTCACGCGAGGCGAGGTCCTTCATGACGGGCGCGTACTTCTCCATGAAGCGCTCGCCGTCCTTATTGCGGAGGATGCCGCCCTCACCGCGGGCGCCCTCCGTCAGCAGGATGCCCATCCGCCAGATGCCGGTCGGGTGGAACTGGAAGAACTCCATGTCCTCCAGCGGCAGTCCCCGGCGGTAGACCGCGGCCTGGCCGTCACCGGTCAGGGTGTGCGCGTTGGAGGTCACCTTGAAGAACTTGCCGCAGCCGCCGGAGGCGTAGATGACGGCCTTCGCCTGGAAGATGTGGATCTCGCCGGTGGCCAGCTCGTAGGCGACCACACCGGCCGACTTCTTGACGCCGTCGACCTCGGTGATCAGCTGGTCGAGGACGTAGAACTCGTTGAAGAACTCCACGCCCTCCTTGACGCAGTTCTGGTACAGCGTCTGGAGGATCATGTGGCCGGTGCGGTCGGCCGCGTAGCAGGACCGGCGCACCGGGGCCTCACCGTGGTTACGGGAGTGCCCGCCGAAGCGGCGCTGGTCGATGGTGCCGTCCGGCGTCCGGTTGAACGGCAGGCCCATCTTCTCCAGGTCGAGGACCGAGTCGATGGCCTCCTTCGCCAGGATCTCGGCGGCGTCCTGGTCGACCAGGTAGTCGCCACCCTTGACCGTGTCGAAGGTGTGCCACTCCCAGTTGTCCTCCTCGACGTTCGCGAGGGCAGCGGCCATACCGCCCTGGGCGGCGCCGGTGTGGGAGCGGGTCGGGTAGAGCTTCGTCAGGACCGCGGTGCGGCTGCGCTTGGTCGACTCGATGGCCGCACGCATGCCCGCGCCACCGGCGCCGACGATGACGGTGTCGTACTTGTGGATCTTCATGGTTCCAGTCAGCCCCGGCTTCAGGAGATGTTCGGGTCGAAGGTGAAGATCACCAGCGTGCCCAGAAGGACGGTGAACACCGTCGCGGTGTACAGCAGCATCTTCAGCCAGAAGCGGGTGTTGTCCCGCTGCGCGTAGTCGTTGATGACGGTGCGCAGGCCGTTGGCGCCGTGCAGCATGGCCAGCCACAGCATCAGCAGGTCCCAGACCTGCCAGAACGGCGAGGCCCAGCGGCCGGCGACGAACGCGAAGCCGATCTTGGAGACGCCGCCGTCGAGGACCAGCTGGATCAGCAGGTGGCCCAGGACCAGGACGACCAGCACGATGCCGGACAGCCGCATGAACAGCCAGGCCTGCATCTCGAAGTTGCCGCGGGAGGCACGGCCGGTCTTGCCGGTGCGCTTGCGCGGCGCCTCGATGACCGGGGCCGGGTTGTCCACGTCGTACAGCGGGACGTCGGTCGCGGTGGTGTCTGCGGGGGTGGTTTCAGCGGACATCTCGCGTCAGCTCCCGAACAGCGTGCGCAGGGTGTGCTGCAGCACGGGGTAGAAGGCACCGGCCATCAGCACGACCCAGACACCGACAACGGTCCAGAGCATCTGCTTCTGGTACTTCGGGCCCTTCGACCAGAAGTCCACCGCGACGACCCGCAGGCCGTTGAGCGCGTGGAAGAGGATGGCGGCCACCAGGCCGTACTCCATCACGTTGACGATCGGCGTCTTGTAAGTCGCTACGACGTTGTCGTACGCCTCGGGTGAGACGCGTACGAGAGCGGTGTCGAGGACGTGGACGAACAGGAAGAAGAAGATGAGGACGCCGGTGACTCGATGAGCCACCCAGGACCACATGCCTTCCCGGCCGCGGTACAGCGTTCCAGCCGGCACGGAAGAACCCTCCGGGAGCGGGGACTAGGGCCGCGCCGGCTTCTCTGTCGGTCGGGCCCGGCCGGGTACGGTCCACCGGCCGCTCGTCATCGTATCGACGAGCTGTCGGTTCCTGGCGCGGGGGTCCTTAGGTGTGATCAAACAGGCACCAACGGGCTATCACACAAGGACGAAGCGGACCTTTGGGTGCCGGGTGGGAGGATCCGCACCGTCGGTGGCCGGGCCCGGCTCATGGCGCCGGGGTCGTGAGCCGGGCCAGCCGGCCACGGGCCAGCCGGCGCATCTCCTCCGCGGTGACCGCCCGCTCCTCCTCGGGTTCATGACCCAGTCGGGTGCGGAGGCCGGACAGCACCTGGTCGAGCAGCTCGTCCTCGCGGTAGCCGTCCAGGCAGATCACAAACACGTGACGGAAGCGGCGTTCGTACTCGGCGTGCGCGGCGCGCAGCGCAGTGTGGGCGGCGAGCGTGGCCGGGCCGCGGGCGCCGACCAGCGGCTGCGGGGAGAGCGACTCCTCGGCGAGCGCCTCGTCCAGCTCGTCCGGGGTGAGGTCGTAGCAGGCCTCGTCGGAGGCGGCGAGCAGGGACCCGGCGTCGGGGTACGGGCGGTGCGCGGCCAGCCGCTCCGCCCAGCGGTGGCTGCCGCAGCAGCCGAGCAGTACGGCCAGCGCCTCGTCCCGGCCGAGCGCGTTGAAGCGGTCCAGGCCGAGGCCCACGGGCCGGGGCCGAGGCAGCGCGGCGGAGCGGGCCTGCGAAGGTATCCCGCACCACGGGGGCTGCGGGGGCCGCAGTGTCGTCGGCCTGGCGGCCGGAGTGTCACCGGACAGCGTGGGCTCCTCGGACGGATGCGAAGGGATCTTTTCGACGGGTGCGGGGCGGGCGGCTGACGGAAGCTGGGGGAAGCGGACCGGATTCCGGGACGTGTGAGGAAGCGGCGGTGGTGTGTGGCGCACGACGGCCCGGCGGTATCCGGCGGTTCCAGGAGAGCCCTGGGAAAGGGGTGACGATCAGGCGACGCCACGCTAACCACGCTTGTCGACCACGGTCCGACCGATGCGCGAATTTCACCCGGATGAGAGAGCTTTCACGCGTTCGGTGGACGACCGGCTCCGTACACCAGGCAATGTCTTCGCCCCGAAAAGTGAGGATTGCACGATGTCGAACCCGATACGGCCGACCCGCGGCGGGCTCGCGGCCGCGGCGCTCGCCGGCACCCTGCTGCTGGCCGGCTGCTCCGGCGCCGCGGACACCGAGCCGCCGGGCAGTACGAGCGCCAAGGTGAAGCCCTCGTCGGCGGCCACCCCGACCTGGGCCCCGGTGACCGGAACGCCACAGGTCATCCCGGCCGTGCGTGACTTCCGTCGGGCCGACGGCCGCGGCTGGCGCCCGTCGAAGGGGGCGCGGGTGGTCGTCCCGGCCGGCGCCCAGAGCAATGTCGCCGACGAAGCCCGCCTGATGGCCCAGGACCTGGGCGGCCTGCCCGTGGTCTACGGCGACGAGACCGTGCAGCCCGGTGACATCGAGGTGAAGCTTTCCGGAAAGAACAAGGGCGCCGCCGGAAACAACCTCCCGGTCTCGGGGACCGCCGAGGAGGCCTACACCCTCACCGCCCGCGACACCCGGCTCACTCTGACGGCCCCCACCGACGCCGGGATTTTCTACGGCACCCGCACCGTCAAGCAGGCCGTGCACGCCGCCGGCGGGCTCCCCGAGGGGACCATCGACGACCGGCCGGACCGCCCGCAGCGCGGCATGTCGCTGGACAACGCCCGCAAGCCGTTCACCCAGGGCTGGATCGAGGACCGGCTGCACGAGATCGCCGACCTCAAGCTCAACCAGTTCCAGCTGCACTTCTCCGACGACCAGGGCTTCCGCATCCAGAGCGACACCCACCCCCAGGTGGTCTCCGCCGACCACCTCACCAAGGCCCAGGTCCGCCAGATCGTCCTGCTGGCGCGGCGCCTGCACATCTCCGTCGTCCCGGAGCTGGACTCGCCCGGACACCTCGGTGCCGTGCTGGCGCACTACCCCGACCTCCAGCTGCGCAACGCCTCGGGCCGGGTGATCACCGGCGCCATCGACATCTCCAACCCCAAGGCGGGCCCGCTGATCGACTCGCTCCTCAAGGAGATGAGCGAGCTGTTCACCAACCCCAAGGGCGCCCCCGCCTACTGGCACCTGGGCGGTGACGAGTACCAGGCGCTGATGTCGTCCTCCCCGTCGACGACCTACCCCCAGCTCGCCCGGGCCGCCCGGCAGAAGTACGGGCCGAACGGCACCATCGAGGACCTGACGACCGGCTGGCTCAACGATCGGCAGAAGACCGTCGAGGGGCAGGGCAAGAACCGGATCGAGGCCTGGAACGACGGCTTCTTCGCCAGCCCGGCGATCAGCGCCGACAAGAACCGGATGGTCGACTACTGGACCGGCAAGGAGGCCGGCAAGCGTCCCCCCGAGGCCTTCCTGCGCGAGGGCCGCAACGTCCTGAACTTCAACGACGAGTTCCTCTACTACGTCCTCGGCGAGCCCAACCAGTTCGTCTACCCGACCGGTCAGCGGATCTACGAGAGCTGGACGCCGCTGGTGATCCGCGGGACCGGGCCGGTGCAGGTGCCGTCGAGCATGACCGGCCCGGACCGGATCCCCGGCGCGCGCTTCGCGATCTGGTGCGACCGGTCCCAGGCGCAGACCCAGCAGCAGGTGGCGGCCGGTATCCACCTGCCGTTGGCGGCGCTGGCGCAGAAGACGTGGCACCCGGGGAAACCGGCGCTGAGCTGGGCGGACTTCAAGGCGCTGGCCCAACGGGTGTGAGCGCCGACCCGGGTAAGAAACGGGTGTGAGAACACGAGACGGCCGGGGCCGCCACCCCCCACAGGAGAGGCCCCGGCCGTCGTTCGCGAAGGGTCGTGACGACCCTCTATCCGTAACAGCGCCGGGGGGCCCGAAAGCGTCACACGGGGTGCGGAGCGAGGCACCGCCAGTGCTCTGGACGCGGGCCCGGACAGGCCCGTAACGTGCGGATCCGCGCCGATCGGCGCGCCGGTCGCGCCCCCGGTGGTGCCCGGCCGGAACCGGCCTCCCCGGGAGCTCCAGATGGATGGGTGCGCGCACTCCTCCGGTGCGCCGACCGGACGCCGCCGACGCGATTCCGGCGCCCGCCGGGCGGCCGGCTCGACCATCCCGAGTGCGGCGCACAGGTGTTCACGGGTTACGGTCAGCAGGAACCACCGGGTTACCGGGGGTTCCCGGCGTGCCCTGACCAGCGGTGGTGGGCGATAGCCGGCGCGGTCGCGGGGCGGCCGGGCCGGCGACGGAGCCGGGCGAGGCGACAAAGCAGCAAGGACCGGGCGGCGGACATTCCACGTGCGACAGGATGGACCCGTGCGAGGGGACGACATTCAGCCGGACGACCGTCGGCTGACGCTTGCCGTGCAGGCGGCACAGGGCGGCGACGAGGCGGCGTTCCGTACCGTTTACCGCGCCGTACATCCCCGACTTCTGGGATATGTGCGGACGTTGGTGAGCGAAGCGGACGTTGAGGATGTCACCTCCGAGGCCTGGCTCCAGATAACCCGCGACCTCGGGCGCTTCAGCGGCGACGCCGACCGCTTCCGCGGCTGGGCCGCCCGGATCGCCCGCAACCGCGCCCTGGACCACATCCGGATGCGCGGCCGGCGCCCGGCGGTCGGCGGCGACGAGAGCGAACTGGCCGACACCCCCGCCGCGTCCGACACCGCCGGCGAGGCGATGGAGGCCCTCGGCACCGGTCGCACCATGCGGCTGATAGCCAGGCTGCCGCAGGACCAGGCCGAGGCCGTGGTGCTGCGGGTGGTGGTCGGGCTGGACGCCAAGAGCACCGCGCAGGTGCTCGGCAAGCGGCCCGGTGCGGTGCGCACCGCCGCGCACCGCGGACTACGCCGGCTCGCCGAGCTGATCGGCGAGCCGCCGGGTGCCGGCAGTCATGGCGCGGACGGCACCGACGACCGCGCCGGGGACGCCTCCTCCGGTCGCCCCCCGCGGGCTCCGAAGGCGGGCGGCGGCACAGTGGGCGGAATGCCCCTCCAGGACCGAAGACGCCGGAATGGCGTGGCGGAATCGTACGTACCAGGTGTGACGGAAACGGCCGCACGAACGCAGAAGGACATGTGATGGCCGACGACCGGTACAACTGGCTCGACAAGGACGCCGCGGAGCGATTGCTGCGCGGTGAACCGGTCGGTGCCCGGCACGGCGACGGCGCACGCGAACTCGAACAGCTCCTGCAGGCCGCCGCCGCGGTCGGCGGCACGCCGCCGGGGAACTCCGCGCTGCCCGGCGAGGAGGCCGCCCTCGCGGCGTTCCGTCAGGCCGCCCACCAGGGTGCTGGCGCCCGGTCCGCCGGGCGCGCCACCGGCCGCGCGCAGCAGGCCGTCCGCGCCGAACGCACCCGGGTCGCCCGTCCGTTGCGGCGCGGCTTCGCCGTCGCGCTCGCCGCCTGCGCCATCGGCGGTGTCGCGGTGGCCGCCGGCACCGGCGTGCTGCCCACCCCGTTCCGGGGCGGCGACCCCGAGCCGGCCTCCAGCGTCTCCGCCGCCGAGAGCCCCGGGGCGATCGACACCCCCGAACCAGGGGCCCAGACCGACGGCACGACGGCGCAGACCCCCGACGCCACACCGGGCGGCGAGTCCGGCGAGCCCACCGACAGCCCGGCCCCCGGCAGCAGCCCGGGCGCGACGCGGGGCCCCGGCACGCCGGGCGGGCAGGGCAACACCGGCGGCAACGGCAAGGGCCGCGGCGGCGACAAGGGCGGACACGACACCAAGAAGGACCTCCTGCTGTCCCTCTGTCAGAGCTACGCATCCGGCAAACGGGACGGCATGGACCACGACGCCCTGCGGCGCCTGGAGAGCCGGGCCGGCGGTGCGGACAAGGTGCTCGCCTTCTGCCGGGCGTACCTGGCGCACGCCGCAACCGGCGGCGGCTCGGGTGACAACGATGGCTTCGGCGGTGGGCTCGGCGGCAGCGGCGACAGCGGCGGCTCCGGCGGCGACAAGGAGGACGGGCAACCCTCCTCGTCCTCCGGTGCTCCTTCCGGTTCCGGCCCTTCCCCCTCTGCTCCCCAGTCGTCCGTGAACCCCGCTGACCCGGGCAACGCGGCGCCCGGCGCGACGGCCACCAGCAAGGTGTGACGTTTTTTCGCCCCGTGACGCAGTACTGAGTGAAGCCGACTGGTCATCGGCTGAGCGAGGAGCCGGGGTTCCCCCCGTACCTACGGCTTCGCGCACTCGGCGCGGGCGGGGCACGTTCCCCCGGCCCTGCCCGCGCCCCATCCCACCGGCCCCGCCCCGGGCGGCAGTTGCCAGGTCTCAGTGATGGACGACGACCTTCGTCCCCTTCTTCACCGCATCGAACAGCGCCGCGACCTTCGCCCGGTCCCGTACGTTGACGCAGCCGTGCGAGGCGCCGGTGTAGCCGCGGGCCGCGAAGTCCGCCGAATAGTGCACCGCCTGACCGCCGCTGAAGAACATCGCGTACGGCATGGCCGTGTGGTAGAGCGTCGAGACATGGCGGCGGCTCTTGAACGTGATGGCGAAGGTGCCCTCGCGGGTGGGGGTGTACTGCGAGCCGAAGCGGACGTCCATCGCCGAGACGACCCGCCCGTCGACCACCCACGCCAGGGTGTTGCTCCGCTTGCTGATGCAGATCACCCGGCCCCGCAGGCAGCGCGGATCGGGCGTGCCGACCGGCCGGGCGGTGGGCGGGTGGAGCTCGCCGTGCGACGGCCGGCGGGTCCGGGCGCGCAGGGCGCTCCAGGTCGCCGGCGCGACGGTGCCCGTACGCGGCAGGCCCTGCTGCTTCTGGAAGGCGCGGACCGCGGTGGCGGTGACCGTGGCGTACCGGCCCGTCGGCGCCCGGTGGAACAGACCCAGCTGGGTGAGCCGCGCCTGGAGTTCGCGGACCCGGGTTCCGTGGGAGCCGAAGGCCAGCACCGGCCGGGCCGCGGGCGGGGCCGCGCGGACGGTGTGGTGCGGGCGCGCGGGGGCGAGGTGTCCGGCCCGGGCGGTCGGCGGCGTCTGACGGCCCAGCGGCGGGGGAGCGGGGGTGGTGGGGGCGTACTGGACGCCTCTGCCGTCCGGGCCGCCGGCCTTGGTGATCGTCACCGGCCGGCAGCCCACCGCGAGCGCCGCCACCACCAGCACCGTGGCCATCACCGGCGCCCTACCTCGTCCGCTGCTCCGCTTCATGCGCTCACCCCCGGATCTCGGCGGCCCGACCGGCCACCGGTGATGCTTCCCAGCGCTGCGGCGCGGCGAACCTCCGGGCATGCTGTGACAAAGGTGGGGAAAGCGCGAAACAAGGAAGTGGAGAAAACAGGAAAAAGGGGGAGGGGAAGGAAGGGCGGGGGGACGGAGAACTGGCGAACGGGCCCCGGAAGTGGTCCCCCAACGGGAGGCGTACCTCCATGGCGCAGGAATCGGACGGTGTCCGGCACAGCGAGAGCGGGCTGCCGATCGAGCCCGTGTACGGGCCGTCGGCGCTGGACGGCTGGGACGCCGGAAGCCGGCTCGGTGCGCCCGGCAGCTACCCCTACACCCGCGGCGTGTACCCGTCGATGTACACCGGACGGCCCTGGACGATGCGGCAGTACGCCGGCTTCGGCACCGCCCGGGAGTCCAACGCCCGCTACCGGCAGTTGATCGCCCACGGCACGACCGGCCTGTCGGTCGCCTTCGACCTGCCCACCCAGATGGGCCACGACTCCGACACCCCGATCGCCGCCGGCGAGGTCGGCAAGGTCGGGGTGGCCATCGACTCCGTCGAGGACATGCGGGTGCTGTTCGGCGGTATCCCGCTGGACCGGGTGTCCACCTCGATGACGATCAACGCCCCGGCAGCGCTGCTGCTGCTCCTCTACCAACTGGTGGCGGAGGAGGAAGGGGTGGCCCCGGACCGGCTGACCGGCACGATCCAGAACGACGTCCTCAAGGAGTACATCGCGCGGGGCACCTACATCTATCCCCCGCAGCCCTCGCTCCGGCTGACCGCCGACATCTTCCGGTACTGCCGGTCCGAGATCCCCCGGTGGAACACCATCTCGATCTCCGGCTACCACATGGCCGAGGCCGGTGCCTCGCCCGTGCAGGAGATCGCCTTCACGCTCGCCAACGGCATCGCCTACGTCCGTACCGCGCTGGCCGCCGGTATGGACGTCGACGACTTCGCCCCGCGGCTGTCGTTCTTCTTCGTCTCCCGGACCACGCTCCTCGAAGAGGTCGCGAAGTTCCGGGCCGCGCGCCGGATCTGGGCCCGGGTCATGCGGGAGGAGTTCGGGGCGCGCGACCCCAAGTCGCAGATGCTGCGGTTCCACACGCAGACGGCGGGGGTGCAGCTCACCGCCCAGCAGCCCGAGGTGAACCTCGCCCGGGTCACCGTCCAGGGGCTGGCGGCGGTGCTCGGCGGTACCCAGTCGCTGCACACCAACTCCTTCGACGAGGCCATCGCGCTGCCCACCGACAAGGCGGCCCGGCTCGCGCTGCGTACCCAGCAGGTGCTGGCGCACGAGACCGATGTGACCGCCACCGTCGACCCGTTCGCCGGTTCCTACGCCGTGGAGTCGATGACGGACGAGGTGGAGGAGGCGGCCGTGGCGCTGATGCAGCGGGTCGAGGAGAGCGGCGGCGCGGTCGCCGCCATCGAGCGGGGCTTCCAGAAGGACGAGATCGAGCGCAACGCCTACCGCATCGCCCAGGACACGGACTCCGGCGAGCGGGTGGTGGTCGGCGTCAACCGCTTCCAGCTGGACGAGGAGGAGCCCTACCAGCCGCTGCGAGTCGACCCGGCGATCGAGGCCCAGCAGGTCGAGCGGCTGGCCCTGCTGAGGTCCCGCCGCAACCGCCGCGCCGTGACGACGGCCCTGGACGCGCTGCGGAAGGCCGCCGAGGGCACCGACAACGTGCTGCCGCCGATGCGGGAGGCGCTGCGGGCGCGGGCGACGGTGGGCGAGGTGTGCGACGCGCTGCGGGAGGTCTGGGGGACGTATGTGCCGACCACCGCGTTCTGAGCGCACCGGCCAGGCCACCGTGCTCTGAGCACACCGGCCCCGGGCATCGCGTTCTGGCGCACTGGCCCTGACCGTCGCGCCCGTACCGCCGGCCGAGGGTGGCTCCCGGTGTGGGCCCCCTGCCGGTCTGCGTCAGACTGAGGGCATGTCGTCACCCCGCCGTGCGTGCCCCGTCTGCGCCCGAGAGATCGCCGTTGTCGGCGGCCACTTCGCCCGCCATGACCCTCCGGGGCGCCGGTCGGGGCTGGAGCTGATCTCCTGCCCGGGGTCGCGGAAGGTCGCTCCGCTGATGGCCCCGGCCGAGCGGCTCTTCGACCCCGAGGAGCCCCCGTTCCCGGGTCAGCAGCCGCTGTTCTGAGGCCGGCGGGGAGGGCGGGGTCGTACGTCACGGAAGACAGCGAGGTACCAACCGGATGAGCACCCCCGACGCCGCCCGCGACGTCATCGTCGTGATGGGCGTGGCCGGCACCGGCAAGACCACGATCGGCCCGCTGGTGGCCGCCGCACTGGGCGTCCCGTACGCCGAGGGCGACGCCTTCCACCCGGCGGCCAACATCACCAAGATGTCGGCGGGCGTCCCGCTGGACGACGCCGACCGGGGCCCCTGGCTGGACGCGATCGGCGCCTGGGCGCACGGCCGGGCCGGGCGCGGCGGGGTGGTCAGCTGCTCCGCCCTCAAGCGCGCCTACCGCGACCGGCTGGTGTCCGCCGCCCCCGGCCTCGTCTTCCTGCACCTCACCGGCGACCGCGCGCTGATCGTGTCGCGGATGGCCGACCGCACGGGCCACTTCATGCCCACCGCCCTGCTGGACTCCCAATTCGCCGCCCTCGAACCGCTCGGGCGCGACGAGCGGGGCGTGGCCGTGGACGTCTCCGGCCCCCCCGCCGCAGATCGCCGCCCGTGCGGTGGCCGCGCTGCGTGCCCTGGACGCTCCGGATCACCCGGCTGGTTAGCGCCCGGCGGACGGACCGAGCGGCCGAACCCCCTGGGGCGGAGCACCGCCCCGGGCGCCCCACCCCCCTCTCAGGCGCCTGGCACCGATACGAGGCCGCGCTCCGCGGACATCCCGCGGGGCGCGGCCTCGTACGTGTCGTCAGGCGGCCGACGACGCGGCCGGCACCCCCGCGTACGCGGTCAGCGCCGCAGCCACCCGCGCGGTGGCGTCCTGCGCCGGTGCGCCCAGGGCGAGGTAGCCGTCGGGGCGGATGAGCAGCACGGCGGGGTCGGCGCCGTAGGCGTCGCGGACGTGGCCGTCGGTGTCCACCAGGTCGGGTGACGGGCCGCCCACCCGGACGGTGCGCAGCAGCTCCGGGCCCAACGGCAGCGCGGTCTCGTCGATCTCGGCGCCGAACAGCGCGAGCAGGGTGAAGTGCGGGCCGCGGAAGACGTCGAAGAGGCGGGTGGGCGTGCCGTCGGCGGTGCGGCAGGGCGCGTCGGGCGCCCGGTCCCCGGCGACCCGTACGCCCTCCGGGAGGCCCGTCCGCAGCTCGGTGCTCAACGGGCTCTCGGGGTAGCCGATGTCGAGCTGGTGCAGGTCCCGGCCGCGGCGCGGCGTACCGGAGCGGTGCAGCCGGGTGCTGGTCTCCAGGATGCGCGCGGCGATCGGGCGGCGCTCGGCCTCGTAGGTGTCGAGCAGGGTGTCGGGTGCGCCGTGCCGCAGCACCTGGCCGAGCTTCCAGCCGAGGTTGTAGGCGTCCTGGACGCTGGTGTTCAGGCCCTGGCCGCCGGCCGGGGAGTGGATGTGGGCAGCGTCGCCGGCCAGGAAGACCCGTCCGGTGCGGTAGGAGTCGGCCATGCCGGCGCGGGGGCGGTAGACGGAGGTCCAGATGACCTCGCGGACCTGCTCCTCGGCGAGGTGGGTGTGCCGGGCGAACGCGGACCGGACGAACTCCGGTGTGGTCTCGGGCGGTTCGCCGAACGCCGCGAGGAGGACCTGGAAGCGGTCGGTGCCGGCGAGCGGCAGCGCCGAGACGAACCCCTGGTCCGCCAGCATCCAGCGGTGCCAGTGGTCGCGGTCCAGGCCGTCGATCCGGACGTCGGCGAGCAGCGCGGCGCCCGGCTCCAGCTCCGGGCCGCTCATCGGGGTGCCCAGAGCCCGGCGTACGGTGCTGCGCCCGCCGTCGGCGGCGACGAGGTAGCGCGCGCGGACGGTGTGCAACGCGCCGCCGGGCAGCCGGAGGTGGGCCGTCACGCCCGCCGGATCCTGCTGGAACGCGGTGAGTTCGGTGTCCATGAGGAGCGCGCCGCCCAGTTCCGTCAGCCGGTCGTGCAGCAGCTCGACGTTGCGGAACTGCGGCACCATCAGGGTGTTGGAGTACGGCACGGCGGGCGTCGGGTCGACCCGCTCGATCACCTCCTGGGTCTCGGCGATCCGCCCGTCCTGCCACAGGGCCATGTCCGGGTACCGCCCGCCCGCCGCGTGCAGGGCCTCCAGCAGCCCGAAGTCGTCGTAGACCTCCTGGGTGCGGGGCTGTACCGCGGTGCCGCGGGCGCCGGGGGCGAGGTGCTCCTGCCGCTCGACGGTCAGCGCGGTCACGCCCCGCCGCGCCAGGTCGGTGGCGAGCGCGAGGCCGGTCGGGCCGGCGCCGGCGATCAGTACGTCGACGGTCGTGGGGAGGTCGTGGGTAACACCGGACGCGCCCTTAACGTTGTTAAGTTCCATGGCTCCGAGGATGGGCTTAACGGTGTTAAGTTGTCAACATGGTTTCGCGAATCGATCGGAAACAGGTCGTCGACACCGCGCTGCGGCAGCTGAACGAGGTCGGCCTCGAAGGGCTCACCCTGCGGCGCATCGCCAAGGAGCTGAACGTCCAGGCCCCCGCGCTGTACTGGCACTTCAAGAACAAGCAGGAGCTGCTGGACGAGATGGCCACCGAGATGTTCCGGCGGATGGTCGCCCCGCTCGTGGCCGTATCCACCGAGGGGCCCGCACCGGACGACGGCTGGCAGGAGCTGATGGCCTCCGGCTGCCGGGAGCTGCGCCGCCAACTGCTCGGCTACCGCGACGGCGGCAAGGTCTTCAGCGGCACCCGGATGACCGATGAGACCTTCGCCGGGCCGCTGGAGGGCATCCTGCAACGGCTCACCGGGGCGGGATTCACCCTGCGCGAGGCGATCCAGGGGTGGTGGACCGCCTACAACTTCACCATCGGCCTGGTGATCGAGGAGCAGTCGGTCCACCCGGAACCGGGCTCCCCGGACACCCGCGATCCGGCGTACGACCTGGAACTCCGAGCGCGCCAGATCGGGGAGGGCCTTCCGCTGGCGACGGCGGCCGGCGAGGAGATGTTCGGCGACATCGAGCGGAACTTCGAGGCCGGCCTGCGCATCGTGATCGCGGGCATGGAGGCGACGGCCTCCGGCGGGCGGGGGTGAGCGGCCGGGCGGTCAGGAGAGGGCATGGACCGCTTGGCGAGCGGCAGCCGGGCGGTTCGGGTGGTCAGTAGGGTGTGCGCATGATTCGTGCGGTGGTCTTCGACGTCGGTGAGTGCCTGGTCGACGAGACGCGGGAGTATGGCACGTGGGCTGACTGGCTTGGCGTGCCGCGGCACACTTTCGCGGCGATGTTCGGGGCGGTGATCGCGCAGGGACGGGACTACCGCGACGTATTCCAGGAGTTCCGGCCCGGCTTCGATCTGTACGAGCAGCGCGCGGCGCGCGCCGCTGCCGGGCAGCCAGAGCACTTCGACGAGTCGGACCTGTACCCGGACGTCCGGCCGGCCCTGGCGCATCTGCGCCGCGAGGGGCTGTGGCTCGGCATCGCGGGGAACCAGACGGTGCGCGCCGGCGGCATCCTGCGTGGTCTCTTCGCGGACGACGTCGACCTCATCGGCACGTCGGACGACTGGGGCGCCAGCAAGCCGGATCCCGAGTTCTTCGCCAGCGTCGCGGCGGCGGTCCCCTTCCAGCCGCAAGAGATCCTTTACGTCGGTGACCGGGTGGACAACGACCTACGGCCCGGCGCTGCCGCCGGAATGCACACCGCTCTTGTGCACCGCGGGCCGTGGGCCACGATCCAGTGGAACACCCAGGAGGCGCGTGAACTTCCGACGTTCCGCGTCGAGTCCCTCGCGGAGCTCCCGGAAGCGGTGGCGAAATTCAACGTGACAGGGCGCTGACGGTCGTCGCCCATCCGTAGAGGCGCTCGTCGAGGTCCCGCACACACTGATCGTGTTGGCGCGGGGCGAGAGCACGGCGCACCTCCCGGATGCGTTCCATGCCGGTCGCGTACCAGGTGATCTCCAGCTGATCGAGTGCGAGGCAGGCGTACCGGCATGCTTCCTGTGCTTGTCCGGCGGCGGCTTCGACGGCTGCCAAATCACCGTAGACCACGGTGCGTTGTTTGTTCTGTGCGGCCGGAATCTGATCGAGGACGTCGAGCAGTGTGGTGCGCGCCTGGGGCAGGTGCCCGGCCGTCAGCTGGGTGTTGCCCTTGAAAGCGGCCAGGCGTACGGGGCTGAACCAGTCCATCCATGGCGGGCTGGGGTGCTCGGAGCATTGGGTGAGGGTCTCTTCGGCGTGTCCGATCAGGTGCATTGCCGTGCGCAGACTCCCGCACCGGGTCTCGCACTCCGCCTCGACTGCGTCCAGCCAGGCCAGGAACTCCGTCGAGGCGGGGCCGCGCCGGGCGTATGTCCGGGCGGCCACCATGCGCTCCAATGCAGCGTCGCGGTCGCCCGACCATCCGGGGATGAAGGCGCTGTGGGCGAGGATCGCGGCCCCGATCAGAGAGTCGTCCGCCTCGCCCGCGGCCTGAAGAGCGCGGAGCAGGGTGGGGCCGGCGTCATCAGGATCGCGAAGATCGAAGAATTCAATGCGCCCTGCGAGCAGCCAGGTCTCAGCGAGGGCCGTCGCCACAGACCGGCGAGTCTGCCCAGCCGTCTCAGTGAGGAGTGCGCACCCCAGATCTGCGTGCGCGCGGACGGCGGGGTGGAGGGTGGCCGGTGCCACGGACCAGTACAGGTGTCGGTGGGAGCGGGTGACGCTCTCGTAGTCAGCTGCCACTGACGAGGGCTGCAGGGACGTGCCGGACCGTGAGGGTACGGCCGGCAGTTGGGCCGATCCACCGCGTGGCACGTGCGGGGTGCTTCGCCCTGCGGCCGGGCGGTCGCGGCCGGCAGGGATGGCGAATCCCAGCGCTTCCATGTCCTGGCCGGTGAGCTGCGTGAGGCGTTGCTGCATGTCGGGGTGCGGCCATGGCGGCTTGTCGGACTCCCAGCGGCGGACTTGGCGTACGTCTACGCCGAGCGCCTCGGCGAATGCCTGCTGGGTGGGGTAACCCGCTGCCACACGGGCCGACTTGAGCCTGAAGTTACCTACGGGCCGCGCCATGTTGCACCTCCGTTGTGGGCCTCTGAGCAGTGTCCTGCCCGGGTCCTCACTGTGGCCACACATCACCCGTATTGGGAGCCAAGAGTCCTTATTGGTGCAGTGAAAAGTCCTTTGGGAGTCCTCGCTATCAGCGTGTGCGACCAGGAGTCTTGACGCACGTTCATCCGAGCAGCGGTGGCGAGGAGAGTGCTGCGACAACTCCTCCGCCCTGTGCAGGACGACACGAACGAGCTGCCCCACGGCTCGAACGCCCCTGAGGGGCGGTTGCCCTACCCGACTGGCCACATGCGAGAGCCCACGACCGTCCGACCGGCTGGGGGCGTGGCACTCACCGCTGGGAGTTGAAGACAGTGCTGCACACAATCGGGAAGATCTTGGAACCGGTGCTGTGCCGGTTACTGCCTGCCGGGGGCCGCCACCGCGCGGCGGGCGGCCACCCCGCCGCGCGGAGTGTGGAGGTGGCGGCCGGATGAACCCCATGGACACCGTGCGTCTGCTGCCGTGGTCGAGCCCGGAGGGGAAGCCGTGCTTCGTGGCAGGTGACGGGACCGGATACGTCTCGCGAATGGCTGACAGGATGGAGGCGGTGCAGCTCGATTCGGCTGCCGAACTCATCGAGGAAGCCCGTGGCATGCTTGCGGGCCGGACGTGGACGCCCGGGGAACTGCACCTGCTGGCCGTCGAGTTGACCGCGGCCCTTGCCGATGTCCACCGGGTGGCGGAGAGCCGAGGGGCTCGCCTGCCCGCATCTGACGACGACCTTCAACCTGAACCTGATCCCGGAGACGACAGGCCGTAATCAAGCTACTGGCTCCCGCAGCCCACCCTGGCGACGGGGGCCGATCCCAAGCCCGTACCTCGGCGTCGTAGCTGGCCCGAGGGCCGGTGCCGCAGTGCTCAGGAAGGGCCGCGGCGGGGGTCGATGGCCTGTTTCAGGCGGGGGGTCAGCGGGCGTTCGATGAAGCGGTGGAGCAGCCAGGCCAGCAGGAGCATCAGGGCCACCGTCAGCAGCAAGGTGGCGTACGAGGGCAGGCCGAGGTCGTGGTGCAGGGTGTGCACCACGACCCAGCCCAGGTGCTCGTGCACCAGGTAGAAGGGGTAGGTCAGCGCGCCCGCGACGGTCAGCCAGCGCCAGTTCGCCCAGTGCAGCTTGCCCAGGGCGACCGCTGCGACCAGGGCGAAGCCGAGGGTGACGACGGCGATGATGCCGGCCGTGGAGCGGTAGGAGAAGGCGTGCACCGACGGGGCGTGCCAGAGGCCGGCGACCGCGTAGTGCTGCCCGATCAGCCAGCTGACCAGGACGATCGCCCAGGCGACGGGGTCCTTGCCGCCGTAGCGGTGCAGCAGGTACAGGCCGATGCCGCCGATGAAGAACGGGGCGTACTCCGGCATCAGGACGGTGTCGAGGAACGGCTGGTGGGCCGCCTGGGCGAGCGCGGCGGCCAGCGTCCAGCCCGCACAGAAGAGGACGACGCGGCTGCGGGTGGCCCCCGGCAGGACGACGCAGAGCGCGAAGAGCGCGTAGAAGCGCATCTCCGCCCACAGGGTCCAGCAGACGCCGAGCACCCGGTGCGCGCCGAGCGGCTGTTGGAGCATGGTGAGGTTGGTGAGCACCTCACTGGGCGGCAGCGCCTTGTAGGCGACCCAGGGGAGCGCGAAGACCGCGGTGACCAGGAGGACCGCGACCCAGTACGCCGGGTAGAGGCGGGAGATGCGGCTGGCGATGAAGGCCCTGAGCGTACGGCCCCAGCCGCTGAGGCAGATGACGAAGCCGCTGATCACGAAGAAGATCTGGACGCCCAGGCAGCCGTAGGCGAACAGCGGTGCCGCGGTGGGGAACTGATGGGCCGGGGAACCGCCCCAGGCCTGGGCTATCTCGCCGTCGCGCCCTCCGTAGTGGTACGCGGCGACCATCAGGGCGGCGAGCAGCCGCAGCCCGTCGAGGGCGCGCAGCCGGGACGGCCCTCCCCCGGCCCGTGCGGCCGGGGGGACGCCCGTGCTGCGCCCCGGTATGACGGACTGCCGGCCGGCGGCGTCGCCCGGCGCGAGCGGGGGCGCGCCGGCCGTCAGCGGGGAGGCGGTCATCCGAACACGGCCCGCTTCTTCAGCCGCCGCTGCACCGCTCGGGCTCGGCGGGCGACCCGGCGGACCGTGGCGTTGCGCGGGATGAACGACAGCTGCGAGGGGATCGCCCCGGGCAGTGCCAGCGCGCTCAGCCGGCGGCGCTTGAAGTAGCGCCAGGTGTGGGCGTCGAGGTGGGCGGCCAGATAGCGCTCGGCGGCCGGCCGCAGCTCGGGGTAGATCTGGTGCTGCATCGCATAGCCGACCGCGCTGACCAGGCCCTCGACCCGGTCGGCGGTGGTGAACGCCCTCGGGTGGTCGCTGGTGTCGCCGAGGTCGGGCAGCAGCGCGTCCACCAGCGTGACCGGGATGCGGTTGCTGTTCTGGTACGGCTTGAGGCGCTCCAGCAGCAGGCCGGTGCCGGTGCGGGCGGTCGGCAGGCCGTAGAAGGAGGACGCCGTCAGCAGCGCGGTGGAGAAGCAGCCGGCCACCAGCGCGGGCCGCATCCGCTGGTGCAGGACCTCGGCCAGCACCGGACTGTCCAGCACGGTCAGCGCGACCCCCAGCTGCTCCGCCTCCTGCTCCAGCAGCCGCGACCAGCGGGCCGGCGCCGACGGGTGCGGCTTGAAGACGACCTCCCGGTGCCCGCGCTCGTGCGCGCCGCGCAGCATCCGCACATGCAGCTGCTCCTCCTCCTCGGGGGAGAGGATGTCGAGCGCGGAGAGGTACTGGCCGAGCAGCAGGGCCGCTCCTTCGGGGACGTCCAGCTCCCCGCTGGCGTCGGAGATCTCCGACAGCACCTTGGTGAAGGCATCGGTCGGCACGGTCTGCGCCGGTACGCCGAACTCGGTGAGCAGCAGCGGGGTCAGGCCCGGCACCAGGTCCAGGTGCAGCAGGCGGTTGATCCGGGTGCCGATCAGCGGGTCGAGCTTGTCGCGGGTGGGGCCGTAGCTCATCAGGCCGTCGGCGTAGACGTCGATCGGGGCGTCGGGGAAGAGCTGGGCGACCGCCTGTGCCGGGTTGACCTGGATGGACTCCACCACCAGCTCGATCCGGTCGTCGCCCAGCCCCCACAGCAGCCGCAGGTGGCGCTCCCATAGCGGGGCGTCGCCCGCGCGCGGGGACCAGCCGCCGGGGTGGAAGGGGCTGATCGTCTCGTTCCAGGACAGCACCCGGCCGAAGCGGCTCCGGAGCCGGTCGAAGCCGGGCATGGTGTCCACCGACGGGGCGGTCTCCGGGGTCATGGCGTTGTTGCTGAGCAGCAGCAGCCGGCGGTCGGCCGGTGCGAAGCAGTCGGCGTCCAGCGCGGCGGCCAGCGTCGCGGCGCCGTAGAGCGTGGACGCCATGAAGATCTGGGTGAGCGGTCGGGTGGACATCAGGCGGCCACCTCCGCGGTGGGGGAGGGACGGCGGCGCAGCCGCCGCAGCCGGGACGCGCGCTGCACATCCATCGAATCCAGAGCTTCCTTCAGTACGTCCTGCGGCATGCGCTTCATGGCCGCGGCGCTCATCGAGCGCAATTTACGGGCGACCTGCGGCTCGAATCGTTCGATCGAACCGAGGTGGTGAGAAATGATCGCGCAATACGTGCGCACCGCCTTGGGCAGCAGCAATTCCGCATCACGGTCCTGTGCGGTTTCCTCGATCACCTGGTCGAATGCGCGAATGAAGTCCAATTGCCGGACGTCTCCGATCTGGGTGAGCGAGGAGGCGACGCCGCGCCGGTAGAAAACGCCGAGCAGTCCGACCACCGCCATGGACCTCGCCTCGCGGTGCAGCCGCCAGATCCACGGCCGGTCCTCCGCGGTGCGCAGTCCGTCCTTGAAATGCAGCACCCCGTCGTCCAGTAGCCGGCGGTGGTACATGCCCGCCCAGGCGTAGGCGTAGTCGACCGAGGTGGAGCGGTCGGCTGGCAGGATCACCGAGCGCGGGTCCAGCACCACTCCGCGCCGGCCGTGTGGCACGCGGTGCACGGTGCGCGCCCGGGCGGTGCACTGGACGTGGTCGGTGCGGACGAAGTCGCACCCCAACTCCTCCATGGTGGACAGGAGTTCGGGGTAATAGCCGGGGGCGAGCCAGTCGTCGCCGTCCAGGAAGGTCAGATACTCCCCGCGGGCCGCGTCCAGGCCGGTGTTGCGCGCGGTGGCCAGGCCGCCGTTGCGCTCGTGCCGCAGGACTCTGGCACCCGGCAGCTCGCGTTCGGCACGCGCGAGGATCTCCGGGGTCCCGTCGCGCGAACAGTCGTCGACGAGCAGGAATTCAAAGTCCTCGCGGGCGTTCGCCGCCAGGCTTTTCAGGGTGTCGGGCGCGTATGTCTGCACGTTGTAGAACGGCACGATGACGGAGAGCTTAACCACCCGGGTGACGTTAGGTGCCGAGCCGCCATTCGTCTTTACGCGGTGCGGGCACCCAGGTGAACGAAGAATGGCGGGATGGTTAACCAGGTCGATTGTCGGGCCGGTTAGCCATTCGTCGACCCGCTGTTAACCCTTTGTTGCGACCCAGTTGGCCCGACAAACGGAATGCCTTCCTAGCGTCATCGACGTGCCATCACGTACCGCTTCTACTCCGCGGATCGCCGTGCTCGCCGATTCGGACACCCGGTGGAAATGGGGCGCTTTGACAGCGTACCGGATCCAATCGGACATCCGACTCGACGGGTACCTGCTCCGCGGCCGCGCCACTCCCACGGTCCGCCAGCTCGACGAGGTCGGCGCCCGTGCGGACTCGCTGCGCGAAATCAGGGGAGTCGACTTCGTCCGGTCCCTCGACCGTACGCGGTACGACGTCATCGTGCTGGCCTGTGTCGGCGGAGCGGTGCAGGCGATGCTGCACGGCCTCGCCCGCGCCTGGCAGCAGGAGGCGCCGGCGGACGCCGCCGGGCAGCGCCGCCCCGTGGTCGTCACCGGCTACGTCGGGGTGGTCTACGAGAAGCTCGCCGACGGGCTGCTGCTGCGGCACGGCGCGGACGTCGTCCTCGCCAACTCCCGTTACGACGCCGACCGGTTCCGCGCGGTCTACCGCGGGGTCGGCGCCGATGACCACAGCGTCGTGGAGTGCGCGCTGCCCTTCCTGGGCGGTGCCCGCTACACCGGCCCGGGCGCCGAAAGCCGGCCCCACACCGTGGTGTTCGCCGCCCAGCCCTCCGTCCCGGACAGCCGCGCGGACCGCACCTACCTGCTGCGCAGGGCGGTGGAGCACGCCCGCCGGCACCCCGGCCGGGAGGTGCTGATCAAGCTCCGCAGCAAGCCGGGCGAGCACACCACCCACATCGAGGAACTGCCCTACCAGAAGCTCGCCGCCAAGGTCCCCGGCGGAATGCCCGCCAACTGCCGCCTGGTGTACGGGAACATGGGCGAGGTCCTGGACCGCACCGACCTGCTGGTGACGGTCAGCTCGACCGCCGCCCTGGAGTCGCTGCACCGCGGCATCCCCACCGCCGTCCTCACCGACCTCGGCGTCCGCGAGGTCCTCGGCAACCACCACTTCCTCGGCTCCGGCTGCCTGGCCTCCTGGGACGAGCTGGATGCCGGACACCTCCCGCAGCCCGACCGGGAGTGGCTGGCCGCCCAGGGCGTCGCCGCCGACGGGGACTACGAGCAGGCCTTCGACGCCGCCCGCGCCCGGGTCACCGAGCTGCGCGCGGCCGACCGCCTGCCGGCCCTGGCCCCGTACTACACACCCCGCACCGCCCCCGGCTACCTCCCCGGCATCCTCGCCCGGCACGGCCTGGACCCCGAGGGCGAACCGCTGCCCGGCCACGCCGAGGCCCCCGAGCAGACCGGCGGACTGCGCCGGGTCGCCCGCGAGACCGTCCGCGAGGCCGCCCGCGGCGCCTACCGGCACGGCGTCCAGCGCGTCGCGCCCGCCATCCGCCGCTGGGGGCAGCTGTGACCGCCCACCCTCCCCCAGCCACCGCTGGGAGGTACCCCCAGCCCACCGCCGCCTCGCACGGGGCCCTCCCGGACGCCGTCCGGCGGGAAGCCCACCGTGCCGCGCCGTCCGATCGGCCCACTGCGACCAAGGAGCCCGCTATGCCACCCACCGTTGTGGCCGTCATCCCCGCCCGCGGCGGATCCAAGGGCGTGCCGGCGAAGAACCTCGCCGCCGTCGGAGGCGTGCCCCTGGTGGCCCGCGCCGTCCGCGAGTGCCGCGCCGCCCGCCTGGTGACCGATGTCGTGGTCTCCACCGACGACGCCGGGATCGCCGCCGCCGCGCGCAGCGCCGGCGCGGTGGTCGTACGGCGCCCCGGCGACATCGCCGGCGACACCGCCACCAGCGAGGCCGCCGTGCTGCACGCCATAGACGCCTACGAGGCCGAGCAGGGCACCACCGTCGACGCGGTGCTGCTGGTCCAGTGCACCAGCCCGTTCCTGGTCCGCGAGGACATAGACGGGGTGGCCGCCGCGGTCGTCGAGGACGGCGCCGACAGCGCGCTGACCGTCGCCCCCTTCCACGGCTTCGTCTGGCGCGACGCCGAGGCGGAGGTCACCGGGGCGGCCGACGGCGGCCACGGCGTCAACCACGACAAGTCCTTCCGGCCGCGCCGCCAGGACCGCCCCCAGGACCTGCTGGAGACCGGCGCCGCGTACGCCATGGACGCGGCCGGCTTCCGCGCCGGCGGCCACCGCTTCTTCGGCCGCACCGAGCTGGTGCGGACCGACCCGGCCCGGGTGCTGGAGATCGACGACCCGCACGACCTCGCCCGCGCCCGCGCGCTGGCGCCGCTGCTGGACGCCGAGCGCCCCGGGGCCCTGCCCACCCGCGAGGACATCGACGCGGTGGTGCTCGACTTCGACGGCACCCAGACCGACGACCGGGTGCTGATCGACGCCGACGGGCGGGAGATCGTCGCCGTCCACCGCGGCGACGGCCTCGGAGTCGCCGCGCTGCGCAAGGCGGAGCTGAAGCTGCTGATCCTCTCCACCGAGACCAACCCGGTCGTCGCCGCACGGGCCCGCAAGCTGCAGGTGCCCGTCCTGCACGGCATCGACCGCAAGGACCTCGCCCTCAAACAGTGGTGCGAGGAAGCCGGCATCGCGCCCGAGCGGGTGCTCTACGTCGGCAACGACGTCAACGACCTCCCGTGCTTCGACCTCGTCGGCTGGCCCGTCGCGGTCGCCGGGGCGCACGACGCGGTGCGCGGTGCGGCTCGCGCGCTCACCGTGACGCCCGGAGGCAGTGGGGCGATCCGCGAGATCGCCGCCTGGCTCCTGGGCCCGTCCCTGTAACCCACCCCCGATCCCCCCATCCGCTCACCCCCCTTATCCACACGAAGGAATCCTCCCCATGAGCAGCAACACCCGCCTCCGCACGCTCGGCAACCGCGAGGCCGGCCCCGGCCGCCCCGTCTACGTCACCGGTGAGATCGGCATCAACCACAACGGTGACCTGGAGAACGCCTTCGCCCTGATCGACGCCGCCGCCGACGCCGGCTGCGACGCGGTGAAGTTCCAGAAGCGGACCCCCGAGATCTGCACCCCGCGCGACCAGTGGGACATCGAGCGCGACACCCCCTGGGGCCGGATGACCTACATCGACTACCGCCACCGCGTGGAGTTCGACGAGGACGGCTACCGCGCCATCGACGAGTACTGCAAGAAGCGCGGCATCGCCTGGTTCGCCTCCCCCTGGGACGTCGAGTCCGTCGCCTTCCTGGAGAAGTTCGAGGTGCCCTGCTACAAGGTCGCCTCCGCCTCGCTCACCGACGACGACCTGCTGCGCGCCATGCGCGCCACCGGCCGCACCGTCATCCTCTCCACCGGCATGTCCACCCCGAAGCAGATCCGGCACGCCGTCGAGGTCCTGGGCAGCGACAACATCCTGCT
Organism: Streptomyces sp. NPDC020742; assembly: GCF_040641675.1. Classification (NCBI taxonomy): domain Bacteria; kingdom Bacillati; phylum Actinomycetota; class Actinomycetes; order Kitasatosporales; family Streptomycetaceae; genus Streptomyces; species Streptomyces sp. NPDC020742. The sequence goes on from NZ_JBFAEA010000001.1 coordinate 567,122, forward strand.
CTGCCACGCCACCAGCACCTACCCGGCCAAGGCCGAGGAGCTCAACCTGCGGATGATCAACACCCTGCAGGAGGAGTACCCCAACGTCCCGATCGGCTACAGCGGCCACGAGACCGGTCTGCAGACCACCCTCGCCGCGGTCGCCCTCGGCGCCACCTTCATCGAGCGCCACATCACCCTCGACCGCGCCATGTGGGGCTCCGACCAGGCCGCCTCCGTCGAGCCCGGCGGCCTGACCCGCCTGGTCCGCGACATCCGCACCATCGAGGACTCCCTCGGCGACGGCGTCAAGAAGGTCTACGAGAGCGAGCTCGGCCCGATGAAGAAGCTGCGCCGGGTCGCCGGTGTGGTCGCCGAGGCCGAGGCCGCCGAGCCGGCCGCCGTCTGACACCGGCCCACGAGCCGACGGGAGCCGAAGTGAGCTCACCTGAGGGGACCCGCGCCGCGCCGTCTGAGCCCGGCGCCGGGGTCCTGCCCCAGGAGACGGCGGGTTCTCCCGCCCGCCGTCTCCTGGGGGTGCCGCGGCAGCGCCACCGCACCGCACCCGGGGCCACCGCCCCGGACACCGGCACCCTCGCCTTCGTCGAGAGCCCGGTGCAGCTGCTCAACGTCCTGGAATGGGCGCACACGGCACGTGCGGCATGCGCTTCCCCGGCTGGTGACGCCGGACCCCGGCCCGCCAGCGGGATCACCGTGGTCGTGCTTTCCCCGCACGACCCGATGACCCGCGGCCAGCTGCGCCGGATGGCCGAACTCGCCCGCGACGAAGGCCATACGGTGCGCTGGGAGGAGGCCCGCGGCGGTCCGACCGCGCCGGTGCGCACCATCGGCGGGCTCACCCCGCTGCTGCGCCGTGCGCGCCGGATCGTCATCGGCGACCCGTTCTCCCGCTATGTGCAGCTGCTGCTCACCCTCACCCGGGCCCGTGACCTGGTGGTGGTCGACGACGGCACCGCCACCATGGAGTTCATCTCCCAACTCGCCCGCGGGGAGCGGCTGGTGCGCTGGCACCGGCACGGCAACGGGCGCGGCGCCCGCGACCTGGTCTTCGCGCCGTTCTCCGCCACCGCCCGGCGCCGGCTCACCCCCGCGCCCGAGGGCGGCCGGCGCACCGTGGGCCTGTTCAGCTCGATGCCCGTCGAGGCACCGCCGGGGGTGTGCGTCACCACCAACGCGTTCGCCTGGACCCGGGACCGCTTCGGCCCGCCCCGCCTGATGGGTGCGGCCGACATCGTCGGCACCTCGCTGGTGGAGACCGGGGTGGTGGACGCCGACCGGTATCTGGACGCGGTCCGCACCCTGGCCACCACGCACGGTGCGACCCGCTACTTCGCGCACCGCCGGGAGAGCGCTGAGAAGCTGCGCCGGCTGGCCGCCGAGAGCGGGCTGGAGATCGTCCGGCCCGACCTGCCGCTCGAACTGATCGCCCGGCGGGGCCCGATCGGACGGCTGATCGTCAGCTTCCCCTCCACCGTGGTGCACACCCTGCCGCTCGCGCTGCTGGGTACAGGGGTGAAGGTCGCGGTCTGTGACATCGATCCCCAGTGGCTCACGGCCAACGCCTCACCGCGTGCACAGGGCTTCCTCGACGGGGTCACCGGAACCGCCCGTGACGTGCAACGACTGCCGTTCACCCAGCGGATGGCAGCCGGTTGAAGCCAAAGTTCATACCCTTCCCATAAGCCGTCCATGCGCCGAGCGGCCTAGATTCTCTTCCCCTAACGGGCTGAACTTTTGTTGATCGAGGGACAGTTGCCCGGTCGGGGCCCGTAACCTTCAACGGGTGAACCAACTGAAGTCCCGCGCCACCGACGACTCCGACGCCCCCGCCGACGCCGCCCGAGGAGCCTCGCTCCCCGGCACGCTCCCCGAGGCGCTGTGCGCCGAACTCATCGCCTTCCGGCGCGACTTGCACCGGAACCCCGAGCTCGGCAACCAGGAGTTCCGCACCACCGCGGCGATCAAGGAGCGGTTGGAGCGGGCCGGGCTGCAGCCGCGCGTCCTGGCCACCGGCACGGGCCTGGTCTGTGACATCGGTACGGGCGCGGGCGACGCTGCCGGCGGTGCCGGTGGCGGCGAGCTTCCGTTGCTGGCCCTGCGCGCGGACATCGACGCTCTCCCCATCCCGGACACCAAGACCGTCGACTACGCCTCCACGGTCCCCGGCCGGGCGCACGCCTGTGGCCACGACGTGCACACCACCGTCGTACTGGGCGCCGGTCTGGTGCTGGCCGGGCTGGCCCGGGCCGGCGCGCTGCCCCGCCCGGTGCGGCTGCTCTTCCAGCCCGCCGAGGAGGTGCTGCCGGGCGGTGCCCCCGACGCGATCGAGTCCGGTGCGCTGGACGGCGTCGGCCGGATCCTCGCCGTGCACTGCGACCCGCGGGTCGACGCCGGGCGGATCGGGCTGCGCACCGGGCCGATCACCTCGGCCTGCGACCGGCTGGAGGTCGGGCTGGACGGGCCCGGCGGCCACACCGCCCGCCCGCATCTGACCACCGACCTGGTCACCGCAGCCGCCCGGGTCGCCCTCGATGTGCCGGCCCTGCTCGCCCGCCGGATCGACGCCCGGGCCGGGCTGGTCGTGACCTGGGGCCGGCTGGCGTCCGGGCACGCCTGCAACGTCATCCCCCAGCACGCCGAGCTCTCCGGCACCGTCCGCTGTCTCGATCTCGACGCCTGGCGCGGGGCCCCGGACATGGTGCTCGCCGCCATCGACGAGATCGCCGCGCTGCACGGCGCCAAGTCGCAGGTCAACTACGTCCGCGGGGTGCCCCCGGTGGTCAACGAGGCCTCCAGCGCCCAGCTGCTGCAGGACGCGATGACCGCCCGGCGCGGGGCGCACAGCGTCGAGGACACCGAGCAGTCCCTGGGCGGCGAGGACTTCTCCTGGTACCTGGAGCAGGTGCCCGGCGCGATGGCCCGGCTCGGCGTGCGGCCGCCCGGCGAGCCGAGCCGCCTCGACCTGCACCGCGGCGACTTCGACGTCGACGAGCACGCGATCAAGGTCGGCGTGGAGCTCTTCACGGCCGCCGCGCTGCTGGAGCACACATAGCGCCACCCTGCATCGACCCCGCGTCACGGCCGTCACCGTCCCCCGGTGGCGGCCGTGATCTTGTGGGGGTTCCCTACACGATGTCCTACGCCTCGAATCGATAACGTCCGCGCAGTGGAGGGTTTTGCGCCAGGTCTACGCGCGTTAATCTCCCGACAAGCCAGCGCCAAAGGGGGCGCTTAGAGCGAAGGGAAGGCCCCGTGCGTCGGGTCATCAGGATTGCCGCCGCGGCTACCGCCACAGCGTGTCTCGCGCTCACCGCCACCGCGTGCGGCCAGAGCTTTGCCGAGGCCAATCGAGCCAAGCACGCCGGGGTCGGGCTGGCCTTCGACATCGGCGGCCGGGACGATCACTCGTTCAACGAGGCGGCCGCCCGCGGCACCGAGAACGCCCGGAAGCAGCTGGGCGTCAAGGTCAAGATGCTGACCGCCAAGAACGGCGAGACCGAGGCGGACCGCGAGCAGCGGCTGTGCTCCTTCGCCGAGGCCGGCTACAACCCGGTCATCGGCGTGGGCTTCGCCTACAGCCAGGCGGTGCAGAACGTCGCCAAGGACTTCCCCGCCACTACCTTCGGCGTGGTGGACGCCGTACCGCAGGGCAGGAACGTCGACGCCATGGTCTTCGCCGAGCACGAGGGCTCCTACCTCGCCGGCGTGGCCGCCGCGCTGAAGAGCAAGACCCACAAGGTGGGCTTCATCGGCGGTGTGAACAACGCGCTGATCCAGAAGTTCCAGGCCGGCTTCGAGCAGGGGGTGCGGGACACCGACCCCAAGGCCAAGGTCACCTCGCAGTACCTGTACCCCAACAACGACAAGGGGTTCAACGACCCGGCCGCCGCCAAGGCCAAGGCCGGCGGCATGCTCGACAACGGCATCGACGTGATCTACACGGCGGCCGGACAGTCGGGCGCCGGCTCCATCGAGGAGATCAGCAAGCACAAGGGCGCCTGGGCGATCGGCGTGGACTCCGACCAGTACCGCCAGCCGGGCCTGGCGCAGTACAAGAACCACATCCTGACCTCGGTCGTGAAGAACGTCGATGTGGCGGTCTTCGACCTGATCAAGAGCGTCGAGGACAAGCAGCCGCTGACCGGCATCCACGCCTACGACACCAAACACAAGGGTGTCTCGCTCGCCACCTCGGGCGGCTTCATCAAGGACGTCCAGCCGCAGATCGACGCGGCCCGGAAGAAGATCATCGAGGGCAAGGTGAAGGTCAAGGAGACGCCCTAACCGCACCCGGCAGCGTCCCTGCCCTGTCTTTCTCCCTCTTCTCTTCTCTTCTTCCTTCCTTCCGCTCCTTCACCCCCGAGGGGAGTGCGCCATCAACGCAAGCGCCACCAGCAGCGGCCCGTCCACGCAGGACGCCCCCGCTGTGGAACTCCGCGGAATCACCAAAAGGTTCCCCGGCGTCGTGGCCAACCACGACATCCACCTGACCGTGCGTCGCGGCACCGTCCACGCCCTGTGCGGCGAGAACGGCGCCGGCAAGTCCACCCTGATGAAGATCCTCTACGGCATGCAGAAGCCGGACGAGGGCACCATCGCGCTGGACGGCGAGCAGGTCACCCTGCACACACCGGGCGACGCCATCGCCCGCGGCATCGGCATGGTGCACCAGCACTTCATGCTCGCCGACAACCTCACCGTCCTGGAGAACACCGTCCTGGGCGCGGAGAAGCTGCACGGCATCGGCGCCGGCGCCCGCGCCAAGATAAAGGAGATCTCCGACGCGTACGGGCTGGGCATCCGGCCCGACGTACTGGTCGAGGACCTCGGCGTGGCCGACCGCCAGCGCGTGGAGATCCTCAAGGTCCTCTACCGCGGCGCCCGCACCCTGATCCTCGACGAGCCGACCGCGGTGCTGGTCCCGCAGGAGGTCGACGCGCTCTTCGACAACCTGCGCGAGCTCAAGTCCGAGGGCCTGACCGTCATCTTCATCTCGCACAAGCTGGGCGAGGTGCTCTCGGTCGCCGATGACATCACCGTCATCCGGCGCGGCACCACCGTGGCCTCCGTCGAGCCGGCGAAGACCACCCCCAAGCAGCTGGCCGAGCTGATGGTCGGCAGCGAGCTGCCCTCGCCGGAGACCCGCGAATCGACCGTCACCGACAAGGAGATGCTCCGCGTCGAGGGCCTGCACCTGTCCGCGACCGACTCCGACGGCGTGGTCCGCACGGTGCTGGACGGCATCTCGTTCACCATCCACAAGGGCGAGGTGCTGGGCGTCGCCGGCGTCGAGGGCAACGGCCAGGCCGAGCTGGTCGAGGCCGTCATGGGCACCCGCGCGCCGGACCGCGGCACCGTCACCCTGGACGGCGCCGACCTCTCCGGCTCCTCCACCCGCGCCCGCCGGGTCGGCGGCATCGGCTACATCCCCGAGGACCGGCACCGCCACGGCCTGCTGTTGGATGCGCCGCTGTGGGAGAACCGCATCCTCGGCCACGTCACCGAGCGCCCCAACAGCAAGGGCAAGCTCCTCGACCTGGCCGGCGCCCGCAAGGACACCGAGCGCATCGTCACCGAGTACGACGTGCGCACCCCCGGCATCGAGGTCACCGCGGCCTCGCTCTCCGGCGGCAACCAGCAGAAGCTGATCGTCGGCCGCGAGATGAGCCACCACCCCAAGCTGCTGATCGCCGCCCACCCCACCCGGGGCGTGGACGTCGGCGCGCAGGCGCAGATCTGGGAACAGATCCGCGAGGCCCGCCGCGAGGGCCTGGCGGTGCTGCTGATCTCCGCAGACCTGGACGAGCTGATCGGCCTCTCGGACACGCTGCGGGTGATGTACCGCGGCCGGCTGGTCGCCGACGCCGACCCCACCACCATCACCCCGGAGGAGTTGGGCTCCGCCATGACCGGTGCCGCCAGCGGCCACCTCAGCGCGTCCGACGACGCAGACGCCCAGGGCGGTGCGCAGTGACCGCCGCCACCAAGAACCCCTCCGTGGACGCCATCGCGCGCAGCGCCAGCCGGGACAAGGTGCTCCTGGCGATCGCCGCGCCCGTGCTCGCCATCGTCGCCGCGATAGTGATCTCGTCCCTGGTCTTCCTGGCCTCGGGCGAGAACCCCTTCCGCGCCTACGGGATCATGGCCGACTACGGCCACTACAGCGACAGCCAGGTCTGGATCATCAACAAGGCGGTGCCGTACTACCTGTCGGCACTGGCGGTCGCCATCGGCTTCCGGATGAACCTCTTCAACATCGGCGTCGACGGCCAGTACCGCCTCGCGGCCTTCGCCGCCGCGGCGGTCGGCGGCGCCATCGCGCTGCCCGGTGCGCTCCAGATCATCCTGCTCATCGTGATCGCGATGCTGGTGGGTGCCCTCTGGTCGGGCATCGCGGGCCTCTTGAAGACCACCCGCGGCGTCAGCGAAGTGATCACCACGATCATGCTGAACGCGATCGCCGCCTCGATCATCGGCTACTTCCTGCAGGACGGCCGCCTCGCCATCAAGGACGGCAACCTCCTGCACACCAAGTTCCTCCCCGAGTCCAGCCACTTCTTCTCCTTCCCGACCCACCCCAAGCCGGTCTACGGCTTCGTGGTCGTCGCGGTGGTGGCCGGGGCGCTGTACTGGTTCCTGCTGAGCCGCACCCGCTTCGGCTTCGACCTGCGCGCGGTCGGCGCGTCCGAGTCGGCCGCCGAGGCCAGCGGCGTCAGCGTCAAGCGGATGGTCGTCATCAGCATGCTGCTGTCGGGCGCCGCGGCCGGCCTGGTCGGCATGCCCACCCTGCTGGGCGAGTCCTTCCAGTACGGCACGGACTTCCCGGCCGGCATCGGCTTCACCGGCATCGCCATCGCGCTGCTGGGCCGCAACCACCCCGTCGGCATGGCCTTCGGCGCCCTGCTGTGGGCCTTCCTCGACCGCACCGGCTCCCGGCTGGAGTTCGAGGGCTACGCCCAGGAGATCGTCGGCGTGATGCAGGGCGTCATCGTCCTGTGCGTGGTCATCGCCTACGAGGTGGTCCGCCGCTACGGCCTGCGCCTGCAGCAGCGGAAGGTCGGCGAGGAGCTGGCCGCCCTGTCCCGCACCAAGAACGCCGACAACCCTGACCAGAGCGCCAAGCCGGAGGTGTCGGCGTGACCACGGACCTCAAGACCGCGACCAAGCTCGCGGTCCCCGGGAAGAGCGGCCGACGCCGGCTGACCTACCCCTGGATCCTGCTGATGATCGCCGCCGGGCTGGTCGCGGTCTCCCTGCTGCGCGCCCTCACCGGCGCCGGCGACCTCACCTCCACCGGCCAGTTCGGGGCCGCCCTGAGCGCCGCCGTGCCCATCGGCCTCGCCGGTCTGGGTGGCCTGTGGTCCGAGCGGGCCGGCGTGGTCAACATCGGCCTCGAAGGCATGATGATGCTCGGCTCGTTCGCGGCCGGCTGGATCGGCTGGCAGCACGGCCCCTGGGCCGCAGCGGCGGCCGGCATCCTCGGCGGTGCGCTCGGCGGCCTCATCCACGCCGTCGCCACCGTCACCTTCGGCGTCGACCACATCGTCTCCGGTGTCGCGGTCAACATCCTGGCGCTGGGCGCCACCCAGTACCTGGCCACCCTGTGGTTCGGCCAGGAGGGCAGCGCCGCCATGGCGGCCGGCGGCAACGACAAGCAGTCCCCGCCGATGCCCGACATGCCCTCCTTCACCGTCCCGGGCCTGTCGGACGCGCTCAACTCCCTGGAGGCGCACCACTGGTTCCTGGTCTCCGACCTCGCCGGCATCCTCGGCGCCGCGGTCACCAACGTCTCCTGGCTGACCCTGCTGACGATCGCCCTGTTCATCGGCACCTTCTTCGTGCTGTGGCGCTCGTCCTTCGGCCTGCGGCTGCGCTCCTGCGGTGAGGCCCCGATCTCCGCCGAGAGCCTGGGCGTCAACGTCTACGCGTACAAGTACGCGGCGGTGCTGGTCTCCGGCGCCCTGGCCGGCCTCGGCGGTGCCTTCCTCTCCATCGGGGTGCACTTCTACCAGGACGGCCAGACCGGCGGACGCGGCTACATCGGTCTCGCCACGATGATCTTCGGCAACTGGCGGCCGGGCGGTGTGGCGATCGGCGCGGGCCTGTTCGGCTTCATGGACGCCATGCAGCTGCGCAGCGGCGGCCCCACCGTCCACGCCCTGCTGCTGGGCCTGGCCGCCCTGCTGGCGGTGCTCGCCCTGCTCCGTCTGCGTGCCGCCAAGCGCGCCCAGGCGGCGGTGTCCGCGATCGCCGCGGTGGTCCTCATAGCGTGGTACTTCCTGGCGGACACCGTTCCGCTCGAACTGGTCGAGGCGAGCCCGTACATCGCCACCCTGCTCGTCCTCGCCCTGTTCTCCCAGCGCCTGCGCCCGCCGAAGGCGAACGGCAGGCCTTACCGCCGAGGACAAGGCACTTGACCCCTCCCCCTCATGCATGAGGGGAATTCCTAGCTCACGCTGCTTGGTCGCTCAGTGAGCGATCGAGTCTTACGCGATCAGCACCAGCCGGGTCGAGACCAGCCCGGGCCAGCATCACGCGTGCGGAGTTCTTGTCCCTGGGCGACACGGCTCCGCACGCGGTGCAGGTGTAGGTACGTTCGGAGAGAGGCAGTGCGTGCTTGGCTCTTGCTCCGCACTGCGCACAGTCCATCGTGGTGTGCGCCGGGTTCACGAGTCGGACGTCCCGCCCGTGCTTGCGGCCCATCTCGACCAAGGCCGCCTTTGTCGCGCTGATCGCGGCGTCGGCCGCCTTGCGAGCCATGCGAGACTTCGCGAGGAACTTCGGATGAAAGTCCTCAATCGCGATGGCGTCATGGTCGCGGACGACCTTTTTGGCCCACTTGCGGCCGGTGTCCTGTCGCTGCCGGGCGATCTTCTTGTGCAGCTTCGCCACCTGCCGCTTGGCAGCGCGGTAGCCCCGTGTCTGAACCTTCCCCTTCGGGCGTTCACGGCGCGACATCATGGTCTGGTAGCGGGCCAGTCGCTTGCCAGCTTCTTTGCCGTACTCGGCGTGGGGAAGGTCATGGTCGTCGCTGGTGGTGGTCGCGATTTCCCGCACGCCCCAGTCGATGCCGATGCGGTGCCCGGTTTCGGGCAGCGATTGGGCTTGGGTGGGGGTGACGAAGCTCGCGTACCAGTGGCCGAGGCCATCGCGGTACACGCGCACCGAGGATGGCTCTGCGGGCAGGTCACGGGACCACACCACAGTCAGGATGATCCCGCCGGCAAGGTGCAGGCGGCCGCCGGTGAGACGAAAGCCGCGCCGGGTGTACTCGAACGTCGGGTCTGCCTGGTCCTTCTTCTTCCACTTGGGCATACCGGCCCGGCGGTACATCGGCAGCTGCTCTCGGATGTCCTTCAGGGCCTTGGCCCGGGACTTGCCGAAGTCGCGTATCAGCTGCTGCTGCGGTACCGAGGCCCCCTCCCGCAGCCATGGGGTGCGGGCACGTGCCTCGGTCAGCATCTTGCTGAGTACCACCGGGCCGCACGTGAGGGTGTCCTCGGGATTGTTGATGTTGTGCAGGTGGATGGCCTTGGACTTTGCCACGCACTCGTTCCACACCCACCGCAACGGTCCCACTCCGCGAGTAGCGCGGTGCGGGCCGTGGACGACACGCGAAGCCTGTAGGTGTACCGGGCATGCCCGACGCCGTCAGTTGCCGCGCTCGTCATAGCCGCCAACCTAGCTGGGAGGTATGGCAGTTGCTGCATTCAGCCCAATATCGCCTGCCGCACCACCCCGGCGGGTGAACGCCGTATCACCCTGACAGAGATATGGCTACCACTGCCCTGCTCCACAGGAGTTTCGTTTCCTCCCCCGTAAAACTGGAGGAATCCACGAAGGAGAATGTGATGACCTCACTGGTTCCGGTCGACTGGACCGCACTGCGCGCGCAGGCCCGGGACGCGATGTCCCGGGCCTACGCCCCGTACTCCGGCTACCCCGTTGGCGCCGCCGCCCTGGTGGACGACGGCCGCACGATCACCGGCTGCAACGTCGAGAACGCCTCGTACGGCCTCGCCCTGTGCGCCGAATGCGGCCTGATCTCTGCCCTGTTCGCCGGCCGGGCCGCCAACGACGGACCGGTACCCCGGCTGACCGCCTTCACCTGCGTCGACGGCGCGGGCGACCTCCTCGTCCCCTGCGGCCGCTGCCGCCAACTCCTGTGGGAACACGGCGGCCCCGACCTCCTGGTCGACACGGCGGCGGGCATCCGCCCGCTGTCGGACCTGCTGCCGGATGCGTTCGGGCCGGGGCATCTGGGGGGCTGACGGGCCCCGGCACTTCGCCACTACAGTCGCCACATGACTGACTTCCTTCAGGTGTCCACCGCAACGGAGACCCGCGAAGCAGCCGTAACGCTCGCACAGTCGGTCGTCTCCGCGCGGCTCGCCGCCGGGGCACAGATCGTCGGACCGGTGGCGTCCGTGTTCTGGCACCAGGGCGAGTTCGGCTCGGGCGAGGAGTGGCAGCTCGTCCTCAAGATCCGCGCCGACCGGTACGACGAGGTTGAGTCGCATCTCCTCCAGCACCACCCCTGGCAGAACCCGGAGGTCTCCGCAGTACCGATCGTCGCCGGGGCGGACGCGTATCTCCAGTGGCTGGGGACGACCGCGGCACCGAACTGACCACTCAGCGGAGCCGGAGGAGCATCACGTCATGGAGAGCCGCGCCCTCCCAGGGACGGGCCTGGCCCACTTTGCGGTATCCCCAGGACCGGTAAGCCGCTTGAGCCGCCTCGGCGTCCGGTAGCGCATTGAGTAGCACGCGCTCTTCGTTCCCTCCCACGAGCAGCGCCTCGTGCAGCCGCCGCCCGACACCGACTCGACGCCAGGGCGCCCGCACCGCGAACTCCATCAGCCCGAACGTGCGTCGCCCGTCTTCTCGCCGGACCTCGGCCGGGACGGGGGCGATCAGCCGGTCCCACCAACCTGTCGCGGCACTGAGCGGGTAGCCGTACGCGATGCCCACCGGTTCACCGCCGACGGTACGGGCCAGGGCGGCACGGAAGGTCGCTTTGCGGACCTGGGCGCGGAAACGGCGGAACGTCGCCTCTACGGCTTCCGGGCTTTCCTCGTACGGTGCCTCAGCGAACACCTCGGCGTAGACGAGCCTGAAAGCGGCCTCGGCCCGCGAGGTCGCCGGGCCGTCCAACGGCTCGACGGTGATCGCCTCTGGCACTGTTGCGCACGCCTCCTCGCATAGCTTCGCGTACGCGGCTCGAGGGGCCGCGGGGCCGCGGCTGCCCTGGCATTGGTAGCGCTCTACCGGGTAGCAGGCATAGCGCCATCGCGCCAGTCATTCACACGCTTCCGAATACTGGGGACCATCGGGAGCGCGTCCACCTCTCCGGGGGCGAACCACTGGACGTCGGTGGATTCTTCGGACACCGCCAGTTCGCCACCCACGGGTCTCGCCAGAAAGCAGACGGAGAACTCCTGCCGTACTTCGCCGTCGTCGTAGGCGAAGACATGACGGGGATTGGTGTACGTGCCGACGATGCCCACGATCTCGACGGCGAACCCGGTCTCTTCTCGGGTCTCCCGAACAGCACAGTCCGGCAGCGACTCGCCAATATGCATGACGCCACCGGGAAGTGCCCACATGCCGTTGTCGCGCCGACGCTGGAGCAGGATGCGCCCGGAGTCGTCGACCACGATCGCAGAGGCCGCCGGAATCAAGCTGTTCGCGGCAGGGGCATCAGGGTCGTCCTCGTAGTCGCGCCTACCCATTGCCGTCGCCTTCCCACACCGGAGTGCCCCTGCGCCACAGTTCTTCCACGTGCGCGGCGAAGCGGTCAAACATGCCGTCGTCCTGGTGGCGACGCAGATGCAGGGTGGGCGCGTCGTGCCCAACGCTGTGCGTCAGCAACGGCGTGACGATCATGTCGTTGTCGAAGCGGAACACGGACAGGTATGCGTGACCGTCGCTGAACCTCGCATCAATTCCTGGCTGCCTTCGGACTTTCTCCAGCTCGGCGAGTGTCACGCGAATACGCGTCGACAGGGTGAGTGCGACGTCTTCATCGCGCTCGCGCGACCGAGTGAGGTCGCCGTCAGGGTTGCCGAGCACAAACCGAACGTTGCAGCCACGGGCGGCCTTTCGCTGCAGTGCCGTACCGAAACGTGCTTGTTCGAGCCACAGGAAGTAGTTGGTGTAACCCGCGAAGGTCAGCTCGCGCTCCGCGTTGGTGATCAGTGACCGCCACAGAGAGGCCGGACAGGCGGACCGATACGGATAGACGGAAACGACCTCGCGGTCCGGACCGACCTTTATCGCCTTCTTTGCGGCTGTTGGCCACAACACCCCTTCGTCCTCTCCGAGTGCTTCGCAGACGGCCCACCGGTGTCGGGCGTGGGGAACTCGCCCGTTCTCAGTGATCCATCGGCCGACGGTCTTGATGTCGACGCCGCACCGCTCGGCTAATTGGCGATCCGTCAGGTGAGCTCGACGGAGGGCGCAGCGTAGTGCTTCGTTCACAAGTACCCCTTGGGACGTTAGGCACGCTTCGGTGCGGTAGCTCTTCTCCGTGCCTAACGGTCGCGGAACGGAGTAGGAACGCACCACCAAGCGCGGGAGCGTAAGAGGCGAGAGCTACAGCCCCGCGGCGATCCGGGACGGCGAACGTCGGAGGCCGTGGTCACCAACCGCTGGGAGGTTGACGAAATGCCCCAAATCATCGTGAGAGTGGCCATGTCGCCGCTGCGGCTGTTACCGCCCTCGCGAGGACGCCATCCGTCCGACGACGCCGTGTCCGCGATGTACGGAGCGCACGCCGGTCCGCACTGGATTCGCGGAGCGAAGGTGGCGGGCTGGTGAGTCCCACAGTCGCCGCGCGGCTCCTGCCGTGGTCGAGTCCGGACGGAAAGCCGTGCTTCGTCTCCGGTGACGGGACCGGGTACGTGTCCCGGCTCGCCGACGAGATGGAGGAGGCGCAGCTCGACTCCGCCGCCGAACTCATCGAGGAGGCGCGCCGCGTTCTTGCAGCCCGGAGCTGGACGCCTGGCGAACTGCACCTGCTGGCACTGGAGTTGACCGCCGCCCTGGCCAACGTGCAGCGGGTGGCGGAAAGCAGAGGCGCGCGCCTGCCAGTGCCGGACGACGACGGCCCCGACGTGGACGACGCGCCGGACGACCGTGAACGCGACACGCCACGGCTTCCCGTGGAGGCGTTCGGGTGATCCGGGCGGGTGCGGAGTACGCGGTCGCGGGCTGCGCTGGGGCCGAGAAGCCCGGGACCGGTGGGGAAGCCGGGGGGAGCCCGTAGCCGGGCTGCTTGATCCGCGCGTACGCCCCCATCGAGATCCCGACCCATCCATTCCATCCATCGAGAAACGAGAATCGAGAAAGGGGAAGCAATGCCCACCACACTTGAGGAACGACGCCCTGCCGCGCCGGTACTCGACGCGCCGGAACTGCGGCTCCCGTTGAGCACCGACGGGGCGGTTTCCATGCCGGAGCTGGCGCACCACGAGGGGCCGGCGCCCTTCGCGTTCCGGTTCCTGACCCCCGTCCCGGCCACGGGCGGCATCCTGCCGAGCGAGGTCGCGTACGACGAGGAGTCACAGACCGGCATTTACGAGGACATGCCGCCGGGTGTCTACATGACCAAGAACCCGCCGAAGACCTACGGGCCGACGGCGCCCACGGGCCAGATGGACGCGCCGGACGATCCGGGACCGAGCGACGACTGATGACCGGCGCCGGACACGTTCTCATCCTGGCGGGTCGCTTCGACCCGACCTGCGACCTGGTGGTTGAGGAGCTGAACCGGCGCGCCGTGCCCGTCTTCCGGGCCGATATGGCCGAGTTCCCGCTGAGGCTCACGCTGGCCGCGAGCCTCAGCGGGGACCGCTGGCACGGCACCCTGAACAACGACCGCCGCACGCTCGACCTCGGGTCGGTCCGCTCCGTGTACTACCGTCGCCCGACCCGCCCGCAGTTTCCTGAGCAGATGACCGCCGAAGCCCGCAAGGTCGCCGAGACCGAGGCCCGTTGGGGCTTCGGTGGACTGCTGACGGCGTTACCGTGCCGGTGGCTTCCGCCACCGGGAAGGGCGGCGGATGCCGAGTACAAGCCGCTGCAACTGCGCATCGCGGCTGACGCGGGACTGAGCGTTCCCCGCACCCTCATCACCAACGACCCGCACGCGGCGAAACGCTTCGCCGACTCCCTGGGCGGCCCCCTCGTGTACAAGCCGTTCTTCCATGTGCGGGGCTCCGTGCACGGGCAGACTGCCGCGGTGTACGCGAGCCTCGTCGACCCCGACGATCTTCCGCACGCGGACATCGCCACTACTGCCCACCTGTTCCAGGCATGGGTACCCAAGGCGTACGAGGTGCGGTTGACCGCCGTGGACGGCCGGATCTTCGCGGCCGAGATCCATGCCGACTCGGACGCCGGACGCATCGACTGGCGCAGCGACTACGACAGCCACACCTACCGGGTCTGTGACCCGCCGCCCGAGGTGGCCGCCGGAGTTCTGCGCATGCTGGACCGCCTCGGCCTGCCGTACGGCGCGTTCGATTTCGTGGTAACGCCCAACGGGGCATGGCGGTTCTTGGAAGTGAACCCGAACGGGCAGTACGGGTTCATCGAGCAGGCGACCGGACTGCCGATCACGGCCGCGATCTGCGACTACTTGGAAGGGGCCGGACGGTGACGAACATCCTCGACGACGAAGAGCGCTTGATCCGGGCACGCATCTCGCTCACCCAACAGATCGACCGCGGAAGCGTGGTGCTGTCCTCCCGGCTGGCGGAGGCATTTCTCAACGTCCCCCGCCATCCATTCGTCCCTGTCTTCTACCGGCGCGAGGGCGAACGGTTCATCCCCTGGCGGATCACCGAAGGAGGCGCAGAGGCGTGGCTCGACGCCGTGTACACGGACGACTCCCTCATCACCGAAGTGGACGGTGTACACGCCGAGCAGGGTGGCTCCGGCGGAGTGACCGGTGTGCCCACGTCATCCTCGACCGCGCCGAGCCTCATGGCGGACATGCTCGACGCCCTCGACGTGAACGAAGGGGACGATGTCTACGAGGCAGGCGCCGGCAGCGGCTACAACGCGGCGATGCTCTGCCACCTCGCCGGTGACAAGCACGTCACCACGGTGGACCGCTCCGACACCCTCACGACTCTGGCTCGTGAGCGACTCAACGGCATCGGCTTCGACCCGGTCGTGCTCCACGGCGACGGTGCACGGGATGTCCCGGCCGACGCGATGTACGACCGCATCATCGCCACGGCCTCCGTACCGCGCATCCCACCCTCGTGGCTGGAGCGATGCCGTACCGGCGGCATCCTGGTCGTCCCGCTCAAGGGGACCCTCGCCGGCGGAATGATCGCCCGGCTCACGAAGCTGCCGGACGGGACGGCGGTCGGCCGCATCCTGCACACACCCGCAGCGTTCATGCCGCTCAGGACCGGCACCGAAGGCGAGGCGCCGGTACCCGAGATCCCCGGCCGCCCAAGTCGTGATGCCGAACTCTCCGGGTTGGTGCTGGATGACTGGACGTTCTCGTTCTTCGCCCAGCTGCACATGCCGCGCGCCCTCGTCCGCACGTACAGCCGGAGCGACCAGGGCCTGCACATCACGGTGCTGTACGACCCTGCGGACGGCTCGGCCACTCGGATCGAGGACATGCCTGGGGGGACGCCGTTGGTGACCTCCACCGGACCGCGCGACCTGTGGGAGCCGGTCGAAGTGACCCACCGGCGCTGGCGGCAGCTCAACCGGCCACGCCGTGAGTGGTTCGGCATCGAGGCCACTCCCGCTGAGCAGAACGTGACCTACACGGCGCCGGACGGCCGGGTCCACCGCTGGACGATCTAGCCGACGCCGACGAGGACACCAAGCGGCACCGCCTCCAAGGCCGGCCCCGGCCCGCCCGCCCTGGCCACCCCGCCGTCTATGCGTGTAGAACGGACCTACCCGTTCGAAAGGAACCGTCCATGGACGCCATCTCCGTCATCCGTACCAAGCGTGATCGCGGCGAGCTGACCCCCGCTCAGATCGACTGGGTCATCGACGCGTACACCCGCGGTGAGGTCGCCCATGAGCAGATGTCGTCCCTGGCGATGGCGATCTTCCTCAACGGGATGAACCGCACGGAGATCGCCCGCTGGACCGCCGCCATGATCGCCTCCGGTGAGCGGATGGACTTCTCCTCGCTGTCCCGCCCCACCGCCGACAAGCACTCCACCGGCGGCGTCGGCGACAAGATCACCCTGCCGCTCGCCCCGCTGGTCGCCGCCTGTGGCGCTGCCGTGCCCCAGCTCTCCGGCCGCGGTCTCGGCCACACCGGCGGCACCCTCGACAAGCTGGAGTCCATCCCCGGCTGGCGGGCCCAGCTGAGCAACGACGAGATGCTGAACGTGCTGCGCAACGTCGGCTCGGTCATCTGCGCCGCCGGCGACGGCCTCGCCCCCGCCGACAAGAAGCTCTACGCGCTCCGCGACGTCACCGGCACCGTCGAGTCCATCCCGCTGATCGCCTCCTCGATCATGTCCAAGAAGATCGCCGAGGGCACCGGCTCCCTCGTCCTGGACGTCAAGGTCGGCTCCGGCGCCTTTATGAAGCACCTCGACGACGCGCGCGAACTCGCCTCCACCATGGTCGGACTGGGCACCGACCACGGCGTGAAGACGGTCGCCCTGCTCACCGACATGGCCACCCCGCTCGGCCTTACCGCCGGCAACGCCCTCGAAGTCCAGGAATCCGTCGAGGTGTTGGCCGGTGGCGGCCCCCAGGACGTCGTGGACCTCACCCTCGCCCTGGCCCGCGAGATGCTCGACGCTGCCGGGTTGAAGGACGCCGACCCGGCCAAGGCGCTGGCCGACGGCTCCGCCATGGACCACTGGCGCCGCATGATCACCGCACAGGGCGGCGACCCCGACGCCGCCCTCCCGGTGGCCCGCGAACGGCACACCGTGACCGCCTCCGCCACCGGCGTCCTCACCACCCTCGACGCCTACGCCGTCGGCCTCGCCGCCTGGCGCCTGGGCGCCGGCCGCGCCCGCAGGGAGGACCCGGTGCAGGCCGCCGCCGGCATCGAGCTGCACGCCAAGCCGGGCGACACCGTCACCGCCGGCCAGCCCCTGCTGACCCTGCACACCGACACCCCCGAGAAGTTCCCCTACGCCCTGGAGGCGCTGGACGGCGGCATCCTCGTCGGCCCGGCCGACGCCGCCTTCACGCCCAGCCCGGTGGTGCTGGAGCGCATCGCCTGACCTGCGCGCTGACCTGCGGCTGAACCTGCGGCTGACCTGCGGTTTCCTCGTACGGGTGAACGGGACCGGTGGACCGCCGCCGGTCCCGTTCGGCATGCTGGGATCGGTGTCACACCGAGCAAGGAGACCGCCATGAGTGCACTCCCCGCCGACCCCGCTCCGGGCCAGCACTGGGATGAGCTTGTCCGCTTCTGGGAGGAGTCGGACTGGCCCGAGGGCAGCAGGGTGGAGATCATTGATGGGGTCATCGTCGTGACACCGCCGCCCGCCGCGCCTCACAACCGCCTCGCCGAGCTGGTCCAGCGCAGTCTGTACCGCGTGCTGCCCAAGGACTGGGGTCTCTACCAGACGCAGGGACTTGCCCACCCGCAGTACGGCCGCCTTTACATCCCGGACCTGGTCGTGATCCCGTATGCGGTCCTGGACGGGCTGGAGGGCGGCAACGCCGCCCCGCTGACAGCCGCCGAGCTGGTCGTCGAGGTGACCTCCCCGTCCAACGCGAGTTACGACCGGATCAACAAGGCGGCGGCGTACGCACAGGCAGGGGTGCCGCTCTACCTCCTCGTCGACCGCTTCGGTCCTGGCGGTCCCACCGTCACGCTCTACGGCGAGCCGAAGGACAGCGTCTACCGCGAACTGGAGAAGGTGAAGTTCGGAGAGGACGTTCACCTCCCCGCGCCCTTCGAACTCACCCTGGACACCGGCGTCTTCCCCGTGGACTGACGGCGGTGGAGGACTGACCGCTGTGGGCCGCCGACCGGGGACGACGAAGGACCCGCCCCACCAGGACAGGTGGCGGGACGGGTCCTTCGGTCGAGGGGCGGGCGGGGCCTAGGGGACCCGTCCCGGGGGCGTTACGCCGCCTTCGCCAGGTGGAGCAGGCGGCGTTCCGCGACGGCCTTGCGGGTTGCGTAGAGGGTGATGGACACGGCGCCGAGCATCGCGGCCAGACCGAGCACCACGGTGCCTTCCCAGCCGACCGCGTGGAAGGCGGCGGCCCCCAGCGCACCGCCGAGGCTGCTGCCGACGTAGTACGCGCACTGGTACAGCGCCGACGCCTGCGCCCGGGCGGTCTTCGCGGTGCGGCTGACCGCCGAGGAGGCCACCGCGTGGCCCGCGAAGAAGCCGGCCGTGATCAGGATCAGGCCCGCCAGCACCGTGGTCACCGAATCCGAGAGCGTCAGCAGCAGACCCGTCGAGGTGGTGCCGACCGCCAGGTAGAGCGCGCCCCGCCGGCCCATCCGGGCGACCAGCTTGCCGGCCGCGGCCGAGGAGACGGTGCCGACCAGGTAGACCACGAAGATCGAACCGACGATGCCCTGCGGGAGGTTGAACGGGTCGGAGACCAGGCGGTAGCCGATCACCGTGTAGACCGCGCCGAAGACCGTCATGAACAGCGCGCCGATGCCGTACAGCCGGCGCAGCAGCGGGTCGGCGAGGTGACCGCCGAGGGTACGGGCCAGCGCCCGCGGGCCCACCGAACGGGACACGAAGTGCCGGGCCTTGGGCACCAGCAGCCGGAACGCCACCGTGCACACCACGGCCATCACGCCCACCGCGCCCAGCGCGGCCCGCCAGCCGAAGGCCTGGGCCACCCAGCCGGTCACGATCCGGCCGGACATCCCGCCGATGCTGTTGCCCGCCACGAACAGTCCGATGGCCGCCACCAGCGCCTTGGCGCGCACCTCCTCGGCCAGGAAGGCCATCGCCGAGGCTGGCAGCCCGGCCAGCGCGACACCCTGCACCCCGCGCAGCGCGATCAGCGCGCCGATCGACGGCGCGAACGGCACCAGCAGCGCGATCAGCGTGGCCACCGTCAGGGAAGCGGTCATCAGCGCGCGCCGCCCGAACCGCTCGGAGAAGGCGCTGAGCGGAATCACCCCGAGCGCCAGCCCGAAGGTGGCCGCCGACACCGTCCAGCTGGCCTGGTCCGGACTGACCTGGAGGTCGGTGGAGATCGCGGGCAGCAGTGCCTGCGTCGAGTACAGCAGGGCGAAGGTGGCGACCCCCGCGGCGAAGAGGGCGAGGCTCATCCGGCGGTAGCCGGGGCCGCCCGGCCGCAGCTTCCCGGCGTCGGGATCGGGCGCGGCGGCGGAGGAGGAAGAGGAGTCAGGAGACGACGAGGGAGAGGCGGCCGCACGGTCGGTGACGGACGCCCCGGTATCAGCGGGAGGCATGAGTCGAAGGTATGACCGAGCCGTTTCATGCGTCCAATGCATGGAAACGGCATAATTGATT
The DNA here is from genome assembly GCF_040641675.1 of Streptomyces sp. NPDC020742. Taxonomy (NCBI): domain Bacteria; kingdom Bacillati; phylum Actinomycetota; class Actinomycetes; order Kitasatosporales; family Streptomycetaceae; genus Streptomyces; species Streptomyces sp. NPDC020742. The sequence goes on from NZ_JBFAEA010000001.1 coordinate 586,591, forward strand.
CCGTGATGCATGACAGCAGCTCACGGCGTTCTCTGTTGCAGGTTCGCAACAGAAAAGACATGCCGGAATCTTCCTGGGCGCTGGCCCTGGCGCCCCGTCTCGCCCAGTTCGAGGCGGTGGCGCGCTACGAACACGTCACCCGCGCCGCCCAGGAACTCGGCATGCCCCAGCCGACCCTCAGCCGCGCCATCGTCCGGCTCGAGGAGGAACTCGGGGTCGCGCTCTTCGCCCGGCACGGCCGCACCCTCTCGCTCAGCCCCGCCGGCCGCACCTTCCTCGCCTCCGTCGAGCGCGCGCTCACCGACATCGAGCGGGCCACCGAGGCCGTACGCGCCGATGTCGACCCCGACGCCGGCAAGGTCGCCTTCGGCTTCCTGCACACCCTCGGCTCGGAGACCGTACCGGGCCTGCTGCGCACCTTCCGTGTCGACCACCCCAAGGTCCGCTTCCAGCTCGTGCAGAACTACGGCGAGGCGATGATCGAACGGCTCCGCGCCGGGGACCTCGACCTGTGCCTGACCTCACCGGTCCCCGACTACCCCGATCTGGTCGCCCGACGCCTCGACGAACAGAAGCTGCGCCTGGTCGTCCCCGAGGACCACCGGCTGGCCTCCCGGAAGCGGATCCGGCTCGCCGAGGCGTCCGACGAACTCTTCGTCACCCTCGAACCGGGCTACGGGCTGCGCCGGATCACCGACGCCCTGTGCACCGAGGCCGGCTTCACCCCGCGGGTCGCCTTCGAGGGCGAGGAGGCCGAGACCCTCCGCGGACTGGTCGCGGCCGGACTCGGCGTGGCCCTGCTGCCGCCGCCCGCCGTACCGCGCCCCGGCGTGGTGGAACTGACCGTGACGGCGCCGCGCGCGGTCCGCGAGATCGGCGTCGCCTGGCTCGACGGCCACGTGGACACCCCACCGGTGGCCGCCTTCAAGAAGTTCCTCCTCAGCCGCCGGGGCGAGCTCCTTTCCTGACTCCGGGCTGCCCCGCTCAGTGCCGCAGCGACGCCCCGAACCCCGCGGCCAGCGGCATCCGCAGGCCCAGTGGGGGAGGGGCGGCCAGGGCGTCCTTGACGGGGCGGGCGAAGTCGCGGGTGAACAGGGAGCCGAGTAGGAAGTCGGTGGCCAGGGCGAGGACCTCGGTGCGGTGTTGGTGCAGGGAGTGGCCGTCCGAGTGCACCTCGAAACGGCAGATATCGCGGTTGATCTTCTTGGCGCGCTCGGCGTAGCGGTAGGAGAGGTCGGGGTCGTGGCGTTCGTCGTTGGTGCCGTGGACCAGCAGGACCTGGCGGCCGATCAGTTGTTTCACCGGTTCGGGCGGCCCGTCACTCCGGCGCGGGTCGGGCAGCCAAGGGGCGATCCCCAGGACGGAGTTGACGGCCGGGTGACCAGCGGCGTGCAGTGCGGCGCGGGCACCCATGCCCGTACCGATGAGGCAGACCGGGACGTCGCCGTAGCGTCGGACCACCTCCTCCAGTGCCCAGGCGGCATCGCGCGCTGGGTGCGCTTCGGTGCCGTTCCAGCCGCGGCAGCGGTAGTGCAGGACGTGGGTGGTCAGCCCCTCGGGGCGCCCCGCCTTCGCCAGGCGGGCCGCCAGCGGGCGCACCGCCAGCGTGGCCACCGGTGACGGACGCCGCACCCCGTTCGGTTCCCCTCCGGGCAGTAACAGCGCAACGCCGCTCACCGCCCTCTGTGATCCGCCCGCTCCCAGCGGTCTTCCCAGCCGGGCCTCGCGTACCGGCAGTGCTTGCTGAGCCATGGGCAGAACGATGGCAGACGGAGGCGTGCGCGCCACCCCGTGGACGGGTCACTGTTACATATCGTTCGGTGCCATCTACGCGCGTAGGGGCTACAGTGCCGAGATGACGAGCGAGACCACCACCCTTCCGACCAGTGAACAGATCCGCCGCGCTCCCAAGGTGCTGCTCCACGACCACCTCGACGGCGGGCTCCGGCCGGCCACGGTCGTCGACCTGGCCCGCGAGACCGGCTACGAGGGCCTGCCCGAGACCGACCCGGAGAAGCTCGGGGTCTGGTTCCGCGAGGCCGCCGACTCCGGCTCGCTGGAGCGCTACCTGGAGACCTTCGCCCACACCTGCGCCGTCATGCAGACCCGCGACGCACTGGTCCGCGTCGCCGCCGAGTGCGCCGAGGACCTGGCCGCCGACGGTGTGGTCTACGCCGAGGTCAGGTACGCGCCCGAACAGCACCTGGAGCAGGGCCTGACCCTCGAAGAGGTCGTCGAGGCGGTCAACGAGGGCTTCCGCGAGGGCGAGCGGCGGGCCCGCGAGAACGGTCACCGCATCCGGGTCGGCGCCCTGCTGACCGCCATGCGGCACGCCGCCCGCGCCCTGGAGATCGCCGAGCTGGCCAACCGCTACCGCGACACCGGCGTCGTCGGCTTCGACATCGCCGGCGCCGAGGCCGGCTACCCGCCCACCCGCCACCTCGACGCCTTCGAGTACCTCAAGCGGGAGAACAACCACTTCACCATCCACGCCGGTGAGGCCTTCGGCCTGCCGTCCATCTGGCAGGCGCTCCAGTGGTGCGGCGCCGACCGCCTGGGCCACGGCGTCCGGATCATCGACGACATCGAGGTCGCCGAGGACGGCTCGGTCACCCTCGGCCGGCTCGCCTCGTACGTCCGGGACAAGCGCATCCCGCTGGAGATGTGCCCCACCTCCAACCTCCAGACCGGCGCCGCCTCCTCCTACGCGGAGCACCCCATCGGCCTGCTGCGCCGGCTGCAGTTCCGCCTCACGGTCAACACGGACAACCGGCTGATGAGCGGTACGAACATGTCCCGGGAATTCGAGCACCTGGTCAAGACATTCCGGTACTCGCTCGACGACATGCAGTGGTTTACAGTCAATGCGATGAAATCAGCTTTCATTCCTTTCGATGAACGTCTGGCCATGATCAATGACGTCATCAAGCCCGGTTACGCGGAACTCCGCGCCGAGTGGCTGTTCCGCCCGGTGGGCGCAACCTCCCCTCTGAGCAGCGGTCCTGACGGTGCGTAAGGGGTAGCGCGAGCATATAGCGCAACGGCCGGTGGAATGTCCACCGGCCGTTTTTTCTTTGCCCGTGGCTGTTTGCGGCGCCGGTTGCCGCCTCACTAGGTTGATGGGCCGGTCAAGCCCCCATCAATGAGGACGAATTTCGATGAAGCAGGGAACCATCAAGACTCTCGGTGCCGTCGCGCTCGGTGCCGCCATCGCCGCCACCGCCGCGGGCACCGCCGCTGCGGCCCCGGTGACCGGCGCCGACACCACCGGCGTGCTGAAGAGCCTGCCGGTCAAGAACGCCACCAAGACGCTCTCGGGGGCCACCCAGTCCAAGCCGGTCGGCGGCGACATCAAGACGCCGCTGAAGTCCAAGGGCAACAGCCTGCTGGGCGGTCTGCCGACCGGTGCCCTCGGCAAGACCCTGGGCTGACCCGCCCCGCCGTCCCCCGGGACGCGCAGTGCGCCGTGCCCCGGCCGTCCGCTTCCGCGCTGACGGCCGGGGCACCGTCATGTCCGGGCGGACGATGCCCCGGCCGGACGACAGCCCCGGCCGGACGATGCCTCCGGGGCGGCGGCCGGGCTACCAGGCGGTGGCGGCGGCCCGGTCCTCCGAGGGCAGGAGTATCCACAGCGCCAGGTAGACCAGGAACTGCGGACCGGGCAGGAGGCACGACACCAGGAAGATGATGCGCATGGTGGTCGGGGTCGTACCGAAGCGACGGGCCAGGCCTGCGCAGACTCCGGCGATCACTCGGTTGTTGCGGGGGCGGACCAGTGCGGCGGCCATGAGGAACGACTCCTTTGCGACGTTGTGGGGCGTGTGCCCCGATGTCTCAAAGGTAGGTCCGGCTGCCCGACAGGACGTCAGCCTGCGGGGCTACTTCGACCCTGGGGATCCTCGGGGTCGTACCCCCGAGACTCCCGCGCCGGCGGCGGAGCCGGCAGCGGGCCCCCGGAACGACCGCGAGGTGGGTCAGCGCCACCCCCAGCGCACCCAGCAGTACGGAGTCGACGTCCGGTACCCGTCCGGGTATCCCCGACTGCAGCAGTTCGATGGCCAGCGCGATCATTGCGCCGGCAAAGACGGTACGGGTCAGCGACACCAGGGGAGAAACGTTCAGGCGCCCGGCCGAGAGCGGCAGCAGCACCCCCAGCGGCGCCAGCAGCAGCACCGAACTGCCCAGACTCTGCAGGGCCTCCCACGACAGTCCGTGCACCAGCTCGGCCCGGATCGTCGCCAGCGGCCGGAGATTGGCGGCCGGCACCCAGGGCAACGTACGAGGACGCAGCGTGAGCCAGCCGACGATCGACAGGTGCGCCACGAGGAGCAGGAGTCCGGTGACGCGCATACGGGGGGCGGCGGTGGTGCCGGGGCCATGACGCTGCACACAGGCCAGGACGTCGATAGCGGCGGCAACGGTTCCGGCCCAGAGGGGCGGGTTGGCGAGGGGCCCGCCGGGCGGCTGCCCGGCAGGCCCGCCTCCGTCACCCCGACTGCGACAGCGGGTCGCCCCACCCCGCGTTCTCCGCGATGTCCGGGTTGGCCAGGACGTCGGCGGAGCAGTCGTAGCGGTGGGCCCGGTCGGTGCCGGGGCCGGCCAGCACCGCGGCATGCGCCCGGCCCAGTGCCGGGCTCGCGCCGTAGGTGCACACCAGTTGGGCCAGGGCGAAGGACGGCAGGTCGCCCGGCTGGACGGTGAGCCGCAGGGCCTCCGCGGGATCGTCCGGGCGCGGGCCGTTGACCTTGAGGTCGGCGGGCAGCGCACTGCTGAAGCCGGCCTTGTCCTCGTCCGTCGACGGCTTTCGCTGGAGCTCGGTCAGCAGGGCGCGGGCCGCCTGCAGGCGGCGTTCGTCGCCGGTGGCCCGGCCGGGCGGCGGGATCGTCCGCTCGACCTGTGCCAGTGCCGAGCCGCACACCAGGTAGACGGTGGCCCGGGTGGAGCCCGCCGCGCCCGGCGTCGACTCGCCCGCCGGCGCCTTGCAGCTGACCCGCGAGGGCGCGCCGCCCGCGTCGACCGGCACCGAGGTGCCCCGGATGCCGCAGCCGGCGGCGGCCAGCGCCAGCGCGGCCACCGTGACGGTGCGCCGCCACTTCCGTGCGCTCGGCGTCGTCGTCCGCCAGCTGCCCGCCACCGTCCGCTGTCCGCCGCGGGGCATCGGCTGTCCGCCCGGCGTCCTCGGCGCTCCCGCCGGCGTCATCGCTCGCCCTCCGTGCCCTCGTTGGTGGTGCCCCGCCGGCCGCCGCGGTCCGGTCCGTTGGAGTCCGCCAGCGGGGAGGCGTCCATCGGGAGCCGCAGGGTGAAGACCGCACCGCCCTCGGGGAGGTTCGCCGCGGTGATCTCACCGCCGTGGATGTGCGCGTTCTCCAGCGCGATGGAGAGGCCGAGGCCGCTGCCCTCCGAACGGGGACGGGAGGCGCTGGCCTTGTAGAAGCGGTCGAAGACGTGCGGCAGAACCTCTTCCGGGATGCCCGGGCCGTGGTCGCGGACCCGGATCACCAGGTCGCCGCCCGGCCGGGTGGTGCCCGGGGCCTCCTCGATGCCCTCGCCGCCGGTGCCCTCCGGGCCGGCCTCCGCGCCGGGCGCAGCCGTACCGCCGCCCTCTACCCCGCCCGCCGCGTCCCCGGCGGGCGCCTCCGCCCCGTGCGCGTCCTCGGTACGCACCGACACCCGCACCGGGGAGCCGCCGTGCTTGAGGGCGTTGCCGATCAGATTGGCGAGGATCACGTCGAGGCGCCGCGGGTCCAGTCGAGCCACGGTGCCGCGGTCCGCGTCCAGGTCCACCGCGTCCAGCCAGGCCCGGGCGTCGATACAGGCGGTGACCTGGTCCGCGACGTCCACGTCGTCCAGCACCAGGCGGGCCGTGCCCGCGTCGAAGCGGGTGACCTCCATCAGGTTCTCCACCAGGTCGTTGAGCCGACGGGTCTCGCTGACCACCAGCTGGACGGCGGGCGCGATCATCGGGTCGAGCGACTCGGACTCCTCCTCCAGCACCTCCGACACCGCGGTGATCGCGGTCAGCGGCGTCCGCAGCTCATGTGACATGTCGGCGACGAAGCGCCGGGAGGCCGCCTCCCGGGCGCTCAGCTCCTCGACCCGCTGCTCCAGACGCTCCGCGGTGCGGTTGAACGTACGGGACAGATCGGCGAGTTCGTCGGTGCCGGTCACCCGCAGCCGGGTGTCCAGCCGGCCCTCACCCAGCTGCCGCGCGGCGTGCCCCAGTCGTTGCACCGGCCGCAGCACGGTCGTCGCGGCGGCCTGCGCCAGCAGCGCCGAGCCGACCAGTGCCAGCGCGGTGGCGATGCCCAGCGACCAGGCCAGCGAGTTGAGGTCCTGCCCCTCGGTGGCCAGCGACTTCATCATGTAGCCGGTGGGCCCGCCGCCGATCACCTTGGCGCCGGCGACGAGGTAGGGGGTGTCCCCGACCTGTTTGCGCTGCCAGTACAGGTGGTGCGAGTAGTGGTTGGACTCGTCGACCGGGCGCACCTCGCCCACGGCCTTGCGCAGCGAGGCGGGGACGGTCCGCAGCGTCAGCAGGTCCTTGTCGGTGGTGGCCGCGCAGTCCTTGCCCGCGCGGTCCACGCCGATCAGCAGCACCACGTAGTTCTGCGGGCCGGCGGCCATCTGCCGCGCCGCGTCCTGGAGTTCGGAGCACCGCGGGCGCAGCGGCAGCGACCGGGTGCTGTCCTCCAGCGATTTGCGGAAGTCGTTGAGCACGGCGTTCTGGGTGCGGTCTAGCACGGTGTTGCGGTTGAGCCAGTACGCGATGCCGGACGCCGAGACCGCCGCGGTCAGTGCCACCAGCCCGAAGACCACCACCAGCCGCAGCCGCAGGCTCGTCCAGCGCAGCAGCCCCGAGGCCCGCCCCAGCAGCCGTGGCATCCGCTGCCCGGCGGGGGGACCGTCCTGCTCGGCCGAGGCCGAGGCCGTCTTCGCCTCCGAGGACGAGGCCGCCTTCGCCTTCGCCTCCGAGGTCGAGGCCGCCGGCCCGGCGGACCGCGCGGCGGAGCCCTCCACCCCGCCGCCGGCGCCGTCGTCCTCCGGTCCGCCCTGGTGGGAACGTTCCGTCACTGCGGGGAGTCCAGTCGGTAGCCGACACCGCGGACGGTACGGATCAAGGTGGGGGAGGAGGGGACGTCCTCCACCTTGGCGCGCAGGCGCTGGACACAGGCGTCTACCAGGCGCGAATCGCCCAGGTAGTCGTGCTCCCACACCAGCCGCAGCAACTGCTGGCGGGAGAGCGCCTGCCCGGGGCGGCGGCTCAGCTCCAGCAGCAACCGCAGCTCGGTCGGTGTCAGTTGTAGGTCCTCGCCGTTCTTGGTGACCGTCATCGCCGAGCGGTCGATCACCAGCGAGCCGAAGGTCGCCGAGTCGCTGGACTCGCGCTCGCCGCGGCGCAGCACGGCCCGGATGCGGGCGTCCAGCACCCGACCCTGGACGGGTTTGACGACATAGTCGTCGGCACCGGACTCCAGCCCCACCACGACGTCGATGTCATCGTTGCGCGCGGTGAGCAGGATGATGGGCAGCTGGTCCGTACGCCTGATCCGCCGGCACACCTCGAAACCGTCGATGCCCGGCAGCATCACATCCAGCACGATCAGGTCCGGCCGCTGCTCACGCAGCAGCTTCAGGCCGTCCTCGCCCGTCGCCGCGGTCACCACACGGTGACCCTGGCGGGACAGCGAGAGTTCGAGGGCCGTGCGGATGGCGTCGTCGTCCTCGATCAGCAACAGGAAAGGCACAGCAGCCATTCTGTCCCATGGGGCGCCGGGAGATCGACCGATGGCGCTCCCATGCACAGGCCCCGTCGCCGTGCGGCAGCCATGCCGCGGTCCCCTGCCCCTGTGACAGGTCTGTGACAGTCGACGGACAACGCGATGAAACTGGGTTGGCAGTCTTTTGGGCACCGGGAGAGATCAACACCCGGGACACACCGAACGAGCTGGCTCTACGACGGGGGGCGCGCGATGAACACACTGCACGGCACCACTTCCAGCGCAGTTATCACGCGACTCCACGACGTCGTACGCACCACCGAGAAGTCCGGTGCCGCAGGGGCCGCCGCCGTACGGGGGTGCACGCGCTCCATCGGGCGTCAGCGGCTGCCGTTCATGGTGGCCATCGACGCGACGACGGTGACGCTCGACGGGGGAGTCGAAGGAAACCGGGGGCACGGGGGCGACGCCACCCACGGGGGAAACAACGGGGGAACGGAGTACGGGGAGGCCACGGGGGAACGGCGTTCCGCAACGGAGGCGGCCGAGGCCGAAGCGGCCTTCACCGCCTACGTCCAGGAGCGCCGCGCCTCCCTGTACGCCACCGCCTACCACCTGACCGGTGACCGCTTCGAGGCCGAGGACCTGCTGCAGAGCGCGCTGTTCTCGACCTACCGGGCCTGGGACCGGATCAGCGACAAGGCGGCGCTGGGCGGCTACCTGCGCCGCACCATGACCAATCTGCACATCAGCGCCTGGCGCCGGCGCAAGCTCAACGAGTACCCCACCGAGGAGCTGCCGGAGACGGTCGGCGAGGTGGACGCGATGCGCGGCACCGAGCTGCGGGCCGTGCTGTGGCAGGCGCTGGCCCGGCTGCCCGAGACGCAGCGCACCATGCTGGTGCTGCGCTACTACGAGGGCCGTACGGACCCGGAGATCGCGGACATCCTCAACATCAGTGTCGGCACGGTGAAGTCGAGCATCTGGCGCGCCCTGCGCCGGCTGCGCGAGGACGAGGTCCTCAGCTTCGGACGTGACGAGGAAGAGTCCTTCGGCGAGCTGGTGGCCTGAAGGACCGGGCCCGAGGGGAACGGGCCCGCACCCGAGGGAGCCCGAGGGGGGTAGCCCGAGGGGGGAACGGGGGATACGGGGGAACCGGCCGAGGCGGAGCAATCTGCCGAAGCCGGACGTATCGGGGGATACGGGGGAATCGGGGGAACGGAGCGGGTTCGGGTGGCCGGGGGGTCTGCCCGAACCCGCTCCTTTATGCGTGCCCGATCCGCGCCGGGTGCCGTGCCCGGCGAGGAGCCTGCGACTGTGCCCGACGAGGAGCCTGCGGCCGCGGCGCGCTCAGGGGCGTACCGCCGCGCCCGCTGCGTCCACCGCCCGCGCGGCCGCTATCCGGGTCAGTGCCTCCGGCGCGGCACAGGGGTGCGCGCCCAGCGCGGTGTGCCGGGCCACCAGCGAGCGCTCGCCGCGCATCAGGCGCAGCCCCCGGCGGACGAGGTACGGCGCGGGTTTGCGGCCCTCCCGCAGATCGCGGGCCAGGCGGCGCCGGAACGTCGTGGACGGTCGGCCGCGCAGACACAGCGCATCGGCCAGCAGGCCCGCCGCGCGGCAGGTCGCTATGAGGTCGGCGGCGAAGACCCCCTCGGCGATGAACAGCGCCGCGCCGCCGAGGTCCAGCCCGGACGCGCCGACCCGGGCGCTGGCGGAGATGTCGTACACCGGGACGTCGGCGCGCCCCGTACGGCACAGTGCCTCGATGGCGGCCGCGGCGGCGCCGGCGTCCCAGGAGAGCGGTGAGTCCCAGTCCGCGCCGCCCCCGTCGGCGAGTTGGGGCAGCGTCGGGTCCGTCCCCTCCTTGTAGAAGTCGTCGAGGTTGAGGACCGGCAGGCCGCTGCGGGCGGCCAGCGAGGTCTTGCCGGAGCCCGAGGGACCGGTCAGCAGGACGACGCGGGCGGTGGGGGCGGAGGAGTGGAAGCTCACGGGCAGTCATTGTCCCGTATGCGGCCGTGTGGGGTACCCCTGGCGTGCGGGGTGGATCGGCCACTCTGCACCAACTACGCTACGGAGTCAGTCGATTACCCAACGCCCTGTGCTCGCACGACCTTTCGAACTACAGGCAGGTGGCCCATGCCCTCCCACGCACGTCCCAAGCCCAGCCGCGTACCGCGCACCCTGCTGCGCGCCGGTCTGCTGGTCTCCGCGGCCGGCGCCGCCCTCGCGGCCGGCGGTACGGCAACGGCGAGCGCGGCCCCCGCGACCGCCCCGGCGCACGGCACCGACACCGGTGCCACGGCCTCCGCCCTGACCGGTGCGCTGCTGCACTCCGTCGCCGGCGGCGTCGGCCCGGTCAAGGACCTCCAGCTGGACCCGCTCGCCCGCACCAACGTCGACCCGCTCACCAACGCCGTCGGCACCCAGGTCGCCGACTTCAAGCCGCTGACCACCGCCACGCTGACCGGCTCCCTCTCCCGGGGCGCCGCGATCCGCGACGTACCCCTGCTCGGCACGGCCAGCAGGATCCTGCCGGGGTGACGACCGCGCCCGGGGTCGTCGGCGCGGCGGCCCTGAGGCGCCCGGGCCGGCCGCGGCCACCTCGACGGCCGGGGCCGGCCCCGATCAGCGCCCGTGGAAGGCCGCGACCATCGCCTCCATGTCGTCCTGGAACGAACAGCTCAGCGCCAGCCACGAGCCGTCGACGAAGACCAGATCGAAGCGGCCGCGCGGGAAGGTCATGCGGGGCGCGGGCCGCAGCTGTGCGATGTTCGAGAGCTGCACCTGCGCGGCGAGCTCCAGCTCCGCAGGGCGCTCCCGCCAGCCGGTGGCCTGGTCGGTCAGGACGAACAGCCGGCGGTCGGTGAGCGCCTGGTGCCGCGGCGAGCCGCCGGCGTTGGTGACCTGGACGAGGAACCGGCCGGCCATGCTCGTCCAGCTGCCCTCCATGGGCTTGCCGAACATCGCGCGCTCGGCGGCGTCGTCCATGGCGTCCTCGGCGTTCTCCCGGGCCTCGTTCAGCCCCTCCGCGACATGTCCGACCGCGCGGGTCAGCGGGTTGTCGACCAGCCCGTTGTCCAGCAGCCGGCCGCCGGCCGGCCGGGGGGCCGCCGCCTCGCCCGGTGGCCGCGATGCCTTGTCCAGGACGCTGCTCAACGCCCCCCAGACCCCCTTCTTGCGCGGCGAGGGCTTCCGCGGCGCCCTCAGCGGGGCGGGCACCAGCGGCAGGTTCGGGTAGACGTCATAGTCCCTGGCCTCCCGCAGCACTTCGCCGGGGTGGAGGAACTGCCGGCAGGGGGTGACGTGGTCGGTCTTCGGCACGCGTTCAGGCTCCTTGGTCCGGCCGGTTCAGACGCCGTGGGCGAAGGCGGCGACGAACCCCTCCATGTTCGTGCGCAGCACGCTGCCCAGGGCGATCCACGACCCGTCGACGAAGGTGACGTCGAACCGCCCCCGGCTGATGGCCTTCGGATGTGCGGTGACCCGCGCGATGTGGGTACGCGGCACCGCCACCCCGAAGTCCCACTGCGGGGCGGGGTTCCGCCAGCTCGTGTTGTGGTCCACCAGCAGGATCAGCCGACGGTCGGTCAGCGCCTGGCGCTTGGGGTCACCGCCCGCGTTGGTCAGATCGACCAGGAAGCGGCCGGCCATGCTCTGCCAGCCGCCGTCCATGACGGTGCCCCAGATCGCCCTTTCGGTCGCCCGGTCGGCGAAGTGCTCCAGGTTGAGCGCCGCGTTCTCCACCCGGTCCCCGACGCGCCCGGCTGCCCGGGTGGCCGGGTTGTTGACCAGTCGGTTGGTGCCCAGGGCCTCCAGCGGGCGGGTCACCTTGTCCAGCGCGCTCCCCAGCGCGCCCCGTACCCGCTGTTCGAGCGCTGACGGAGGCGGCGGGGTACGGGGCGTGCGCAGCTGGGCGGGGACGGAGGGCAGCGCCGAGTTCCCGTAGTAGTCCGAGGCGATGATCAGCCGTTCCCCGGGCTGGAGGAAGGGCGGAAAGCAGTCTCGGTAGTCCGGCCTCATCCGGTGCGGCTCCTCTCGTGGCGCGTCCGTTCCGTGGTGAACGGACCGTGGGGGCCGCGCCATTGCCGGCGGTGGCCGGGCGCGTGACCAGGTGGGGGCTCGACGTCTGGTGCGTCGAGGAGTCGCGTCCATCGTAGTGAGGGGGCCGGAGCGCGAAGCGGGGCCCCGCCATCTGGCGAGGCCCCGCACGGGCAGTGCTGACGAGCCGTCATAAGGCCGTCGGAGCAGGCCTAAACGCCCATCGGGTGCCAGACCGTCTTGGTCTCCAGGAACGCCAGCAGGCGGTCCGTGCCCGGGGCGGCCTTCCAGTCCACCGGCGCCGGGCGCAGCACCCGCTTGAGGTTGTCGGCCGCCGCCGTCTCCAGCTCCTTCGCCAGGTCGGCGTCCGCGCCGGCCAGATCGAGGGCGTTGACGTCCTGGTGGGCGGCGAGCGGGGCCGCGATCTCGGCCGTACGGCCGGAGAGGACGTTGACCACACCGCCCGGGAGGTCGGAAGTGGCCAGCACCTCGCCCAGCGAGAGGGCGGGCAGCGGCGCCTCCTGGGCGGCCGCCACGACCACCGTGTTGCCGGTGACGATCGCCGGGGCGATCACCGAGACCAGGCCGAGGAACGACGACTCCTGGGGCGCCAGCACCGCGACCACACCCGTCGGCTCCGGTGCGGAGAGGTTGAAGTACGGCCCGGCGACCGGGTTGGCGCCGCCGGCGATCTGGGCGACCTTGTCGGACCAGCCCGCGTACCAGACCCAGCGGTCGATCGCCGCGTCCACCTGCGCGGTGGCCTTGGCCTTCGAGCGGCCCTCGGCGTCGGCGACCTCCGCGATGAACTGGTCGCGGCGGCCCTCCAGCATCTCGGCGATGCGGTAGAGGATCTGGCCGCGGTTGTACGCCGTGGCGCCCGACCAGCCGCCGAACGCCTTGCGGGCGGCGACCACCGCGTCCCGCGCGTCCTTGCGGGAGGACAGCGGGGCGTTGGCGAGCCATGTGCCCTTGGAGTCGGTCACCTCGTACACCCGCCCGCTCTCGGACCGGGGGAACTTCCCCCCGACGTACAGCTTGTAGGTCTTGAAGACGGACAGTCGGCCAGTCAGCTCAGACATTGAGGTACGCCTCCAGACCGTGCCGGCCGCCCTCGCGGCCGTAGCCCGACTCCTGGTAGCCGCCGAACGGCGAGGCCGGGTCGAACTTGTTGAACGTGTTGGACCAGATGACGCCCGCCCGCAGCTTGTTCGCCATCCACAGCATCCGCGAGCCCTTCTCCGTCCAGATGCCGGCGGACAGGCCGTAGGGCGTGTTGTTGGCCTTCTCCACCGCCTCCGCGGGGGTGCGGAAGGTCAGCACGGACAGCACCGGGCCGAAGATCTCCTCCCGGGCGATCCGGTGCGCCTGGGTGACGCCGGTGAACAGCGTCGGCGCGAACCAGTAGCCGGCGGACGGCAGTTCACAGGCCGGGGACCAGCGCTCGGCGCCCTCGGCCTGGCCGGCGTCGGCCAGCTCGGTGATCCGGGCCAGCTGCTCGGCGGAGTTGATCGCGCCGATGTCGGTGTTCTTGTCCAGCGGGTCACCCACGCGCAGGGTCGCCATCCGGCGCTTAAGCGCGTCCAGCAGCTCGTCGGCCACCGACTCCTGGACCAGCAGGCGGGAGCCCGCACAGCAGACGTGGCCCTGGTTGAAGAAGATGCCGTTGACGATGCCCTCGACGGCCTGATCGAGCGGTGCGTCGTCGAAGACGATGTTCGCCGCCTTGCCGCCCAGCTCCAGCGTCACCTTCTTGTCGGTGCCGGCGACCGTGCGGGCGATGGCCTTGCCCACCTCGGTGGAGCCGGTGAAGGCGACCTTGTTGACGTCGGGGTGGGCGACCAGCGCCGCGCCCGTGGAGCCGTCTCCGGTGAGGATGTTGACGACGCCCTTGGGCAGGCCCGCCTGGCGGCAGATGTCCGCGAAGAAGAGGGCGGACAGCGGGGTGGTCTCGGCGGGCTTGAGGACGACCGTGTTGCCGGTCGCCAGCGCCGGGGCGATCTTCCACGCCAGCATCAGCAGGGGGAAGTTCCACGGGATGACCTGGCCCGCGACGCCCAGGGGGCGGGGGTTGGGGCCGTAGCCCGCGTGGTCGAGCTTGTCGGCCCAGCCCGCGTAGTAGAAGAAGTGCGCGGCGACCAGCGGCAGGTCGGCGTCCCGGGACTCCCGGATCGGCTTGCCGTTGTCCAGCGTCTCCAGGACCGCCAGCTCCCGCGAGCGCTCCTGGATGATCCGGGCGATCCGGAAGAGGTACTTGGCGCGCTCGGCGCCCGGCAGCGCGGACCACTTCTCGAAGGCCTTGCGGGCGGCCTTCACGGCGCGGTCGACGTCGTCGCCGGTGGCCTGCGCGACCTCGGAGAGGACCTCCTCCGAGGACGGGGAGACGGTCTTGAAGACCTTGCCGTCGGAGGCCGGCGCGAACTCGCCGTCGATGAACAGGCCGTAGGACGGCGCGATGTCGACGACCGCGCGGGACTCGGGTGCGGGTGCGTAATCGAAGGTCATGGGAGCCTCAGTCCACCGTGACGTAGTCGGGGCCGGAGTAGCGGCCGGTGCTGAGCTTCTGGCGCTGCATCAGCAGGTCGTTCAGGAGGCTGGAGGCGCCGAAGCGGAACCAGTCGGCGGTCAGCCAGGGCTCGCCGAGCGTCTCGTTGACCATGACCAGGTACTTGATCGCGTCCTTGGTCGTACGGATGCCGCCGGCCGGCTTCACGCCGACCTGGACGCCGGTGGCGGCGTGGAAGTCGCGCACCGCCTCCAGCATCAGCAGCGTGACGGGCGGGGTGGCGTTGACGGCGACCTTGCCGGTCGAGGTCTTGATGAAGTCGGCGCCGGCCAGCATCGCGAGCCAGGAGACCCGGCGGACGTTGTCGTACGTCTGGAGTTCGCCGGTCTCGAAGATGACCTTGAGGTGCGCCGCGCTGCCGTCGGGACGGGCGCAGGCCTCCTTGACGGCCTTGATCTCCTCGAAGACCTCCAGGTAGCGGCCGGAGAGGAACGCGCCCCGGTCGATCACCATGTCGATCTCGTCGGCCCCGGCCGCGACCGCGTCCCGGGTGTCGGCCAGCTTCACCGGCAGCGCGGCGCGGCCGGCCGGGAAGGCGGTGGCGACGGACGCGACGTGGATGCCGGAGTCGCCGAGCGCCTCCTTGGCCGTCGCGACCATGTCCGGGTAGACGCAGATCGCCGCGACCTTGGGGGCGGTGCGGTCGGTGGGGTCGGGGTGGATGCCCTTGGCGCACAGCGCCCGGACCTTGCCCGGGGTGTCCGCGCCTTCGAGGGTCGTCAGGTCGATCATCGAGATGGCGAGGTCGATGGCGTACGCCTTCGCCGTCGTCTTGACCGAGCGGGTGCCGAGGGTGGCGGCGCGGGCTTCCAGGCCGACCGCGTCGACGCCGGGGAGGCCGTGCAGGAAGCGGCGCAGCGCACCGTCGTCGGCGGTCACGTCCGCCATTGACGCCAGACGCCCCGCGGCTTCCTTGCCGTATGCGGGAACAGTGATGGGCATGGTCACGAGGGGAGCATATCTACGCGCGTAGCGCCATGTCACCCCCCTCGCTGGACTCAATCCGGCCCACGACCCGAATGATGCCGTAACGCAATGTCCGGCATGCGGACGGTCGGGCAGAATCTGCCGCATGACGAGCCAGCGACGCGCCACCCCGCCTCAGCAGCAGTACGCCGAGCGCAGTTACCGCTCGCCCGCGGCCCTCGTCGGCGGTGTGCTGCTCCTGCTGTTGGCGCTCTGGCTCGGCGGCGACGCCTTGCTCCGCGGCGGTGCCCACACCCGGCTGACTACGGTCTTCGGGCTGCTGCTGGTCGTCCCGCTGGTCACCGCCTACACCCTGCGGCCCCTGGTGCGGGCCGGCGAGGAGCGGCTGACGGTCCGTAACCCGTTCCGCACGATCACCCTGCCCTGGGGGGCGATCGAGGGCTTCCGCGCCGCGTTCTCCGCCGAGGTGGTCACCACCACCGGCGGCCGGTACCAGCTGTGGGCCATCCCGGTCTCGCTGCGGCAGCGCAAGAAGGCCCAACGGCAGGCGATGCGCGGCGCGGGCGCTTCCGGGCCCCGCTTCGGCCCGAACGCCGACGCCGGCCCGGTGCCGCGCGCCCTGGCCGACCAGGCCCTCGACGAGCTCCGGGGGGTCAGGGACCGGGCGGCGGAGCGCGGGTCCGCACAGGGCGAGCCGGTGGTCCGCTGGTCGTACCCGGTCATCGCACCGGCCGTGGTGGGCGCGATCGGGCTCGCGGTGATGCTCGCGCTGTGAGCGTGAGCGGCCGGTGGCGGGGGAGCCGGCCCGATTCGGGGGTGGGACCGTCCGGGGGTGGGACCGTCCGGGGGCCCGGTCCGGGGGCGGGACGGACCCGCCCCCGACCGTTCGTCAGATGCCGGCCGCGGCCGACACGTCCGCCGTGAGGTCGGCCAGCGCCTGCGCCGCCTTCTTCCGGGCCGCCGGCAGCGCCTCGGCCGAGCCGACCGGCACCACGACCTCCAGGTAGCACTTGAGCTTGGGCTCGGTGCCGCTGGGGCGGACGACGACCCGGGCGGATTCGACGCCCGCCTCCGGCGACCCGGCGAGGTAGTAGCGCAGCCCGTCGGTCGGCGGCAGTTCCGCACTGCCCTCGTTCAGGTCGTCGGCCCGCTCCACCACCAGCCCGGCCAGTGCGGACGGCGGCTGGGCGCGCAGCCGGCGCATGGCGGCGGCGATCAGCGACAGGTCCTCGACCCGGACCGACAGCTGGTCGGTGGCGTGCAGCCCGCACTGCACCGCGAGGTCGTCCAGCAGGTCGCCGAGCGTCCGGCCGGCCTGCTTGAGCTCCGCGGCCAGCTCGGCGACCAGCAGCGCCGCGGTGATCCCGTCCTTGTCGCGCACGCCCTCCGGGTCGACGCAGTAGCCCAGCGCCTCCTCGTAGGCGTAGCGCAGGCCGTCGACCCGGGCGAGCCACTTGAAGCCGGTCAGCGTCTCCTCATACGGGAGCGCGGCGCCGCCGGCGATCCGGGACATCAGCTGCGAGGAGACGATCGTCGTGGCGAAGGTGCCACGGGCGCCCTTGCCGGTCAGGTGGGCGGCGAGCAGGGCGCCGACCTCGTCACCGCGCAGCATCCGCCAGCCCTCGGGCGTGCCGGGGTCCGGGACGGCGACCGCACAGCGGTCCGCGTCGGGGTCGTTGGCGATCACGATGTCCACCCCGCCGCCGGCGCCGTCCGCCCCGCCCGCGTCCAGGGAGCGCGCGGTGGCGAACGCGAGGTCCATCGCGCCCGGCTCCTCCGGGTTGGGGAAGGCGACGGTCGGGAACTCCGGGTCCGGCTCGGCCTGCGCCTCGACGACCGCCGGGGCAGGGAAGCCGGCCCGGGCGAACGCGGCGAGCAGGGTGTCCCGGCCGACGCCGTGCATCGGGGTGTAGACCACGTTCAGCTCGCGCGGGGAGCCGGGGGTGAGCACCGCGTCGGTGCGCGCCAGATAGGCCGTCAGGACGGCGTCGTCGAGGGTCTCCCAGCCGGACTCGGGACGCGGTACGTCCGCCAGCGAGGCCACCGCGGCGATCTCGGCGGCGATCTCCCCGTCGGCGGGCGGCACGATCTGCGAGCCGTCGCCCAGATAGACCTTGTAGCCGTTGTCCCGCGGGGGGTTGTGACTGGCGGTGACCTCGACACCGGCCACCGCGCCCAGGTGCCGGATCGCGAACGCCAGCACGGGGGTCGGCAGCGGGCGCGGCAGCAGCGCGGCCCGCAGGCCGGCGCCGACCATCACGGCCGCGGTGTCCCGCGCGAAGTCGGCGCTCTTGTGGCGCGCGTCGTAGCCGATGACGACCAGCCCGGAGCCCTCGCCCTTCGCCTTGAGGTACGCGGCGAGGCCGGCCGCGGCCCGGATGACCACCGAGCGGTTCATCCGCATCGGGCCCGCGCCCAGCTCCCCGCGCAGTCCGGCGGTGCCGAACTGCAGGGTGCCGGCGAACCGCGCGGCCAGTTCGTCGGTGTTCCGGGCGTCGAGGAGCCCGGCCAGCTCGTCCCGGGTCTCCGGGTCGGGGTCCTCGGCCAGCCATGCCTGGGCCCGGTTGATCAGCTCCGCGGGATCGGTAGCCACGTGATGCTCCTGCCTATCGGTGCGTTGGGGGTGAGGTACGGGGTGGACCTACGGGGCTGCCGGGCGCTCGCGCGGCGCACGCCCGGCTCGTACCCCTTACCCCGCGCCCAGGACGCACCGCGTCGACCGGTCAGGTGCACCGGCCGGCGCCCGCCGGGGGCGGCCGCCCGACAGGCCCCAGACCTAGGGCGTTTCTTTCGGATCTTCGTGGGCTCGCGGGGTCCACGAAGATCCAAAAGAAACGCCCTGGCTCTTCGGAACCGGCTAGATCTTGGTGAGGACCTGGCCGAGCAGGGCGCCCATCCGCGAGGCGGAGTCGCGGCCGGCCTGCAGTACCTCTTCGTGGTTGAGCGGCTCACCCGTCATGCCGGCGGCGAGGTTGGTCACCAGGGACAGTCCGAGCACCTCGGCGCCCGCCTCCCGCGCCGCGATGGCCTCCAGGACGGTGGACATGCCGACCAGGTCACCGCCCAGCGTGCGGATCATCTTGATCTCGGCCGGGGTCTCGTAGTGCGGGCCGGGGAGCTGGGCGTAGACGCCCTCCTCCAGCGACGAGTCGATCTCCTTGCACAGCGCGCGCAGCCGCGGCGAGTACAGGTCGGTGAGGTCGACGAAGTTGGCGCCGACGATCGGGGAGGTGGCGGTGAGGTTGAGGTGGTCGCTGATGAGGACCGGCTGGCCCGGGCGCATGCCCTCGCGCAGGCCGCCGCACCCGTTGGTGAGCACCACGGTCTTGCAGCCGGCGGCGACGGCGGTGCGCACGCCATGGGCGACGGCGGCGACCCCGCGGCCCTCGTAGTAATGGGTGCGGCCCAGGAAGACCAGCGCCCGCTTCTCGCCCACCCGGTAGGAGCGGATCGTGCCGCCGTGTCCGGCGACGGCCGGCGCCGGGAAGCCGGGCAGCTCGGTGACGGGGAATTCGTGCTCGGGCGCGCCCAGGGCCTCGGCGGCCGGCGCCCAGCCGGAGCCCATCACCAGGGCGACGTCGTGGGTCTCGGCGCCGGTCAGCTCGCGCAGGCGGGCGGCGGCGTCGGCGGCGGCGCCCTGCGGGTCGCGCGCGATGTCCGGAGTAACAGATGCGTTCACGCGGACGAGGGTAGCCGGTATTCCCCTACGCGCGTAGATGTCGCTGCCGACGGTCCTGGAATCGTTGCCTTGTGACTTCTGTCCAAGAAGGGCTGCCCGGCGGCTTCCGCCCGGCGCCTTCCGCCCGGGGACGCGCGCCCGGGCCGGAGGGGCGCCGGCGCACGTCCCGTCCCGCCGGCCGCGCGGACCCACCGGGCGCCGGGCGCGCCACCAGCGGGCCCGAACCGCTCAGCAGGGCCGCTTGCGCAGCTCCATCACATAGTCGTGCGGGGCGCCGGCGGACTCCGCGGCGTCGGCGATCTCGCCGAGGTAGCGAGCGGAGGGCAGGCCGCCCTCGTAGCCGTTGAGGACGTAGATCCAGGCGGCCTCGTCGCCGTCGAGGGTGTGTACGCGGACCCGCATCCGGCGGTAGATGCCCATCCCGACGCCCTCCCACCGGTCCATGGACTCCTCGTCCCCGGGGGCGATGTCGTAGAGCGCGACGAAGAGCTGGGAGTCGGGGTCCTCGACGACCGTCGCCAGCGCTCCCTCCCAGCCCATCTGCTCGCCGCCGAAGGTGAGCCGCCAGCCGTTCAGCCAGCCGGTGCCGCGCAGCGGCGAGTGCGGTGCGCGGCGGGACATCAGCCGCGCGTCGAGGTTGCCGGCGTACGCGGCGTAGAGCGACATGGTTCCGAGGGTACGGGAGGTTGCCCGCCGGGCTCGTGGTACCGGAGGTTCGTACGACAAGGTGGGCGCCGAGTGTGCCCCGGGCGGCGCAAGGCGGGCCCCGGCTTCCCGGGGCGGGCATGCCCGGCCGGACGGGGCGCCCGGAAGGCCGCACGGGACGTGCCTCGCCCCCGGGGGCGAGGCACGGACAGGCGTGCGGGACAATGGAGTACGTGACTCGGATCGTGATCATCGGTGGTGGGCCCGGCGGATACGAAGCGGCCCTGGTGGCGGCTTCTCTCGGAGCGGAGGTGACCGTCGTCGACTGCGACGGTCTGGGCGGGGCGTCGGTGCTCACCGACTGTGTGCCGTCGAAGACCCTCATCGCGACCGCCGAGGTGATGACCACCTTCGATTCGTCGTACGAAGAGCTCGGCATCATCGTCGAGGACGACACCCCGTACAGCGAACGGCCCGCCCGGGTGGTGGGCGTCGACCTGGGCAAGGTCAACCGGCGGGTCAAGCGGCTGGCGCTCGCCCAGTCGCATGACATCACCGCGTCGGTGACCCGTGCCGGTGGCCGGGTCATGCGCGGCCGCGGCCGGCTGGAGCCGGGGCAGGCGCCGGACGGCTCGCGCAAGGTCACGGTCACCGCCGCCGACGGCACCTCCGAGAACCTGATCGCCGATGCGGTGCTGATCGCCACCGGCGCCCACCCGCGGGAGATCCCCGACGCCCTCCCCGACGGCGAGCGGATCCTGAACTGGACCCAGGTCTACGACCTCGACGAGCTGCCCGAGGAGCTCATCGTGGTCGGCTCCGGTGTCACCGGTGCCGAGTTCGCGGGCGCCTACCAGGCGCTGGGGTCCCGCGTCACGCTCGTCTCCAGCCGCGACCGGGTGCTGCCGGGTGAGGACCCGGACGCCGCCGCCGTCCTGGAGGACGTCTTCCGCCGCCGCGGCATGAACGTCATGGCACGCTCGCGGGCCCAGTCCGCCAAACGGGTCGGCGACCGGGTCGAGGTCACCCTCGCCGACGGCCGGACGATCTCCGGTACGCACTGCCTGATGGCGGTCGGCTCGATCCCCAACACCGAGGACATCGGGCTGGAGGGCGCCGGCGTCAAGCTGACGGACTCCGGTCACGTCTGGACCGACAAGGTCTCCCGCACCACCGCGCCCGGCGTGTACGCGGCCGGCGACTGCACCGGCGTCTTCGCGCTGGCCTCCGTCGCGGCGATGCAGGGCCGGATCGCGATGTACCACTTCCTCGGCGACGCGGTCACCCCGCTCAACCTCAAGACCGTCTCCGCGAACGTCTTCACCGACCCGGAGATCGCCACCGTCGGCTACTCCCAGGCCGACGTGGACAGCGGGAAGATCGACGCCCGGGTCGTCAAGCTCCCGCTGCTGCGCAACCCGCGCGCCAAGATGCAGGGCATCCGCGACGGCTTCGTGAAGCTCTTCTGCCGCCCGGGCACGGGCATCGTCGTGGGCGGTGTGGTCGTCTCCCCGCGCGCCAGCGAGCTGATCCACCCCATCTCGATCGCGGTGGACAACAACCTGACCGTCGAGCAGATCGCCAGCGCCTTCACGGTCTACCCCTCGCTCTCCGGCTCGATCGCCGAGGTCGCCCGCCAGCTCCACACCCGCAAGAGCGGCGTCGAGTAGCCGGTACGGACCGCGCACGGAGCACCCGGCCCGTACCGGGTGCTCCCCGTACGGTGCGGGGCCGCCGGCAAACCCCGGGCCGATTGAGACCTTTGTGCCCCCGGTGAGCTCTGGGGATGAAACGTGCCTGCACGGTCCGGCCGCCGGCCCGCGCGCCGGGTCGGCCCGCTCCGGGGCCGGCAGTGCGGCTGACCAGGCAGCAAGCGCCCCGTACCGCCCGGCAGTTCGACGGGCGTACGTCATATGCGCGCCGCATACCACGTCACGCTGTGCCGTGTGAACAACTTCCGTTAATTGGTGCAACCTGCTGAAAACAGACGGTCGTTGGCGTTACTGTCAGTTTCGTGTTCGCTGCAGAACGTCGCCAATTGATCCTTGAAATGGTGCGTGCCAACGGAGCGGTGTCGCTCCGGGAGCTCGCCCGCGTCGTCCAGACCTCCGAAGTAACCGTACGGCGGGATGTGCGGGCGCTGGAGGCAGAAGGACTGCTCGACCGCCGGCACGGCGGTGCGGTCCTGCCGGGAGGCTTCACCCGCGAGTCCGGATTCCCGCAGAAGTCCCACCTGGCCACCGCGGAGAAGACGGCCATCGCCGATCTTGCGGCCGGCTTCGTCGAAGAGGGCGAGGCCATCGTCGTCGGCGCGGGGACCACCACCCAGGAGCTCGCCCGCCGGCTCGCCCGCGTCCCCGGTCTGACCGTCGTCACCAACTCCCTGCTGGTCGCCCAGGCGTTGGCCCATGCCAACCGCGTCGAGGTCGTGATGACCGGCGGCACCCTGCGCGGCTCCAACTACGCGCTGGTCGGCAGCGGTGCCGAGCAGTCGCTGCAGGGCCTGCGGGTGTCCCGTGCCTTCCTGTCGGGCAGCGGGCTGACCGCGGAGCGCGGCCTGTCCACCTCCAACATGCTCTCCGCCAGCGTCGACCGGGCGCTCGTCCAAGCGGCGGGGGAGGTGGTGGTGCTCGCCGACCACACCAAGCTCGGCTCGGACACCATGTTCCAGACCGTGCCCACGGACGTGATCACCCGCCTGGTCACGGACGAGCCGCCGGGCCACGACGAGCGGGCCGCGACCGAGCTCCAGGCGCTGGCCGACCAGGGCGTCCAGATCGCCGTCGCCGGCGGGACGGGCACCGGTCACGGTCCGGGCCAGCCGGGTCTGGAGGGCGGGGGTGAGCGCCGGGGTCCCCGGCGGGACGTCCCGTTGCCGGGCCAGCGGCGCAGCCATGCGCCGGGCGGCAGTGGCGGTGCGCCGCAGCTGCGGTCCGCCCCCGCCCTGACGGAGGCGCCGGGCGGCCGGGTCGCCGACCTGGCTCCCAGGCGGCGCTGAGCCGGACCCGACGGCACACCGGACCGGGCGGCGCTGTGGCGCGGCGAACGGGGGGCGTGCCGACCGGGACGGACAGCGACGGCGCGCGGGCCGTAGGGCCGGCGCCGGCATCGGGGCGGGCCGGGGGCTCCCCGGGCGGCCGGCCGGGGCGTCAGGGGCGCTGCGGCCGGGGTTCCTGCCGTCTCCGGCGCCGGTCCGCTCCGCGGCACCCTGCGGGCTGCCCGGCGGCTGCCCCGCGAGCCCACGAAGATCCGAAAGAAACGCCCTAGCCCTTCAGCCCTCGCAGCGTGAGGGTCAGCAGCCGGTCGGCGAGCCCGGGGTCGTCGGGGGACTCCTCGACGGCCAGCGCGATGCCGTTGGTCAGCTGCATCAGATCGCCGATGCTCACATCCGGGCGTACCGCCCCGGCCTGCTGTGCGCGGGTCAGCAGCGTGCCGCCGGCCTCGCGCATCGGCACGCTGCACCGCGCCATCCCCGAGCTCTCGTCCGCCGAGGCCGTCATCAGGGCGCGGGACAGGCCGCGGTAGGTGCTGGCGTGGGTGATGATCGCGCGCAGCCAGTCGACCAGTGCGGCACACGGCTGCGGCGCGTCGGCCAGCTCCCTGGCGTACGCCAACAGGGCGTCCACCTCGCCTTGGAAGACCGCGCTCATCAGGGCGGTGCGGTTGGGGAAGTGCCGGTAGAGGGTGCCGATGCCGACGCCGGCGCGGCGGGCGATGTCCTCCAGCGAGGTGTCCGTGCCGTGTGCGGTGAAGGCGGTCCGGGCCTCGGTCAGCAGCCGCTCGTAGTTGCGGCGGGCGTCGGCCCGCATCGGGCGGGCGTCCTGCTCCCGCGGAGGTGTGGCCGCCACCGGACCCCGCGCCGTCCGCCGCTGCCCTGCCGTGTCCGTCGCCATCGCCGTCCTCCCTCGCCCGGCCGGTTGCCGCCCGGTGGCTCCAGCATGCCATTGCGCCGTTGGGGGGTATCTCGGTGCGGTACGCAACCAGTGCGGGGCGCGCCCTCTCCGGGCAGTGGGTGCGGCCCGTGGCCCGGCGCCGGGTGGACGGCCGGCGCCCTCCGCATGAAGTCCCGGCGTACCGCGGCGGTCGCACGGCCGAACTCCTCCGCGGTGCCGCAACGCGCCGTCTCCAAGGGCCAT
Source organism: Streptomyces sp. NPDC020742 (assembly GCF_040641675.1). Lineage (NCBI taxonomy): Bacteria > Bacillati > Actinomycetota > Actinomycetes > Kitasatosporales > Streptomycetaceae > Streptomyces > Streptomyces sp. NPDC020742. The sequence continues at coordinate 610,300 of NZ_JBFAEA010000001.1, forward strand.
CAAACCAGGCGCAATGAGGTCTTCCGGGCCCTTCCGGAGGGCCGGGACGACGCCGTAGCGGACCACCGGGGGAGCGGTCCGCGGCGCGGGACACCTGGGGAAGCTGTGATGGGACTGACCAGCCGGTCTCTGTTGTACGCCATGGCCGCGTCCGCCGTGGTCTGCGTCGGGCTCACGCTCTGGCTGTGGCCGCGGTTCGCCGGGCGGGGGCCCCGCGCGCTGCTGGGGCGGCTCGGCTCGATCGTGGTGACCCAGCTGGCCGTCGTGGCGGCCCTCGGCCTGGTGGTGAACACCAACTTCCAGTTCTACGCCTCCTGGCACGAGCTGTTCGGCCTGTACGACGATGCGCCGGCCGCCGCCGGCAAGTGGGGCGGCGGGGGCGCGGGTCCGGTGGGCGACCCGTCGAAGGGCCTGGTGCAGGCCTCCGGCCCGGACGGCCTGGACAAGGTGCACGGGCTGCCGACGGGCCCGCCGCAGCGGTCCGGCCGGGTCGAGTCGGTCCGGATCGTCGGCAAGCGGACCCGGGCGGTGGACCCGGCGTATGTCTACCTGCCGCCGCAGTACTTCCAGCCGCAGTACGCCCGGCAGCGCTTCCCCGTGATCGTCGCGCTCAGCGGCTACCCGGGCGGCACCTTCCTGCTGGGCCAGCACCTGCGGCTGCCGCAGACCGCCGGGCAGCTGATGCGCACCGGCCGGATGCAGCCGACGGTGATCGTGATGATGCGGCCCACCATCGCGCCGCCGCGGGATACCCAGTGCACCGATGTGCCCGGTGGCCCGCAGGCCGAGACCTTCTTCGCCCGCGATGTGCCCGACGCGCTCAAGTCGCACTACCGCGTCGGCCACGATCCGGGCGGCTGGGGCGTCCTGGGCTACTCGTCGGGCGGCAGCTGCGCGCTCCAGTTGGTGATGCGGCACGCACGGACCTACACCTCGGCGGCCGCCCTCTCGCCCGACTACAAGGTCAGCAACGACCCCACCACCGGCGACCTCTTCGGCAGTGGCCGGGACCGGGTCCGCCGCCGCCAGGAGCACGACCTGATGTGGCGTCTGCGGCACCTGCCCGCCCCGCAGGTGAACGTGCTGATCGGCACCAGCCGTACGGGGGAGAAGAACTACCCGGCGGCCCGGGCGTTCCTGGCCGCGGTCCGGCCGCCGATGCAGGCGGACTCCCTCGTCCTCGACCACGGCAGCCACAACTTCGCTACCTGGCGGCGCGAGCTGCCGGCCGCGCTCCGGTGGATGGACAAGCAGCTGACGTTCCCGGAGGACGTGGTGGGGAACTCGTAGCGGCCGGGTGGATACCGCCCGCGGGGACGCGGAAGGGGCTCCCGGCATCGCTGCCGGGAGCCCCTTCGCGCCGTGGCCCGAAGGCCACCGGGTCAGTCCTTGATCTCGCAGATCACCGCGCCGGACGTGAGCGCCGCGCCGACCTCCGCGGTCAGGCCCTTGATGGTGCCCGAGCGGTGGGCGTTCAGCGGCTGCTCCATCTTCATCGCCTCCAGGACGACGACCAGCTCGCCCTCGGTGACCTGCTGGCCCTCCTCGACGGCGACCTTGACGATGGTGCCCTGCATCGGCGAGGCGAGCGCATCGCCGGAGGCGGCGCTGCCGGCCTTCTTGCCGGCCTTGCGCTTGGGCTTGGCACCGCCAGCGACCGCGGCCCGGGCCAGCGGCATGCCCAGCGAGGACGGCAGCGAGACCTCCAGGCGCTTGCCTCCGACCTCGACGACGACCGTCTCGCGGGCGTCGGCCTCGGCCTCCTCGCCACCGGGCGCGGCGAACGGCGGGATCTCATTGACGAACTCGGTCTCGATCCACCGGGTGTGGACCGTGAACGGGTCGGCGGAGCCGGTGAGTTCGGGGGCGAACGCCGGGTCCGCGACGACCGCGCGGTGGAAGGGGATGGCGGTGGCCATGCCCTCGACGGTGAACTCCGCCAGCGCACGCGCGGCGCGCTGCAGCGCCTGCGCACGGGTGGCACCGGTGACGATCAGCTTGGCCAGCAGGGAGTCCCAGGCCGGGCCGATGACCGAACCGGCCTCGACGCCCGCGTCCAGGCGCACACCGGGGCCGGTCGGCGCGTCGAAGCGGGTGACGGTGCCGGGCGCGGGCAGGAAGTTTCGGCCCGGGTCCTCACCGTTGATGCGGAACTCGAAGGAGTGACCGCGCACCGCCGGGTCGTCGTACCCCAGCTTCTCGCCGTCGGCGATCCGGAACATCTCGCGGACCAGGTCCAGGCCGGTGACCTCTTCGGTGACCGGGTGCTCGACCTGGAGGCGGGTGTTGACCTCCAGGAAGGAGATGGTGCCGTCCTGGCCGACGAGGAATTCGCAGGTGCCGGCGCCCTCGTAGCCGGCCTCCTTGAGGATGGCCTTGGACGCGCGGTAGAGCTCGGCGTTCTGCTCGTCCGTCAGGAACGGCGCCGGGGCCTCCTCCACCAGCTTCTGGTGGCGGCGCTGCAGCGAGCAGTCACGGGTCGAGACGACCACGACATTGCCGTGCTTGTCGGCCAGGCACTGGGTCTCGACGTGCCGGGGGCGGTCGAGGTAGCGCTCGACGAAGCACTCGCCGCGGCCGAAGGCGGCAACCGCCTCGCGCACCGCGGAGTCGTACAGCTCCGGCACCTCTTCGAGCGTACGGGCGACCTTCAGGCCGCGGCCGCCGCCGCCGAACGCCGCCTTGATGGCGATCGGCAGGCCGTGCTCCTTGGCGAAGGCGACGACCTCGTCGGCACCGGAGACCGGGTCGGGGGTGCCGGCGACCAGCGGGGCACCGGCGCGCTGGGCGATGTGCCGGGCGGCGACCTTGTCGCCGAGGTCGCGGATGGCGTGCGGGGGCGGGCCGATCCAGGTCAGCCCGGCGTCCAGGACGGCCTGCGCGAAGTCGGCGTTCTCGGAGAGGAAGCCGTAGCCGGGGTGGATGGCGTCCGCGCCCGAATCGGCGGCGGCGGCCAGGACCTTGGAGATGTCCAGGTAGCTGGTGGCAGGTGTGTCACCGCCCAGGGCGTACGCCTCGTCCGCCGCGCGTACGTGCAGAGCGTCGCGGTCGGGGTCGGCATAGACGGCCACGCTGCCGATCCCCGCGTCCCGGCAAGCACGGGCAACGCGAACAGCGATTTCGCCACGGTTGGCGATGAGCACCTTGCGCACGATGGGTCCTTCCTTGGCGCTTCGCCGCAACAATAGGGATGCGGCGATTTTAGGGACTGGCGACACCGCGTGCCGACCCGTTCCCCGGGGTGAGCTTGCCCACACGGAGTGTGCTCGGAGCGCCAGTAGGAGGCCCAAGCCCCCTGGTATCCCAGGGTAGGCCCGGATTCCCGGGCCCGGGCTCAGGACTCGGTGTGGCTTAGGTCTCGCACATACGGCGTCCAGCGGATCGTCAATTCTTTGTGGAGTCCCTACGAATGGGCGAAGGAATCTTTGCGGACGGCTCCCTCCTTCGGCGCGCCGCGGGCCCGCCGTCCGCACTCCCTTTCGCACCCGCCCGTGCAGAACCCTTGCCCCAGCTATTACCCATTAGTAGCGTGCCCGATGTCTTCTTACGCGCGGTAACGGATCTCTCCGGAGTCGCGGCATCGGTCCTGGGTGGGTCCCGGGCGCGGCGAACGGCGGAAGTGGGTGGTGGCGGTGGCGCGACGACCGGTGGCCCTGGCCGCGGCGGTGGTCCTGGTCCTGGAGGCGTGCGGGATCGTGCTGCTCAACTGGATCCTGAGCATCGTCGTGGACAAGCAGCAGATGTCGCTGGCCGGTCTGCAGCCGCGTGCGATGTCCGTCGGCTCCTGGGTGGCGGGCGGCCTCTTCGGCCTCTACCTGGTGAGCTGTGCGGTCATCCTCGTCCGCGCCGCGGTGCGCGACCGGGCCCCGGGCGGCTTCGCCCGGATCGTGCTGATCAGCGCCGCCGTGGTGCACGGCCTGCTGGGCGCCTTCGCCGTCGGACTGGTCGGCTGGGTCGCCTTCCTGGCGATGATGGTGACGTTGGGGCTGCTCGTGCTCACCCTTGTGGCGTACGGGGAGGCGGGCGTTCGAGGCGGGCAGGGCGCTCCGGGCGGGGACGGCGGTGCCCCGGGCGGTCCGCAGCCGGCGGCACCGGGCGCGCTCTGAACACCCGACCCGGCCGCGGTCCCGGAGCCGAACTCCCCCTCCGTCCTGCCTGATTCGACGGGTCCTCAGTCCTTCGTCGGCGCATGCTCCCGCAGGACGTCCATGAACGCCCGCATCCACTCCGGGTGGTCGTTCCAGGCGCGGGCCGAGACGACCTTGCCGTCGACCACCGACGAGCCGTCGACGAAGACGCCGCCGCCCATCTCGACGTCCGGCGCGCAGGCCGGATAGGCGGAGGTGCGCCGGCCCTTGAGGACGCCGAGCGGGGCGAGGGAGGTGGCGGCGTGGCAGATGTGGGCCACGGGCTTGTCGGCGTCGAAGAAGTGGGTGACGACCCGGCGGTAGTCGGCGTCGTTGCGGAGGTACTCGGGTGCCCGGCCGCCGGGGAGCACCAGGGCGGCGTAGTCGGCCGGGTCCACCTCGGACAGCGCGAGGTCGGCCGGCCAGGAGTGGCCCGTGCGCTCCACGTAGGTGTCGAAGGTGTCGACGAAGTCATGGACGACGAACTGCAGCTTCTTGCGGGACGGGGCGGCGATGTGCGGCTCGTACCCCTCCTCCAGCAGCCGCTGGTAGGGGTAGAAGAACTCCAGGTCCTCGGTGGCGTCACCGGCGATGATCAGGATCTTGGGCATGCGGGGCGCTCCTCATGGTCGACTCGACCGGTCGGGCCGGTCGGACCGGACCGATCGGGCTGATCGGTCCGTACCGGATCAATCGGTTCCATCGGTTCCCCGCCTGATGACCCGGAATGCGTCGACCCCGCCGGATTTCCGCGACCGGCCGCTCAGGCCCAGAGGTCGGTGAGCGTCACGTCCAGGTCGGCGAGCAGGCGGCGCAGCAGCGGCAGCGACAGCCCGATGACATTGCCGGGGTCGCCGTCGATGCCGTCGATGAAGGGGGCGGAGCGGCCGTCGAGGGTGAAGGCGCCGGCGACGTGCAGCGGCTCGCCGCTGGCGACATAGGCGGCGATCTCGGCGTCGCTGGGCTCGCCGAAGCGGACCGTGGTGGCGGCGGTGGCGGAGACCCGGCGGCCGCTGGCGGTGTCGATCACGCAGTGGCCGGTCCGCAGTACGCCGGCCCGGCCGCGCATGGACTTCCAGCGGGCGGTGGCGTCCTCGGCGTCGGCCGGCTTGCCCAGCGCCACGCCGTCCAGGTCCAGCACCGAGTCGCAGCCGACGACCAGCGCGCCCTGGGTCTCCGGGCGGGCGGCGACCGCGGCGGCCTTCGCCTCGGCCAGCACGCGGGCTAGCTCCGCGGGGGTCTCGGCGCTCAGCGCGTCCTCGTCGACGCCGCTGACGACGACCTCGGGCGCCAGCCCGGCCTGTCGCAGCAGGCCCAGCCGGGCGGGGGACTGGGAGGCGAGGACGAGGCGGCGGGCACGGGGTTCTTCGGTCATGTCCGCCATCGTACGGAGCACACCGGGCGCGCCGGAGCGGGCCTACTTGTTCAGGACCGCCTCCATGACCTGCTTGGCGATCGGGCCGCCCAGCTTGCCGCCGGCGATCTCGGACCGCGGGATGTCCATGCTCTTGGGGTCGACGAAGACCGCGACCGCCACCGGGGAGGACCCGTCGCGCTGCTTGGCGTAGGCCACGAACCAGGCGTAGGGGCGCTCGTCGTTGACGTTCGCGCCGTGCTGGGCGGTGCCGGTCTTGCCGCCGACCGTCACGCCGTCGACCTTGGCCTTCGAGGCGGTGCCCTCGGAGACGGTGTACTCCATCATCTCCTGCACCTTCTTCGCGGTGCCCTCGGAGACCGCCTGGGACATCTGCTTGGGCTCGAACTTCTGCAGCGTCGACAGGTCGGGGCCGCGCAGCTCGTCGACCACGTGCGGCATCATCAGCTTGCCGTCGTTGGCGAGCGCCGCGGTCACCATCGCCATCTGCATCGGGGTGCTGGTCAGGCTGCCCTGGCCCATGCCGGTCAGCGCGGTCTGCGGCTTGTCCAGCGCCTTGGGGTAGAGGCTCTTGCTGGCCAGCAGGTCGCCGAACTCCTTGTCGTAGACGTCGGAGTTGAAGCCGAACTTCTGGGCGGTCTCCCGCATCTTGTCCTTGCCGACCTTGAGCGCGGTGTCCAGGAAGACGTTGTTGCACGACCACTGCATACCGGTCTTGAGGGAGGCGTTGTTGCACGGTGCGCCGGGCACGTCGTTGCCGACCTTGGTGGTGCTCAGCGGCAGTTGGTACGGGGCGGGGGCGCCGGAGGGGGCGTCGATGTCGCTGACCACGCCGTGCTCCAGGGCGGCGGCCGCGGTGAGGATCTTGAAGGTGGAGCCGGGCGGGTAGGTCTCGCGCAGCGCCCGGTTGCTGACCGGCTTGTCCTTGTCGTCGTCCAGTGCCTTGAACTTCCGGCTCTCGGCGTCGGAGATCCCGGCGAACGTCGACGGGTCGTAGGAGGGGGTGGAGGCCAGCGCGAGGACCCTGCCGTCGCGCGGGTCGAGCGCCACCACCGCGCCCTTGGCGTTGAGGTCGGTCAGCCCCTTGTAGGCGGCCTTCTGCGCCTTGGGGTCGATGGTGGTGATCACATCGCCGCCGCGCGGCTTCTCGCCGGTCAGCACGGCCTGGGCGTGCTTGAAGGCGAGCCGGTCGTCCTTGCCGGAGAGCAGCTTGTTGTAGGTGCCTTCCAGGAAGGTCTGGCCCTGCGCCTGCGAGGCGAAGCCGGTGACCGGGGCGTACATCGGGCCGTCCTTGTAGGTCCGCTTGTACTTGAAGTCGCCGGAGGTCGCCACCGAGCCGGTCACCGGCTGGCCGCCCACGATGATGTTGCCGCGGGGGTAGGAGTACGCCTCGATCTTCACCCGGCGGTTGTGCGGGTCCTCGGCGAGCTCGTCGGCCTGGACGAACTGGACCCAGGTCGCACGGATCAGCAGGGCCAGCACCAGCACCCCGCAGAAGACGGCTATGTGTCTCAGCGGCCTGTTCATCGCTCTCCCACTCCACGGTCCGCCGCGCCCGCCCGGGCGACTCGACGCCCGAATTGCGCTCCTTCGAGAGTGAAAGATGAGATTCCAGCTGCTCTGGTTGCTGGAGTGAAGTGTGAGTGTTACCTCCCGCCGTACGGGAACTGTCGCGACCCGTGGGGTGTGCCGGTCACCTGTCCGGGAGCAGGAACATCAGCAGCACCGCCGCCACGGCCAGTACGACGCCCAGCCGGCGGAGCATGGCCTGCACATCGCGCAGCTCCTTGGGCGGTTCATCGGGCGGATCTGACCACAGCATGTATCGATCCTGTGCCCGACGCGCGCGAGGCGCCTGAGTACGCGTACTCAGGCGCCTCGGCGCAAGGGACTAGTCAGTGCATCATGCACCGACTTCGTCCGCGGGTTCCTGCACGGGGGTGGCCGCTCAGCGCGGCCAGAAGCTCGTCCGCCAGGCCTGCGGCCCCGGGTGCGGCAGCCGGGACCGTGCCGGGACGGTGGACGCCGGATCCGCCCATTCGCTGCCGGGACGGTCCTGGGACGCCGGTCCGGCGGCCGCGGCCACCGCCCGGGCCTGGACGACCGCCACCGCGGCGGCCAGCTCCTCGGGGGTCGGGTTGCCCCGTACGACCTTGATCATGTCGACCGCACCTCCTAGAGCGGGATGTTGCCGTGCTTCTTCGGGGGCAGGGCCTCGCGCTTGTTGCGCAGCGCCCGCAGCCCGCGCACGATGTGCCGGCGGGTCTCGGACGGCATGATCACCGCGTCGACATAGCCGCGCTCGGCCGCCACGTACGGGTTGAGCAGCGCGTCCTCGTACTCCTGGATCAGCTCCTGGCGGCGGGTCTCCAGCGCGGCCGGGTCCTCGATCTCGGCCAGCGTGCGGCGGTGCAGGATGTTGACCGCGCCCTGGGCGCCCATGACCGCGATCTGCGCGGTCGGCCAGGCCAGGTTGAGGTCGGCGCCCAGGTGCTTGGAGCCCATGACGTCGTACGCGCCGCCGAACGCCTTGCGGGTGATGACCGTGATCAGCGGGACCGTGGCCTCCGCGTAGGCGTAGATCAGCTTGGCGCCGCGGCGGATGATGCCGTCGTACTCCTGGTCCGTGCCGGGCAGGAAGCCGGGGACGTCCACGAAGGTCAGCACCGGGACGTTGTAGGCGTCGCAGGTCCGCACGAAGCGCGCGGCCTTCTCGCTCGCCTTGATGTCCAGGGTGCCGGCGAACTGCATCGGCTGGTTGGCGACCACACCGACCGAATGGCCCTCCACCCGACCGAAGCCGGTGACGATGTTCGGCGCGAACATCGCCTGGGTCTCGAAGAACTCCCCGTCGTCCAGGACGTGCTCGATCGCCGTGATCATGTCGTACGGCTGGTTCGCCGAGTCCGGGACCAGGGTGTCCAGCTCGCGGTCGTGGTCCGAGGTCTCCAGGTCCGCCTCCTCGGGGAAGACCGGCGGCTCGGAGAGGTTGTTGGACGGCAGGTAGGACAGCAGGCCCTTGACGTAGTCGATGGCGTCCTTCTCGTCGCCCGCCATGTGGTGCGCCACGCCCGAGGTGGTGTTGTGGGTGCGCGCGCCGCCCAGCTCCTCGAAGCCCACGTCCTCGCCGGTGACGGTCTTGATGACGTCCGGTCCGGTGATGAACATGTGCGAGGTCTGGTCGACCATCACGGTGAAGTCGGTGATCGCGGGGGAGTAGACCGCACCGCCCGCGCACGGGCCGACGATCAGGCTGATCTGCGGGATGACGCCCGAGGCATGGGTGTTGCGGCGGAAGATCTCGCCGTACATGCCCAGCGAGACCACGCCCTCCTGGATGCGCGCGCCGCCGGAGTCGTTGATGCCGACGACCGGGCAGCCGGTCTTCAGCGCGAAGTCCATCACCTTGACGATCTTCTCGCCGAAGACCCCGCCGAGCGCCCCGCCGAAGACCGTGAAGTCCTGCGAGAACACCGCCACCGGGCGGCCGTCGACGGTGCCGTAACCGGTCACCACGCCGTCGCCGTACGGGCGGTTCTTCTCCAGTCCGAAGTTGGTCGACCGGTGCCGCGCGAACTCGTCCAGCTCGACGAACGAGCCCTCGTCCAGCAGCAGATCGATGCGCTCACGCGCCGTCAGTTTGCCCTTGGCGTGCTGCTTCTCCACCGCCCGGGCGGAACCGGCGTGCGTGGCCTCTTCGACCCGCCGCTGCAGATCCGCCAGCTTTCCCGCGGTGGTGTGGATGTTTGCTTCCGGCTCGGACATCGGGATGCGGCTCCTGCTCGTCCTGGAAAGGGTGCTCGTACTGAGGGTGGTACGTGTGTGGCTACCGACTCGTAGCGTATCGGCGGGGCTGCTCAGCGGCACTGCGTCGTTGACCACACCTAGGCTGGTGCCATGACGCCTCAACCTCCGGGAAACCAGGACAAAGACGCCGGCCGGTGGAGCGATCTGGGCCGCCCGCCGCTGAGCGCCACGGCGCTGCGCCGCGCCCTGGTGCACTCCGGCAGTCTCTGGACCTCCATCGACATCGTCCCCGCCACCGGCTCCACCAACACCGATCTGGCGGACCGGGCGGCCACCGGGGAGCGGGAGGGCGCGATCCTGGTGGCCGAGGAGCAGTCCGCCGGCCGGGGGCGGCTGGACCGCACCTGGTCGGCGCCCCCGCGCTCCGGCCTGTTCTTCTCGGTGTTCCTCACCCCGCGCGTCCCGGTGGAGCGCTGGGGCTGGCTGCCGCTGCTGGCCGGCGTCGCCACCGCCACCGCGCTGGCCCGGACGGCCGGTGTGGACACGGCACTCAAGTGGCCCAACGACGTGTTGGTCACGGTCGACGGCGCCGAACGCAAGACCGGCGGGATCCTCGCCGAGCGGGCCGGTGACGGCGTGGTCATCGGCATCGGCCTCAACGTCTCCCTCACCGCCGAGGAGCTCCCGGTCCCCGCCGCCGGCTCCCTGGCCCTGGCCGGCGCCCGCACCACCGACCGCGACCCGCTGCTGCGCGCCGTCCTGCGGTCCCTGGAGCGCTGGTACGGCGAGTGGCAGACCGCCGACGGCGACCCCGCGGCCAGCGGCCTCCAGGAGGCCTACGCCGCGGGCTGCGCCACCCTCGGCCGCGAGGTGCGCGCCGAACTCCCCGGTGATGCCCACCTGACCGGCGAGGCGGTGGCGATCGACGGCGACGGCCGGCTGGTGCTGGCCACCGGCGAGGGGGTGCAGCGGCCGGTGGGGGCGGGCGACATCATCCATCTGCGCCCGGCGACGGGGCCCTCCTGAGCCCTGCGCACATACGGGGTGCCCATGGCCCTTCCTTGGCCGGACCCGACATGTGAGAGTGAGCCAGAGCACACCTGCCGTATCGTTGAGGCGGTCCGACAGGGAGCGGGCCTCGGACGAGCAGTGATCGGAAGGGCAGTGCGCACGGATCGGACAGGGAGCGGCCGGTGACCGCCGACGACGCGGGCGGCGTCCCGCGCGGTGTGGACACCGACAGCGGGGAGACCGAGGGCGACGCGGTGCGCGACGCCCTCGCGGGCGATCCGCCGGCGGCCGGTGACGAGGGCGACGAGAACAACATCGCCATCCGTCTCGAACAACTCATCCTCGGTGCCGACCGCCGCTACACGCCGTTCCAGGCGGCGCGCAGTGCCGGGGTCTCGATGGACCTGGCGGCCCGGTTCTGGCGGGCCATGGGCTTCGCCGACATCGGCCAGGTCAAGGCGCTCACCGAGGCCGACGTGCTGGCGCTGCGCCGGCTCGCCGGTCTGGTCGAGGCCGGTCTGCTGAGCGAGGCGATGGCGGTGCAGGTCGCCCGCTCCACGGGGCAGACCACCGCCCGTCTGGCCGATTGGCAGATCGATTCCTTCCTGGAGGGCCTCACCGAGCCCCAGGACTCCGGTCTGACCCGTACGGAGATCACCTATCCCCTGGTCCAGCTGCTGCTGCCGGAGCTGGAGGAGTTCTTGGTCTATGTGTGGCGGCGCCAGCTCGCCGCCGCCACCGGCCGGGTCGTCCGGGCCCAGGACGACGCGGAGATGGTCGACCGCCGGCTCGCCGTCGGCTTCGCCGACCTGGTGGGCTTCACCCGCCTGACCCGCCGCCTGGAGGAGGAGGAGCTCGGCGAGCTGGTGGAGGCGTTCGAGACCACCTGCTCGGACCTGGTCGCCGCGCACGGCGGCCGGCTCATCAAGACCCTCGGTGACGAGGTCCTCTTCTCCGCCGACGACGCCGGGATCGCCGCCGAGATCGGGCTACGGCTGATCGAGACGATGACCCACGACGAGACGATGCCCGAGCTGCGGGTCGGCATCGCCTTCGGCACGGTCACGACCCGGATGGGCGATGTCTTCGGCACCACGGTGAATCTGGCCAGCCGGCTGACCTCGATAGCGCCCAAGGACACCGTGTTGGTGGACGAGGCGTTCGCCGAGGAGCTGGGCCGGATCGGGGACGCGCCCATCTCCGAGGCGGACGCCGCGGCGGCCGAGAAGGCGGCCCAGGAGGGCACCGGCGCCCCGCCGCCCTCCTACCGCTTCGCGCTCCAGCCGATGTGGCAGCGGCCGGTGCGCGGGCTGGGCGTCGTGGAGCCGTGGCTGCTGACCCGGCGCGGCTGACCGCCCGGCGACCCGTCCCCGGCCCGGCCGGCCCACCCCCTGTCCCGCGCGGCCCTCAGCTGGCATGATCCCTTCCGTCGCTCAGGTCAACGCTCGTTAACAGGGACGCGGGCTCATCGAGGAGGGCTTCATGGAACGGTTCGGCGCGGACGGCTGGGTCGGCATCGAGCGCCACGGCCATGTGGCGGAGCTGGTCATGGACCGCCCCAAGGCCATGAATGCGGTCTCCACGGCCATGGCCGACGCCCTGGCGCAGGCCTGTGCGGAGCTGTCCGCGGACCGCTCCGTACGGGCGGTGGTGCTCACCTCCACCCATGAGCGGGCGTTCTGCGTGGGCGCCGACCTCAAGGAGCGCAACTCCTTCACCGACGCGGACCTGATGCGCCAGCGCCCGCACACCCGGGCCGCCTACACCGGCGTACTGGAGCTGCCGGTGCCCGCCATCGCCGCGGTGCACGGCTTCGCGTTGGGCGGCGGCTACGAGCTGGCGCTGGCCTGCGACCTGATCGTGGCGGACGGGACGGCGGTGGTCGGCCTGCCGGAGGTCTCGGTGGGCGTCATCCCCGGCGGCGGCGGCACCCAGCTGCTGCCGCGCCGGGTGGGTGCGGCGCGCGCCGCCGAGCTGGTGTTCACCGCGCGGCGGGTGCCGGCGGCCGAGGCGGCGGAGCTGGGCATGATCGACCAGCTGGCCGCGGACGGGCAGGACCGGGCCGAGGCGCTGGAGCTGGCCGCGGCGATCGCCCGGCACTCGCCGGTCGGCCTGCGCGCCGCCAAGCGCGCCCTGCGGCTCGGGCACGGCCTGGACCTGCGTACCGGCCTGGACCTGGAGGACGGTGCCTGGCGCAGCGTGGCCTTCTCCGGCGACCGGGCGGAGGGCGTGGCGGCCTTCAATGAGAAGCGGGATCCGCAGTGGCCGGGGGAGTGAGCCCGGCCGGGACCCGCCGACCGTACGAGGGGTCGCGCACCGGACTTCGTTACTTTCCGTGAACGGACTGCCCGGACCGGCCGCGATCGGCCCCACCAGGCAGGACGCGGATAACGCCGCGGTGTCATTCCCCGGCTGAAAGGGGCGAAACGGGTTAAACATTCCTACGCTGTAGTACAGAGCGTGCTCACGGTGACGGAATGTGAGGATCCGGTGACGGGCGAGGGCGATGCGCGGCTGCGGGCCGTGGTGGAGCTGGCGCAGGCGATGGCGGCCGCGCATACGCCGCGCGAGTCGGCGCACGCCGCGGCGGAGGGCGTGCGTCAGGCCCTGGGGGGATCCTTCGCGGCGATCTCCAAGTGGGAGCGCGAGCTGGGGAAGCTGCGGGTCCTGGTCAACGTCGGTGAACTCGCCGAGGGCGAGGAGGGGTTCCCGGAGGACGAGAGCTACCCGGTCCATGAATTCCCCGAGATCGTGGGCTTCCTGCACGAGCAGTGGGCCGGCGGCGGCGAGCCCAGCGCCTGGGTGGAGACCGCCGAGACGGACCCGGTGCCCGGTGCGGGCGGCGGTCCCTACAACCACCAGCGGGTGGCCGCACTGCGCCGCCGCGGCCGGGGCTGCTGCGTCGTCGCGCCGATCGTGCTGCACGGCCGGGCGTGGGGCGAGCTCTATGTCGCCCGGCGCACCGGCGAGCCCGTCTTCCACCGGGCCGACGCCGCCTTCGCCGGTGTCCTGGCGGCCGTCACCGCCGCCGGCATCGCCCAGACCGAGCGGCTGGCGGAGGCCCGCCGGTTGGCGTTCACTGATGCGCTGACCGGCCTGGCCAACCGCCGTGCCGTCGATATGCGGCTGGACGAGGCGCTGGAGCTGCACCGCGGCAGTGAGGTGGTGGTCAGCCTGGTGGTGTGCGACCTCAACGGACTGAAGCGGGTGAACGACTCGTGCGGCCATGCGGTGGGTGACCGGCTACTGGAGCGGTTCGGGTCGGTGCTCTCGCTGTGCGGGGCGATGCTGCCCGGCACCCTCGCCGCCCGGCTCGGCGGCGATGAGTTCTGCCTGCTCGCGGTGGGGCCACCGGCCGACGAGGTGGTCAAGGTGGCCGGTGAACTCTGCGACCGGGCGGGGGAGTTGGAGCTCGGGGAGGGGGTCGCGGTGGGGGTCGCCTCGACCGGCGACGCGATCGGCCCGGTCCGTAGCGGCCGCCGGCTCTTCCGGCTCGCGGACGCCGCGCAGTACAAGGCCAAGGCGGCGGGTTCCGGGGAGCCGGTGGTGGCCGGCCGGCACGGCGGCAGGGACGACCCGGTCGTCCGGCTCGCGGACGCCCCCGACCGGCACCCGGGGCCGGAGCGCCGCCGCTTCCGGAGGTGAGGGGAGCAAGGGCTTGCGCTCACCGGCCTCGATGGTGCTCACTCGCGGTAAGGGGTGATCCCGAAATCCGGTGGTGACATCCGGCGATTCAATCTCTAGGGTGCCTGAATATGGATATGCACACTGTGGTGCTGGGGACGTCCGGCACGACCGCACAGGACGTCATCGCGGTGGCCCGCGGCGCGGCCCGGATCGAGCTGTCCGAGGAGGCCCTCGCGGCCGTCACCGCCGCCCGCGCCGTCATCGACGACCTCGCCGCCAAGCCCGACCCCGTCTACGGCGTCTCCACCGGCTTCGGTGCCCTCGCCGTCCGCCACATCAGCCCCGAGCTGCGCGCCCAGCTCCAGCGCAACATCGTGCGCTCGCACGCGGCCGGCATGGGGCCGCGGGTCGAGCGCGAGGTCGTCCGCGCGCTGATGTTCCTCCGGCTGAAGACCCTGGCCTCCGGACACACCGGCGTCCGCCCACTGGTCGTGGAGACCATGGCCGCCATACTCAACGCCGGCATCACCCCGGTCGTGCACGAGTACGGCTCGCTCGGCTGCTCCGGCGACCTCGCCCCGCTGTCGCACTGCGCGCTGACGCTGATGGGCGAGGGTGACGCGGAGGGCCCCGACGGCGCGGTCCGCCCGGCCGGCGAGCTGCTGGCCGCGCACGGCATCGAGCCCGTCGAACTGCGCGAGAAGGAGGGCCTGGCCCTCCTCAACGGCACCGACGGCATGCTCGGCATGCTCGTGATGGCCTGCGCCGACCTCGCCCGGCTGTTCACCTCGGCGGACATCACCGCGGCCCTCTCCCTGGAGGCGCTGCTGGGCACCGACAAGGTCCTCGCGCCCGAGCTGCACGCCATCCGCCCGCACCCCGGACAGGCCGCCTCGGCCGCCAACATGCTGAAGGTGCTCGCCGGTTCGGGCCTGACCGGCCACCACCAGGACGACGCCCCGCGGGTGCAGGACGCCTACTCCATCCGCTGCGCCCCGCAGGTCGCCGGCGCCGGCCGGGACACCCTCGCGCACGCCCGCCTGGTCGCCGAGCGCGAGCTGGCCGCCGCGGTCGACAACCCCGTCGTCCTCCCGGACGGCCGGGTGGAGTCCAACGGCAACTTCCACGGCGCACCGGTCGCCTACGTCCTGGACTTCCTGGCGGTCGCCGCCGCCGACCTGGGCTCCATCGCCGAGCGCCGCACCGACCGCCTGCTGGACAAGAACCGCTCGCACGGCCTGCCCGCCTTCCTGGCCGGCGACCCCGGTGTCGACTCCGGCCTGATGATCGCCCAGTACACCCAGGCCGCCCTGGTCAGCGAGCTGAAGCGGCTGGCCGTGCCCGCCTCGGTGGACTCCATCCCGTCCTCCGCCATGCAGGAGGACCACGTCTCCATGGGTTGGTCCGCGGCGCGCAAGTTGCGGACCGCGGTCGACAACCTGACCCGGATCATCGCCGTCGAGCTCTACGCGGCGACCCGGGCGGTCGAGATGCGCGAGGGCCTGACCCCGGCCCCCGCCACCCGCGCGGTGCTGGAAGCGGTGCGCGCGGCCGGTATCGAGGGGCCCGGCGAGGACCGCTTCCTGGCGCCGGACCTGGAGCGCGCCCATGCGTTCGTACGGGACGGCAGTCTGGTGGCGGCCGTGGAGGCGGTCACCGGAGAGCTGGCGTAGGCCGCGGGTGCGGAGCGGCGCCGGGGCGTCTGGGCGGTGGCCCGGGCGCCCTGCCGGCCGTTGGGGCAGCGCGGGCCGTTGGGGCAGCGCCGGCCGTTGGGGCGGCGCAGGTCGTCGGGTCAGAGCAGGTCGTCGTGGGTGCGGCGCACCGAGTAGCTGACCAGTCCGGCGCCCAGCGCGAGACAGGCAACACCGCCGATCACGTACGGGGTGGTGTCCGGGCTGCCGGTGTCGGCGAGGAAGTGCGGCCGGATGTCGGCGCCCGAAGCCACGTCGCCGGTGTCGGGCGTGGTCGCCAGGGCGCCGCCGTCCGTGGTGGTGTCCGCCCGGTCGGCCCCGGCGTCCGGGGCGGAGACCGCCCGCGGGCCGGAAGGTGTCGCTCCGTCAGCCTCCGCGGTGGCATTGGCGGAAGGTACGAACCACAGCGCGAACAGCACCGATCCCGCGGCCGCGGCGGTCAGTAGTGGTCGTCGTGCGGTCACGGAAGCGATCCCCCTTGTGGGTTCGGCGAATTGGCCGTTGACCGCAGATGTTAGTGACCGCCGCGGGTCGCGGGGAAGTCAGGACCGGTCCATGCCTAACCTCCGTGCTATGAGCAATGGCGAGACATCACGTTTTGTGCGGCTTCACGTCGAAGTGATCATGGAGATCACCGACGTCGGCGCCCTGACCGGAGCCGCCCTCGACCACATCGAGACCGACTCCTCGCTCCCCGACGGCGAGCGCAGACAGGCGCAGGAGACCGTCACCGGGGACCCCGCGGAGGCGCTGGCCCAGCTGATCGACCCGTTCGACCTGGTCTCCGACGTACCGGGCACCGAACTGGCACAGGCCTCCTGGAGCAGCGAGGAGCTGACCGATTACGACCCGGACGCCGAGTGGGACGCGGCGGAGTGGGACCTGGCGGACGACGCGGAGGGGGAGGGCTGACGCCGGGGGCGCTCCTTCCGGGGTGCCCGTCCTAGCCAGGGGGCCTTCCGTCTACTGGCCACGACCCTCGTACGGCACGGCACGCCGTACGGGGGTCGACTACGTGCGGGCGGGCCCCACGGGCAGGCCGTGCGGGCCCTGCGGACGGGCCCTGCGGACGGGCCCTGCGGGCGAGCCGTGCGGAGGGGTCCTGCTGGCGGGCCGTGCGGATGGTCCGGGTGCCCTTCGCCCCGCGCGAATCGTAAGAACCGCCCTTACGTGGCCTACCCCACACTTTTCGGAGGAATGGAACGGGCGAATCGGAAAAGGCGTTCAATTGGCGTCGGCCGGAATGCCTGCGTCCAGATATGCCTGCGTTCAGTTGGCAGCTCGCTCGGGGATGTTTTGCGAACTCGGTAGCAATGGAGATGCGTGTGATGACGGACAGTAAGCGCCGCAAGGGGCTCATAGCCAGCGCCGCGCTGCTCGGGGGCGTACTCACGCTGGCGGCGTGCGGCGGTAGCAGTGCGGCTGACGGCGGTGGCGCCGGCGGCGGTGGCGCCCGGCACGAGAACATCCAGCAGGTCGACGAGGCGGCCGCCAAGGACGCCTCCGACGCCAAGATCACGATCCTGCCGAAGGACGGCGCGACCGGTGCGGGCATCAACAGCGACGCCAACGTCACGGTCAGTGGCGGCCAGCTCACCGACGTCACCATGACCAACGTCGAGACCAAGCAGACGGTCGAGGGCACGCTGTCCGCCGACGGCACCTCCTGGACGCCGAAGCAGCCGCTGAACCGCGCCACGACCTACAAGGTCACCGCGCACGCGGTGGACTCCCAGGGCCGCAAGGCGGTGGAGAACTCCCGCTTCACCACTGTCTCCCCGGCCAACAGCTTCATCGGCAACTTCACGCCCGAGGACGGCTCGACCGTGGGCGTCGGCATGCCGGTGTCGATCAACTTCGACAAGCCGGTCAAGGACAAGGCCGCCGTGGAGTCCGCGATCAAGGTCTCGTCCAGCAGCAACCAGCAGGTCGTCGGCCACTGGTTCAGCGACACCCGGCTGGACTTCCGGCCCGAGGAGTACTGGCAGGCCGACTCCAAGGTCACCATGAACCTCGGCCTCGACGGCGTCCAGGCCTCCCCGGGCGTCACCGGCATCCAGAACAAGACCGTCACCTTCACCGTCGGCCACTCGCAGATCAGCACGGTCGACACCAAGACGCACGAGATGACCGTGGAGCGCGACGGCAAGGTCATCAAGACCATCCCGATCTCGGCCGGCAGCGCCGACCACCCGACGTACAACGGCGCGCTGGTCATCTCCGAGCGCTTCAAGCAGACCCGCATGGACGGCTCGACGGTCGGCTTCAAGAAGAAGAACGGCAAGGGCGAGTACAACATCCCCGATGTGCCGCACGCCCAGCGACTGTCGGCCTCCGGCACCTTCATCCACGGCAACTACTGGGGCAAGGGCATCTTCGGCCACGCCAACACCAGCCACGGCTGCATCGGCCTGGAAGACGTCAAGGGGGCCGATGACCCCAAGACGGACGCCGCCTGGTTCTTCGACCACTCGCAGACCGGCGACGTGGTGCGGGTGATCAACTCCCCCGACCACACCATCAAGCCGGACAACGGCCTCAACGGCTGGAACATGAGCTGGTCGCAGTGGGTGGCCGGCAGCGCGGCCGGCTGACCCGCGGCCACTGACACCCCGCGCACCCGCCAGCGCCACCGCACCACCGACGCCCGGCGCCGCCGTCCCACAACGGCGCGCCGGGCGTCGTGCTGCCGTCCGCCGTGTCGCCGAGGGCCTCCGGGGCGTGGCCCCGCGGCGGCCCTCCGTAGAGTGACGGGGTGAGCGAGCGGGGAAGCAAGGGGCGGCGCGGCGGGCCGCGGACGACGGCCGCCGACGAACTGGTCGCGGAGGTGCTGGGCCGCGTCCGTTACGCCGTCGACGGCGCAGCGGCCGAGGACGCCCTGGAGGTCGGCGCCTCGGTGCTGGCCGCCGCCGAGCCCGGCTGGGAGGCGGTGAGCACGGCGCTGGTGGCGGCGTCCGCGGCGGCGGTACGGCAGTGCTGGGCGGGCGGCTGGCAGCCGGCCGACCTGGAGCGGATCGTCCGGCGGGAGGCCATCGACCCGGTCCAGACGGCCCTGGTGGTGGACGCCATCGCCGCCGAGGCGGTCCGGCCGCAGCGCCCGGCGCCCGACACCCGCTGGGCCGACCAGCTGCGGCACCTGGACGCCGAGGTCTGGTGGGAGTCCGACCGCGGCTACCTCGACGCCCTGGCCCGGCGCCGCCGCACCACCCGCTTCGAGACCGCCCACGACGTCCTGGCGACCCTGCGCACGCTGGCCCGGCTGCCCCGTATCACCCCGCTGCCGACCCCACCACCGCCCACCGCCCCCGGGGTGGGCGCGCGGGGCGGCCCCGACGGCGCCGCCTCCCGTGCCCTCGGACGGATCCGCGGACTGCTCGCCAAGGCGGAGGCGACCGGCTACCCCCAGGAGGCCGAGGCGCTGTCCGCCAAGGCACAGGAGCTGATGGCCCGGCACAGCATCGACGAGGCGTTGCTCGCCGGCTCCCCGGGCGGTGCGACGGACGGGCCCGCGGCCATCCGGATCGGCATCGAGGGACCGTACGAGCAGGCGAAGGCGCTGCTCCTGGACGCCGTCGCCGCCGCCAACCGCTGCCAGGCCGTCTGGGCCTCCGACGTCGGCTTCTCGACGCTTGTCGGCTTCCCGCCGGACCTGGAGGCGGCCGAGCTGCTCTACGCCTCGCTGCTCCGCCAGGCCACCACCGCGATGCAGCGGGCGGCCGACGACCTCCCCCGAGCGCTCCGGCAGCCGGGCGGTGCCCCCACCGCCCGCGGGCGCTCGCGCCGCACCCGGGACTTCCGCCAGACCTTCCTCGTCGGGTACGCGGACCGCATCCGCGACCGGCTGGCCGCGGCCACCGAGGCCGCCACCGCCACGGCCACCGCCGAGTCCGCCGGCACCGCCCCCGACCTCCGGCCGGTCCTGGCCGCCCGCGACCTGGCCGTGGCCGAGACCACCGGCAGCCTCTTCCCCGACACCGCTCCGGTCCGCCTCCGCGGCGTACGGGACGTCGCCGGCTGGCACCAGGGCCGAGCCGCCGCCGACCGCGCGGAACTGGGCGACGGCTGAACGGGGCGCTGGGGCCGCTGGTTGGGACGCTGCGGCGGTTGAACGGTCTGCTGGGGCCGCTGGTTGGGACGCTGCGACTGCCGAATGGTGTGCTGGGGCCGCTGGTTGGGGCGTTGCGGCTGCCGAATGGTGTGCTGGGGCCGCTGGTTGGAGCGTTGCGGCTGGTGAACGCAGCAAAGCCACCGCAGGTCAGAACGTTTCGATTGCGACGCCGCCGCGCATCCCCCGGCCGGGCGCCCGCCCCGGCCGTCCGTCATGTCAACAGCCCCCGTTCCAGCGCGGTGAGCACCGCCGCCGTCCGGTCCGACACCCCGAGCTTCTTGAACGCGCGCAGCAGATGCGTCTTGACGGTGGCCTCACCGATGAACAGCTCCCGCCCGATCTCGGCGTTGGTCAGGCCCTGGCCGACCAGCCGCAGCACCTCGCACTCCCGGCCGGACAGCACCGGCGCCTCCTCCCCGGCCCGGGCCCGGAACAGCTTGGGGGCCAGCGACGGCGTCAGCACCGTCCCGCCCCGCGCCGCGGAGTGCACCGCATCGATCAGCTCCGCACGGGAACTCCCCTTGAGCAGATAGCCGGCCGCGCCCGCCTCCACCGCGCGCAGGATGTCGCCGTCGTCCTCGTAGGTCGTCACGATCACCACCCGGCTGTGCGGTACGCGGCGCAGGATCTGCCCGGTCGCCGCGACCCCGTCCATCCCACCCATCCGCAGATCGAGCAGGACCACGTCCGGCACCAGCCGCTCCGCCAGCGCCACCGCCTCCTCGCCGCTGCCCGCCTGCCCGACGACGCCGATCCCCGGGTCGGATTCGAGCATGGCGCACAGGCCCTCGCGGACGACGGGGTGGTCGTCGGCCAGCAGCACCCTGACCCGCACCCCGTCCCGGCCGTCCCGCACCCCGTCCATCTCCCGCTCCCGTGCCCGCACCTGTACCCACTTCCGTTCCCGCGCCCTCGTGCTCCGCGCTCTCCACCGGCCTCTGTACGGGCCTCCGCACCGGCCTCCGTAGGGGCATCTCCACACGCCCCGTACTGTCACGCCGACGCCCGTGACCTCACCCTCACGCCGGCATCCGCACCGTCACGACGGTGCCCTGTCCCGGTCCGCTGACCACGGCCAACTCCCCACCGCTCTCCGCCACCCGCGCCCGCAGTCCCCGCAGCCCGAACCCGCCCTCCGGCCGCGCGTCGTCCGCCGCCCGCGTGCCGTCCCCGGCCTCGAAGCCCCGGCCGTCGTCGGTGACGACGAGCCCGGCGTGCCCGTCCGCGTACCGCAGCACCACCTCCACTCGCCCGGCCGCGGCATGCTTGCGCACGTTGGCCAGCGTCTCCTGTGCCGCCCGCAGCAGGACGACCCCGACCGCCATCGGCAGCGGCCGCTCGTCCCCCTCCACCACGAACCGCACCGGCAGCCCGGTCTGCTCGGCCAGTGCCTCCGCCTGCCGCCGCAGGGCCTGGGCCGGTGAGCTCTCCTGCAGCGGTGCGGGCGCCCGGCCGGCCACGAACGCCCGGGCCTCGGCCAGCGCGTCCCCGGCCACCCGTCCGACCAGAGCCAGCCGTTCCCGGGCGCGGTCCAGCCCCGGCGCACCGTCCACCTCCGCCTCCACCGCCTGTACGAGTCCGATGACGCTGGTCAGGCTCTGGGCGAGGGTGTCATGGATCTCCCGCGCCAGCCGCTCGCGTTCGGCGGCGACCCCCGCCCGGTGCGACAGCCGGGCGACCTCCGCGCGGTTGCGCCGCAACTCCTCGATCAGCTCGGCGTGTTCCCGGTTCTGCCGCACCACCCGCTTGATCCACAGCCCGAGCAGCACCGACAGTGCGACCCCGAGCAGCGAGGCGAGCAGCGCGAACAGCGGCGGCGGGGACGAAGCCCCGCGCGCCCACCACCAGGCCACCAGCGGCAGCAGATTGGCCGGTACCGCGACCGCCACGGCCGGCCGGGTCGGCAGGCTCATCATCACCATCGGGACCACGCCGAACAGCGCGAACGAGCCCGCCGGATCGGCGAACGCGACCAGTGCGAAGAGCCCGCACAGCCCCGCACAGAACACACCGTTCCGCCGACCGCCGCCGCCCGGCCGATCGCCGCCTTGCCCGCTTTCGCCCTTCCGGCTGCCACTCTGCCCGCTCAGCAACGGCCGCCCCAGGCCGGCGTACCAGACCGCGAGCAGCGTCAATGCGCCGAGGGCGAGGGCACGGTGGCCCTGCGGGCTGCTGGAGGTGAACACCAGCCCCGCCGTGACCAGGTAGCAGACCACGAAGTAGGCGTCCCACAACCCCAGCCAGCGCACCGGCGCCCCGGCCTTCTCGTCCGCCGCGTCGCTCTCGTGTTCCACGGGAGGCTCTGCCGGCTCGCGGCGCCCCCGCCCTGCGAGAGCCCCCGCCCGCTCACCGTGCACTGCGCACATCCTCCCCGCGCACGTTCACCCCGCGCGGATCCTTCCCGCGCATGTTCACCCCGCGCGGATCCTTGCCGCGGCGGCTTTGTCCACCGACTGGTGGACAGCGGTTCCACCGGTCGGTCGTACCCGCCCAATGCCTCGCGGCCATACGTTCGTTGAGAGCCCTCCGAGGCCGACCCACCACCGATTCCAGAAGGCCCGTAATCAGTTGAGTCCCTTCCTGACCGCGCTCATCGCCAGCGTCACCATCCTGGTCATTATCCTCGCCACCGACCTCGGCACCCGCCGGGTCACCACCATGCGGATGATGCGTTCCGTGATCGCCGTTGCGCTGATCATCGCGCTCTTCGTGCACTCCCTCCCGACCTCCGGGAACGCCCCGACCTTCCAGCTCCTGGGCGTGGGCGTGGGCATCATCTGCGGCCTGGTCGCGGGTGCCCTGCTGCCCGCCCACCGGGGTGCCGACGGCGCCGTCCACACCACCGGCGGCCTCGGCTACGCCCTGCTGTGGCTCGTCCTCTCCAGCGCCCGCGTGCTGTTCGCCTACGGCTCTGAGCACTGGTTCGCCGCGGACCTGGTCCGCTTCAGCATCGACAACAAGCTCAGCGGCCCGGACGTCTACGCCAACGCCTTCGTCTTCATGTCCCTCGCCATGGTCCTCACCCGCACCGCCATCCTGGTCCTCAAGCGCCGCCGCCTCGCCGCCGCACCCTCCGACCCGTCCGCACCCTCCGCCTCCGCCGACCACTCGGCCCACCGCCCGGAGCACCCGGCGACCGCCGGCTAGACCTGGAGGCCCGGTCCCGCCACACCGCCTGGCGGGGCCGGGCTGCCGGGTAGGAGGGTGCTGCCGGGGGATTGCGCTGTCAGGACGGACCGAGCTGCCCGGCGGGACGGCGCTGCCGGGCAAGAGGGGCCCGAGCGGCCCGCGGCGTTCCCGCACGGCACGGCACGGCACGGCAAGGCAGAACCACCGGCCAACTCCCTTACTGGACCTGCCAGTCCGTCCACAACGGCCTCAGCCTGCTGCCGACCACCCGCCCACGACTACCCCGCCGCCGAGCACTCCACCGCGCGCGGCTCACCCCGGAACACCTGCGCCGTGTGCCACGCGATGTGCGCCGCGGCGATGCCGTCACTGCCGGTCTGCGGCCCGATCAGATCCCGCCCGGAGAGGTCCAGTACCTGGCCGTGGGCAGCCGTACCCCGGCCCACGAACTCCCGGGAGACCGTGATCCGCCGGCCCGCGTCCAGCCCCAGCACCCCACGGTCGAACAGCTTGTGGTGCAGGGAGCACAGACACATGCAGTTGGCGACCTCGTCCGGCCCCTGGAAGGCCCACCACCGCACATGCGCGGCCTCCAGCCCAACCGGGACCCGCCCGATCGCCCCGTCGAACCCGCAGAACGCGCACCGGTACTCGTAGGCCACGAGCACCTGCTGCCGCAGCTCCCCCGCCCGCCGCCGCCCGGGCACCCGGCCCGCGGCGCCCAGCATCCCGCCGTCCGGCTCCAGTTCGAGCCCGACCGCAGCGGCGAGGTCGTCATGGAGCGACGGCGGGAAGTGCACCTCCAGCAGCAGTCGAGCCAGCCGCCCCAGCAACGCCGGATCCGCATCCAGCTCGGCCCGCAGCCCCGCGGCCAACTGCCCCCGCGCACCGCTCTCCCGCAGCACCTGCACCCCGGTACCCGGACTCCCGTCCCCCAAGTCCGTACGCACCTCCCACACCCCGTCACTGACCAGATGGTGAAACGGGTACGCGGGCGACGTCGGACGCGGCGGCCCGTAGTCCGCCAGCAGCTCCCGCAGGTCCTGCTCGACCTCCGAATACCGCATCGTCCCACCGGGATCCCGCCGGAACCGCCCCAGCGCGTACAGCATCAACAACGGCTTGTGCGGCGCCCGCACCCCACCCCGGGCCCACTGCCGCAGCCTCCCCACCCGCTCCAACCAGTCCATGCGCCGACTGTAGGACCCAACCACCCACCGCCTTACGCCATTTCCCCATGCCGACACCCGCCCTCCCCGGCGGGCCCCCGCCGGCGCCCCACACGCTGCTCACGTTCCACCACCGGACGACGAGCCCCGGGCTCAACTCTGTGCCGTCGGCCGGACCACGATCTCGCTGACGTCGACGTTCGCCGGCTGCTCGATGGCGTAGGCGATGGCGCGGGCAATCGCCTCGGGCGGAATCGCGATACGGTCCCGCATTCCCGCGATCGCTGCCCTGACGTCGTCGTTCGTGGAGGCCTCGGCGAAATCGGTGTCGGTGACGCCGGGAGAGACCGTGGTCACCCGCAGGGAGTCCCCGGCCTCCTGCCGCAGCCCTTCGCAGAGGGCCCGGACCGCGAACTTGGTGCCGGCGTAGACGGCCATGGCCGGTACGACGCGGAAGGCGGCCGTGGAGGCGGTGGTGATGAACTGACCGCTGCCCTGTGCCCGGAAGACCGGCAGTGCGGCAGCGATCCCGTGCAGCACACCCTTCACATTGACGTCGACCATCGCGTCCCACTCGTCGACGCGCAGATCGTCGAGCGGCGAGATCGGGCCGACCCCGGCGTTGCTGACGAGCACGTCGAGCCGCCCGAAGCGCGCACCGGCCAGCGCGACCAGGGCGTGCAGATCCTCGCGCCGGGTCACGTCGGTGCGGGCCTGTACGGCCGTGCCACCCGCCGCCTCGATCCCGGCCACCAGCTCCTCCAGGCGCTCGGACCGCCGTGCGCCCAGGACGAGTTGCGCGCCCCGCTCGGCGAGCAGCAGCGCGGTCGCCTCGCCGATGCCGCTGCTGGCCCCCGTGATCGCCACTACCTTGCCGTCGATTCCGGACATGACGTGTCCCTCTCCTCCTCGTACCGGGTCAGACGCCGGGTACGGGGCGTACCGGCCTGGCCGTACGAGACTCCAGGCCGCACCCCGCCCCCGCTCGCACACCAGCCTGTAGCCAACTCAGCCTGGTATACAGACCGTGTTTATTCTGGAACCAGAGGTGCCAGCCCCATGCCGAAGCAACCGGACCAACGCCGTGAACTCGGGGCCTTCCTGCGCAGCCGCAGAGAGCGGATCACCCCCGACGAGGTCGGCCTGCCCCACACCGCCCGGCGCCGGACGCCCGGCCTCCGCAGGGAGGAACTCGCGCTGCTCGCCGGCATCAGCGCCACCTGGTACACGTACCTGGAGCAGGGCCGGGAGATCCGCGCGTCCGAGCAAGTACTCGACTCCCTCGCCTCGGTGCTGCGGCTCGACCGGTACGAACGCGACCACCTCCGCAGGCTCGCCGGCCACGCGCCGGCCGCCGAGGCCCAGGAGACCGAGCCGCTCACCGCGGAAGCGGCAGCCGTCCCCCTCCTGCTCCAGCCGCACCCGGCGTACCTCATCGGCGGCACCTACGACGTGCTCAGCCACAACGAGGCGGCCGACCAGTTGTTCCCGAACCTCACCACGGCGACCGACCGGCCGCCGAACCTCGTCCGCTGGGTGTTCCTCGAACCGGCGGCCCGGGACGTCCTGGTCGACTGGGAACCCGAGGCCCGCGGCCTGCTCGCCCGGCTCCGCGCACTGGCCGGCCGCTACCCCGCCGACCCCCGGTACGCCCGGCTGATCGACGACCTCCACGAGGGCAGCCCGGAAGCCCGCACTTGGTGGCCCCAGCACGAGGTACAGGCCCGCCACAGCGGACGAAAACGCCTCCGACACCCGCAACGCGGCCCGGTCGACTACGCCTACACCGCCTTCCACCTGGCCGAACACCCGGAACAGACGCTAGTGATCTACCTCGACAGCACAGCCCCCCTCACGGCACCGGTCCCCGGGAGCGCATCCGTCGGCGGCGGCTGAGGGACGGGGCCGGCGGGTGCGGCGGCCACGCCTCAGCGGTGACGGCTACAGAGCGTCGAACGGTGGCACGATACGGACGACAACGGTGGGGCACGCGGTGCCACCAGGAAGCAGAACCAGCCGCCGGCGGCGTCCCTGCGACGCAGCCCGCCCTACCGGCCGGGGCAAACGTCGCCGTCAGGGCGCCCGGGATGAGCCGAGGCCGAGGACCGACTCGGAGGGGTTCGGAAGCCGCCACCCGCATGCCGCCATTGGTCGATATCCAGAGGCGTGGGTCCGGCCACGCGGCGATCGGGGTGTCCAGGACCGAGTGGAGCTCAAGGCACGAGAGGGCCCTCGGCGACGAACAACAGCACGCCCGCCGCCTGCATCCCGTCGTCGACGTTGAACGAGGCCGCGGCCACGACTCCGTCAATGACCGGGCCAGGGACAGCGGCACTACCCGCCCGGCTGACAGGTGTCCGAAGGGTGCTGCTGGTGCCGCTTACCCGGCGGGCAATTCGGCCTCGATGAGGTCGGCCGCTCGTCGGGTGCCACCCTCGCTGGCCATCTCCCGTTGGATGGCCGTCAGACGGCGTCCCACTTCCGGGTCGTCGACGAGCGAGAGCACTGCCGTGCGGAGGGTGGCGGCGTCCGCCTGGTCCATCGGGACGTGGCGGGCCACGCCGAGCCCCTGGAGCATGTCCGCGTTGCCGAACTGGTCGACGGCCTGCGGGACGGCCACCATGGGAGTGGCGGTGGCCAGACCCTCCTGGCTGCCCCCTGCGCCGGCGTGCGTGATGAAGGCGTCAGCATTCTTCAGGATCGCCAACTGCGGTACCCATGGGTGTACTTCGACGTTCCCGGGGACCTCCCCGAGCTCGTCGGCGGTGACGTGCTTACCCACCTGAAGCACGACGTGCCAGCCCGGCAGGTCGCCGAACGCCTTGACGCACTCGCGGTAGAAATCGGGCTGCTTGGTGAAGGACGAGCCGAGCGAGACGAGCAGCACACGCTCGGCGCCGGTGGGCCGCTCCCAGTCGCCCTGTGCCGTGCGGTCGCCCTGGCAGGCGCCGACGAAGGAGTGGACGTTCTCGTCGACCCGGTCGGCGTGCGGCTGCAGCGCCTTGGGGATGAGCACGATCGACCGGCCGGGGCGACCGACGAAGGGGTCGGGGTGCTGCGTGATCCCGTTCTCCGCAAGCCAGTTGGTGAACTTCTCGTAGTACGCCCTGCCGCGCGGGGTCGCCCTGGGCTCTGCCCACGTCGGCTCGGCAACCTCCTCCTCGTACCCCTCCCACGCGACGAGGTTCGGTGAGAGGGAGATCGCGGGTACGCCCCAGCGGTGCGCAAGGACGCGTGCCGGGTACGAGGTGATGTCGTGCAGTACGAGGTCCGGCTCGTCCCCTTGATACGCCTCGATGAGCTGCGGCAGTGCCTGGATTGCGTCGTCCAGGAACGGCTCGACGTTGTCGAGGAGCGTGGTCCCCCACGCCGATGGGTCGCTGTCGGGCGACGGCAGCGTCGTGCGGTAGAGGACCGGCTCGGCACCGGTCTCGGCGACCTCCTCCTTTAAACGGGGAGGAATGGCGTACGTGACGCGGTGCCCTCGGGCGACGAGCTCCCGGATCACTTCGAGGCTCGGGTTCACATGCCCGTAGGCGGCGATGGAGAACATGGCGATATGGGCGCGCTTGTCGCGCTCTTGGTTGGTCATGCCCTCACGCTAAACAAGACGAGACGTATCGTTCAACTTCTTTTAGGGCGCTACTTCGTGGAGCGTCAGTCGCCCCCGGCCGGAGCCGCGCCCACTGGACAGCCCACCCCCGTCCCGCGGATGCCGCAGCGCCCTGCCGGGTTCTTGTCCAGGTACCGCCGGCGTCAGCCCCCGATCGGCGAGGAGTGGTAGTGCCGAGCCGGCCAACGAGCCGTCTGCGCACACGAGTTGCGCAGGTCGCAGCGGGGGTCGGGGCCCTGGGGCGCTGTCGGCCCGGCCTTGTAGGCTTCGCGCATGTCACAGTCCGTCGAACCGCACGTGCTGGTGAGCGGGAGCCATGTGCGCCAAGCCGTCGCCCACTGCGTCGATACCCTCACCGGCGTCCCCGCCGCCCAATGGCAGGGCAGGGCCGGCAGCCTGGAGTGGACATGCTGGGAGACCCTGGAACACCTCGCGGACGATCTGCTCACCTACGCACTGCGGTTCGGTCTCGCGCAGCCGATGGACGTGCCACGCGTGCCACTGCGCGTCTCCCGTGACCGTCCCCACGGGCCGGCCAATGTCATCTTCGGCGACGAGGAGGCAGGGCCCGAGGGACTCCTGGCCGTGGTGACGGCTTGCGGCGGACTGCTCGCAGCCGCCGTCGATGCCGCAGCTCCTACCGCCTTGGCCCCGCATGTCTTCGGCGCCTCCGACCCGGAGGGATTCGCGGCGATGGGCGTTGTCGAGACCCTCGTGCACACCCACGACATCGCTCAGGGCGTGCACCGCGCGTGCGAGCCCCCGCAGGACTTGTGCGAGCGCGCTCTTACCCGCCTCTTCCCCGACGTACCCCACAGCGATACTCCGTGGTCGACCCTGCTGTGGGCTACCGGCCGCCTCGAAACGCCCGATCGCCCCCGCCGGACGGACTGGCGTTGGTACGGCGCACCGCGCGGCGGCAGCTGACCGCGTCAAGCACGTGCCGCAGCGGTCCCCGGGTGGGCCAGCGACCGTGTGATCAGGGATCCGCGGGAGCCACGCCGACGGGGTAGGAAATCCCGGTCCCTACGGGGCTCGCGTGCCAAGTAGCCCCACGTAGCGCCAGTCAGCAGCGCTCACCGGGCCGGGAGGCCGATGGCGGCGTGGGCTTCGTCCAGGATCCGGCCGCTCTCGGAGGCGGCCTGCCGTGCCTGAGCCGCGTCGCCCGATTCGGCGGCGTTCTCCCACCGGCGGAGGTCCGCTGCCGCGTCGGGCTGACGCTGAATGTGGACGTAGGCGGCCCACTGGGCGATGAACCGCTGGAGCGGTGCCAGGTCGGAGCCCTGCCGGGACTGGTCGGCCGCTTGGTCCAACTACCGTGTGAAGGCCGGCAGCGTTGCGGGAGCGATCTGACTGATCGCCTGCCGCAGTGTGGCCACCGTGGCGGGGGGCTGGGGAATGAGTGGCTGCCCAGCGGCGGAGGGGGGCATGGCTACTCCCATGGGCGTGATTCTCATCCCGTGCGTCAGCGTATCCGGCACAAGTGCTCTCCCTCCGCTCGAACGAGTGAGGGAGAGGCATTGTGGCTACCCGCGCCTGAACCGACTCGGCGGGAGCGTTCTACTGCTCCGTGACCTCCGGGGCGGGCGCGATGCCCGTCGGGCAGGACCTTCCCCAGTTCGTCTCCGACGGGGCACTTAGCTTGACCCCCGTCCCTCCGATCCCGCAGTACCCCGCCGGGTTTTTGTCCAGGTACTGCTGGTGGTAGCCCTCCGCCGGATAGAAGGGGCGGGTGTCGGCGGGGAGGATTTCGGTGGTGATGTCGGCGTAGCCGGAGTTCTGGAGGACGGTGCGGTAGGCGTCGCGGGAGGCCTCGGCGGCCTGCTGCTGGGCGGGGGAGTGGGTGTAGATCGCCGAGCGGTACTGGGTGCCGACGTCGTTGCCCTGGCGGAAGCCCTGGGTGGGGTCGTGGGACTCCCAGAAGAGCTTCAGCAGGGTGCCGTACGAGACGACCTTGGGGTCGAAGACGACGCGGACGGCTTCGGTGTGGCCGGTGTGGCCGCTGCAGACCTCTTCGTAGGTGGGGTGCGGGGTGTGGCCGCCCTGGTAGCCGACCAGGGTGGTCCAGACGCCCTCGGTCTGCCAGAACTTCCGCTCGGCGCCCCAGAAGCAGCCCAGGCCGAAGTCGGCGGTCTCCAAGCCGTCCGGGTACGGGCCCAGCAGCGGGTTACCCAGGACGGTGTGCCGGCCCGGGACCGCGAAGGCCGGCTCGGGGCGGCCTGCGAGCGCCTCCTCCGGGGTGGGGAGGTGGGTCTTGAAGCGGGAGAAGAGCATGGCGATCAGGCTCCTGGGCTGGGCTGGGCTTTGCTGGACTGGGCTTGGCTGGACTGGGCCGGTCTGAGTCGTCGGGCTGGGGGCTGGGTGGGCGTGGGTGGAGAGGTGGCGCTCCGCGTTGTACTGGCGGGAACGTTGTGAGGGTGGGGGGTATTCCGGCCCGGGTGGCCGGTCGCAAGGGGTGGCCGGTCGCAAGGGGTGGCCGGTCCCAAGGGGTGGCCGGTCCCAAGGGGTGGCCGGTCCCAAGGGGTGGGTGGGGTCTTGCCTCGGGGGAGTGCGAGAGGGGGGCCGTTTGTTTGTTGATTGAGGGGTTTCTCTTGTGATTGTTTCTGGTTTGGGGTTTAGGGCCTTTTATTTGGTGGGTGTCGGTGTTTTGGGGTGGGGTTCGGTTGTGTAATCGGCGAGGAGTGGGCGTGGAGGGTTTTCGGGTCTCCTGAGGCAGGCGCGGCGCAGCGGCTTCGTGGTGCTCGCGCCCGTTGTGGGAGCCTTGGCATGGCGCGCCCGGGTGCTTCCCGTCAGCCGCACTGCCAGGTGAACATCGTGCGGTCAAAGCGGCGTTCGGCCAGGTCCTCGGGGCGTATGAGCCAGTAGAGGGCGCCGGCGTCGCCCCACATCATGTCGGCGTCGTTGTCCGTGTCGATCTGGGCGAGCAGGGCCCAGCGGAGGGCCTCCTCCTTGATGCGGGGGTCGTCCCACGGCGGGCTGTCCAAGGCGCCGCGGGCTACCTCGAACTCCACTGCGTCCTGTACGGGGTTCGCATGTCCGCCGAGGCGGTGTTCGGTGCCCCTTGAGTGGTCCCACAGGGCCTCCTGGAATGCGTCGCCCCACACCGGGTGGTCGTCCGGCGCCGACGCGAACTCCCGCTGGACCGCGGGGTGCCAGTGGTACGGGGCGGTTGTCTCCAGGCGTACGGTCAACGACACCTCGGGGTACGGCTCGATTCCCTCGGGCGTCGCACGGGCCGTGACGGGGACGTCCGCGGGTATGTACAGCACCCGGGCGCCGGCCCAGGTGTCCGGCTCGTCCGGCATGACCAGTGCGGTGCCGTCGTCGAGCTGCCCGTCGAAGTAGAAGAAGGCCAGCGTGCCGTCGGCCGGGAGGGCGATGTCGAGGGCGGCGGAGGGGAGTTCGGCGCAGTCGAAGGAGGCGACGAAGGTGAGCGGGCCGTGTCCCTCCCAGGTGGGCCACTCCTCGTCCTCGGGCAGCTCCGGTAGGCCGCCGAGCCGGCCGACCACCTGGGCGGTACCGGGATCCGCGGCCTTCTCCAGGCGCAGGCTCGGCCGCAGCAGGCCGATCCACCGCTCGGCGATGTCGCCGGGAAGGTGCGCGTGGGCGAGGGCGTGCAGCGGGTCAACGGTGCTCTGTGTCATGTGGTCGATGATGCACGGGGCCACTGACAGTCGCACGGGGCCACTGACAGTCGGCGGGTGGCGGCGTCGGCGAAGGCGAATACACCGGCTTTCCCGTCGGCGCCGCTTCCCCCGGGACGGCCCTTAGTTTCCCGCCGGTGGGAAATCCGCCGCCGTGCCGCCGAGTTGTTCCCAGCCGGAGATGGCCAGGGCGCGGTAGGCGGCGTATTCGGCGGCGGGGCGGCGGCCGTAGGACCACGGGACGGCGCCGACATGGCCGTCGACGTGGCGGAGCTGCTCCATGGCCTCGGCGTAGCGCTCGGCGCGGACCAGGAACCAGACGAGCAGGTGGCGGACGTGCGGGGCCATGGGGTGGTCGGCGGGGGCCTCGCTGAGGGCGAAGTGGGCGCCCTCGATGGCGCGCTCGACGACCGCGCTCTGGTAGAGGCTGCGGACCATGTTGGCCTCGGGGAGGTGCTCGTAGACCGCGAAGAGGGGCAGGGCCGGCAGCAGGGTCGTGGCGGGGGCGGTGGCGGCGGCGCGCTCGGCGAAGGCCTCGGATTGCTTGCGGGAGCCGTGCCACTTCTCGGACCAGTACGGGAGCGCGGCGAGGTGGGCGCCCATGTGGTGCGGGGCGCGCTGGACGACCTTGCTCCACAGCTCCTCGTAGTCCGCCTCCCGCTCGCCCAGGCCCCGGAAGACGGCCAGCTCGATGATGTACGGGAGGGGGCTGCCGGGGGCCAGCAGCCCGGCCTCCCGGCAGACCGTACGGGCCTCTTCGAGGATCATCCGGAAGTCCTGCGAGCCGGGGTCGCGCAGCGCCTGGAGGACCAGGAACTGGGCGTGGGTCTGGGCGCCGCCGGGGTCCTTGGGGGCCTCCGCGCGCCAGGTGCGCAGCCAGATGCCGCCGGTCCGGGCGCCGTCCTGCGCCATGCCGCCCTCGGCCAGCTCGAACGCGGCCGAGCCGGCCAGCGACTGCACCCGCTGCCAGCGGCGCTCGTCGTCCTCGCCGGTGGCCTTCAGCAGCGCGGCCGCCGGGCGCCAGTCGTGGGTGCGCCGCACCTCGGCCAGCGCCTCCTCCAGCTCCTGGTCGGGGCCCGGCAGGCGGACATCGAGCTCCTCCATGGGGACGAAGCCGTAACCCGCCATCGGGTCGGCGGCCACCACCAGGCCCTGCCGGGTGTGCTGGAGGGCCCGTCGGCGCCGCATCCAGGGCAGGAAGACGAGGCCGCCGAGCGCGAGCCCGGCGAGGAGAACCAGCAGAGCGTCCATGTGGGCTGTCCTGTAGCTGTAACGGTGCGGGTGGCGGCGGTGGGGTGCGGGTGGCGCGGAGCGGCACCGGTGAGCGGTGCCTCGTATGTTTCCACTATCCAGCGAACCAGAAAGTTCCGGGAAGGCCGGTTGCGGGGGCGGCTACCCTCGGTAGGCATGAGCGATCAGCGCGACCAGCATTTTGAGACCCTTGCCATTCACGCAGGCCAGGAGCCCGATCAGGCCACTGGCGCTGTGGTGCCGCCCATCTACCAGGTGTCCACCTACAAGCAGGACGGGGTGGGTGGGCTGCGCGGCGGCTACGAGTACAGCCGCAGCGCCAACCCGACCCGTACCGCCCTGGAAGAGAACCTCGCGGCCCTCGACGGCGGCCGCCGCGGCCTGGCCTTCGCCTCCGGCCTCGCCGCCGAGGACTGCCTGCTGCGGGCCCTGCTCGCCCCCGGCGACCACGTCGTCATCCCGAACGACGCCTACGGCGGAACGTTCCGGCTCTTCTCCAAGGTCGTCGAGCGGTGGGGCGTGGAGTGGTCGGTGGCCGACACCTCCGACCCGCAGGCCGTCCGCGCGGCGGTGCGGCCCCGTACGAAGGTGATCTGGGTGGAGACGCCCAGCAACCCGCTGCTCGGCATCAGCGACATCGCCGCGCTGGCCGACGTCGCGCGGGACGCGGGCGCCCGGCTCGTCGTCGACAACACCTTCGCCAGCCCCTACCTCCAGCAGCCGCTCGCCCTGGGCGCGGACGTGGTCGTCTACTCCACGACCAAGTACATGGGCGGCCACTCCGACGTGGTCGGCGGCGCCCTGGTCGTCAACGACGACGCCCTCGGCGAGGAACTCGCCTACCACCAGAATGCGATGGGTGCGGTCGCCGGGCCCTTTGACGCCTGGCTGGTGATGCGCGGCATCAAGACGCTGGCCGTCCGCATGGACCGGCACAGCGCCAACGCGGCGCGGGTCGCGGAGCTGCTGACCTCGCACAAGAAGGTGACCCGGGTTTACTACCCGGGGCTGGCCGAACACCCCGGCCACGAGGTAGCCGCCAAGCAGATGCGCGCCTTCGGCGGCATGGTGTCGTTCCAGGTCGCGGGCGGGGAGCAGGCGGCGGTCGAGGTCTGCAACCGGGCCCGGCTGTTCACCCTCGGCGAGTCGCTGGGCGGGGTGGAGTCGCTGATCGAGCACCCGGGCCGGATGACCCACGCCTCGACGGCCGGTTCCGCGCTGGAGGTCCCCGGCGACCTGGTGCGCCTGTCGGTGGGCATCGAGTCCGCCGAGGACCTGCTGGCCGACCTCACGCAGGCGCTCGGCTGAGATCGCGGTACGGCTGACGCCGGCTATGGCTGATGCCTGCTGCGGCTGACGCCCCGACGGCTGCCACCTCCCTACGGCTGACACGCCCGTACGGCCGACGTGCCGGTACGGGGGTGTCAGCCGTTCGGTTCGGCGCCCGTCCACGGGCGGGTGGTGTGGGTCGTCGGCAGTCCGGGCGACCGGGGCGGGCCGGCCGGCTCCCGGGTCAGCGCCGCCCGTGCGGCCGGTCCCAGCAGGCCCGCCAGCACCAGGAGTGCCAGCAGCAGGCCGAGGCGGCGCAGCAGCCGGCGGCGGGCCAGGAGGCGGCGGCCCCGGTAGGCGGCCCGGGCGGCCAGGTCGGGCGGCAGCGGTGGGCGCGGCCCGGCCAGCAGCCGCCGGACCTCGGTCTCCTTGCGGTCGGGGACGCCCGGGCCACGCAGACCCGGGTCGTACGGGCCCGGGGCGTACGGGCTCATCTCGGGCGGCGGGGGCGTGGCGGGCGGGCTCATGGGGCCGCCGGTGCCGGGCCGGGCCGAGGCTCCTGGCCGGGCCGCGCTTCCTGGTCGGGCCGCGCTTCGTGGCCGAGCCGTGGCTCCTGGCCCTGCGGCGGCCCGGGAGCCGGTGCGGCGTCCCGCCCGGGTTCCAGGGCCGGGCGGCGGCTGCGCAGCTCGGCGAGCGCGCGCAGGGACAGTGTGCGCACCCGCTCGGTGGGCAGGCCCAGCTGCGCCGCGGTCTGCTCCTCGGCGAGGTCCTCGTGCAGCCGCAACACCACGACCAGCCGCTCCTGTGGCGAGAGCCGGTCCAGCGGCCCGCCCCGGGGCCGGCGGTGCCGCCGGGCCGTGCGGGCGAAGCGGACCGTCAGCTCCCGGCGGGTGTGCGCGTAGGGGTCCTGACCGTGCAGCCGGTCCCAGGCGGCGTACGTCCTTGCCAGCGCGTGGGTCAGCAACTCCTCGGCGGCCGGGGCGGGACGGGACGGCGGCTCACCGGTCAGCAGGGCGGCGGCACCCAGCAGCCGGCCCGCCGCGCCCGCCACGAAGGACTCGAACTCCTGGGCGCGGCGGCGCTGCCGCTCCGGCCGCCGCTCTCGCACCGTGCCTCCCGGAGTGACACCCGACCTCTGGGCTCCTATGGCACGGCAGCGCGGCCACCCGGTCAAGGGGTGTGACAGGAGTCGGCGGTGCGGCCCTGGTGGGGCGGGGCGTCAGGAGGTCGGGCCGGCCGGGGCCAGGGACGAGGTGACGTCGCACAGCGCGGAGTTGAAGCGCGTCAGGAGCGTGGTGAAGGCCGTGCGCTCCTCCTCGGACCACTCCTGCGTCACCAGCGCCATCAGCTCCCGGCGGGAGGCGCGTACCTCGTCGAGCCGGGTGTGCCCGCGCTCGGACAGCTGCAGCACCACCGCCCGGCCGTCCTCGGGGTGGGTGGCGCGGCTGACCAGCCCGGAGTCCACCAGCGGGGCGACCTGGCGGGTGACCGTCGAGGAGTCGATGCCCATACCGGCGGCCAGGGCCTTGACGCCCATCGGGCCTTCCTGGTCGAGGCGGTTGAGGAGCAGATAGGCGGCGCGGTCCATGGAGTTGCGCGCCTGCCCGACGCCGCCGAGCCGGCTCTGTTCTGCGCGGCGGGCGAAGACGGCCACTTGGTGCTGCAGCGCGTCGAGGAGAGCGGGGTCGGTGTGGGTCGTCATGTCCGAAGAGGTGGGCATGGCCGGGAGCTCGCTTCGGTGGAAGTGCGTACGGATGGGAGGACAGCGTACGCGGACCCGGCGGGGAGCGAACCCGCGCTGCACATTCCGATAACGCCCCGTAACCCCGGGGTGCGCGCGGCCGGGCGAGCCCGCGCCCGGACGAACTGCGAGACTGGCGGCATGGCTGCTCATTCGCCGCGTACGTCGCACGGAACCGCTGCCTCCGCACGCGGCGGTGGTGCTCCGCTAGCCGCCGGTCCGGTCACCGTCGATGACATCCGCGCGGCGCACAAGATGCTCTCGGGTGTCGCCCGGGCCACCGCCATGGAGGGCAGCCGCTATCTGTCCGGGTTGGTCGGTGCGCCGGTGCACCTCAAGTGCGAGAACCTCCAGCGGACCGGCTCGTTCAAGATCCGCGGTGCCTATGTGCGGATCGCCGGGCTGTCGGCACAGGAGCGGGCGGCCGGGGTGGTGGCCGCGAGCGCGGGCAACCACGCGCAGGGCGTGGCCCTGGCGGCGTCCCTGCTGGGGGTGCGCTCCACGGTCTTCATGCCGGTCGGCGCCCCGCTGCCGAAGGTCGCCGCGACACGGGAGTACGGCGCGGAGGTGCGGCTGGAGGGCCAGGTGGTCGACGAGACGCTGGCCGCCGCCCAGGAGTACGCGCACCAGACCGGCGCGGTGTTCATCCACCCCTTCGACCACCGCGACATCATCGCCGGGCAGGGCACGGTCGGCCTGGAGATCCTCGAACAGTGCCCGGAGGTGCGCAGCATCGTCGTCGGGATCGGCGGGGGCGGGCTGGCGGCGGGTCTCGCGCTGGCGGTCAAGGCGCTGCGGCCGGATGTGAGGGTCATCGGGGTGCAGGCGGCGGGCGCGGCCTGCTATCCGCCGTCGCTGGCGGCCGGGCGTCCGGTGGCGGTGGAGAGGCTGTCGACGATGGCGGACGGCATCAAGGTCGGGCGGCCGGGCGAGGTGACGTTCGAGGTCGTCCGGGAGCTGGTGGACGAGGTCCGGACGGTCACCGAGGACCAGCTCTCCAGCGCGCTGCTGCTCTGTCTGGAGCGGGCGAAGCTGGTGGTGGAGCCGGCCGGGGCGAGTCCGGTGGCGGCGCTGCTGGCCCGCCCGGAGTCCTTCGAGGGCCCGGTGGTGGCGGTGCTGTCCGGGGGCAATGTCGACCCGCTGCTGCTGCAGCGCATCCTGCGGTTCGGGATGGCTGCCGGGGGCCGCTACCTCTCGCTGCGGCTGCGGCTGACGGACCGGCCGGGGGCGCTGGAGACGATGCTCGGGGTGCTCACGCGGGTCGACGCGAACGTCCTGGACATCGGGCACGTACGGACGGATCCGCGGCTGGGGCTCACCGAGGTGGAGGTGGAGCTGCACCTGGAGACCCAGGGGCCGGTGCACTGCGACGAGGTGCGGACGGCGCTGGCCGACGCGGGGTACGTCGTGGCCGAGTGACGGCGGGCGGCCGGCCCCGGACGGCGGGGGCCGGCGGATTCTTATCGCGTTCGAGGAGGGCTTCCGCAGGTCGGCGGGGGCCCTCTGCGGCATGCGCGGGGCAGTCCCGGCATTTGTATCGCGATGTATCGCGTTTGGGAGTAGCATCCCCGGTTGCGGGGGGCCGGCGATCGCCTAGGGGCGGTCGGTCGTGGCATTCCGTTGCGGGCAATTGCCCACAGAGCAGGCGTAGACCGCCAAACGTAATATTCGACCTGGAACTGACCCGACCTTGGGAGAACCCCTATGCCAGGCGCCATTTACGCCGAAGGCCTGGTGAAGACCTTCGGTGACGTGAGGGCACTGGACGGCGTCGACCTCGACGTTCCCGAAGGAACCGTCCTCGGAATGCTCGGCCCCAACGGTGCCGGCAAGACCACCGCCGTGCGGGTCCTGACGACCCTGCTCCGGCCCGACCGCGGCACCGCGCAGGTCGCCGGGATCGATGTCCTCGCCCACCCCGACAAGGTGCGCCGCTCGATCGGACTCTCCGGCCAATTCGCCGCCGTGGACGAGTACTTGACCGGCCGCGAGAACCTGAAGATGGTCGGCCAGCTCTACCAGATGACCGGTCGCGACGCCAAGCGCCGGGCCGTCGAACTGCTGGAGCGCTTCCACCTGGGCGACGCCGCCGACCGCACCGCCAAGACCTACTCCGGCGGGATGCGCCGCCGGCTCGACCTTGCCGCCGCGCTGGTCGTCAGCCCGCCCGTAATGTTCATGGACGAGCCGACCACCGGCCTGGACCCGCGCAACCGCCAGGCGCTCTGGGACGTGATCCAGGAACTGGTCGCGGGCGGTACGACGCTGCTGCTCACCACCCAGTACCTGGAGGAGGCCGACCGGCTCGCCCACGACATCTGCGTGGTGGACCACGGCAAGGTCATCGCCCGGGGCACCTCCGACCAGCTCAAGGCCCGCACCGGCGGGGAGCGCGTCGAGGTCGTGGTGCACGCGCCCGAGCACCTCACCGTCGCCGACGAGGTCCTGCGCGGCTTCGCCAAGGGCGAGAGCACCGTCGAACCGCACACCCGCAAGCTCACCATCCCGGTGGCCGGTGGCGCCAAGCTGCTCGCCGAGGTCATCCGCGAACTGGACGTCCGGGGCGTGGAGATCGACGACATCGGCCTGCGCCGCCCCACTCTCGACGACGTCTTCATCGCACTGACCGGGCACACCGCCGAGGCGGAGGGGAACGGCGCGAACGGCGCCGCGCCCGGTTCCGGCGCCGATGCCGGCGCCAGCAGCACCGGCATCGGCCGCCAGAAGGAGGGCGTGCAGTGACCGCGCTGACCGACACCGCCCGCACCACCGCCCCGACCCCGCAGGACCGCAGCGGCCTGGCCCGCTCCGTACGGGACTCGCTGGTCGTCGCCGAGCGCAACCTGATCCGGATGCTGCGGATCCCCGAAGTGGTGATCTTCGGGTTGATCCAGCCGATCATGTTCGTGGTGCTGTTCACCTACGTCTTCGGCGGCTCGATCAACATCCCCGGTGCCCCGGTCGGTGACGCCCAGGCCTACCGAGAGTTCCTGATGGCGGGGATCTTCGCGCAGACCGTCACCTTCGCCACCGCGGGCGCCGGCGCGGGCATCGCCGACGACATGCACAAGGGGCTCATCGATCGGTTCCGCTCGCTGCCGATGTCGCGGGGTGCGGTCCTGACCGGGCGGACCCTGGCCGACCTGGTGCAGACCGCGCTGACGCTGGTGGTGCTCGCGGTCGTCGCGCTGCTGATCGGCTGGCGGACCCACGAGAACCTCGCCGAGGTGCTCGCCGGCTTCGCGCTGCTGCTCCTGCTCGGCTACGCCTTCTCCTGGATCGGCGCGCTGATCGGGCTCTCGGTGCAGACGCCCGAGGCGGCCACCTCCGGCGGGCTGATCTGGCTCTTCCCGCTGACCTTCATCTCCAACGCCTTCGTCCCGGTCGACGGCATGCCGACCTTCCTCCAGTACGTCGCCGAGTGGAACCCGTTCAGCGCGACCGTGGCCGCCTCCCGGGAGCTGTTCGGGAACACCATCGGCAGGGTGCCCAAGTCGGTGACCGGCGCCTGGCCGATGGAGCACCCGGTGATCGCCTCGGTGATCTGGTCGGTGCTGATCATCGCGGCCTTCCGGACACTGGCGGTCCGCAAGTACCGGTCGGCCACCACCTGAGAGCCCGCCCCGACGCCGTACGGCGCCCGGGACGCCACCCTGGGGCAGCGCCCGGGACGGCAACGGCGGGCGGCCCGGAGCACTGCGCTCCGGGCCGCCCGCCGTGGTGCGGCTGCGGGGCCTGGGCCCCGGTCCCTGTGGGCCTCAGCCCGAGTACGGCTTGGCGTCGAGGATCTTGACGCTCGCCTTCTTGCCGTTGGGGAGCTCGTACTCGGCGTCGGCGCCGATCTTCTTGCCGTTGACGCCGGTGCCCAGCGGCGACTGCGGGGAGTAGGTCTCGATGTCCGAGCTCGCGTACTCCCGCGAGGCGAGGAGGAACTCAAGGGTGTCGTCCGGGTCCCCGTCGAACGCGATGGTGACGACCATGCCGGGGGCGACGACGCCGTTGGCCGCGGGGGCCTCGCCGACCTTCGCGGTCTCCAGCAGCTGCTTCAGCTGGCGGACGCGGGCCTCCTGCTTGCCCTGCTCCTCCTTGGCCGCGTGGTACCCGGCGTTCTCCTTCAGGTCACCTTCCTCGCGGGCCGCCGCGATCTTCTCGGTGATCTCGGCGCGTGCGGGACCAGACAGGTGCTCCAGCTCGGCCTTGAGCTGGTCATACGCCTCCTGGGTCAGCCAGGTGACGTTCTCGCTGGTCTGGGTCACAGGTGCTCCTCGTCGGTACTGGGGATAAATCAAACGCCCTACCAGGAAGGTTTGCGCCTTCACAGGTGGGCGAAACCACGAGCCTAACAATTCCGGCACAAATCGGGGAAGAGGAAATTCACAGTCCCCGCTCAGGAACGCATCACCGCTGATCAGAGGCGGTCACGACACGCTCCGTGGTCTCTCGCATCCTAGGGGTGACCACCCGGGGGTTGCGCAACGGGGCGCGCGGGTCAACCGCGGCCGGACGCCGTACAGCCGACCAGCACGGCGTTGGTCGCCCGCTTCGTGGTGCGCACCGTGACCACGGTGTCCACCTGGCCGGTGCGCTGGTCGACGGTGACGTCCTTGCGGCCCACCTCGGAGCCGTCGTCGGCCTGCGAGCGGAGGGTGCACACGCCCTTGTCGTCGGTGCCCTTGATGATTTCCAGGTGCACCTTGACCGCGTGGTCGGAGACCGCATCCCAGGCGATCACCCGGCCACTGAGGTCCTGGTCGGCGATGTAGGAGACGCCGGACCAGCCGATCACGCCCAGCAGCGCGGCGCCGAGCACCGCGCCGATGATCTTGAGCTTGCGGTCCGCGCGCTGGTCCGCGGAGCGGCCGTAGCGTCCGTCGGGGAGCCCCTCACGCACCGCGGTCATGATCCGTCCTCCTGGTACGGGGACCTGGATCCGGAACCCCCGGGGGGTCCCCGCCCCAGGGAATACAGCGCCCCCTCGCTTCGGTCACTATAGGAGGCATATTCTCCGGCCCTTAACTGAGGATCGAGTCTTGACTGAGCAGCTGCGATTGATGGCCGTCCACGCCCACCCCGACGACGAGTCGAGCAAGGGTGCGGCCACCATGGCCAAGTACGTGTCCGAGGGGGTGGACGTGCTGGTCGCCACCTGCACAGGCGGTGAGCGGGGCTCCATCCTCAACCCCAAGCTCCAGGGGGACCCGTACATCGAGGAGCACATCCACGAGGTGCGCAAGAAGGAGATGGACGAGGCCCGGGAGATCCTGGGCGTCAAGCAGGAGTGGCTGGGCTTCGTCGACTCCGGGCTGCCCGAGGGCGACCCGCTGCCGCCGCTGCCGGAGGGCTGCTTCGCGCTCCAGGACGTCGACGAGGCGGCCGGCCGGTTGGTGAAGCTGATCCGGGAGTTCAAGCCACAGGTCATCACGACCTACGACGAGAACGGCGGCTACCCGCACCCGGACCACATCATGACCCACCAGATCACGATGGTGGCCTTCGATGCGGCCGGCGACCCGGAGAAGTACCCGGAGGCCGGCGAGCCCTGGCAGCCGCAGAAGCTCTACTACAACCAGGGCTTCAACAAGCCGCGCACCATCGCCCTGCACGAGGCGCTGCTGGAGCGCGGCCTGGAGTCGCCCTACGGGGAGTGGCTGGAGCGCTGGAAGCAGTTCGAGCGTCGCGAGCGCACCCTGACCACCTACGTCCCGTGCGCCGACTTCTTCGAGATCCGGGACAAGGCGCTGATCGCGCACGCCACCCAGATCGACCCCGACGGCGGCTGGTTCCGGGTCCCGATGGACATCCAGCGGGAGGTCTGGCCGACGGAGGAGTACGAGCTCGCCAAGTCGCTGGTGGACACATCCCTCCCCGAGGACGACCTCTTCGCGGGCATCCGCAACAATTGAGCCCATGATGAGCGCGCCCAGCACCCTCGCCCTGACGCACGTCGTCACCCTTGCCGACAGCTTCGACAAGGACAAGGTGACCCCCGGCGTCCTCGGCTTCATCGTCTTCGCGGTCATCGGCGGCGCCGTGTGGCTGCTGATGAAGTCCATGAACAAGCACATGAGGAAGGTGGACTTCGAGGAGCAGCCCGAGGACGGCGGCAAGGCGACCGGCAAGGGAGCCGGCGCCCCGGCCGCCGAGCCGAAGGCCGGCTGAGCCGGGTCAGGCAGGGCCGGGTCAGGCAGGGCCGGGTCAGGCAGGGCCGGGTCAGGCAGGGCCGGGTCAGGCAGGGCCGGCTGAGCGGGATCCGGCAAGGTCGGCTGAGCCGGGTCCGGCAAGTGGTGGCTGAGCGGGGTCCGGTAAGGCCGGCTGAGCAGGAAGGTCGGCTGAGCAAGGTCCGGCGACGGCCCTCCCGGCCGTCCTGTCGGTTGCTCGGCGACGTTCCGGCGGCCCCATGGACCGGGTGTCGGTGGACGGCCGGCCGCCCAGGCAGTGGCTGGCCTACCGGCCCGGCGGCTCGCTGATCCGAGCGGTCAGCGAGCCGAGCCTTGCGCTGGCCACGGCGGGACCTGGTACCGCCCCGGCACCCAGCCTGGGGCACCGTCCTGGGCGCTGCCCTGGGCACTGTCCCGGTCCTGGAGACGGGCACGGTCCGATCCTTGGCACCCTCCTGGCACGGGCACTGTCCCGACCGTCGGCGGGTACGTAGGGCCGGCACGGCCCGGGGCGAACGAGTGCGGCAACCCCCGGACGGACGGACGTGTACTCGTGCCGGCGGCGGGCGGGCCGGCATACGACCACGTCCGCCGCGCCGCAGGACGCCGTGCCGTGGGCCAGGGTGCCGCGAGCCGGTGTGCAGTGGCCGGTGCCGGCGGCCGGTGTCGGTCTCACTCCAGGGCGTCCGGTGCGACCAGCACCCCCATCACCTCCCGGGCGTGGCGGTTCGGCACCATGCCGAGCCGCCAGGCCTGCCACCCCGATTCCGGCTCCACCCCGCGCTCCAGCAGCAGCCCGAACGCCTCCGCGCAGTCCTCCAGCTTGGCGTCGCGGGTCGGATGCTTCTCCCGGACCAGCTGCGCCAGCTCCTCCTGCGCGACCGCCGCGCCCACCACCGAACCGCCCGGCGAGGCGAAGGGCAGCAGTGTGCAGCGCAGGAACCGCGCCCAGTCCTCACCGCGCCGGTCGCCATAACCGGCGAACAGCCGTGCCGCCTCGTCGGCCAGCTCCAGCGCCTGCGCCGCCCGGCCGTTGCCCGCGTCGACGATCACCAGCTCCAGGCAGGACCAGGCCTCGCCGTGCGGCACCCCGATGCGCTGGAAGTCCTTGCGGGCCTCCTGGAGCAGCTGCCGGGCGAAGCCGCTGTTGCGCAGCGAGCCCGTCTGTTCCGCCCGCAGATCGCGGGTCACCCGGCCCGAGTGGTGCCGCGCGCAGGCCAGGCCGTAGCCGTCCTGCATCCGGCTGAACATCGTCCGTGCGCGCTCCAGTTGCCGTAGTGCCGCATCGTGCTCGCCCCGCTCCTCCAGCGCCTGGCCCAGGTAGTACATCGTCCAGGCCTCACCGCGGGCGTCCTCGTGCTGGTGGTGCAGCGGCAGCGCCTGCCGCAGCCCGTCCACCGCGGCCCCGGGCTCGCCGGTCACCAGCCGGGCGCGAGCCAGCTGCGTCATCGCCCAGGCCGTGCCGCGCTCGTCGTGCGTCCGGCCGTACAGCTCCAGCGCCGCGTGTAGTGCGGCCTCCGCCCGTGGCACCTCGCCCAGCCGCAGATACACCTGGCCCAGCTGGAAGTGTGCCCAGGCCTGGCCGTGCACGCTCTCGCTCTCCTCGTGCAGGGCCAGCGACTCCCGCAGCAGGGCGAGGGCGTCGGCGAGCTGGGCGCGGTCCCGCTCCACCGCCGCCAGGGCGTGCAGCGTCCAGGCCCGGTCGCCGTGCATGTCCGGACCCGACTGGAGCTCAAGCGCCTCCCGGAGCTTGTCCGCGGCCTCCGGCAGGCTGCCCTGCTGCTGGAGGGTGATGCCCAGGTCGCGCAGCGCACGGGCGGCGCCCGCCGGGTGCTCCGCCTCGAAGTAGAGGTCGACCACCGACGACAGCGTCGTGCGTGCCCGGTCCAGTTCGCCGAGCTGCCGGGCCGCCACCCCCGTACGCCACTGCACCGAGCGGACCAACAGCCCCTGGCCGCCCGTACGGGTCAGTTCGCTCAGCTCGCCCAGGCGGTAGAGGTCCCCGCGCAGCAGGCAGTAGTCGGCCAGCGCGCCCAGCAGGTGGGACACCGTCGCCTGGTCCACGCCCTGATCGGCGTGGCGCAGCGCGGCGGTGATGAAGCTGGTCTCGTCGTCCAGCCACTGCAGGGCGGCGTCCAGCGAGGTGAAGCCGTGCGAGCCGAAGCGGTCGGCACGGGTCGACGTCCGGCCGTCGACCAGCCGGATCACCGAATCGGCCAGCTCCGCATAGCCACGGATCAGCCGCTCCTGGGCCGCCCCGCGCTCCGCCGGATCCTCCTCGTCCACCAGCCGGGCGTGCGCAAAGGTGTGCACCAGCGCATGCAGCCGGTACCGCTCGCCGCGTACGTGCTCGATCAGCCCGGCCCGCGCCAGCGCCGCCAGCTGCCGCTCGGCCTCCGCGTTCGGCACGCCCAGCAGGGCGGCCGCGGCGGCCGCACCCAGGCTGGCCCGGCCCACCAGCGCCAGCCGGCGCAGCAGCTGCCGGGCGGCCTCCGGCTGCTCGGCGTAGCACAGGGCCAGGGCGCGTTCCACCGGTGGCAGCGCGCCCTGTGCCGCCAGGTTCCCGGCGAGTGCCGTGGGTGTGCGCGCGCCCAGCGCAGCGCCCGCCGTCCGCAGCGCCAGCGGCAGGCCGCCGCACAGCGCGGAGATCTCCTCGACCGCCCGGGAGTCGTACGCAGCGGGTGGGTCCGCAGCCTTCTCGCCGGCCCCGGCGGCGGTCCGCAGCAACTCCTCGGCGCCCGCGGGGTCCAGTGGGCCCACGGGCAGCTGGTGCACCCACGCCTCCAGGTCCGTCGGCAGCTCCAGCGGCGCCCGGGAGGTGACCAGCACCAGGCTGTCGGACCCCTCCGGCACCAGGGTGCGCACCTGCTCGGGGTCGTGGGCGTCGTCCAGCAGCACCGTCACCGGCAGGCCCGTCAGATGCTGGTGGTACAGCTCGCCGAGCCGTGTGACGTGCTGCTCCTGGGAGGGGCGCTCACGGAAGAGCAACTGTTCGCGCGGTGCGCCGAGTCGGTTCAGCAGGTGCAGCAGCGCGTCCCGGGTCGGCAGCGGTGCCTCCCCGGGGGTGTCCCCGCGCAGATCCACCACACAGGCGCCCCGGAACTGGTCGCGCAG
This sequence comes from Streptomyces sp. NPDC020742, assembly GCF_040641675.1. Taxonomy (NCBI): domain Bacteria; kingdom Bacillati; phylum Actinomycetota; class Actinomycetes; order Kitasatosporales; family Streptomycetaceae; genus Streptomyces; species Streptomyces sp. NPDC020742. Next base: position 655,074 of record NZ_JBFAEA010000001.1, read on the forward strand.
CTGGTGCGTGGCCCGCACCGCCAGCGCCGTCCGCCCCGAGCCCGGCTCGCCGTGCAGCACCACCACCGTCGGTCGGGTCTCGGTGCTCGCCCGGGCCGCGTGCACCCACTGTGCGATCTGCGCAAGCTCCGCCCGGCGCCCGGCGAACGGGCCGTCCGGGCGCGGAAGTTGGGCGAAGGAGTGCTCCAGCACGGACCGCTGCCGGGCCGCCGCACTGCGGTCGGCGCCACGCAGCTGCGGCCCCCGGGCGGTGCCCCGGGACGTAGTGGCCCCCGCGCCGGTCGCCGATCCGTTGCCACGGGCCGCCGCCGTCAGCATGCGTTGCTGGTCCAGGAACGGCCGGATGCCCCGCACCTCCAGCGCCGTCAGCCACTCCAGCCGCAACTGCTCGGCCCCGCCGGGCTGCCCGCGCCGGCCCGCCTCCCGGTGCGCCGCCGGCCAGTGACCGGACGTGAGCTTCAATACCGTGGCCGCGGCACCCGCCACCAGCACGGCGGCCCCCACGCCCAGTGCGGCCCCCGCGCCCGTGCCGTACGCCAGGTCGGTGCCGAAGGCCGCCACCGCCGCCACCGCGGTCGCCACCGCCGGGGTCCCCAGCTCCTTCCGCGACAGCCGCCGTCCCAGCGACGACCGGTCGGCCGCCGCCTCGTCCAGCGCCAGGACGTACGCGGCGTACTCCTCGGCGGCGCTGCCCGCCAGCTCCGCCAGCGCCGCCCGGGCTCTGCCCGCCAGCGCCTCCCCGTCGAGCCGTCCCCCTGACCGCCGCACCTCCTCGTCCACGGCCCTGGTCAACAGCGCTTCCGCCTCCGCCCGGTGGCCATCGCGCAGTACGGCCGATGTGCCTGCCATGCCCTCCCCCTCCAGCAGTTCCAGCAGTACTCGGCGGTGATCCACGCCGTACGCACAGTGTTCCCCGTCCCCGCGGATTCCGGCAGGCCTGTGGACAACTCCCGCGCCTCCCGCACTGCGACGCACGGCAGGAGGGGAGGGTGCCACGCTGGACGGCCTGGTCGGGAGGACGCCGTCGAGCCGTTCGTGGGTTCAAGTGGGAACGGGGCATGAGCCCCCAGGAGTTCCGCAAGGCCCGGCACCCGGACGAGCCCCTTCCCGTCCGCCCCTCCATGGGCACGGTCGTCCCGGAGCGCTGAACCGGGTACGGGGCGGCGCGCACCTGCGCAGCGGCGAACCGCGCCGCACCTTCCCCGGCCGGGAATCCCCGGGCTCCGCACCCGGGAGCCCGGGGAATTCCGGCCCCGCCCCGGTGGTGCGCGACGAGCGGCCGGGCGCAGGTGGGAGAGGATGGAGGCATGCCGAACCGCCTGGCTCATGAGACGTCCCCGTACCTGCTCCAGCACGCCGACAACCCCGTCGACTGGTGGCCGTGGTCCACCGAGGCGTTCGAGGAGGCCCGCCGGCGCGGGGTGCCGGTGCTGCTCAGCGTCGGCTACAGCTCCTGCCACTGGTGCCACGTGATGGCGCACGAGAGTTTCGAGGACCAGGCGACCGCCGCGCTGCTCAACGAGCACTTCTTGGCGGTCAAGGTGGACCGCGAGGAGCGGCCGGACGTCGATGCGGTCTATATGGAGGCCGTGCAGGCCGCCACCGGGCAGGGCGGCTGGCCGATGACCGTCTTCCTCACCCCGGACGCCGAGCCGTTCTACTTCGGTACGTACTTCCCGCCCGAGCCGCGGCACGGCATGCCGTCCTTCGGGCAGGTCCTGGAGGGCGTGCGCAGCGCCTGGGCGGACCGCCGTGACGAGGTCGGCGAGGTCGCCGGCCGGATCGTCGCCGATCTGTCCGAGCGCTCCCTGGCCGGGGCGCTGGCCGCGGACCGCCGGCCGCCGCGCCCCGAGGAGCTGCACACCGCGCTGATGGCCCTGACCCGCGAATTCGACGCGGTGCACGGCGGGTTCGGCGGGGCGCCCAAGTTCCCGCCGGCCATGGTGCTGGAGTTCCTGCTCCGCCACCACGCCCGCACCGGCTCGGCCGGGGCCCTGGAGATGGTGCAGGCGACCTGTGAGGCGATGGCCCGCGGCGGCATCTACGACCAGCTCGGCGGCGGCTTCGCGCGCTATGCGGTGGACACCACCTGGACGGTGCCGCACTTCGAGAAGATGCTCTACGACAACGCCCTGCTGTGCCGGACCTACGCCCACCTGTGGCGGGCCACCGGCTCGGACCTGGCGCGCCGGATCGCGGTACAGACCGCCGACTTCATGGTCCGCGAACTCCGCACCGAGCAGGGCGGTTTCGCCTCCGCGCTGGACGCCGACAGCGACGACGGCACGGGCAGCGGACGGCACGTCGAAGGCGCCTACTACGTCTGGACGCCGCAGGCGCTGCGCGCCGTACTGGGCGAGGAGGACGCCGAGTTCGCCGCCGGGTACTTCGGCGTCACCGAGGAGGGCACCTTCGAGGAGGGCGCCTCGGTGCTGCAACTCCCCGGCACCGAAGGACCGGTGGATGCCGAACGGGTGACCTCGGTCAAGCGGCGGCTGCTGGCCGAGCGGGACCGCCGGCCGCGCCCCGGCCGGGACGACAAGGTCGTCGCCGCCTGGAACGGCCTGGCCATCGCCGCGCTCGCCGAGACCGGTGCCTACTTCGACCGCCCGGACCTTCTCCAGGCCGCCACCGACGCCGCCGACCTGCTGGTCCGCGTCCACATGGACGGCCACGCCCGGCTGCACCGCACCTCCCGCGACGGCACACCGGGCGCCAACTCCGGCGTCCTGGAGGACTACGCCGATGTCGCCGAGGGCTTCCTCACCCTCGCCTCGGTCACCGGCGAGGGCGTCTGGGTGGAGTTCGCCGGCCTCCTCCTGGACACCGTGCTGCTCCAGTTCACCGCCGAGGACGGCTCGCTCTACGACACCGCCGCCGACGCCGAGGCGCTGATCCGCCGTCCCCAGGACCCGACCGACAACGCCACGCCCTCCGGGTGGACCGCGGCGGCCGGCGCCCTGCTGTCGTACGCGGCGCTGACCGGCAGCGACCTCCACCGGACCGCCGCCGAACGGGCCCTGGGCGTCGTCACCGCGCTCGGCGTGCGGGTGCCGCGCTTCATCGGCTGGGGGCTCGCCGTCGCCGAGGCCGCGCTGGACGGGCCCCGGGAGGTCGCGGTCATCGGTGCCCAGGGCGATCCGGCCACCGTCGCGCTGCACCGCGCCGCGCTGCTCGGCACCGCCCCGGGCGCGGTCGTCGCGCTCGGCGCCCCCGGGTCCGACGACACCGCCGCGGTGCCGCTCCTGAAGGACCGCCCGCTGGTCGACGGGCGGCCCGCCGCCTACGTCTGCCGCCGCTTCACCTGTGAGCGGCCGACCACCGACGCGGAGGAGCTGACCGGGCGGCTGCGGGACTGAGGCGGCCGGGGCCCTGGCGCCCAACCGGCTGCTGTCGGTGGGCGGTTGTAGCCTTCAAGGATGACGACCTTGCTCGGGCGGCGCTGCCTGGTCCAGGAAGCCGCGGCCTTACGGGACGGCACCGACGACCCCGTCGCCGCGGCGGCCCGCACCTGCGACCGCATCGACGCGGTCGACCCGCAGGTGCGGGCCTTCCTACCCGAGGAGGGGCGGCGCACCCGGCTCCTGGCGGCGGCGCACCGGCAGGCCGCCGGGGCCCCGGACCCCATCGCCCGCCCCGCCCTGCACGGCGTCCCCGTCGGCATCAAGGACATCGTGCACGTCGACGGACTGCCCACCCGTGCCGGCTCGGCGCTGCCGCCCGAGGTGCTGGGCGGTGCGCAGGCCACCGTCGTCAACCGGCTGTGCGCGGCCGGGGCGCTGATCGCCGGCAAGACCGTGACCGCGGAGTTCGCGGTCACCGCGCCCGGGCCGACCCGCAATCCGCACCACCTGGCCCATACGCCCGGGGGCTCCAGCAGCGGATCGGCGGCCGCGGTCGCCGCCGGCATGGTGCCGCTGGCCATCGGCACCCAGACGGTCGGCTCGATGATCCGGCCGGCCGCGTACTGCGGGGTGGTCGGCTTCAAGCCCAGCTACGGCCGGATCCCGGTCGACGGGGTGATCCCCAACGCCGTCGGCCTCGACACCCTGGGGTGCTACGCCACCGACGTGGCGGGCGTCGCCCTGGCCGCGGCGGTGCTGCTCGACGGGTGGGCGGAGCCGCCGGCGGACGACGGCGCGCCGCGCCCGGTGCTGGGCATCCCCGCCGGCCCCTACCTGGAGCGCGCCGGAGACGAGGCGTTGGCCGCGTTCGACGAGCAGGCGGAGCTGCTGCGGGCGGCCGGGTACACGGTGCACGAGGTCCCCGTGATGGACGACTTCGAGCAGATCGTCGACCAGCTCTTCACGATGAACCGTTACGAGGTGGCGCGGGCGCACGCCGACTGGTTCGCCCGCTACGGCGACCGCTACCGCCCGGAGACCACGGCGGCGATCCGCCAGGGCCAGGCGATCGCCGCAGCCGACCACGCGGCGGCGCGCACCCGCCGTACGGCCTTCCGCGAACGGCTTGCGGCGGACGGCGCCGCGGCCGGTGTGGAGGTGTGGATCGCCCCGTCCGCCACCGGCCCCGCGCCCGCCGACCTCACCACCACCGGCTCCTCGATCATGTGCCTGCCCTGGAGCAACGCCGGTCTGCCGGCGCTCAGTCTGCCCGCCGGCCGTGCCGCGAACGGGCTGCCGCTGGGGCTCCAGCTCGTGGGCGGCTCCGGCGCGGACGAGGCGCTGCTGAAGGGGGCGGCGGGGATCGAGCGGGCGCTGCGCGGCGCAGGCACCGGCGCGCCGGCCGCCCCTGCGCTCAACGGGTGACCCGGTCCGTCAGCGCGTGGGACCCGTCCGTCAGAGGGTGAGCCCCCGCCGTCGCAACGTGAGTCCCCGCCGTTAGAACGTGAGTCCCCACCGTCACAGGGTGAGCCCCCGGGCCAGTACGTCCATCGTCTGGTTGAGCAGCTCGATCAGCCGTTCCAGGTCGGCGGGGCCGCCCACGTCGGCGGGGCCGCCCAGATCGGTGGGACCGTCGGGACCGGCCGGACCGGCCGGACCGGCCGGGTCGTTCTCCTCGACCCAGCGCAGCATGGCTTCCTGAAGGGCCGCCAGCACGGCGCTGCTGATGACCCGGAGCGTCAGGTCGTCGGCCTGGCGCCCCGAGCGCTCGGCCAGCACCGCGGTGATCAGCGCCGCGTCCCGGGCGGTGTTCTCCGCCGTACGCCCCCGGATCGCGGGTACGTCACGGATCAGCCGGATCCGCTGGACCAGCTCCTTGCGGTCCGCCGCACCGAGCGCGCGCAGCACCTCGACGGTGACCTGCCGCACCGACTCCACCATCGGCTCCCGCGCGGGCCGGGCCCGGAGCCCGGCCTCCAGCACGGTGGCGTACTCGCCGGAGAGCACGATGTCCTCCTTGGTCGGGAAGTAGCGGAAGACCGTGCTGGTCGAGACGTCCGCGGCCTCGGCGATCCGGTCGACCGGGGTCGCGTCGTACCCCTGGTCCTGGAAGAGCCGGAAGGCGGCCCGCTGGATCGCCTGCCGGGTCTGGATCTTCTTCCGCTCCCGCAGCCCGATCTTCGGCGTCCCGGGCGGTGTGGAGGCGGTGGTGCGTGCGGAGACCATGCGCAGCATTGTCGGGCATCGGCCGGCGCGCGGGCCACGGCCGATGCCCGTACCCACGGCCGGCGTCCCACGCCCATCCCATGACCGCCGCGCGGGACACCGGCCCGGACGTCGTTCCTCGGACACCGGTCTCGGCCTGAGGCAGCCGAGCCGCACCGCAACCGGGGCGGACCGGACCGGGCCGGCCTCCGAACCTTGACGAAGTCCTGACTGTCGGTGCCGTGTGTCACGCTGTGCTGTGGGGATGGACACGTACGGTGACTCGCCCGGTCATGTGCAAGGCCGCGCCCCAGGAGGGGCGCGGCCGAGGTGGCGCGAGGAGGGTGGCTCAGGCGTGCGTATAGGCCACGAGCGAGATGCCGACGTAGTGGACGATGAAGGCGGCCAGGGTGAGGGAGTGGAAGACCTCGTGGAAGCCGAACCAACGGGGGGAGGGGTTGGGGCGCTTGATGCCGTAGATGATCCCGCCGGCGCTGTAGAGGAGGCCGCCGACGACGACGAGGACGAGGACCGCGATACCACCGGTGTGCAGGAAGTCGGGGAGGAAGAAGACGGCGGCCCAGCCCATCGCGATGTAGCAGGGGGTGTAGAGCCAGCGGGGTGCGCCGACCCAGAAGACCCGGAAGAGGATTCCGGCCAGTGCGGCCGCCCAGACCGCCCAGAGCAGGGCCTGGCCGCGGGAGCCGGGGATCAGCAGCATCGTCAGCGGGGTGTAGGTGCCGGCGATGATCAGGAAGATGTTGGCGTGGTCCAGGCGGCGCAGGATGCCATCGGCCCGCGGGCCCCAATTGCCGCGGTGGTAAAGGGCGCTGACGCCGAACAGGAGGCAGGCGGACAGCGTGTAGATGGCGCAGGCCAGGCGGCCGCGGGGGCTGTCGGCGAGCGCGGTGAGGATGACGCCGGAGAGCAGGACGGCGGGGAACATCCCGGCGTGCAGCCAGCCGCGCAGCTTCGGCTTCAGGGGCGCGGCGGCGGCGGTGACCGCCGCGATCGCGGGCGGCGCGGAGGGAGGGGTGCTCTCGGCGGCGTCGGGCGCGGAAGTCATGGCGCAATGCTACCTACGCAACCGTAGGTTACCGGCTCATGCCCAAGTGGTGACGGTCACGAAAGCGCCCTCTGGACAGAACGGTATTCGGGTCGGATGATCAAATGAGTGCGGTCGGCACCGGATGAGCGGTCCACGAAGCATCCGGGTCGCGGCCCCCAAGGGGCAAACAACCAAAAGAAGCGGATTTCCCGGCACCCCGGGCAGCCATCCGTCCATACCCTCATCTAGGAGCGATCGTGGCGCGCGACAACGCGGCTCCCTCTCCCGTCCCGACCCGTCACCAGGAGCTCATCGCCTGGGTTGACGAGATCGCAGCGATCACCCAGCCCGACCGGGTCGTCTGGTGCGACGGCTCGGAGGCGGAGTACGAGCGCCTGTGCGAGGAGCTCGTCGACAAGGGCACGTTCCAGAAGCTCGACCCGGTCAAGCGCCCCAACTCGTACTACGCCGCCTCCGACCCCTCGGACGTGGCCCGTGTCGAGGACCGCACGTTCATCTGCTCCGAGAAGGAGGCGGACGCCGGCCCCACCAACCACTGGAAGGCCCCCGCGGAGATGCGGGAGATCTTCACCGGCGCGAACGGCGAGGGCGGCATCTTCCGCGGTGCGATGAAGGGCCGGACGATGTACGTCGTCCCGTTCTGTATGGGCCCGTTGGGCTCCCCGCTCTCCGCCCTCGGTGTGGAGATCACCGACTCGGCCTACGTCGCGGTCTCGATGCGCACCATGACCCGGATGGGTCGGCCGGTGCTCGACGAGCTCGGCGAGGACGGCTTCTTCGTCAAGGCCGTGCACACCCTGGGCGCCCCGCTGGCCGAGGGGCAGGCTGACGTGCCGTGGCCGTGCAACTCCACCAAGTACATCTCGCACTTCCCCGAGGCCCGCGAGATCTGGTCCTACGGCTCGGGCTACGGCGGCAATGCGCTGCTCGGTAAGAAGTGCTACGCGTTGCGCATCGCCTCGGTCATGGCGCGGGACGAGGGCTGGCTCGCCGAGCACATGCTGATCCTCAAGCTCACCCCGCCGCAGGGCGAGCCCCGGTACGTCGCGGCGGCCTTCCCGTCGGCCTGCGGCAAGACCAACCTCGCGATGCTGGAGCCCACGATCTCCGGCTGGACCGTCGAGACGATCGGCGACGACATCGCCTGGATGCGCTTCGGCGAGGACGGCCGGCTCTACGCCATCAACCCCGAGGCGGGCTTCTTCGGCGTGGCACCGGGCACCGGCGAGCACACCAACGCCAACGCCATGAAGACCCTCTGGGGCAACTCCGTCTTCACCAACGTCGCGCTCACCGACGACAACGACGTCTGGTGGGAGGGCATGACGGAGGAGACGCCGGCCCACCTCACCGACTGGAAGGGCAACGACTGGACGCCGGAGTCCGGCACCCCGGCCGCCCACCCCAACGCCCGCTTCACCGTCCCCGCCTCGCAGTGCCCGATCATCGCCCCCGAGTGGGAGGACCCGAAGGGCGTGCCGATCTCGGCGATCCTCTTCGGCGGCCGCCGCGCCTCGGCGGTCCCGCTGGTCACCGAGTCCTTCGACTGGAACCATGGCGTCTTCCTCGGCGCGAACGTGGCCTCGGAGAAGACCGCCGCCGCCGAGGGCAAGGTCGGTGAGCTGCGCCGCGACCCGTTCGCGATGCTGCCGTTCTGCGGCTACAACATGGGCGACTACATGGCCCACTGGGTCAAGGTCGGTCAGGTTGCCGCGGCGGAGGGGCGCCAGTCGAAGCTGCCGAAGATCTACTACGTGAACTGGTTCCGCAAGAACGACCAGGGCTCGTTCGTCTGGCCCGGCTTCGGTGAGAACTCCCGCGTCCTGAAGTGGATCGTCGACCGCCTCGACGGCCGCGCCGAGGGCGTCGAGACCCCGATCGGCATTCTGCCGGCGAAGGGGTCCCTGGACACCGACGGCCTCGAACTGGCCGACCCCGACCTGGACTTCCTGCTCACCGTCGACAAGGACGTCTGGCGCGAGGAGGCGGCGCTGATCCCCGAGCACCTCAACACCTTCGGCGACCACACGCCGAAGGAGCTGTGGGACGAGTACCGCGCACTGGTCCAGCGCCTGGGCTAGGACTGCCGCACCCGGTAACGGCCGGGGCTCGCACCTTCGGGTGCGGGCCCCGGCCCGTTGTCGTCGGCGGCCGGCCCGGGCCGCGGTGGTCACCGCGGGTGAGGGCGCGCCGCTGGGCCGGTGGAGTGAACGGCCGGGCGGCGCCGCCCGGGTCCGGGTGCGGCGGGCCGGAGCTGCCTCACGCCGAGGCGAGGTCCCGGTGGGCCGGGGCCGGGGCGAGGTCTCTTACCGGCCCGGTGTGCGCCGCCATCCGCTCCGCCGTCAGCGCCATCGCCGCGGTGTCGTTCCGGGTCGTGGCGACCGCCAGGGCGTTCCCGGCGAGGGTGTGCGCCCGCTGGTGCAGGGCCGCCACCCGGGCCGTGGCGGCGCCGTCGGTGGGCTCGGCGCGCAGCGGGTAGTGCCCGCCGCTGAGCCGGCCGACCTGCCCGGCGATCCGGTCGGCGGCGTCCGCCAGCGAGGCCGCGTCCAGCTGCCCGGCCTCCCGGTCGCCGGCCCGTAGGGCGCGGGCGTGCAGCTCGTCGGTGACGGTGAGCAGCGCGGTCAGCTGTCCGGCGAGCCGGATGTCCAGCTCCTGCTCGCGGGAGCGGTGCGGGATCTCCGGGGCGGCGGCCATGGTGTGGACCGACTTGGTGCGGATCGGTTCGTACATGGGACGGCCTCCTGAAAAAAGTCCAGGAAGCCATCCTAGCTTAGACACTGTCTAAAGTTGTGGGTCATACAGAAGATGGTGGGTGCTCAGTACTGTCCGTAGCCGTCCAGGAAGGAGCCGATACGGGTGACCGCATCGGCCAGATCGTCCTTGCTGGGCAGCGTGACCAGGCGGAAGTGGTCCGGCTCGGGCCAGTTGAAGCCGGTGCCGTGCACGATCATGATCTTCTCGGCGCGCAGCAGGTCGAGCACCATCTGCCGGTCGTCCTTGACCTTGTAGACCTTGGGATCCAGCCGCGGGAAGGCGTAGAGCGCGCCCTTGGGCTTGACGCAGCTGACGCCGGGGATCTGGGTGAGCAGCTCGTAGGCGGTGTCCCGCTGCTCCAGCAGCCGGCCGCCGGGCAGCACCAGGTCGTTGATCGACTGCCGGCCGCCGAGGGCCGTGGCGACCGCGTGCTGGGCCGGCATATTGGCGCACAGCCGCATATTGGCCAGGATCGTCAGCCCCTCGATGTACGAGGTGGCGTGCGCCTTCGGGCCGCAGACCGCCATCCAACCGCTGCGGTAGCCGGCCACCCGGTACGCCTTGGACAGCCCGTTGAAGGTCAGGGTCAGCAGGTCGGGGGCGAGCGAGGCGAACGGGGTGTGGGTGGCGCCGTCGTAGAGGATCTTGTCGTAGATCTCGTCGGCGCAGACGATCAGGTTGTGCCGGCGGGCGATCTCCGCGATGCCCTGCAGCAGCGTCTCGTCGTAGACCGCCCCGGTGGGGTTGTTGGGGTTAATGACGACGATGGCCTTGGTGCGGTCGGTGACCTTGCGCTCGATGTCGGCGAGGTCCGGCATCCAGTCGGCCTGCTCGTCACAGCGGTAGTGCACGGCGGTGCCGCCGGAGAGCGAGACCGAGGCCGTCCACAGCGGGTAGTCCGGCGCCGGCACCAGTACCTCGTCACCGTCGTCCAGCAGCGCCTGCATCGACATCTGGATCAGCTCCGAGACGCCGTTGCCCAGGTAGATGTCCTCGACGGAGAGCTCGATGCCCATGGTCTGGTAGTGCTGCATCACCGCGCGGCGGGCGGAGAGCAGGCCCTTGGCGTCGCCGTAGCCGTGTGCCGTCCCGACCGTCCGGAGGATGTCCTCCAGGATCTCGGGCGGGCACTCGAAGCCGAACGCCGCCGGGTTGCCGGTGTTGAGCTTGAGGATGCGGTGACCTGCCGCCTCCAGCCGCATGGCCTCCTCGAGCACCGGGCCACGGATCTCGTAGCAGACGTTGGCGAGCTTCGTTGACTGGATCACCTGCATGTCCGCCACCTTACGGGCGTGTTTCCACGGCCGCCCGGTGTTTTTCCCCACGTTGGTCGGCGCTCGGTGTGGGGTTCCTCACGGGCGGTGACGGCGCGGGCGCCGGCGCACTGCTGATTCCGCGGTGACCACCGCGGAACCGGGGCGTGCGCCGATACGCTCCCATGCATGCCCACCTCGGCACCGTTACCCCCAGCCGCACCGTCGCCGGCCGCGCCCCCGCTGCACGGTCCCTTCGCCCTACTCAACGACGAACCGGTCGCCGAGTCGGAGGCGGACCTGCTGGGCGCCGGCGGCGCGGCCCGCCAGCTCGCCGGCCTGCTGGTCGCCTCCCGCGACTCCACCCCCTTCACCCTCGCCGTCGACGCCGGCTGGGGCATGGGCAAGAGCAGCCTGATGCGGCTGGTCGACGCGGAGCTGACGCAGGCGCCCGAGGTGGAGACCGTCTGGTACAACGCCTGGACCTCGACCGGCGCGGACGCCCTGGAAGGACTGATCAAGTCCGTCCTGATGCGCTTCGACCGGCGGGTGCTGCGCCGCGGCCTGGCGCGGGTCACCGAACGGCGCGCCCTGCTGCGGGCCGTACGCGCGCTGACCACGGTCGCCGCCGGGCCGCTCGGGGTGGCGGGGCTGGTCGACGAGCTGTGGAAGAGCCTGTCCGTCAACTCCCAGGCCCGCAACGAGATGCGCGGCGCGATCGGCGATCTGGTGCAGGAGTGGTCCGAGACCGCCGAGTTCCAGCCACGCCGGCTGCTGGTCGTCTTCATCGACGACCTGGACCGCTGCTCGGAGGAGACGGTGCTCGCGGTCTGCGAGGCGGTGAAGGTCTATCTGGACGTACCGGGGCTGGCGTTCGTGATCGGCTGCGACCGGTCGGCGCTGGGGCCGAACGGGCTGCTGCGCGATCTGTCGCCGGCCGGTTCGGCGTTCATGGAGAAGATCTTCCAGACCAGCTACCGGATTCCGGCCGCCGACAACCACGGCGTCAAGGACTACATCCGCTGGTGCGCACGGACCGCGGGCGTGGCACCGCTGCTCGACGACGCCCTGGTGGACCTGCTGGCCCAGCGCTCGGACCGTAACCCGCGCCGCATCAAACGCCTGGTCAACGGCTTCGTGCTGGAGGCCACGCTGAACCCCGTCTGGCGCGACTTCGGCCCCGGCGCGGTGATCAGGACGCTGCTGCTCCAGTACTTCTACCCTGACTTCTACCGGATGATGACCGGCCCCTCCGGCACCGTGGACGGCGATGTGGTGGCCGAATTCCGTATGTACCGTGAGGTGCGGCGGACGCTGCTGGCGGCCGCGGCCGGGCAGCCGCCCGCACAGGAGCTGACGGCGGTACGGGACTTCCTCGCGACGTACGACCTGCTGGTGCCGGAGCCGCTCAGCACCTCCGGCCAGGCGGCACTGACCGCGCTGGAACGCCAACTGCCCAGTGAATTCCCCGACTTGGTGATCAATCCGGCGTTCACCTCGCTGGTCGACGAGCTGACCGGCCGCCCGGACGCGGACCGGCTGCTCCAGCGGCTGCGCGAGGGCCCCCTCGGCTCCGGCGGGGAGCCGACCCGGATGTCCCAGGAGTGGGCCCCGATGTGGCAGGAGATGTCGGGGTCCCGCGGGGACGGCTACGCCACGGGCTTCGGGCCGCCGCTGGCGTGGCAGGGGCCCGAGCCATACGGGGGGTATCCGGGCCAGGGCCCCGGGGGCAGCGCCGGCATGGGCGGCGGGGGCGGCCGGCCGGGGGCGGTGCGGCCGCCCGAGCCGCTGCCGTCGCCCGGCTCGCAGCCGCCGTACGGTGAGCCGGCCGTCCCGCAGGGCGTGTTTCCCGCGCAGCCGTCGTACGGTCAGGGGCAGCCGCCGGCGTACAGCCAGCAGCCGCAGCCCGCGTATCAGCCGCCACCGCTGGTCATCCCGCCCTCGTTCGACGTCCTCTGGGTCGACGACCAGCCGGACCGCAAGGGCGTGGTGCGCGAGGTGCTGGAGGCGCTCGGGGCGCAGGTGAACCATGTGCCCAAGAGTGCCGCCGCCGTGCAGGCCCTCCGCAATCGCACCCCTGACCTGCTGATCTCCGACATCAGCCGGGGCTCGGACCACGCCGCGGGCTTCGAGATGGTGGAGCGGCTCAGGGCGGACGGCAACTACGACGGTCCGGTGGTCTTCTTCACCATCCGTCGCTCCACCGACCGTGAGGAGCGCGCCGCCGGGCTGGGCGCCTCGCTGACCAACAACGCGCAGGAACTGCGCGATCTGGTGCTGGCCGCTCTCCGCGAGCCCACCGCCCCGGTCAACACGGCGGCGCTGGCTGTCGAGGCCATGAGCGTGGCCCGCTCCCAGGCCCCCGCCCGGCAACGGCACGTCGCCGCGACCGGCCTGCACGGGCTGTCCGTCCTGTGGGTGGACGACGTCGTGGACAGTGTGCGGGGCGTGGCCACGGACCTGCGCCGGGAAGGGGCCACTGTCCAACTGGCCGACACCGAGCAGGACGCCCTCGACTGGCTGGCCGCGCACCGGGTGGATCTGCTGCTCTCCGACATCACCCGCAACGGCGATGGTGAGGCCGGGTTCACCTTCGCCAAGAAGCTGCGCGACGAGGGCCGTTACCTCGGACCGCTGGGGTTCTTCGCTGGCCGGATCAATCCGGACCGCGAGGCACGGGCCCAGGCGGTCGGGGCGCTCGGGGTGACCACCGACTCGGTCGTCGTGCGGCGCTGGGTCGAGCAGGTCGCGCAGGAGCTCCGGTAGCGGCGGGGCTGAGGCTGCTCAGCCCCGCCGCCCCGCCGACCGCCGCACCGCCCGCCCCGCCAGTACGGCCGTCCGTCGCCCGTCCTCGATCACGAAGCGGCCGTCGATCAGGACGTGCGGGATGCCGGTGGGCAGCGTGCGGGGGGCGTCGAAGGTCGACCCGGCCGCGACCGTTTGCGGGTCGAAGAGGACCAGGTCGGCGCGGTAGCCCTCGCGTACCAGGCCGCGGTCGGCCAGGCGCAGTCGGGCGGCCGGGCGGGCCGTGAGATGGGCGATGCACTCCTCCAGTGAGAGCACGCCCAGCTCGCGGACGTACCGGCCCAGATAGTGCGGGAAGGTGCCGTAGGCGCGCGGGTGCGGCTTGTCGCCCTGGAGGATGCCGTCGCTGCCGCCGGTGTGCACCCGGTGGCGCATGATCTGGCGGACGTTCTCCTCATGGCCGACGTGCTGAAGGATCGTCGAGCCGAGGCGGTCGTTGATCAGGAGACGGCGGGCGGTCACCCATGGCTCCTCGCCGCGCTCGGCGGCGCTGCGGGCGAGGGTCTTGCCGACGCAACCGGCCAGCCCGGGGTCCGTGACCCCGGAGATCTCGATGGTGTCCCATTCGATGGGCACACCGTGGCAGCCGTCGGCGCCCTCGACCTCCATGACGTGCCGGATGCGTTCGGCCGCCGCGTCGTCCTTGAGGCGGGCGAGGATCGCCTCCGGCCCGCCCTCGCTCGCCCAACTGGGCAGCATCGCGACCAGCGTCGTACAGCCCGGGGTGTAGGGGTAGGTGTCGAGGGTGAGGTCCGCGCCGGCGTCCAGGGCCCGGTCCAGGAGGGACAGCAGCTCGGGCGCGCGGCCCTCGTTGACGCCGAAGTTCAAGGTGGCGTGGGCGAGATGGAGCGCACAGCCGGCCTCCCGGGTGAGCGCGATCATCTCGGCGTACGCCTGGAGGGCGCCGGCCCCGTAGGAGCGGTGGTGTGGGCAGTAGTAGCCGTCGTAACGGGCCACCACCCGGCACAGCTCGGTGAGTTCGGCGTCGGACGCGTACATGCCGGGGGTGTAGGTCAGGCCGGAGGAGAGGCCGACCGCGCCCTGCTCCAGGCCCTCGGCGACCAGCTGCCGCATCCGCGCGAGCTCGTCGGGGGTGGCGGGGCGGTCCTCCCAGCCCAGGGCGAGCATCCGGACGGTGCCCTGCGGGACGAGGTAGGCGGCGTTGACCGCGATGCCGGCGCCGCCGAAGCCGTGGTCGAGGCGGTCGAGGTACTCGCCGACGGTGCGCCAGGTGAAGTCGACGGAGGTGTCGCCCGGGCCGCCGCCGTTCCAGCCGGCGATCTGGGTGCGGATCTCGGCCCGGGTGCGGTCGTCGACCGGTGCGTACGACAGGCCGTCCTGGCCGAGGACTTCGAGGGTGACGCCCTGGGCGGCCTTGGCCTCGTGCCCGGGGTCGCGCAGCAGCGCCAGGTCGCTGTGGGCGTGCATGTCGATGAAGCCGGGGCACAGGGCGAGGCCGCCCGCGTCCACCACCCGCGCGGCGCCGGGGCGCGGGCCGGCGTCCCCCTTCCGGAAGACCGCGGCGATCCGGCCGCCGGCCAGCGCGACATCGGCACGGTAGGACGGACCACCGGACCCGTCGATGATCCGTGCGTCGCGGAACACGGTGTCCATGGCGGCTGCCTTTCGCGCGGTGCCGGGGCGGTGCGGGGCGGGGCCTGTGTGGTGCAGGCGTGGTCCGCAAAAGACGGCGTGGTCCCCGGAAGACGGCGCGGTCGTCAGGGGAACGGCGCGGTCCTCAAAAGAACGTCACGGACCTCAGAAGAAGGTGCGGATGAAGTCGGTGACCGTGCCGTCCCGTTCGACCAGCGGGATCAGTTGCCACTTGTCGAAGGACGTGCAGGGGTGCGACAGGCCCAGCGCCACCCAGTCGCCGACCTCCACATCGCCGGGACGCTCGGTGGACAGCCAGGCGTGCTGGTCGGACAGCCCCGTGACGGTGAGCCCCTGCGCCGGCCGCTCGGTGCCGTCCCGGCCGGACCGTACGGCCTGGGCCTGCGGCAGATCCAGGTCGTGGGCGGCGTCGCGCTTGCCCGCGTTGACGAACGCCTGGGTGGGCGTGGGGCGGGAGACCACCTGCGCCCACAGACGGAACGCCGGTTGCAGGGCGCCCTCGTCCGGGATGCGGTTGAAGGGGGTCAGCCGGCGGTAGTGGCCGCTGTCGTGCGAGACGTACGCGCCCGAGCGCAGCAGCTTCAGGACCGGGGCGGACAGCTCGGGGATCTCGTCGAAGACCTCGGCGACCGTGTCGAACCAGGCGCTGCCGCCGGCGCTGACCACGATCCGGTCCAGGTCGGCGAACCGACCGGCCTGGTCCAACTCCACGGCCAGCGCGACCAGTCGGCGCAGCCAGGACGCCACCCGTGCGGGGGTGGCGTCGGGCACCTCACCCTCGTAGCCGGCCACGCCCACCAGACGGAGGGTGTCTACGCCCGCGATGGCGTCGGCGAGTTCCCGGCACTCGGTCTCGGTGCGGACGCCGGTCCGGGCGCCGTCGCCGGCGCCCAGCTCGATGACCACGTCCACCGGGCGGGTCGCACCGGCCTCCCGCAGCGCCCGGTCCATCAGCTCGATGCCGCGCAGCGAGTCGACGTAGCAGATGAGGTGGAAGTGGGGGTCGTCGGCGAGTTCACCGGCGAGCCAGCGCAGCGCGGCGGCGTCAACGACCTCGTTGGCGAGGAAGATCCGCTGGATCCCGAAGCGGCGGTAGACGCGCAGCTGGTGGGGGACGGCGGCGGTGATGCCCCAGGCGCCGTACTCCAGTTGGCGGGCGAAGAGCTGCGGGGCCATACAGGTCTTGCCGTGCGGGGCGAAGGCGAGGCCGTGCCGGTCGGCGTAGGTCTCCATCAGGGCGAGGTTGTGCTCGACCGACTCGGCGGAGAGGGCCAATACGGGGGTGGTGAAGCCGCCGTCGAAGAGGTTGCGGCGCTCGGCGGCCAGCTCGCCGACGGTCAGTCCCTCGGCGTCCGGCGGAAGTCCCTTGAAGCGGTGGTCGACCCGTTCGTCCGCGAGTTCCTGCAGTCCCTGCGCGAGCCGCTCACCGGCCATGGACGCCTCCTCACACGATCTTGTTGCACCCTCTGCAACACCCGTTGCGTATATCGCTGGCAGCTGTCTAACATCCGGCCCATTGCCCGGTCAATGGTGGGAGACCCGCCCGGCGACGCGCCCTGAGACCCGCCCGGAAATCCGCCCTGAGACCCGCCCGGAAACGCGCCGGGATGCCTGCGGGGAGACCTGGTGGGAAGCCTGGTGGGGAGCCGGGCGGCGGCGGCCCCGGGCGCCCGCCCGACCCGGGCCCGGACCTCACCCGAGCCCGACCCCGACTCGGACCCGGACCTGACCCGAAGCCGAACTCGACCCCGCCCCGGACCCGCCCCGGACCTGCACCACGCGCACCGCCCCGACGAGCCGCACAGCGAAGGAGGCACCCGACGTGAGCAGGCCCCCGAACGCCGGCGAACGCCCCGCCCCGGACGGCCCCCGCGTCCCGGACGGCGGCCCCGCCCCGAACGGCACCCCTGCCTCGTACGGCATTCCCGTCCTGGACGGCGCACCTGCCCCGGACGGCCCCCCTGCCCCGGACAACACCCACGTCCCGTACGACACCCGCCTCCCGGACGGCACACGCGTCCCGGACAGCACCCCCGCCCCGGACGTCGACGTCGTCTGTCTCGGCGAGTCCATGGTCACCTTCCTGCCCCGCCACCCCGGCCGGCTGGCCGAGGTGCCCTCCTTCGACCGCGCCATCGGGGGCGCCGAGTCCAACGTCGCCTGTACCCTCGCCCGCGCCGGGCACACGGCGCGCTGGATCTCCCGGGTCGGCGCCGACGGCTTCGGCGACCACCTCGTCACCGCCATCGCCGGCTGCGGGGTCGATGTCTCCCTCGTACGGCGCGACCCGCGGCGCCCCACCGGCGTCTACTTCCGCACCGCCGGCGACCGCGCCACCGGCGCCCATGAGGTCGCCTACTACCGGGCCGGGTCGGCCGCCTCCGCGATGTCCGTCGGCACCGTGCCGGCGGCCGCGGCCGACTCCGGGCGGGTGCTGCACCTGTCGGGGATCTCCGCCGCGCTCTCCGCCGACTGCCTCGGCCTGCTGCGCGCCCTCACCGCCCGCCGGGCCGGCCGCCCCCTGGTCTCCTTCGACGTCAACCACCGCCCCGGCCTGTGGGACGATGCCGCGGACACCCGGGTGCTGCTCGACCTCGCCCGCGGCGCCGACCTGGTGTTCGTCGGCGAGGACGAGGCGGCCGACGCCTGGGGCCTGACCGGCGGCCCGGACGCGGTACGCGCCGCCCTGCCCGAACCCGCCACCCTGGTCGTCAAACGCGGGGCCGCCGGCGCCGTCGCTTACGACCGGCACGGCGGCCGGCACGCCGAACCCGCGCCACGGGTCGGGGTGGTTGCCGCCCCCGGCGCGGGCGACGCCTTCGCCGCCGGCTTCCTCGCCGCCACCCTGCGCGACCTGCCCGTCCCCACCCGCCTGCGGTACGGCCACCTGTGGGCCGCCGCGGTCCTCACCGTCCCCGGCGACCTCGCGGAGCCCCCCTCCCGCGCGCACGCCGACCGACTGGCCGCTCTTGGCCCCGCAGCCTGGGGGACACTGCGCCTCGGCCCTGGCTGGACGAAGTCCACGGCGGCCGACGAACGGGCCGTCGAGGAGGCCCACGCCGTGCACGATGCCGGCCCTCCGCGCGGCGAGCCAACCACCCAGCGGCGTGCCCCGGACGAAGACCGGGCCGAGCGGAGCGAGGCACCAGCATGAGCCAGACCGTCGACCGCGCCCTGAGCATCCTGCCGCTGCTCGCCGGGGGACCCGCCGACCTGGGACAGGTCGCCGACCGGCTCGGCGTCCACAAGTCCACCGCCCTGCGGCTGCTGCGCACCCTCCACGAACACGGCCTCGTCCACCGCCAGCCCGACCAGCGCTACCGGCTCGGCGCCCGGCTGTTCGCGCTCGCCCAACAGGCTGCCGAGAGCCTCGACGTACGCGAGATCGCCCACCCCCACCTCGTCGCACTCAACGAGAAGTGCGGACACACCGTCCACCTCGCGGTCCTGGAGGAGAACGAGGTCCTCTACATCGACAAGGTCGAGAGCCGCTACCCGGTCCGGATGTACTCCCGGATCGGCAAGCCCGTCGCGATAACCGTCGCCGCGGTCGCCAAGTTGCTCCTGGCCGACCTGCCCGAAGCGGAGCGCCGCGCCCTCGCGGAGAGGCTCGACTACCCCCTCTACACCCCCCGTTCGACACCGAACGCCCCGGCCTTCCTCGCCGAGCTGGCCACGGTGCGCGAACAGGGCTGGGCCACCGACCTCGGAGGCCACGAGGAGTCCATCAACTGCGTCGGCGCACCCGTCCGGGGTGCGGACGGCCGGGCGGTGGCCGCGATGTCGGTCTCCGCGCCGAACGTCGTCGTCGGCGCCGAGGAACTCCTCAAGCTGCTCCCGCTGGTGCGCCGCACCGCCGACGCCATCAGCCGGGAGTACTCCGGGACCACCGCACCGAAGGACCCCGTATGACGGACAGGATCTCTCCGAAGGACCCCGTATGACGGACAGGATCCTGCCGAAGGACCCCGTATGACAGACAGGATCTCGCCGAAGGAGACCGTATGACGGACAAGATCGCACTCACTCCCGCCACCCACACCACCCCGCCCGCGAAGTTCTCCCACGGCGTCCGGAAGGGCAACCTCCTCCAGGTCGCCGGCCAGGTCGGCTTCCTGCCCGCCGTAGAGGGCCAGCCGCCGACGCCCGCCGGCCCCACCTTGCGCGAGCAGACCCTGCAGACCCTCGCCAACGTCCGCGCGGTCCTCGAAGAGGGCGGCGCCACCTGGGACGACGTGATGATGATCCGCGTCTACCTCACCGACGTGGCGCACTTCGCCGAGATGAACGAGATCTACGACGCCTACTTCGAGGCGCAGGGCCTGACCCAGGCCCCCGCCGCCCGCACCACCGTCTACGTCGGACTGCCCCAGGGCCTCCTCATCGAGATCGACGCCCTCGCCGCCCTGAGCTGAGCCACCACCCGTGCCCTTAACCGGTCCGCACCACCCGCCGCACGGCGCGGCGCCCCGCACCCCCGGGGCGCCCTGCCGCGGTCCCCCCTGCCGCGAAACACCCTGCCTGACAACGGAGTCACCGCATGTTCCTCGCTGCCACGGACCCCGCCGCGCCGCCACCCCACACCGGCGGGCTGCTCGCCGTGATACCCGGCACCGCGGGCCTGCTGACGGTCGCCGCCCTCGGCATCGCGCTGCTGCTCCTGCTGATCATCAAGGTCCGCCTCCAGCCCTTCGTGGCGCTGCTCGGCGTCTCCCTCGCGGTCGGCCTGGCCGCCGGCCTCTCCGTCACCGAACTCTTCGGCACGGTCCAGAAGTCCGACGCCGTCTCGATGATCGAGACCGGGATGGGCGGCATCCTCGGTCATGTCGCCCTCATCATCGGGCTGGGCACCATGCTCGGTGCGATTCTCGAAGTCTCCGGCGGAGCCGAGGTGTTGAGCGACCGTCTGCTGCGCCTCTTCGGCGAGCGGCGCGCCCCGCTGGCCATGGGCGTGACCGGCCTGATCTTCGGCATACCGGTCTTCTTCGACGTCGGCATCTTCGTCCTCGCGCCGATCGTGTACGCGGCCGCCAAGAGCGGGGGCAGGTCGATCCTGCTCTACTGCATGCCCCTGCTGGCGGGCCTGTCCATGACCCACGCCTTCCTGCCGCCGCACCCGGGCCCGGTGGCGGCGGCCGGACTGCTCCACGTCGACCTCGGCTGGGTCGTCCTGATGGGCCTGGTCTGCGGGCTCCCCGCCGTGCTTGCCGCTTGGGGGTACGCGGCCTGGATCGGCGAGCGGCTGTTCGTCGGGGTGCCGGCGGACATGGTCGAGGCGGCCGAGGAGGCCAGGGCGGCGGTCGCCGCCGAGCGGGCCGCGGTCGCCGCCGGGCGGGCCGTGGCCGGCGGCGGGCGGGCGGAGCGGCCGGTACCGCTGGGCACCGTCCTCGCCGTCATCGGCACCCCCCTGACCCTGATCCTGCTGGCGACCTTCTCCTCCATCGTGCTGCCGCCCTCCACCGGCCGCTCGGTCCTCGAGTTCTTCGGCCACCCCTTCGTCGCCCTGACCCTGGCGCTACTGATGGCGTACTACCTGCTGGGCATCCGCCGGGGCTGGTCCCGCGCGTCGCTGGGCACCGTCTCCACCGCGTCGTTGAAGCCGGTCGGCAACATCCTGCTGGTGGTCGGCGCGGGCGGGGTCTTCGGCGCCGTCCTCAAGGGCAGCGGCGTGGCCACCGCGCTCTCCGACGCCTTCCACCACGTCGGCCTTCCGGTGATCGTCCTGGCCTACCTCCTCGCCCTGGTCCTACGGGTGGCCCAGGGCTCGGCGACGGTCGCCATCGTCACCACGGCCGGCATTGTCGTCCCCCTCATCGAGGGCCAGCACCTGTCCCAGGCCCATCTCGCGCTGGTCATCATGGCGATCTCGGCGGGGTCGATCTTCGCCTCGCACGTCAATGACGGCGGGTTCTGGATGGTCAGCAAGTACTTCGGCATCACCGAGCGCGACACCCTGACGTCCTGGACGGTGCTGGAGTCCGTGCTCTCGGTCGCCGGGTTCGCGGTAGCGGCGCTGGTGAGCCTGGTCGTCTAGGGGCGCCGCACGCAGGATCCACGTACCCGTTGCCGGGCGTCCGCCACCGCACCGGACGCCCCGCCGTCATCCCGTCTGCCCGTACGCCCGTGCCCCCGCGCGGGGCAGTACGGCCCACAACCGCGTTCCGTCACCGCTCTCCGACGATCCGCCGATTCCCCACTCGCCTTCGCAGGCGTGCATGACACAGGCCAGCAGCAGGAGTACGGACCGCCGCCGCGCATCGCAGGCCGCCGCGAGCCGGCGGTGCGTATGGCGTGGGTGCCCGTCGTACAGGCTGACGCGCAGCGCGTCGTCGCGGTAGCGCAGCGAGAGATAGACGCTGTCGGATGGCGTGAAAAGGCAGGCACAGGCGGTGAGTTCACCGACGACTTGGACGGCGGCCGCCGTCACCTCGCGCAGGCCGTGCGCCTCCAGGAGCGTACGGGCGGCCGAGCGTGCGACGGCCGGACTGGCGAGCGCGGCGGGGAGGGTGAGGCTGTAGGCCAGGTTCTCCGGCACACGGGGTGTGCGCGTCTCGACGGGATGCGGGCAGACGGTCACGGCTGCGGACATGGCAACTCCCTGCATGTCAAGGGTGGTTGATGGTGCGGCAGCCGGTGGCCTGTCTCCCTGGCGCGGCCGGCCCCTCCCAGGGCAGGAGGATGCGGGCAGGCTCGCGCGATGCGCTTCCGACTGCGTCGAGCGTAAGCGTTGCGTTACTGAATGTAGGGGTGGCGGGGTCACGGTGTCCATCGCAAAGAGGGGTAACTACCCCCCTTCTGTGGACTCGTGGCCCAGATCAGGGGCAGACTGGCGCCGACCACGGCAGAAGGGGCTGCATGTCGACCAGAAGCACGCCGACGGTGCGACAGAGACGGCTTGGCGCCGAATTGCGCAAGATGCGTCTCGCCGCCGGCGCTACGACCGAGTACGCCGCCGGCCTGTTGGGCATCGACCGGACGCGGGTTTCCAACATGGAGAGCGGCATCAGGTCGATCTCTCCCGAGCGTGTGCGCAGGCTCGCCTGCAACTACGCGTGTGCCGACGAGCGGTACGTCGCTGCCCTGGTTGCTATGGCCGTGACCAGGGAGCGCGGTTGGTGGGAACGGGACCGGGGCACACTCGCCGCAGGGCTGTTGGATATCGCGGAACTCGAATGGAACGCTGCTCGGATCAGCACGGCGCAGACGGTCCACGTTCCGGGCCTCTTCCAGACTGAGGAGTACGCCCGCGCCGTCTTTGCCGCAGTACTTCCACCCCCGACACGACTGGAAGTTGAGCTGCGCGTCGTCCATCGTATGGAGCGCCAGAGAGTCTTCGAACGGCCCGAGCCGCCCGCATATGTTGCCTACGTCCACGAGGCGGCCCTGCGGATGAGGTTCGGCGGGCCCGACGTGATGCGGCACCAGCTTGACCACCTGTGTCAGGCATCAGAGCGCGACGGCATCGACATACGCGTGCTCCCGGTAGAGGCGGGCGCGTTCCCAGGAGCGGGGCATGCGTTGCTGTATGCCTACGGCGTCGTGCCGCAACTCGACACGGTGCAGTTGGACTCCGCTCATGGACCGGAATTCACCCACGCAGACGCTCAGCTTGCGAAGTACCGCGCCCACCTGGGCTGGATGGACGATGCGTCGTTGTCGGCCCCGGCTTCGCGTGACGTCATCCGAAGGATCGCACGTTCACTCTAGGAGGTTCGCCATGCCGGAAATCAATTGGGAAGAGCCCTTCTGCGGCGAAGGCAACAACTGCTTCCGCATAGGGACGGACGCCCGCGGCAATGCCTATATCGCGGTGGCGGGCGCGGAGGGCGCCTACGTGTCCGACTCGCGTGAGGCCCTTCGCGCACTCATTAGCGACATCAAGGCGGGCAAGGCCGACCACCTGCTCTAGCCTCCGGCCCCCATGGGCGTGGAGATGCGTCGTTGTCGGCCTCGGCTTCGCGTGACGTCATCCAAAAGATCGCACGCTCACTCTAGGAGGTCACCGTGCTGGACATCCGCTGGGAAGAGCCGTTCTGCGCCGAGGGCTCGGCCTGCTTCCGCATAGGGACGGACGCCCGCGGCAACGCCTACATCGCCGTAGCCGGTGCCGAAGACGCCTACGTGACCGATTCCCGTGAGGCCCTTCGCGCGCTCATCCACGACATCAAGGCCGGTAAGGCCGACCACCTGCTCTAGCGGTTCCGCAGAGGCAGAGCGCCCGGACCGGACCGAGGTGCCGCGTCCGGGCCGGGCGCCCCTTGCCTCAGTGGTCGAGCGCGGTCACCTCCCCTTGCAGTACTGGTTCTGCTTGCCGATCGCGCGGTACGGGCAGTCGGCGAGGTCCAGGAGTTGGAGTACCGCCTCGCGGTTGCGGGAGGTCTGCTTGGAGATCACCGAGTCCCGTGGGTAGAAGCCGCCGGAGCCGAAGGACGACGGGTACATCTCGAAGGTGTACGCGAAGATCCGCTGGTCGCCCCAGAGGTAGTCGTCGATCGCGCCGTCCGTGATGTAGAGGTCGCTGGACTGCTCGGGCGTGTAGCCGTTGGTGGCGGCCATCTTCTTGCCGATGGTGGCGAAGGTGTCGTGCTCGTCCTGGGTCATACCGGGGCCGGTGTCGTCGTCGGTGAACCCGAAGGGCCACAGCACCAGTTCGCTGTAGGTGTGGAAGTCGATGGCGGCCTTGATCTGCTGGGTGCCGCCCACGATCCGGCTGCGGACGAACTTCGAGACGACCTGGACCTCGGGCGCGGAGGCGGCGGAGGCGCCCCGGTAGGTCTCGTCGGCCGGGTTGCCCGAGGAGCCGTCGCAGCAGCCCCACTTGAAGTCCCAGTTGCGGTTGAGGTCGGTGCCGACCTGGCTGGTGCCTTGGTTGGGCTGCCGGTTCTTGCGCCAGCTGCGGAAGTTGCCACTGGCGATGTCGTACGCGCCGCCGTCCGGGTTCAGGTCCGGGATGATCCAGATCTCGCGGGAGTCGAGCAGCTTGGTGACGCGGGCGTCGGAGCCGTACTTCGAGGTGAGCTCGTTCAGGAGATAGAGGGCCATCTCGACGGTGAGGTGTTCCCGGGCGTGCTGATGGGCGGTGAAGAGCACCTCGGGTTCGTTCTCGTCCTTGCTGACGTTCTTGCTGAGCTTGAGGGCGAGGAGGTTCCGGCCCTCGTGGGAGGTGCCGATGACCTGTTTGGACAGCAGGGCGGGGTACTTGGCGACCAGGGCGTCGATCTCCTTGGTCGCCTCGGCGTAGGTGTGGTAGCCGGTGTAGCCCGGCGGGAAGTCCTTGGCCCTGGCCCCCGGGGCGGCCGGGGGCGCAACCGGCGGGTCGGGCAGCCTCCGCAGGGTGTGGCCGAGGCGGCGGACCGCCGCGGCCTGGGCGCGGTCGGCGGTGATGACGACGGCCCGGTCGTGCACCTCGTCGATGCTGGCGCCGGTCGCGGCCAGGGCGGTGCGGGCCGCGGCCGTGGCGGGGCCGGTGACCTCGTACTGGTGGGGACGTTCGGCATCCGGGGCGGTGCCGGCGACGGGCCCGTGGGGCGGGGCGCCTTGGGCCTGGGCGGCGGCGATCGGGGCGGCGAGGGCGAGGGAGAGGAGCGCGGCGAGGACGGTGGTGCGTCCGCCGGGTATCCGTGGTCGCATGCGGACTCCTGTGGGGGTGTGAGGCGAAGCGACCGCGCCAGTGTTCGGGCGTTGGCATGGTCGGGTCAAGGAGTCCGGTCGGCCAGATGTGGGCCGCCGGTGACCGCCGGAGCCCGCGGGCCGGATCCGGCAACGTGCCTTCTTGGCCGGGTAGTTGATTGCATTGCCGAGGCGGGTCGCTGAGAATGCGCACGACAAATCCGAAGGCTCCGAAGGGGCCTTCGGCACAAGAGCTTGAGAGGACCCCCACATGAATCGACCTCTCGTCGGCACCCTGGCCACGGCCGTGCTGGGAGCCGCAGCCCTGGTGGGCACCGTAGGAACGGCCCATGCGGCGCCCCAACGGGCGGCGCACCCCCAGGCCCACCACAAGGCCAAGGCGGTGGACTTCGCCGGCACCGTGGCGCTGAGCAACTGCTCCGGCTCGGTCGTCAAGATGCCCACCTCGCAGCCGGACGACCCGGCGCTGGTGATGTCCAACGGACACTGTCTGGAAAGCGGTATGCCCGGCGCCGGCGAGGTCGTCGTCGACCAGCCGTCCAGCCGCAGCTTCACGCTGCTCGACAAGTCGGCGGGCAACCTGGGCCGGATCAAGGCCACCAGGATCGTCTACGCCACGATGACCGACACCGATGTGTCGCTGTACCAGACCAACACCACCTACGCCCAGATCCAGCAGAAGTACGGGATCAAGCCACTGGAGCTGGCCACTGAGCACCCCACCAAGGGCGCGAAGATCAGCGTGGTGTCCGGATACTGGAAGAAGACCTACACCTGCGGCGTCGACGGGTTCGCGCCCACCCTCAAGGAAGGCGACTGGACCTGGAAGGACTCGGTCCGCTACACCCCCGAGTGCAAGATCATCGGCGGGACGTCCGGCTCGCCGGTCATCGACAACGCCACCGGCAAGGTCACGGCGATCAACAACACGAGTAACGAGTCCGGCGAGAAGTGCACTCTCAACAACCCGTGCGAGGTCGACGAGAAGGGCAATGCCACGGTGCACCAGGGCATCGGCTACGCCCAGGAGATATACGGGATCCCCAAGTGCTTCGGGGCCGGCAACAAGCTGGACCTGAACGCGGCGGGCTGCGCGCTGCCGAAGCCGGCGGCCACCCGTAGGTGACCGACCCCGACCCATCGCCGGGTCCCGGGCGTGACATGCCCGGGACCCGGCTGCGGGAACGGCGGTACGGGGGTGGCCCCTACGGGAGGCCGTGGACGTGCGCGCCCACCTGGCCGGCGAACTCCCCGCCGTTCGCCGCGTCCCAGTTGGTCGACCAGGCCATCGCGCCGCGCAGCCCCGGGTAGGTCCTGGGCGGCTTGAACGAGCCGCAGCCGCTGCCGCGGGTCAGGCAGTCCAGCGCGGCGTTGACGACGGACGGGGCGACGTAGCCGCTGCCGGCCGCGCGCGGTGCGGCCGGGACGCCGATGCCGACCTGGGAGGGGTCCAGGCCGCCCTCCAGTTGGATACAGGCCAGGGACGTCAGGAAGTCGACCGAACCCTGGGCGTAGACCTTGCCGTCACAGCCGTTCATCGAACCGCTGTTGTAGTACTGCATGTTGACCGCGGTCATGAAGTCCTTGATGCCCAGCGCCGTCTTGAAGTACTCGTTCTGCGGGGACTGCATGTCGACGGTCTGCGGGGCCATGGTCACCACGGCATCGGGGTGCGCGGTGTGCACGGCCTTGAGGGCCTTGACCATGTAGGTCGCGTTGAGGCCGTTCTCCAGGTCGATGTCGACGCCGTTGAAGCCGTACTCGTCCATGAGCTGGTTGACCGAGGTGGCGAAGTTCCCGGCGGAGGTGTCGTCGGTGACCGATACCGCGCCCCGCTCGCCGCCGACGGAGAGAATCACCGACTTCCCGGCGGCCTGCTTGGCCTTGATGTCGGCCTTGAAATCGTCGGCCGAGCCGTAGCCGACGGCCGGGTCCAGGCGGAAGGTGACGGCGCCCGGTTGTCCGGTCGCCTCGGCGAAGGAGACCGCGATGATGTCGTAGGCGTCGTCGACGTCCTTCAGTTTCTGCACCGTGGCGCCGTTGTCGAAGTTCTGCCAGTAGCCGGTGAGCGCGTGCCGGGGGACGGCCGCGGTGGTCGGCGCGGTCGCCCCGCCTGGGGCGTTCGCCGGACGGTGGACGGACTGCGGGCCGGGGACGGACGGCGGGGCGGGGGCGGACTGCGGGGCGGGCGGCGTCTGGGCCGCGGCGGGGTCCGCCGCGAGGACGCCGGCCCAGGCGAGCACCGCGGCGGCCGGGCCGGCGAACAGCCGTCTCAGCCCTCTCCCGACGTGCCCTGGGTGTGCGGGAACCACTCCTGAACGTGCGCGTACCACGGCTGCCTCCGAGACGGGGGAGTTGAGGGGGGTGGTGCGGTTGCGCGCTACAGGGGCCCCTGCGCTGTCCGTCCAACGTGGTCCAGACCATTCGCCCTGTCAAGAGTCCCGACGCAAGCGGGTGTTCCCGTAGGGGCCGCCCGGTCGGTATGCGCCATTTCCCTACCGGGTGATGGTGATGACGAGTAGCCCAGAACGTGTTCTCCGGGGCGTATCTCTGTGGATAAAGTGCTGAGCGTATGGCGCCGATGGCGCAGAGCTGTGCCGATCCGCGGTCCCGGGACCCCCGGCGGCCGGAAGGAGTGGGGGAGCGACGTGCCGACCGCGATTGCAGTCACCAGCCCTGACCTCGCGCTGCCCGCGACCGATAGGCAGACCCCCGCCGCCGTCGTCCTCCCGGCGCCCCATCTCCAGCCGCTGGACGAGGCCTTGACGGAGACCAGCGCGGTCCTGGAGCACCACGGCGAGATGGTCGTGCTCTACTCCTCCGCCTGCCCGCCCGAGCACGTCCGCCGGCTGCACTCCCTGCGCGCCGTCCTGGAAAGTGACCGGATCGCCATCGTGCCGGTGCCCCTGCCGCCGCTGGGCCTGGCGCTGCTCGCCCGCCAGCTGCGGCAGCTGTCGCCGTGCGACTTCAGCCCCGGAGTGCTGGCCAGTGCCGCCCGGCTGCTGACCCACTACATCCACGCGGGCGCCCTGCTGGGCAGCGTCACCGGCCTGGACCGGATCGAGGTCGACCTGCGCGCGCACATGAAGTCCTGGCTGCCCGGCGCGCACTTCGCGGTGCTGGCCAACCCCGAGCCGCACCTGGTGCACCTGGACCGGCACTGCACCGAGGCCGGTCTGCGCGGGCCCGGGTACGGCACCCAGCTCGCGGTCGCCCGCGGCCAGCTCACCGCGGAGTGGGTGACCCGAACGCTCGCCCCCGCCTGGCAGGTGCAGGGCGCGTACGAGGCCCGGCTGCCCGCCGAGTCCGCCCGCTGGTGGGGGACCCAGAAGCTGATCGAGTTCGCCGCGGCCATCCCGGACCTGTCGGTCCTGCACCAACTGGTGGCCTCCGTACGGCGCGAGGAGTGCGGGTGGTGCGGCCGGGAACTCCTCGGTGACCGCTGTGCGTTCTGCGCGGCACCGCTGGCCCGGGAGCGGGGCGCGCGCGGCGGGTCGTCCGCCCGTGGCCCCGCGGCCATAGCGGGGCCGGAGCGGGGGACCGAACACGCCCCGCCTCCGGCCGCGGAAGCCGCCCTGCCACCGGCCACGGGAGCCGGCCCCTCTCCGGCGACGGGAGCGGCTCCGGCCGAGGAGGCTGCTCCGGCCGCGGGAGCCGGCCCGGCCAGGGCGCCCCGGTCGGCCGTGGAGGCCGGCCCGGCCGTGGCCCCGGGCGCGCCGTCCGGGCCTCCGCCGTCCGGGCCTCCGCCGTCCGGGCCTCCGCCGTCCGGGCCCTGGGCGGAGCGGGGGCTGTCGCCCGTGGTGCCGTCGGGTGTGCCCGGGGTACCGGGTCCCGGATCCACAACGGGCGCCGCCGCCCCGGGCGTTCCGGACGACTCCCACGGGTCGGGCACCCCGTACGGGCCGAGCACCCCCTACGGGGCCGAGGACTCCTACGGGGCGGGCATCTCGTACGGCACCGGCACCTCGGACATCTCGTACGGCACCGGCACCCCGGTCACCCCGGACACCTCGTACGGCACCGGCACCCCGGTCACCCCGGATACCCCGTACGGCCCGGGCGCCCCGGGCACCTCGAACGGCACCGGCACCCCGTACGGATCAGCCACCCCGTACGGAGCCGCTGACGCCTACGGATCAGCCACCCCCTACGCGCCCGGCGACGCCTACGGCTCGGGCCGCCCCGTACCGGGAAACCCCTATGCGTCCGACGGTCCCCGCGTCCCCGGCCTCCGGCGCCTGCCCGGCCACCCCGACGCCGCCGGTGAGCCGGAGGCGCCCGGCGTCCCGCGGACGGTGGCCCGCGTGCGCTGAGACCGACCACCCCCGCCGCCGTCCCGGAACTGCCCGCTCCCCGTCCCGATCGAGGTCCCACCCCCATGAACTCACGCCAGCGCCGCGGAGTGATCCTGCTGCTCCTGTCGGTCCTCTGCGCGATCGGCGCGTTCGTCGGCGTCCTGTCGGTGATCAACAACGTCGAGTCCAAGGTCGGCCCCGAGAAGACCGCCTATCGACTGAAGACGGACATCGCCGCCTATAAAGCGCTGGATCCGGGGCAGTTCGAGAAGGTGACGATGCCGCAGCGCTGGCTGCCGCCCACCGCCGTGACCGATCTCGACCAGGTCAGCGGCAAGATCGCGGTGACCCCGCTGAAGAAGGGTTCGCTGCTGCAGGACGACATGGTCGTTGAGCGGCCCGCCCTCAAGCCCGGCCAGCAGGAGATCGCCATCATGATCGACGCGGCCACCGGTGTGGCCGGCAAGATCAACCCCGGTGCCCGGGTGAACATCTACGCCACCTTCGAGGGCAAGCGCCCCGAGGACAAGCCGGTCTCCAAGGTCATCGTGTCCGGCGCCCAGGTCATCGACGTCGGCAAGCTGACGCCCTTGGAGGCCAAGGACCCGGGCGAGACCACCACCACGAGTCGGCAGGCCGGCGAGGCCGTCCCGATCACCTTCGCGCTGAACACCCAGGACGCCCAACGGGTCGCCTACGCCGAGTCCTTCGCCTCCCACGTACGGCTCGCCCTGCTCGCCCCCGGCAGCGAGGCCATCGTCCCGCCCGGCCAGCGCAGCTACACCCTCGACGGCGACAAGTGACCCGGAGGCCCAGGTGACCATCCGTATCCTCCCGGCGATCGGCGATCCGGACGCCGCCCGCACGGTCTCCGCGCTGCTCGGTCAGCTGCCGGACGCCGAACCCGCCCCCGCCGTCGCCGACTCCGCCGCGCTGCTCTCCGCGCTGGCCGGGGCTGCCGCCCAGGGAGCCGGCGCCCCGCCCGCGGGCCACTCCGCCGCCGCACCCCCGGCCGGTCCACCGCCGGCCGTGGAGGCGCTGCCCGAGGTGGTGCTGGTCCACGAGCGGATCGGCCCGACCCCGGCGCTGGAGCTGATCCGCGAGGTGGCGCTGCGCTTCCCGGCCGTCGGCGTGGTGCTGATCACCGCCGACGCCGGACCCGCGCTGTTCTCCGCCGCGATGGACGCCGGCGCCCGCGGTGTCGTCGGACTGCCGCTCGGCTACGACGAGTTGGCCGCCCGGGTGCAGGCCGCCGCCCAGTGGGCCACCGGGGTGCGGGTCCACCTCGGGGGCGGCTCGGAGGCGGCGCCCGGTCCGGCCGGCACGCTGGTGACCGTGACCGGCGCCAAGGGCGGGGTCGGCACCACCGTCACCGCCGTCCAGCTGGCGCTGGCCGCCCGGGCCGCGGGCCGCAGCGTCGCCCTGGTCGACCTGGACCTGCAGTCCGGCGATGTGGCCTCCTACCTGGACGTGCAGTTCCGCCGCTCGGTCGTCGACCTCGCCGGCATCCAGGACATCTCCGTACGGGTCCTCCAGGACGCCGTCCACGACCACCACACCGGCCTGGGGCTGCTGCTGGCGCCGGAGGAGGGCGAGCGCGGCGAGGAGGTCGACGACCGGGCGGCCCGCCAGATCATCGGCGCACTGCGCTCCCGCTACGAAGTGGTGCTGGTCGACTGCGGCTCCCAGATGCAGTCCGCCAACGCCGCGGCCGTCGAACTCGCCGAGGTGGCCCTGCTGGTGACCACTCCGGACGTGGTGGCCGTACGGGCCGCCAAGCGGCAGGTGCGGCTGTGGGACCGGCTGCAGATCCGCAAGGCGGAGGAGACCACGACGGTGCTCAACCGCCTCACCCGCAACACCGAGATCCAGCCGCCCTTGGTCGCCAAGGCCACCGGCACCCAGGTCGCCCACACCCACGTCCCGGCCGCCTTCAAGGAGTTGCAGCCCTGTGTCGACGCCGGCCGGATGCAGGACCTGGACAGCCGGTCGACGGTCAAGCAGGCGCTGTGGGCGCTGGCCGGCGAGCTCGGACTGGTCGAGGCGCCGGCCACCCGGCAGGGCCGGGGCAGCCACCGGGCGCGCCCGTCGCTGACCGGGCGCCGGCGCAAGGCCCTCACCACGGGGGCGGCTCCCGGTTCCGGGACGGCTCCGGGGTCGACCTCCGGGACGGGTGCGGGCGGCGCCGTACGGTTCGGCGGGCGGCGCGGGCCGGCCGCCGCGGCCGGGCCGTTCGACCCGGCCGGCCCGTACGAGGAGGGCTGAGCGGTGCGGCGCCCGCCGGGTGGCGGCGACCGGGGGCAGGTCTCCGTGGAGTTCCTGGGGATGCTCCCGCTGATCGGGCTGGTCCTCGTGCTGCTCTGGCAGTTGGTGCTGGTCGGGTACGCCTACACGCTCGCCGCGCACGCGGCCGACCGCGGCGCCCGGGCCGCCAGCGCCACCGAGGGCGGTGGTGCGGGCGCCTGCCGGGCCGCCGCCGAGGACGAGCTGCCGTCCGCCTGGCGCGCCGGCGCCGAGCCGTCCTGCGTCCCGAGCGCCGGCCTGTGGCAGGCCACCGTCCGCCTCAAGGTGCCGGTGCTCTTCCCCGGTGCCGGTGACTTCCCCTGGCGGGTCACCGGTTCGGCCGGCGCCGCGAAGGAGGACCGAGGATGACCGCCGCGCACCGGACCGCACGCCCCACCGCGCACCCCGCATCCCACCGGGACCGCCCGCGCCCGGCCGCCGCCCGCCCGCGCTCAGCCGCCGACTGCCCGGCTGGCCCGCGCCCGGCCGCCGTCCGGCGGCCCCCCGGCCGCGACCGCGGTCAGGCCTCCATCGAGTTCCTGGGCTTCCTGCCGCTCCTGCTGCTGGTCGGACTGGCCGTGGTCCAGCTCGGCCTGGCCGCGTACGCCGTTCAACAGGCCGGCACCGGTGCGCGGGCCGCGGCCCGGGTCGCCTCGATGGACCGTGCCGACCGCACGACCGATCCGCGCTCCGCCGGCCTGGCCGCGATGAGCGGCTGGGTCGCGGAACGGGCCACGATCTCCGTGGGCGGCGCCGGGGACGCGGTCAACGCCACCGCCACCGTCCGCATCCCCTCGATCATCCCCGGCGTCGACGACTTCGGCCCCGCCGAACGCAGCGCCACCATGCCGCTGCCCGCCCCACCGGCCGCCCTCGGCCCCGCGCTGCGCACGTACGAAGGAGCACCCCCGCGATGAGTCTGAAAGCGCGGATCGTCGCCCCCGAGCCGGCCGGTGAGGCGCGCCACGACAGCCATATGGTCGCCGCCTACCGCGCCAAGCTGCTCGAAGAGATCGACCTCGCCGAGATGTCCTCGCTGGCCGCGGCCGAGCGTCGGTCCCGGCTGGAGCGCGTCCTGGGCCACATCATCAGCCGCGAGGGCCCGGTGCTGTCCACCGCCGAACGCGCCCAGCTGATCCGGCGGGTGGTCGACGAGGCGTTGGGCCTCGGCGTCCTGGAGCCGCTGCTGGAGGACGCCTCGATCACCGAGATCATGGTCAACGGACCGGACCAGGTGTACGTCGAGCGGGCCGGCCGGGTGGAGCTGGTCCCGGTCCGCTTCGCCTCCCACGAGCAGCTGATGCAGACCATCGAGCGGATCGTCTCCACCGTCAACCGCCGGGTGGACGAGTCCAACCCGATGGTCGACGCCCGGCTGCCCTCCGGCGAGCGGGTCAACGTGATCATCCCGCCGCTCGCCCTGAACGGCGCCACCCTCACCATCCGCCGCTTCCCCCGCGCCTACACCCTCGCCGAACTCATCGGCATCGGCACCCTCGACGAGCAGATGCTGATGCTGCTGGCGGGGCTGGTGCGGGCCAAGTTCAACGTGGTGGTCTCCGGGGCCACCGGTGCGGGCAAGACCACGCTCCTCAACGCGCTCTCCGGGCTGATCCCGGACGGCGAGCGGATCATCACCGTCGAGGACGCCGCCGAGCTCCAGCTCCAGCAGTCGCACGTCATCCGGCTGGAGTCGCGCCCGCCCAACGTCGAGGGCAAGGGCCGGATCACCATCCGCGACCTGGTCCGCAACTCCCTGCGGATGCGCCCCGACCGGATCATCGTGGGCGAGGTGCGCGGCGGCGAGACCCTCGACATGCTCCAGGCGATGTCCACCGGCCACGACGGCTCGCTGGCCACCGTCCACGCAAACAGCGCCGAGGACGCACTGATGCGGCTCCAGACGCTGGCCTCCATGTCGGACGTCAAGATCCCCTTCGAGGCGATCCGGGACCAGATCAACAGCGCGGTGGACTGCCTGGTCCAGCTCACCCGGCACGCCGACGGCTCCCGCCGGATCAGCGAGATCGCCCTCCTGGACTCCCGCGGCCACGAGGACTACCGGATCGCGACGGTCTGCCGCTTCGACGCCGAACCGATGGGCGCCGACCGCGTCGTGCACGGCCGCTTCCGCTACTTCCCGCTGCCCCGCCGGGTCGCCGAACGCCTCTTCATGGCGAGCGAACCCGTCCCGCCGGCCTTCGGCGTGGCGGCCACCGACGCCCAACTCGCCACCCGGAAGGCCCTCTCATGACCGGCGGGAACCACCTCGCCCTGCTCACCCTCGGGTGCACCCTGCTGTGCGGGGTGCTGGCCGTCGCCGGCGCCCGCAGCTATGCGTCTGGGCGCGCCCAGCGGCAGGCCGTCGTCGACCGGCTCGCCGACGAGCGCGGGCTGCCGGTCGCGGGCAAGCGCCGGCTGTTCCCGTCCGTCGACCGCACCCTGCGCACCACCCGCTTCGGCCGGCGGCTCGAACTGCGGCTGGCCGCCACCGGACTGGACGTCACCCCCGGCGAGTTCTTCGTCGGCATGCTCGCCACCGTCCTCGCCCTGTGGCTGGTCGCCCAGGCCGTCCTGGCCCCCTTCTTCGGGCCGATCGCCGCGCTGGTGGCCATCTGGGCGGCGTTCGCCTTCCTCAACTGGCAGCGGCAGAAGCGGATCGAGAGGTTCATCAACCAGCTGCCCGAGCTCTCCCGGATCCTGGCCAACGCCACCCAGGCCGGGCTGGCGCTGCGCACCGCCCTGGGCATGGCGGCCGAGGAGCTGGAGGCGCCGGCCGGCGAGGAGTTGGCCAAGGTCTCCGACAAGCTCGCGGTGGGGCACTCCATCGACGAGGCGCTCGGCGAGCTGGCCGAACGCCTGCCCTCCCGCGAGCTGGTGGTCCTGGTCAGCACCCTGGTGCTGGCCAACCGCGCCGGCGGCACGGTCGTCGGCTCGCTGCGCAACCTCACCAGGACGCTGGAGGAGCGCAAGGAGACCCGCCGGGAGGTCCGCACCCAGCTCTCCCAGGTCGTGGTCACCGCCTATGTCGTCCCGTTGCTGGGCATCGGCACCCTGCTGCTGATGAACCGCATCGCACCGGGCGCCATCGACCGGATGACCTCCTCCTTCCTCGGCCAGTTCGCGGTGGTGGCGGCCTTCGCCCTGTACGGGGTGGGCTTCTTCCTCATCCGCCGGCTGTCCAAGATCGACGTCTGACGGGAACGGGAACGGAACGGGAATGGGAATCGCTCTCCTGCTGGCCGCGGTCTTCGCCCTCTCGGTCGTCGGCATCGGCTGCGGCATCGCCCTCTACCGCCGTGAGGCGCGGCTGCCGCCCGACCTGACGCTGTCCCTGGAGGTCGGCGCCACCCGGACCACGGCCGTCGGCTCGGCCGTGGACCGCGCGGGCATGCGCTACGCCCCGCTGGTGCTGCGGCTGATGGGCGACAAGCGCACCTCCCGGGTGCGCCGCCGGATCGACCTGGCCGGCAACCCCGGCGGGCTGACCGTCGACCGGTACGCCGCCCGCCGCGCGGTCTACGGGGCGCTGGGCTTCGTCGGCGCGCTGGTGATGTTCCTGCGCGGCCAGCCGCTTCTCGGCGTCCTGATGGTGCTCTTCGGCCTGTTCTGGACGGAGGTCGGCATCTGGGCCGCCATCCGCCAGCGCAAGGACACCATCGAGCGCACCCTTCCGGACTTTCTGGATGTGCTGGCCGTCGTCGTCAGCGCCGGACTGAGCTTCCGTCAGGCACTCGACCGGGTCGCGGAGAAGTACGAAGGGCCATGGGCGGATGAACTCCGGATCACACTCCGGCAGATGGACATGGGCGTCAGCCGCCGCGCCGCCTTCGACGAGCTGCGCAAACGCAACGACTCCGAACAGGTCGCCCAGTTCGTCACCGCCCTCCAGCAGGGCGAGGAGCTGGGGTCCCCGATCGTGGAGACCCTGATCCAGATCGCCAACGACATGCGCCGTACGGACGCCCAGAACGCCCGTCGGCGGGCCGCCCGTGCGGTCCCGAAGGCCACCATGGTGGTCACCACCTTCATGGTCCCGGCGACGATGATCCTGCTCATCGCCGGTTTCTTCCTGGGGTCCGGGACCAACTTCGGCTCCCTGATGGGCCGCTGACCTGCCCGGCCGCCGGTGCCGGCGGCCGCGGCGCGTGGGCGTAGCGGGGCCGGGCGTCCGGCCGGATGCGGACACCGCACCGTGTGCTTCTCGTCAAAACCTTCGCAGGAGCAACGAGTTGTGTCACAGTGGGTGGGTCGGCGGTCAGCTGCGCGCAACCGTGCACAGCGTCCGGCCGGCCCGCATGGGCATCGGAGCGGGGCGTCGTCCCGGAGGGGGAGCGGGGGTGGGTAACATGCGGCTGGGTGGCCGAAATGCGCCGTTGTGCGATCCACCCGTGTCCCCGAATGAGGATTGGGTACGGAATCCCTGTTCCGGGACCGCCGTTCCGGCGTACTTTTCTCGTGTCATGAGCGCGGCCGACCGCGCCGACATCACGGGGGCAGACCAGCCGGACCAGAGCGGTGCGGCCGCCCATGAAGGGGAAGACGATGGCGAAGCGGACTGTGGGGAACGACGACCGGGGGCAGACCTCGATCGAGTACCTCGGCATCATCGCGGTGGTCGTGGCGATCGTTCTGGTCCTGTCGACCACGGACTTCGGCAGCCAGATCGCCAATGCCATCGCCAACAAGATCTCCGACGTCGTCGGGATCTAGGGCGCGGCTCCGCCACTGCCGTGACGGCCGACACCACGCGCCGCAGCGGGCGCGACGCCGGGCAGGCCTTTCCGCTCTACATCGTCGCGGTAGCGGGCCTGCTCTTTCTCGCGCTCGCCTTCTTCGCGGTCGGACAGGCGGCGGCCACCCGCAACGGCGCGCAGACCGCCGCCGACGCGGCCGCGCTCGCCGCCGGGCAGAAGTACCGCGACCTGCTGACCAAGGACCTGCTCGACGGCCTCCGCGACGGGGGCTACGAGAGCGACCGGGCGGCCTGGGAGGACCTGTTGAACGGCCGTGGCGCGCCGTCCCCGGGGGCCTGCGCCAGCGCGGCCTGGTTCGCCGGCCGCAATGACGCCGAGGTCTCCTCCTGCGTCCCGGACTCCTGGCCCACCTCGTTCGCGGTGGACGTCACCACCCGGCACGGCATCGGCCGTTCGGTCGTCCCCGGCAAGGAGGACACCCGGGCGTCGGCCCGGGCGACCTCCGTGGTCGGCCCCCGCTGCACCCTCGGCCCGGCCGGGAAGGACGGCGGCGGGACGGGCGGCGCCGGGGGCACCGACAGCAAGGACAAGGGGGGCAAGGGCGGTAAGGGAGGCAACGGAGAAACAGGGGGCAGGGGAGGAACGGGAGGCACGGGAGGCACGCCGGGCAAGGGCGGCAAGGACGGGGAGGGCGATGCCGCCGCCGTCACGCTCACCTGTGACGGCAAGGACTGGACGCTCGACCCCGAGCACCTCCGCGAACTCCCCGACGCCGCCGACCTGTTCTCCGTACGCCTGGCCCACTGAGCTCCCCGGCCCCACCGCGCACGAACCGCCGCGCCGCACACCGCACCACAGGCACCACCGGCACCGCACGCACCACCCGCACGCCGCACCACAGGAACACCGCACTACAGGAACACCGCACCACAGGCAACGCCGCACCACCGCACCACCGGCCCATCGAGCACCCGACGATCGAAGGAATCGCATCCATGAGCATTCGGCGCACCACGAAGGCCGCCAGGGGAGCGGTCGCCATGGCGAGCGCTGTCGGGCTGGCACTCGTCGTCGCCGGCTGCGGTGGTGGCGGCGGCGACGGCGGTGGGCAGGCGGACGACAAGCGGCCGCCGGCGCGCAGCGCCACCCCCAAGGACAGCGGCCCGGGCAGCCCGGCGGCCGACTCCGACAAGGTGATCGGCGAGATGAAGGGCCCCGACGGCATCGTGGTGACCCTGAGCTCGGCCGTCCGGGACTCCGGCGGCTTCGTCACGGTCAACGGCACGGTCAGCAACCACGGCTCCCGCCCCTTCAACGCCATCAACTGGCGCTCCAACGAGACCGAGCTGCGCTCCCGTTCGTCCATCTCGGGAGCCACCCTCGTCGACAAGGCGGGCAAGAAGCGCTACCTGGTGCTGCGCGACACCAACGGCGAATGCCTGTGCACGACCGGGCTGAGCGGTCTGATGCCGGGCGCCAGCCGGCCGGTCTTCGCGCAGTTCCCGGCGCCGCCGGCGAAGGTGACCGAGGTCGACTTCCAGCTGCCGACCATGCCGCCGGCCACCGTGCAGATCACCGACTGAGCGGGCCGCCCGATGACCGTCACCGAGATCCCCCGTGCCCGCCGTGGGGCCCGCGCGCCCCGTCGCGCCGTCACCGCGGCCGTCGCCCTGTTGCTGACCGCGGCGCTGTCGGCCCCCGCCGCGCACGCCGACCCGCCGGGCGTGACCGAGGACTCCAACCCGCCGGTCCGGATCGATCCGCACGACCCCGATCTGCGGATGGTCCAGGGCGCCAAACTCGCCCCGTCCAAGGTGCTCAACATCAAGTCGATCATCGAGACCGACGACGGCTCCGAGCGGCGGCAGGACACCAACGACAATGTGACCTTCGCGCTCCAGGCGGAGGTGCTGTTCGGCAAGGACAGCGCCGAGCTGACGCCGGAAGCGCTGTCGCGGATCGACACCATCGCCGCCGAGATCAAGAAGCAGAACGCCACCAGCCTGCGGGTCTTCGGCTTCACCGACGACCTCGGCTCGGCCAGCCACGGCCTGGTGCTGTCCAAGAAGCGCGCCAACGCCGTCCAGCAGCAGCTGGCCAAGGACCTCGGCTCCTCGGTGAGCTTCCAGATCCGCGGCTACGGCGAGCAGTACCCGATCGCCGACAACAGCACCGAGGAAGGCCGCAAGAAGAACCGCCGGGTCGAGGTCAGCTTCCCGCGCGCCGGGTCGTGACCGGCGGCCGGCCGGAGCGAGCGCCCTCAGCCCGTGACGTCGCCGCCGGGGTGCGGCGCGGGGTTCACGGGCTCGGCCGCCTCCAGGCGCAGCCGGACGCCCGGGCGCACGCCCCAGCCCGCCATGGCGCCCGCCTCCGCCTCCAGGACGTGCCGGGCGCGCAGCCGCGGGCGGCCCAGCCGTCCCGGCCGCATGGTCCGTACGGCCAGCACCCGGAAGTCCCGCCCCAGATACGCCACATCGATCGGGAACCGCATCCGGAAGGTGTGCACCCCGCTCGCGGGGGTCAGCAGCAGCGCCCCCGCGATGCCGTCGCGGCCCAACAGGCCGCGGGTGCGGGCCCGGTAGGACGCCGCGACCTCCACCGGTACGGCGCACTCCGCGCCGTACAGCACCGCCGGGCCGTTCTTCCTGTGCACCATGACCGGCGTTCTATCAGCCCCCGCGCTCCACGGGACAGCCCTTAGGGTCGACGGGTGTCAGTGATGCTGATGGCGCTCGCCGCCGCCTACGGGGCCGCGGTCGGACTGCTGCTGCCGCGGCCCGCCTACCGGATGGCCGTCGAGCCCGAGGACGGATGGCGCACGACGTGCCCCGGAGGGCATGCACTCACCGGGGCGGCGCGGGGCTGGCTCGGCCCGGGGCGCTGTCCGGGCTGCGGGCCGTACGGACCCGGGGCGCTGACCATGGCCACCGTGACCGCGCTGGCCTGCGCGGCCCTGGCGGCGGCCACCGGGCCCCGGCCGGAACTCCTCGCCTGGCTGCTGATGGCGCCGGCCGCGGTGCTGCTGACGGCCGTCGACTGGCGGGTCCGGCGGCTCCCGGACGCCCTGACGCTGCCGCTCGCGGCCGCGGCGGCCGGTGTGCTGGGGCTGGTCGCCGGCTGGACCGGTGAGACCGGGGCCTGGCGGCGGGCCCTGCTCGGCGGTCTGCTGCTCGCCGCCTGCTACCTCCTGCTGCACGGGGTCAACCGGTCCGGCCTCGGCCTGGGGGACGTGAAGCTGGCGGCCGGGCTCGGGGTCGCCCTGGGGTGGTACGGCTGGCGCACGCTGGTCACCGGGGGCGCGGCGGGGGTGCTGCTCGGCGGGCTCTATGCGGCGGGGCTGGTGCTCGTCCGCCGCCGGGACCGTCCGACGGTGATGCCGCTGGGCCCGTTCATGATCGTCGGGGCGTTCGGCGGGCTGCTGCTGGGAGCCGCCGCCGCGCCATGAGGGGCCCCGGACGGGTGCCGGGGACCGCGCGCGGTGGTGCACCGGTACGGATGTGCCACGCCGCCGCGCGCGCCGGTGCACACACCACACCCTCCGCGGGGTTATGGTGGAAACCCCCCCTCGGGCCGGTCCGTATCCCCCCCACGGACCGGCCCGCTTTTTTGTGCGCCGGTACGCACCGGATATGCACCGGATGTGCGCCGGGTCTTCCCGCCCGCCGTGTGCGGTTGCTCACACCGTCGCGGCGCTCGGAGCGCCGCTGCTACCGGCGGGCCCAGATGTTCACACCGTCGGTCGTCCTGGCGAAGGCGTCGATCTCGGAGAGCTCGGCGTCGGAGAGCGCGGGGGCGTCGAGGGTCGCGATATTGGCCTCCAACTGGGCGACGCTGCTGGCGCCGATCAGCGCGGAGGTCATCCGCTCGTCGCGCAGGACCCAGCCGAGCGCGAGCTGCGCCAGGGACTGGCCGCGGCCGGCGGCGATGTCGTTGAGGCCACGGAGCCGGCGGACGACCTCGTCGGAGAGGAGTTGGGGGTCCAGCGACTTCCCCAGGGAGGCGCGCGAGCCCTCGGGGATGCCGTCGAGGTACTTGTCGGTGAGCATCCCCTGCGCCAGCGGGGCGAAGGAGATGCAGCCCATGCCCTCGTCCTCCAGCGTGTCCAGCAGCAGGTCGTCCTCGATCCAGCGGTTGATCATCGAGTACGAGGGCTGGTGGATCAGCGCCGGCACGCCCATGTCGCGCAGGATCCCGGCCGCCGTGCGGGTCTGCTCGGCGTTGTAGGAGGAGACACCGACGTAGAGGGCCTTGCCCTGCTGGACGGCGGAGGCCAGCGCGCCCATCGTCTCCTCGAGCGGGGTGTCCGGATCGAAGCGGTGCGAGTAGAAGATATCGACGTAATCGACGCCCATCCGCTTCAGTGAGGCATCCAGCGACGAGAGGAGATATTTCCGTGAGCCCCATTCGCCGTAGGGCCCGGGGTGCATCAGATATCCGGCCTTCGTCGAGAGAATCATCTCGTCGCGGTAGCCGCGGAAGTCCTGCGCGAAGATCTTTCCGAAGTTCAGCTCGGCCGAGCCGGGCGGCGGGCCGTAGTTGTTGGCCAGATCGAAGTGGGTGACACCCAGGTCGAAGGCGCGGCGGAGGAGGGCTCGCTGGGAGCTCAGGGTGCGGTCGTCCCCGAAGTTGTGCCAGAGTCCAAGGGAGATGGCGGGGAGTTTGAGTCCGCTGCGACCCGTTCGCCGGTACTTCATCGAGTCGTAGCGGGAATCCGCAGCGCGGTAGTCGGTGCCAGTCATGCTCATCTCCCTATCACGTACTTGTGACCTACCTGATTGGGCTGTCGCGACGGCCGAGAAGTAAAGTTGCCCACTTGAGGCGACGGGGCGACCGCCATTGGCACGGAGGGGCTGGACCATACATGCTGCGATCTTCCGGGATGCGCATCCCGTATCCGCCTGCACTGCGAAATCTGGTTTACCGGCTGTACGCACGCCGGGTGGAGGGGCGCCTGGATCACGACCAGGTGCCCAAGCACATCGGCGTCATCCTGGACGGCAACCGCCGCTGGGCACGGGCCGACGGACGGACCACCGAGCAGGGCCACCAGGCGGGTGCGGCCAAGATCGGTGAGCTGCTGGGCTGGTGCGAAGAGACCGATGTGGAGGTCGTCACGCTCTGGCTGCTGTCGACGGACAACCTCGACCGGCCCGAGGCCGAGCTGACCCCGCTGCTGGGCATCATCGAGAACACCGTGCGGGACCTGGCCGCCGACGGCCGCTGGCGGGTGCACCACGTGGGCAACCGCGACCTCCTCCCGGAGGCCACCCAGCGGGTGCTCAAGGAGTCCGAGCAGGCCACCGAGGCCAACCGCGGCATTCTGGTGAACGTGGCCGTGGGCTACGGCGGCCGCCAGGAGATCGCCGACGCGGTCCGCTCGCTGCTGCTGGACCACGCCGAGCGCGGCACGTCCTTCGAGGAGCTGGCCGAGACCGTCGACATCGACCTGATCTCGGAGCACCTCTACACCCGGGGGCAGCCGGACCCGGACCTGGTGATCCGCACCAGCGGCGAGCAGCGGCTGTCGGGCTTCATGCTGTGGCAGAGCGCCCATTCGGAGTACTACTTCTGCGAGGTTTTCTGGCCGGCGTTCCGGAAGGTCGACTTCCTGCGCGCGCTGCGCGACTACGCCGCCCGGCACCGCCGCTACGGCTTCTAGGCCGTACGGCCCACCAGCCCCGGAGGCCGCGGCCGGGACGGCGCACCACCGCCGTACCGGCCGCGGCCTTCGCGCTGTCCGGGCCCCACGGGCGCCCGGCGCGGGGACTTCTGACGCCCCCTCTACCCGGCGACCGCCACCGGCGGCCCCGCCCGTCCCACCCGCCCCGCGTCACCAAAGGTTCATCGGCCGTGCGTCCGACGGCGTGGCATGGCGGCGGGGGTTCGAGGGAATATCCCTTCCAGGTCGGCGTCCGGAACAAGCCATCGGGCGCCGCATCTCAGCGGACGACATGGGGTCGTCCGCCCGGGAGGCCCTTTGCACATCACGGACATCCGTGCGCACCGCACGGGCGACGCGAGGGGCCGGCGCTCGGCCCGCGCACTGTGGCCTGAGCCCGGTCCGGTCACCAGATGGCCGGGGGTCCCCGGGGCCAGGCCCCGGGGAGCACACCGCCCCGCGACGCCGTCGCACCCCAACCTCATCCGAGGGGGTTCGTCCACCCGTGGTGAACATCAAGCAGCGCCGTGACAACGACCGGCGCACTTATGTCCTCGACACCAGTGTGCTGCTCGCCGATCCAGGCGCCATGGCCCGCTTCGACGAGCACGAGGTCGTGCTGCCGGTCGTGGTGGTCACGGAGTTGGAGGCCAAGCGGCACCATCCCGAGCTCGGCTACTTCGCCCGGCAGGCGCTGCGCCGTCTGGATGAGTTCCGGGTGCAGTTCGGGCGGCTGGACTCGCCCATCCCCATCGGGGAGCTCGGCGGGACGCTCCGGGTCGAGCTGAACCACTCCGACACCGGGATCCTCCCCCCGGGCTTCATCAACGGACACAGCCGTCTGGGTGACAACGACTCGCGGATCCTCGCCGTGGCGCGCAACCTCCAGGCCGAGGGGTTCGACGTCACCGTCGTCTCCAAGGACCTGCCGATGCGCATCAAGGCGTCCTCGGTGGGGCTGCTGGCCGAGGAGTACCGCGCCGAGCTGGCGATCACCGACTCCGGATGGACCGGGATGGCCGAGCTGACCGTCCCTGCCGACCAGGTCGACGACCTGTTCGCCGCCGAGACCGTGCACGTACCGGGAGCTTCCGAACTTCCGGTGCACACCGGACTGGTGCTGCAGTCCGAGCGCGGCAAGGCCCTCGGTCGGGTCACCGCCGACGGCTCGGTCCGGCTGGTGCGCGGCGATCGGGAGGCGTTCGGGATCCACGGCCGCAGCGCCGAGCAGCGGATCGCCCTGGATCTGCTGCTCGACCCGGACGTCGGCATTGTGTCGATGGGTGGCCGGGCCGGTACGGGCAAATCGGCGCTGGCGCTCTGCGCCGGCCTGGAGGCCGTGCTGGAGCGCCGGCAGCACCGCAAGGTGATGGTGTTCCGTCCGCTGTACGCCGTCGGCGGGCAGGAGCTGGGCTATCTGCCGGGCAGCGAGGCGGAGAAGATGAGCCCCTGGGCGCAGGCCGTCTTCGACACGCTGTCCGCGGTGACCACCAAGGACGTCATCGAAGAGGTGGTGGGGCGCGGCATGCTGGAGGTGCTGCCGCTGACCCATATCCGCGGCAGGTCGCTGCACGATGCGTTCGTCATCGTGGACGAGGCTCAGTCCCTGGAACGGAACGTCCTTTTGACGGTTCTGTCCCGTATCGGGGCCAACTCCCGGGTGGTGCTGACCCATGACGTCGCCCAGCGCGACAACCTCCGGGTCGGGCGCTACGACGGTGTGGTCGCGGTGGTGGAGAAGCTGAAGGGGCATCCGCTCTTCGCGCACGTCACGCTGAACCGTTCGGAGCGGTCGCCGATCGCCGCGCTGGTGACCGAAATGCTGGAGGACGGCCGGATCTGACCCCTGGTGAACCCCGCGCCGCCCGGCAAAGCGAAGGAGCTTAGCCGGGCGGCGTTCGGGTGTGGGCGGTTATCCGAAAATCCTGACTGGTAAACGAGGTGTGAGCTTTCACACCACGCGGGGAATTGCTTCCCGGCGTGCCGTTCGGGCAGAGTCTGGGTCCTGTCAGGCCCCGCATACGGCAGCATCAGCACCCCCAGCGGTGCGGAAACCACGAACTTCATAGCGAATCGCCGTATGCCGCCCGAGCACCACGCGGACCCCGAGGGGGACGTACCGGGCCCGTGCCTCCCGTGACCAGCCGGACCCGTCCGTTCAACAGGGCCCGGAACAAGGGGAGACCAGCGCCAGGGGCACGATTGCGTCCGCGAGGTCACCTATGCGGGCGATGCTGGAAGGAAAACGTGTGAGCCGGATCTCGGTCCGGGGATTCGCCGTGGCGTCCGCCACCGCGGTCACCACCGTCGGCGCCGTGGTCGGCGTCGCCGCAGGGCAGCCCGCTTCGGTCGGCAACACCGAGGCCACCGCTGCCGACGCGACGATCGCTGACATCCCCGCAGGCGCTCAGGCCCAGGTGCAGACGGCTTCCCTGACGCAGCAGGCGGACGACCAGTCCACCCAGGCGGACGCGGCGTCCCTCAAGTCCGCTCAGGAAGCTGCCCGCAAGGCGGCCGCGGAGACCGCGCAGAGCAAGAAGGACGCGGCGGACGAGGCCAAGGCAAAGAAGGACGCCGACGCGCGCAAGAAGAAGGAGCAGGCCGCCACCCGCTCCTCCACGCGCGCCGACCTGGGCGACCTCCTCGGCAAGGGCTCGTACAGCATCGCCGACACGCAGAACATCGCGCGGCAGATGATGGCGGGCGACCAGTTCCAGTGCTTCAGCAACATCGTGGACCACGAGTCCGGCTGGAACTACCAGGCCACCAACGCCTCCTCCGGCGCCTACGGGCTGGTCCAGGCGCTGCCCGGCTCCAAGATGGCGTCCGCCGGCTCCGACTGGCAGACGAATCCGGCAACCCAGATCAAGTGGGGCCTGAACTACATGAACGACCGCTACGGCAGCCCGTGTGGCGCCTGGTCGTTCTGGCAGGCCAACAGCTGGTACTAG
Source organism: Streptomyces sp. NPDC020742 (assembly GCF_040641675.1). Taxonomy (NCBI): domain Bacteria; kingdom Bacillati; phylum Actinomycetota; class Actinomycetes; order Kitasatosporales; family Streptomycetaceae; genus Streptomyces; species Streptomyces sp. NPDC020742. The sequence continues at coordinate 699,633 of NZ_JBFAEA010000001.1, forward strand.
GCCCGCCGGCCGCACCACAGCACATCCGAAACCCCCGAACGCACCCGCGTCGGGGGTTTCGCGCATGCGGCACAGGTAACGTCGTGCCATCAATGTGTGGTGCGTGGGAGGGGAAGAGGAAGGGCCATGTCCAGATTGCCTCAGTGGGTCGGCGGCCTCGGCGCCGGTCTGACGCGTCTCTCGCAGCGGCTGGAGGAGCAGCGCCGCCGCGCGGAGGACGCGGCGGGGGTCCCCCTTGGAGGGGGCCCGCCGGACCCCTTGGGGGCGGCCGGCGACCCGGAGGAGCCGAGGCGTGCCGGGCACGCTGAGGCGCCCCCGGCCGACGCGCCGCCGGCCGACGCCGCCGCGCCCGCCGCGGTGGCCACGGTCACCGTCCCCCGCACCCAACTGCCGACGCCGGAACCGGGCGAGGGGGTGCCACACCCGCAGGCGGCCCCGGCCGAAGCGGTGAGTCCGCCCGAGTCGGTCCCGGCGCCGCCCTCCTACGCCCCCGCCGTCGCCGCCCGCCCCGACCCGGTCGCCGCCGTGCCCTGGGGCGTACGGGTCGCCGCGGAGGCCGGCTGGCGGCTGCTGGTGCTGGCCGCCGCGCTGTGGGTGCTGGCGAAGGTCATCACCACCATCGAACTGGTCGTGCTGTCCTGCACCGCGGCGACGCTGATCACCGCGCTGCTCCAGCCGTCCGTGGGCTGGCTGCGCCGGCGCGGGCTGCCGCGCGGGCCGGCCACCGCGCTGACCTTCATCGGCGGGTTCGTCATCATGGGCCTGGTCGGCTGGTTCGTCGCATGGCAGGTGCAGGACAACATCGACTCGGTCTCCAGCCGGGTCCAGGAGGGCATCACCGAGCTCAAGGGCTGGCTGCTGAAGAGCCCGTTCCATGTGACCGAGAGTCAGATCAACAGCATCGCCAAGAACCTGCAGGACGCGATCGGCGCCAACACCGAGGCGATCACCTCGGTCGGGCTGGAGGGCGTCACCGTCGTCCTGGAGGTGCTCACCGGCATCCTGCTGGCGATGTTCACCACCCTCTTCCTGCTCTACGACGGGCGGCGGATCTGGGAGTGGCTGCTCAAGGGCGTGCCGGCGGCGGCCCGCGACGGGGTGGCGGGCGCCGGTCCGCGAGCCTGGCGGACGCTGACCGCCTATGTGCGCGGCACGGTCATCGTCGCGCTCATCGATGCGGTGTTCATCGGCATCGGGCTGTACTTCCTGAATGTGCCGTTGGCCGTCCCGCTCGCCGTGTTCATCTTCCTGTTCGCCTTCGTCCCCCTGGTCGGTGCGGTGGTCTCGGGCGCGCTGGCGTGTGTGGTCGCGCTGGTGACCCAGGGCGTCTTCCCGGCGCTGATGGTGCTGGCGGTGGTGCTGGCGGTCCAGCAGATCGAGGGCCATGTGCTGCAGCCGTTCATCCTGGGCCGGGCGGTCCGGGTCCATCCGCTCGCGGTGATCCTCTCCGTCGCCGCGGGCAGCCTGGTGGCCGGCATCGGCGGTGCGGTCGTCGCGGTCCCCCTGGTGGCGGTCACCAACGCCGTCGTCGGCTATCTGCGCTCGCACTCCAGGGAGCAGGCACTACGGATGTCGGTGGCGCCGCGCGGTGCGACCGCGATCGGCGTCGCCCCGACGCTGCCCCCGTCGGCCCGGCGGGACGCGGGGACCGCGGAGCAATAGCCCGTCCGGCGGCACCGTGCGGCACCGCGCGGTGCCGTCCCGGACGTCGGCGGCCCGTGCGGATTCCCCGGTGCGGGCCGGGCGTTCGTGCCAGAGTGCGTGGATGCGTACGACTCTGGACGGCCGACCCGTCCCGCCCCCACACGCCGATGAACGCACCATGCTGGAGACCTGGCTGGACTTCCACCGTGCCACCCTCGCCCTGAAGTGCGCGGGGCTCGACGACCGGCAGCTGCGGCGGGCCGCCGTGCCGCCCTCGTCGGTGACGCTGCTGGGCCTGGTCCAGCACCTGGCGGAGGTGGAACGCAACTGGTTCCAGCGGGTGTTCGCCGGCCGCGACCTACCGCCGGTGTACGGGGAGGGCGCGGCGGACGGCTTCGCCCTGGTGCCCGACCGCGGGATCGACGAGGCCCTGGCCGTCTGGCGCGCGGAGGTGGCGCGGAGCCGGGAGGCGGTCGCCGGTGCGTCGCTGGCGGACTCCGGAAGGCTCTCGGAGGAGGAGGCGGCCCATGTGGGGGAGCAGGGGGTCTCGCTGCGCTGGATCCTGGTCCACATGATCGAGGAGTACGCCCGCCACAACGGCCACGCCGATCTGATCCGGGAGTCCCTCGACGGCGTCACCGGCCCCTGAGGCGGGGAGTGCCCTGACGTACGGAACCCCGCAGACGTGGTGTCTGCGGGGTTCCGTACGTCAGGCGTGGCGCGGGTGCGCCGGGGTGCCGGAGTTACTCGGCGAGCGCGGCCTCGGCGTCGAGGGTGGCGCCGACGGCCTGCAGGACGGACGCGATCTTCACGGCCTCCTGGATCGTCTCGCGCTCGACACCGGCCTTGCGCAGCACCTGCTCGTGCGAGTCCAGGCACATGCCGCAGCCGTTGATGGCCGAGACGGCCAGCGACCACAGTTCGAAGTCGACCTTGTCCACGCCCGGGTTGCCGATGACGTTCATCCGCAGACCGGCGCGCAGGTTGCCGTACTCCGGGTCCGACAGCAGGTGCCGGGTCCGGTAGAAGACGTTGTTCATCCCCATGATGGCGGCCGCCGACTTGGCAGCGGTGTACGCCTCGGCGGACAGGTTCGCCTTCGCCTCGGGCTCCAGCTCGCGCAGCACCTTCGGCGAGCGCGAGGCGATCGCGCAGGCGAGCACCGTGCCCCACAGCTGCTGCTGCGGCAGGTCGCTGTTGCCGATCACCGAACCGAGGTTCAGCTTCAGGTCCTTGGCGTAGTCCGGAACGGCGGACTTGAGGTCATCGAGAGCCATGGGTGTCACTCACCAGCCAGCAGGGCGACCGCGTCCAGGGTGTCCTCGCCCTTGCTCCAGTTGCAGGGGCACAGCTCGTCGGTCTGCAGGGCGTCGAGGACCCGCAGGACCTCCTTGGGGTTACGGCCGACGGAGCCGGCGGTCACCATCGTGAACTGGATCTCGTTGTTCTGGTCCACGATGAAGACGGCGCGCTGCGCGAAGCCGTCCTCGCCCTCAATGCCCAGGTCGCGCATGAGCTCGTGCTTGGAGTCGGCGAGCATCGGGAAGGGCAGGTCGGTCAGGTCCGGGTGGTCCTTGCGCCAGGCGTGGTGCACGAACTCGGAGTCACCGGAGAAGCCGAGGACCTGGGCGTCACGGTCGGCGAACTCGTCGTTCAGCTTGCCGAAGGCCGCGATCTCGGTCGGGCACACGAAGGTGAAGTCCTTGGGCCAGGCAAAGACGATCTTCCACTTGCCCTCGTAGGTCTTGTGGTTGATCTGCTCGAACTCCTTGCCCTTCTCCAGCGAGACACAGGCAGTCAGGTCGAACTCGGGGAACTTGTCACCGACAGTGAGCACGCGCTCTCCTTGTTGCAGAAGGTCCCTTTTGAGGTCCTTCAGTCGTTCTTTGAGGCTTGGACGGCTTACACCCTGGCACAGCAGCCATTGATCAGGGAAATAGCTAGACTGGTAGATGTTGATCGGAGGTGGTTATCAGTGGCTTCACCGGTGAGTGGCGGGCGACCCCGCCAGCCCAGCCTCGCCCAGCTGCGGGCCTTCGCCGCGGTGGCCGAGCATCTGCACTTCCGCGAGGCGGCGGCCGAGATCGGCATGAGCCAGCCCGCACTGTCCGGGGCGGTCTCCGCGTTGGAGGAGGCGCTCGGGGTGCAGCTCCTGGAGCGTACGACCCGCAAGGTACTGCTCTCCCCGGCGGGGGAGCGGGTGGCCGCCCGGGCCCGTACGGTCCTGGAGGCGGTCGGCGATCTGATGGAGGAGGCGGAGGCGGCCCGCGCGCCCTTCACGGGGGTGCTGCGCCTGGGTGTCATCCCCACCGTCGCGCCGTACCTCCTGCCGGCGGTGCTGAGGCTGGTCCATGACACCTACCCCGACCTGGACCTCCAGGTCCACGAGGAGCAGACCGCCTCCCTGCTGGACGGCCTAGCCCACGGCCGGCTCGACCTGCTGCTGCTCGCCGTCCCGCTCGGCGTCCCCCAGGTCACCGAACTCCTGCTGTTCGACGAGGACTTCGTCCTGGTCGCCCCCAAGGAGCACTGGCTCGGCGGCCGCGGGGACATCCCCCGCCAGGCCCTCCAGGAGCTGGACCTGCTGCTGCTTGACGAGGGTCACTGCCTGCGCGACCAGGCCCTGGACATCTGCCGCGAGGCCGGCCGCGACGAGAACACCCCCGTCACCACCAGCGCCGCCGGGCTGTCCACCCTGGTCCAGCTGGTGGCCGGCGGCATGGGCGTCACGCTGCTGCCGCGCACCGCGCTCCGGGTCGAGACCGCCCGCAACGACCAGCTCACCACCGGCTACTTCGCCGACCCGGCCCCGTCCCGCCGGATCGCCCTGGCCATGCGGACCGGCGCCGCCCGGCAGAACGAGTTCGAGGCCTTCGCGGAGGCGCTGCGGGGCGCGCTGCGGGGGCTGCCGGTGCGGATGGTGAAGGGGTAGCGGCCGGGGTGGGGCCGGGGTGCGGTCGGCGGGGCCTGGTGTCGTCGAGAGCTCAGGGCGCGAACCGCTGCTGGAGCGGCCGACGTCAGTTCGCCGACCGAGGCGGTGTGGCGCCGCCCGCCCGGTGGTTTCGTGCGTGACTCACCTACGCGTAGCCACGCCCGGCTAAGCGATGCGCCCCGGAGGTGACTGGGTCGGCTGAGATGACGCCCGGGTCGGATTGCTGGCAATAGCTGCGGCGAGAGCCAGCAGGGCTTCAACTTGTGCGACCTGTGCACGGGTGGCGGGGTCAGCCATCCTGCCAAGTTTCACCGGCGCCAAGTAATCGCTCGCGGCTTGGGCATGTTCTTCGTAGCCGGCCATTCAGGACTCCAATGCTCGTTGAGTCGTGGTGGGAGCGGAGCAGTGCTGCAATCGACGGTAGATTCTGATCGCCGCCCCGGTACTGGCAGTACGAGCTCTGCGACGGTTCCGGGCCGGAGCTTCCTCCCGTGTGTGGGAGGTGCTTATTGCCTGGTCAGAACGTGTGCGGGCAGTTCGATGGCCGCTGATTCGGTCGCGCCTGCTCGGCGTAATTCGTGGACTCGTACTCACAGTTGAGTCGGCGCAGGCGGCCTTGGTCATGGCGGTCAGTGCGAAAGGCTTTCACCAACTATGCCCAACGCGCCCAGCTATATTTTCCCTCGCCTCTCAAAGGCCTGCATCCTCAGTGAAACTGTTTCCTGCAGCGAAAACGAGTAGGTCAGCAGTTGCGGAGACGTCAGTTGTCGCTTTCCGGGCCCGAAGCGAGGAGCGCCGCCTGGCTACGCCCATGGCCGGGTCGCGGGCCCAACCGGCGGGGCCGGGGCGCGCTGCCCGGCCCGTCCCGGGGACGGGGGCGGGGCGGTGTCGCGCCCGCCGCCCCTGCCGGCGCGAGGGCGCGGCAGGCTCACACCCATCCCGCTGACGTGTCCTTCACCCTGCCGTCGCGGACGATGATTTCGCGGTCGGAGTAGGCGGCGGTGCGGGGTTCGTGGGTGACGAGGATGACGGCGGTGTGGGTGGTGCGGGCGGCGTCGGTGAGGAGGGTGAGGACGCGTTCGCCGTTGAGGGAGTCGAGGGCGCCGGTGGGTTCGTCGGCGAAGATGACTTTGGGTTGGGTGGCGAGGGCGCGGGCGACGGCGATGCGTTGGGTTTGTCCGCCGGAGAGTTCGTCGGGGCGTTGGGTGGCGGTGGTGTGGACGTCGAGGTGTTCGAGCCAGGTGTGGGCTTGGTGTTCGGCTTTTTTGCGGGGGGTGCCGTTGAGGCGGAGGGGGAGGGCGACGTTTTCGAGGGCGGTGAGTTCGGGGACGAGTTGGCCGAATTGGAAGACGAAGCCGAAGTCGGTGCGGCGCAGGGCGCTGCGTTGGGTGTCGGTCATGGCGGTGAGGGTGTGCCCGGCGTAGCGGACGGTGCCGGCGTCGGGGGTGGTGATGCCGGCGAGGCAGTGCGGGAGGGTGGATTTGCCGGAGCCGGAGGGGCCCATGACGGCGACCACTTCGCCGGGGTGGAGGGAGAAGTCCGCGCCGTCCAGCGCGGGCGTCGGGCCGTACGCCTTGTACAGCCCCTCGGCGACGAGCAGGGAACCGGCCGGTGTCATCGGTGGGCCTCCGGAAGTGCGGGCAGGGGGGTGTGCCCCGGGAGGTCCGAGGGCGTGCCGCACGCTCTACATGAGGTGTATACATGCGATGTATAGAGAGTTCTCTTTGTGCTCCCGCGCTCCCTGAGTTCCGCGGCGCCGGGCGGCCCTCGCCTGCTCGGTCCCCGTCCGCTAGGTACCCGTTCCGCTCAGTCCCCGCCCGGCCGGTCCTCGCCCGCTCGGCCCTCGTCCGGTCGCTCCCCGTCCGGTGGCTGCGCCTTGGGAGGTCGCCCGCGCCGGGGGATCGCGCCCGCGCCCCGGGGCAGCCGCCCCGCGTCCGACAGCGCCTTGCGCAGCAGGAACTCGATCTGGGCGTTGGCGCTGCGCAGTTCGTCGTCGGCCCAGCGGGCCAGCGCGTCGTGGATCAACGGGTCCAGCCGCAGCAGGACCTGCTTGCGCCGCTGCGGCCGGGGTGCGGGGGTCCGGCCGCCTTCGGCGCCGGACCCCTCGGTGGCGTCGCCGCTCACTGGTAGAGCGAGCCGGTGTTCAGGACGGGCTGGGCGGCCCGATCGCCGCACAGCACCACCATCAGATTGCTCACCATGGCTGCCTTCCGTTCCTCGTCCAACTCGACGATGCCCTGCTGGTTGATCCGGTCCAGCGCCTGCTCGACCATGCCCACCGCGCCCTCGACGATCTGCTGCCGTGCCGCGACCACCGCACCGGCCTGCTGCCGCTGGAGCATCGCGGAGGCGATCTCCGGAGCGTAGGCGAGGTGGCTGAAGCGGGACTCGATGATCCGTACGCCGGCGGCCTGGACCCGGGCGGTCAGCTCCAGGGCGAGCTTCTCGGTGATCTCCTCGGCATTGCCGCGCAGCGACAGGGCGTCCTCGTCGTGCGCGTCATAGGGGTACTCGATCGCGATGTGCCGCACCGCCGCCTCGGTCTGGGTGGCGACGAACTCCAGGAAGTCGTCGACCTCGAAGAGCGCCTGGGCGGTGTCGTTGACCTGCCAGACGACGATCGAGGCCAGCTCGATCGGGTTGCCGTAGGCGTCGTTGACCTTCAGCACCGCGGTCTCGTGGTTGCGCACCCGGGTGGAGATCCGCCGGGCGCTGGTCAGCGGGTTGACCCAGCGCAGCCCGTCGGTGCGGATGGTGCCGACGTACCGGCCGAAGAGCTGGATGACCCGAGCCTCGCCGGGCGCGACCATCTTCACGCCGGTCATGCAGAAGAAGGAGCCGAGCAGCATCGGGATGCCGACGACGATCATCGGGACGCCGACGGCCTTGTTGCCGCCGTCGGCGGATATCCCACCGGTGATCAGCAGGGCGATGCCCAGCCCCACGCCGAGCACGGTCAGCAGCAGGGCGAGGCCGCCCGGGATGCTGTGTGCCGGGACCTCGCGGACCTGGGGGCGGGGCAGTTCGGGAGCGTCCACCGCGAGGGTGTCGCCGCGTTCGGCGGTCGGCCCGGTGGGTGTCTGGTCGGACATGGGGTCCCCGTTTCTCCTGATGCGGCACGTGATGTCCGCCGCATTGGGTGATGTCACTGGTCTAGCAAAGTGATAGCACTTTAACGCCGGGGCGGTCGCCCGTCCAGTCCTCGTGCGGGGTCCGGATTGCGGCAAGTGCGCAGGTGGGAGCGGCGCGACGCGCAACACCCACCTCCCGGTTCCCTCGCCCCGGGTGCTGTTTGTCACGCCGGGGAAAGCCGCGATCGATGAGTATTTGTTGACAGATGCGGTGTTAGCTTCAACAGCTGAGTTAGCTGGGGGCGGAACGACTGGAGTTGTCGAAGCGATGGGCCGAGCGGAAGCGAGACGGGCGCAGCAGGGGAGCGCCCGCCGGGCCGAACAGAAAGCCGAGAAGTCCGGCATACGCCGCTTCTTCACCTGGAAGAAGCTCCTCGGAGCCTTCCTGGGGGTGTGCCTGCTGGGCATCCTCGGCTTCATCGGCCTGTATCTGTACGTCGACGTCCCCAACGACGGGAACCGCGACGCCCAGTTGCAGAGCAACGTCTACAAGTACGCCGACGGCAAGGTCCTGGCCCGCGCCGGCCAGGTCAACCGCGAGAACGTCCCGCTCTCGCGGATACCCAAGGCCGTCCAGCACACCTTCGTCGCCGCCGAGAACAAGACGTTCTACCAGGACTCCGGCGTCGACCTGAAGGGCACGCTGCGCGGCATCTTCAACACCCTGCGGGGGCAGGGCAAGCAGGGTGGTTCGACGATCACCCAGCAGTACGTCAAGAACTACTACCTGAGCCAGGAGCAGACGGTCAGCCGCAAGCTCCAGGAGATCGTCATCTCGCTCAAGGTGGACAACAAGCTGGGCAAGGACAAGATCCTCGCCGGCTACATCAACACCAGCTACTACGGCCGCGGCGCCTACGGCATCCAGGCCGCCGCCCAGGCGTACTACCGCAAGGACGTCGACAAGCTCACCGTCTCGGAGGGCGCCTACCTGGCGTCGCTGCTCCAGGCCCCGAACCAGTACGACTGGACGCTGGCGACCGCGGACGGCAAGAAGCGGGCGCAGGAGCGCTGGGCCTACACGCTCAACAACATGGTCGAGATGCACTGGCTCTCCCCGCAGGAGCGCGCCAAGCAGAAGTTCGAGATCCCCAAGGCGCCCAAGCCGCTGCCGGGCATGAACGGTCAGACCAGCTACCTGGTGACCGAGGCCAAGAAGGAGCTGTTCGCCCAGGGCGTCGACGAGAAGTCCTTCGACGCCGGCGGCTGGACGATCACCCTCGGCATCGAGAAGGACAAGCAGAAGGCGCTGGAGAAGGCCGTCAAGCGCAAGCTGACCGACGACCTTGACCCCAAGCGCCGCAAGGTGGACGGGGACGCCCAGCTCGGCGCGACCTCGGTGGACCCCAAGACCGGGCACATCGTCGCGATGTACGGCGGTGCGGGCTACCCCCAGCACTACACCAACAACGCCACGCGCTCCGACTACCAGCCGGCGTCCACCTTCAAGCCGCTGATCCTCGCGTCCGCCATGGAGAACAAGGCGGTCACCCAGGGCGGCCTCCCGATCAACCCCAACACGATCTACGACGGCCACAACCGCCGCCCGGTCGTGGGCGGGTCGATCCCCTTCGCGCCGCCCAACGAGGACGAGCACGACTACGACAAGATCACCGTCCAGACGGCCACCAACAACTCCGTCAACGCGGTCTTCGCGCAGATGGGTGCGGACGTCGGCCTGGACAAGGTCAAGGACACCGCGGTCAAGCTGGGCCTGGACGGCTCCAAGATCGACGTCAAGCCGGCCATGACCCTGGGCACCATGGGCGCCAGCCCGCTCCAGATGGCCGGGGCCTACGCCACGCTCGACAACCACGGCAAGAAGGTCACCCCGACGCTGGTGACCAAGGCCGTGCACAGCGTCAACGGCGTCGACGCCGAGCAGCCCCTGAAGGACCCGATCGGGGACCAGGTGCTCAGCCGGACGACCGCCGACACCCTCACCTCCGTGCTGGCCGGCGTGGTCAACGACGGCACGGCCTCCCAGTCCGTGAAGAACACCGCCTACCACGCGGTCGGCAAGACCGGCACCTCCGACGACAACAAGTCGGCCTGGTTCGTGGGCTACACGCCCAAGCTGGTCACCTCGGTCGGCATGTTCGGCGAGTCCCCCAAGGGCGGCGCCCAGGTGACCCTCAAGGGCACCGGGGGCGGCGGCCGGGTCAACGGCGGCGGTTACCCGGCCCAGGTCTGGGCGGACTACAACGAGTCCGTGCTCAACGGCAGCACCGGTGCCGACTTCGACCTGGAGGCGGAGCTCGGGGCCGGAGTGCCCCCGACCCCGACCCCCACGCCGAGCGCCACCCCCTCGTCGACGCCGTCCCCGTCCGGCTCGCCGAGCAGCTCGCCGAGCGAGAAGCCGACGCCGAGCGGCCGGCCCTCGCAGAGCGAGTCCGGTACGCCGACCGGCCGGCCCACCCCGAGCCAGTCCTCCTCCGTCCCGCCGGACACCGGCCAGGACGGCGGTACGGAGTCCAGTGGCACCACCTCCGGCACCGGAGGCCGGCCCAACAGCGGCAAGGGCGGCGACAACCTGCCCGGCTTCTAGCGCAATCGGCAGCACTGCGGCCCCCGCCTTGCGAAAGGCGGGGGCCGCAGTGCGTACGCGGGTGGTGCGGTGCCGGTGGCGCGCTCAGCCTCCGTTCACCTTCTTGGCGATCCGGTCACCCACGTTCTTGTCGATGTTGCGCCAGTACGCGAGCGCGCGCTCGAGCACCGGACGGCTGACGCCGTTCAGCAGGTGCCCGGAGACGTTGGACACCAGGCGGTCGCGGGCCGCGTCGTCGAGGACCTCGCGGACCATCGTGCCCGGCTGGCCGAAGTCGTCGTCCTCACGGTGCAGCGTGTAGGCCTCCCGGACCATCTCGCCGGCCGTAGCCCAGCCCGCCGGCTCCCCGTACGACCGGGTCTCGGCCGCCGGGCCGCCGTAGCTGTTCGGGGCGTACGGCCGGGCCGCGCTGCTGGGCTCGTACCGCATCGGGCCGTCCTTGGCGTACGACTGGACGGGCGCGTGCGGGCGGTTGGGCGGCAGCTGGGCGTAGTTCGGGCCGATCCGGTACCGGTGGGTGTCCGGGTAGGAGAACAGCCGGCCCAGCAGCATCTTGTCGGGGGACGGGCCGATGCCCGGGACCATGTTGGACGGCTCGAACGCGGCCTGCTCGATGTGGATGAAGTAGTCGTCGGGGTTCTTGTTGAGGGTCATCCGGCCGACCTCGATCAGCGGGTAGTCGCCGTGCGGCCACACCTTGGTCAGGTCGAACGGGTTGAACCGGTAGTCCGGGGCGTCCGCGAACGGCATGACCTGCACATACAGCGTCCACGACGGGGCGTTGCCGCCGGCGATGGCCTCGTGCAGGTCGCGGCGGTGGAAGTCGCCGTCCTCGCCGGCGATCCGGTCCGCGTCCTCCTGGGTGAGGAAGTCGATGCCCTGGTCGGTCTTGAAGTGGTACTTGATCCAGAACTTCTCGCCCCCGCCGTTGATCCACATGTAGGTGTGCGAGCCGTAGCCGTTCATGTGGCGGTAGGTCTTGGGGATGCCGCGGTCGCCCATCAGCCAGGTGACCTGGTGCGCCGACTCCGGCGACAGCGTCCAGAAGTCCCACTGCATGTCGTTGTCGCGCATCCCGTTGTCCGGGCGGCGCTTCTGCGAGCGGATGAAGTCCTGGAACTTGATCGTGTCACGGACGAAGAAGATCGGGGTGTTGTTGCCGACCAGGTCGTAGTTGCCCTGCTCGGTGTAGAACTTCAGGGCGAAGCCACGGGGGTCGCGCCAGGTGTCGGGGGAGCCCTGCTCGCCCGCCACGGTCGAGAAGCGGGCCAGCATCTCGGTGGTCCTGCCGGGCTGGAAGAGGCCCGCCTTGGTGAACTGGCTGACGTCGTTGGTGACCTCGAAGATTCCGTATGCGCCGCTGCCCTTGGCGTGCACCACCCGTTCGGGGACCCGTTCCCGGTTGAACTGGGCCATCTTCTCGATCAGGTAGTGGTCCTGGAGCAGGATGGGACCGTCCGGACTCACGGTCAGTGAGTGCTCGTCGCTCTCCACCGGAATGCCGACGTTGTTCGTGGTGCGCGGGTCGTTGTGCGCAGTGCTGGTCATGGAGGAGTGCCTCCTGGTTCGACGACGGAGGGACGAAGGGGAGCCGTGCGGTCCCGCGGGGAGAGGTCGGTCCCTTTTGGGGCGGTCAGTCCCTTACGTCCACCCAAGCAGTCAACTCCGCCGACGGCATGTCGGCAAGAGTTGGACCCCGTCCGATCCCAGACGGGGTCCAACATGTGGGATACGGGCCGGCGGGCGCCCGCCGGGCCTCAGCGGCGCAGCGCCGCCGACGGCATCGACAGCTCGAACCAGACGACCTTTCCCATGCTCAGACGGGTCGCGCCCCAGCGCCGGGCCATCCGGTTGACCAGGTACAGCCCCCGCCCGCCCTCGTCCGACGGCCGGGCCTGCCGCAGCCGCGGCAGCTGCGGGACGTCGTCCCCGACCTCACAGCGCAGTACGTCCGTTCGCAGCAACCGCAGCGTGATCGGCCGCTCCGCGTACCGCACCGCATTGGTCACCACCTCGCTGACCAGCAGCTCCAGCTGGTCGCTCAGCTCGTCCAGCCCCCAGCGCGCCAGCGCCCGCCGGGCCAGCCGGCGGGCCTGCCCGGCCGTCTGCGCCTTGGGGTCCAGGTACCAGTACGCGACATCGCTTGGCGCGATGCCGTCGAACCGGGCCGCCAGCAGCGCGATGTCGTCATCGCGGTCGCCGGGCCCCAGCATGTCCAGCACCTCGTCGCACAGCGGCTCCAACGGCGGCGGGTTGGGACCCGTCAGCCGGGCCGTCTCCGCCAGCCGCTCCCGCAGCTGCTCGATCCCGGTCCACACGTCCCGGATCCGCGACTCGACCAGGCCGTCGGTGTAGAGGACCAGCGTGGCGCCCGCCGGGGCGTCCAGCTCCACCGCCTCGAAGTCCACTCCGCCGACGCCGATCGGCGCACCGGACGGCACCCGCAGCACCTCGGCCCGCCCGCCGCGGTGCAGCATCACCGGCGGCGGATGCCCGGCGTTGGCGATGGTGATCCGGTGCGCCACCGGGTCGTAGACCGCGTACATGCAGGTCGCCATGCGGTCCGTGCCCAACCGCTGGGCCTGCTCGTCGAGGTGGTGCAGCACCTCCTGCGGCGGCAGGTCCAGCCCCGCCAGGGTCTGGGCCGTCGTCCGCAGCTGGCCCATGATCGCCGCCGAGGTCATCGAGTGCCCCATGACATCGCCCACGACCAGCGCCACCCGGCTGCCCGGCAGCGGGATCGCGTCGTACCAGTCGCCGCCCACCCGGGCGGTCTCGGCGGCCGGCAGGTAGCGGCTGGCCAGCCGGACACCGGTGGGCTGCGGCAGCGAGTCCGGCAGCATGGTGCGCTGCAGCGCGTCGGCGATGTACGCCTCGCGCCCGTAGAGCACCGCCTTGTCCACGCCCAGCGCGGTGTGCGTCGCCAGCTGCGCCGCCACCAGCAGGTCGTCCGGCTCGAACGCCGGTCGGTCCGGGCGGCGCAGGAAGACCGCGGCGCCGATCACCCGCCGACGCCCGCGCAGCGGCGCCAGGATCACCCGGTGGCCGCTGGGCAGCCGCGGATCGGGCCCCAGCAGCTCGGGCAGCGCCGTGCGCGCCGCCTGCGCCTCGCCGAACAGCGGCCGTACGCCCCGCAGGACCTCGGCCAGCGGACCGCCCGGCTGCACCTCGGCCAGCTCCGCGGCGCTGCCGCCCATCGCCGGCCCGAGGTCGGGCTGGGCGGGCAGCACCGGCAGCCGTGCGCCGTTGGTGTCCGGCTCCTCCGGGATCCGGTCGGTGCGCCGCAGCCGCAGCACGACCGGCCCGGTCGGGCGCTCGTCGCCCACCGGCAGCGGATCGCGCAGGTAGACCAGGATGGCGTCGGCGAACGTCGGGACCGTCGCCCGGCACAGCCCGAGCACGATCTCGTCGAGGTCTATGCCGCGCGCGATCCGCCGGGTCGCCGCCCCGATGAACCGCAGCCGGTCACCGCCCGCCTGACGGGCCGCCGCAACCTCCCCGCTCTCGCCCGGGTGCGCCGAGCGCGCCGGGGGAACCGGCGGCAGCGGGACGGACGGCAGGCTCGCCGGCGGGCCGGCCGGCGCCGGCACCGAAGCACCCGCGCCGCCCTCGTGCGCCCGCCCCAGGTCGTCGCCGCCGTGCCGCGGCCGCTGCCCGCGGTGCTGCTCGTCGCCCGGCTCGGGCGCCTCGGCGCGGCCGACCGCGCCCTGCCCGCTCCGGCGCCCCGTCCGGGCCGTCTCCCGCCCCGCGTCCGACGCACTGCCCGGCCGCCCGCTCGCCGGCATGGCCACCTCCCCGTATCTGTCACCGCCGTATGGGTCCCCGTACGCCTCCCCGTACGGGATGGCGGCATCGTCCCGCGCCGCACCGTGGTCCGTGACCGGCTCGTCGCCGGCGCGCCCGGGCCGGCCGGCCGGTGGGCCGGCCGAGGCCGTCACGGTGGCGCCGGCCAGGCCGAGGTCGTCACCGCCGCGCACCGCGAAGCCGCTGCCGGGCGCCGGGGTGAAACCGGCCCCGACGGGCTGCTGCAGGGCGCTGCGCGGGTCGGGGACCGCGCCCAGCGGCGCCGTCCCGCCCGGCCCCCGCGCAGGGGACGCCGAGGGCGCGGCGGTCGAGGCCGACCGCCGCGATTCGTGGGAGGTGGGGTGCTCCGTCACGCGTGGGATTCCATCCGTCCGGGGCTGGGCGCCCGACGCGCCGCGTTCCGGGCGCGGCACCCGTACGGGGCGCGCCCGACGCGCTGCGTCTCAGGCGCGTCGCAGGTGCAGAAAGAGCTGGATTTCGGGTGGTACGTCCGTACTCGCCGGGGCGTATGCGTACGCGTCCTCCCCGACGAGGTCGAATCCCGCGTCGTGCACGACCCGGCGCAGGTCGTCCCGCAGGTATCCCGATACCCGGATCGAGTTGCCCAGGAACGGAATGGTGAAGTCGTCCACATCTGCCTCGACCATCGACAGGGCGAGCAGCCCCTCGGGACGTAGCAGATCATGCAGCAGGCCCAGTGCGTAAGGGAATTCCGCACGGGGCAGCATCAGCAGGGAGAAATAGGCGGCGATTCCGTCGAAGGAACCGGCGCCGCCGAGCCGGCCGCCGCGCAGATCGACGAGGTCCAGCCGGTGGAACTCAGCACCCGGGACGTGCTCCCGGGCCAGTGTGACCATCGAGGGGGAGAGGTCGATTCCCACCACACGGTGCCCGGCGTCCGACAGCTGACGGGCGGTCGGCAGCCCGGTCCCGCAGCCGACGTCCAGGATGCGCGAGCCCGTGGGCAGGGCATCGGCCAGCCAGGCGCCGGACGTGAGCTGGCCCTCCTTGTGCGGGAAGGCCTCGTCGTACCGGTCGCCGATGGCGTCGAACGCCTCGGCCTGACCGGCCCGGTCCAGCGCTAACCGGTTCAGACCCTCGTATCCGTCGTAGCTAGTCGCACTCACGACCTCGCCCCTCCTGCGACCGCGGTCAAGTTCGTTTTCCAGTTCTGGAGTTGCGCCTGTGCAGTCTTGCGGAGGACGATCCTACGTTTGAAGACCCGGGGCGCAGCAAGGGGGCTCGGCCCCGCTCCCCGCCCTGCGGGGAACAGCCTCGCCCATAGGCGCACCTTTCCACGGTCCGCCCCCTTCACGCGTGCTTCACCACCGTCCCTTCACTTCACTTCCTCACGACCGCAAACGATCCGGTGCGCGGTCCCAGTCCTCCGGCAACGGCGGGATGCCCCAGGCCGGATCGGGTCGCCAGTCCTCCCAGGCGTCCGCGTACGGCCCCCGCCAGGCGGAGATCTGTGCGATCGCGGCCCGGCCGGCCGAGCGGACCTCGGCGGCCCGGGCCTCGCTGATCAGCCCGTCCCGCTGTGCCTGCGCGAACTCGTCCTCGTCCCGCCACTCCCAGTGCCGGTCCGGATAGACGCAGATGTCGAGGAAGTGATCCTCGGAGTCCACCCCGCCCGTCCAACGGCGGCGCGGCTCCTCCAGGTTGACGTACCAGTTCTTGAACTGCCAGCCACGCTCCCAGAACAGCCACACCGACCAGGGGTCGCCGGGCCGCGCCAGCTTCAGCACCCCCGTGCCGAACCACTGGTCACGGACCGTCCGTCGGGGTCTGGTGTAGCGGGTGGCCAGCGGTTCGCGGTGGACCGGTGTGCCGTCGGCGAGCACCGGCTTGATGCACGGCGTCCCGGGCGCCATCCACACCGCGAGCAGCTCCGTGGTGTCCGCGACGACGGTCACCGGCCGGCAGATGTGGAACTGCTCGGGCCGGGCGTTGTCGCGGTAGCGCCACAGGATGTGGTCCCCGGGGGCCCAGCGGCCCGCCCCGGCTGCGCCAGCCGCGCCGTGCGCCGTCCGCCCCGCTCCGGCCGTTCCGGGTCCGCCGGCCGTCTCGCCTTCCGTCGTGTCCACCATGTCCGCTGTCATGAGCAGATCTTAGTGGCGTGGCATGACGGCCGCCGTGACATGAGCCGCACCCGCTGTGACGAGCGCGGAAACGCGCGCCCCCTGCGCCGGTACGGGTGCGGCGCACTCCCCTTGCTGCGGGCGTGGCCTACGGGTGCGTCATCCGCAGCACGTCCAGCGCCTCGTCCAACTGCTCCTCCGTCAGCAGCCCCCGCTCGACATAGCCGCCCTCCAGGACCACCTGGCGGATCGTCTTCCGCTCCGCCAGCGACGTCTTGGCGACCTTGGCGGCCTCCTCGTACCCGAGGAACCGGTTGAGCGGGGTGACCACCGACGGGGACGACTCCGCGTACTCCCGGGCCCGTTCGACGTTCGCCGTGATCCCGTCGATGGTGCGGTCCGCCAGCAGCCGCGCCACGTTCGCGAGCAGGCGCACGGACTCCAGTACGTTCTTGGCGATCACCGGGAGCATCACGTTCAGCTCGAAGTTGCCGGCCGCACCGGCCGTTGCGACCGTCGCGTCGTTCCCGGTGACCTGCGCCGCGACCATCAGCACCGCCTCGGGGACCACCGGGTTGACCTTCCCCGGCATGATCGACGAGCCCGGCTGCAGATCGGGCAGCGCGATCTCCGCCAGCCCGGTCCGCGGCCCGGACGCCATCCACCGCAGATCGTTCGCGATCTTCGTCAGGCCGACGGCGACGGTCCGCAGCTGCCCGCTGGTCTCCACGATGCCGTCCCGCGCGCCCTGCGCCTCGAAGTGGTTGCGGGCCTCGGTCAGCGGCAGCCCGGTCGACCGCGCGACCTCGGCGATCACCGCGGCCGCGAAGCCGGGCGGGGTGTTGATGCCGGTGCCCACCGCCGTCCCGCCCAGCGGGAGTTCCGCCAGCCGCGGCAGCGCGCTGCGCAGCCGCTCGACGCCGTACCGCACCTGTGCGGCGTACCCGCCGAACTCCTGCCCCAGCGTCACCGGGGTGGCATCCATCAGGTGCGTGCGCCCCGACTTCACCACGGTGGCGAACTCCTCGGCCTTGCGCTCCAGGGATGCGGCGAGGTGTTCCAGCGCCGGGATCAGGTCTCCCAGGACGGCCGAGGTCGCCGCGATGTGGATCGAGGACGGGAAGACGTCGTTGGACGACTGGCTGGCGTTGACATGGTCGTTGGGGTGCACGTCCCGCCCCAGCCGCTCACCGGCCAGCGTCGCGATGACCTCGTTGGCGTTCATGTTGGAGGACGTCCCCGACCCGGTCTGGAACACATCCACCGGGAAGTGGGCGTCCCACGCGCCATCCGCCACCTCGGCGGCGGCCTCCCGGATCGCCCCCGCGATCTCCTTGTCCAGCACCCCGAGCTCGCTGTTGACCAGCGCCGCCGCGGCCTTGATGCGCGCCAGCGCCTCGATGTGCGCACGCTCCAGCCGCTGCCCCGAAATCGGGAAGTTCTCCACGGCGCGCTGCGTCTGCGCCCGCCATTTCGCCCGTGCGGGCACGCGGACCTCACCCATGGAGTCGTGCTCGATGCGGAAGTCCCCGGGAGGGCCGGATGCGCCGGGGCCGCCGGATGCGCCGGGGTTGCCGAGACCGCCCGTACCGTCGGCTCCGCTGCCGAAATCGCTGTTCTCGCTCATATCTGCTTCAGTACCTGAGGCGGCGATTCTGTTCCCGGATACGGGGCACCGGCTCGCCGATCGCCGCACATACGGCCGAGGGCCCGACTCCGAAGAGCCGGGCCCCATGAGCGCACCGCTCAGTGGCGGCGCCGCGGCTTCAGCCCTTCCGGCACTTGTCGTACTGCTTCATGAGGACCTCGAACCCATGGTGCTCGTTGTCCGCCAGGGCGCCGTACTGCACGATCTTGCGCATGTCCGGGTGGGCCTTGCGCTTCTCCAGATCGATGAGGGTCGTGTACTTCCTGCTCAAGGTCTCGTGCCTATCTGCTTCCACCCGGTACTTGTCGCAGTTGCGGCCCTTCGCGGCCGCGGTCTTGGCCGGGGCGGCGGTGGCCGGGGCGACGCCGGCGAAGGTGATGCCGGCGACGGCGACGGCGCTGGCCGCCAGGGCGAGCGAGCGCTTCATCGTGCGCATCAGCCCTTCCGGCACTTGTTGTAGTCCGCGTGCAGCGCGTCGGCGGCGCGCACCTCGTACTTGATCTGCGCCTCGTACGCTTCGAGCTTGGCCGGGTCGGGGTGCGACTTGTGGGCTTCCGCCGCGTAGAGAGCCTGGAACTTGTCGGCCTCGTTCGCGTGCTTCTTCCACCTCAGCAGGTAGTCGTCGCAGTTGCGGCCCTTCGCGGCCGCGGTCTTGGCCGGGGCGGCGGTGGCCGGGGCGACGCCGGCGAAGGTGATGCCGGCGACGGCGACGGCACTGGCGGCAAGGGCCAGCGAGCGCTTCATTGTGCGCATGGTGCGGATTCCCCCATGGATGCGTTCATGAACTGACGGAGCGACATGCCGCTGGTCCGGCGACACGTAGCTCGAAAAGTCTAGCGATTGCGGGGAGTTGTCGACGGGTTCAGCCCTTCAGGCTGCACATGAACGGGTTCCAGGCCTGGCCGCCCTGAAGCAACTGTCCGGCCTGCTCGGCGTCCTGGAGGGCCTGCGGCCGGTTGCCCAGCGGGCGCTACGGGCCCGCCTGCCGTGACGTCAAAACTCCGTACTCGACCCGGAAACTCACCCCATGAGCGGATCGTGATCCGAATATGAGTGATGTGGCCAATTCTCATGGGGTGCCGATCGCAGCGGCGATCGATAGGTGCTGCGCGAGCGGCAGCACTTCCGTTCCGGCCGGTTCGGAGCCGATGTACACCCCTCGACGGGTGTCGCCTTCCCGGTACGGCCGTACCTGGAGTCGTGAACGGAATCGCAGGACGCAATCCGCACCTCAGGTGGAAGGCAAGGTAGGTAGAAATGAACGGACGACTGCGCAACGTTCTCCCGTCCAGCACGGGACGGCGGGCGAAGGCGGCCACGGTGGGAGCCCTGGCCCTCGCGGCGTCGCTGTGTCTGACCGTCGCCCCGGCGCACGCGGAGGGAGGCGGCTTCGGCAGCAGCGGGGGGCTCATGGGGTCGGCGGAGGGCGCATACGACCCGAGCCCCGGTCCCGACCCGATGGACGACCCTCAGAAGCGCGCTGACTTCCTCTCGACCTGCGGCGACAAGTGCACCATCACCAATGGCACGTTCGTCAGCGACGCGACTGAGGGTACGCCGGAGCGGGTATCGGAATTCCACGACACCTGCGCCGCCACCGGTTCCTTCAGCTACAAGGAGGAGGAGACCAATGGCAATGGCCTCGTCATCACCATGGGTCTGAAGGTTCCCGCCGTCAAGGGCGTGGAAGTCCTGCCGAAAATCGACTACAGCCAGGTCCACACCCAGACCACGGGCATCACCGACACGGTCAATCAGGACCAGCCCTACACCATCTACTGGCTGGACAAGGTTCCGATGACCCAGACCCTGCGGGGTAATTGGTCTTACGAAGGGGATTCCGTCAAGGGCCTCGCGGCGCGCGATTTCCCGGATGTCGAGGCCGATGTGACGTACACCGCCTTCCGGAAGCAGTCCCGCCCGATGACCGAAGAGGAGAAGGTCTCCCGCTGCGGTAACGCCAGCCCCTCCTGAGGGTGCCGGCCACCGAGCCCACCGCCCGCCTCTCCCTCTCCGTGGCGGGCGGTGGGCGTGCCATACGGGGAGCCCGGCGTCCTGAGCCCCTGGGCGGCGCTCTCCTGCCCCGCCCGCAGCAGCAGCCCCCCGGCGACGCCGGGGGGCTGAGGCGTTCAGGTGGCGACTCAGGCCAGGCCGGGACCCCGGACGGGGATGCTCGTGAACGTCGGTGCCGGGGCCGGGTCCTGGAAGAAGTCGTTGCCCTTGTCGTCGACCACGATGAAGGCCGGGAAGTCCTCGACCTCGATCTTCCAGACGGCTTCCATGCCGAGCTCCTCGTACTCCAGGACCTCGACCTTCTTGATGCAGTCCTGGGCCAGGCGGGCCGCGGGGCCACCGATGGAGCCGAGATAGAAGCCGCCGTGGGTGCCGCAGGCGTCGGTGACCTGCTGGGAGCGGTTGCCCTTGGCGAGCATGATCTTGGAGCCGCCGGCGGCCTGGAACTGCTCGACGTAGGCGTCCATCCGGCCCGCGGTGGTCGGGCCGAAGGAGCCGGAGGCGTAGCCCTCGGGGGTCTTGGCCGGGCCCGCGTAGTAGACCGGGTGGTTCTTGAGGTACTCCGGCATCTCCTCGCCGGCGTCCAGCCGTTCCTTGATCTTGGCGTGCGCGATGTCGCGGGCCACGACCAGCGTGCCGGTCAGCGAGAGCCGGGTCTTGACCGGGTGCTTGGTCAGCTCGGCCAGCACGTCGTCCATCGGCCGGTTGAGGTCGATCGCGATCGCGTCGAGGTCCGCGCCGGCGCCCTCGGTCAGCTCCTCGTCCGTCGTCTCCGGGAGGAAGCGGGCCGGGTCGGTCTCCAACTGCTCCAGGAAGACGCCCTCGGCGGTGATCTTCGCGACGGCCTGCCGGTCCGCCGAGCAGGAGACGGCGATGGCGACCGGGCAGGACGCACCGTGCCGCGGCAGGCGGACCACCCGGACGTCGTGGCAGAAGTACTTGCCGCCGAACTGGGCGCCGATGCCGATCTTCTGCGTCAGCTCGAAGACCTTCTCCTCCAGCTCGCGGTCGCGGAAGCCGTGGCCGGTGGGGGAGCCCTCGGCGGGCAGCTCGTCCAGGTAGTGCGCGGAGGCGTACTTGGCCGTCTTCAGGGCGTACTCGGCCGAGGTGCCGCCGACGACGATGGCCAGGTGGTACGGGGGACAGGCCGCGGTGCCCAGCGAACGGATCTTCTGCTCCAGGAACTTCATCATGGAGGCCTCGTTGAGGACCGCCTTGGTCTCCTGGAAGAGGAAGGACTTGTTGGCGCTGCCGCCGCCCTTGGCCATGAAGAGGAACTTGTAGGCGCCGCCGTCGGTCGCGTACAGCTCGATCTGCGCCGGGAGGTTGGAGCCGGTGTTCTTCTCGTCCCACATCGTCAGCGGGGCCATCTGCGAGTAGCGCAGGTTCAGCTGGGTGTAGGCGTCGAAGATGCCGCGGGAGAGCGCTTCCTCGTCGCCGCCCTCGGTGAGCACGTGCTGGCCGCGCTTGCCCATCACGATCGCGGTGCCGGTGTCCTGGCACATGGGCAGCACGCCCGCGGCGGCGATGTTGGCGTTCTTCAGCAGGTCCAGCGCGACGAAGCGGTCGTTGGCGCTGGCCTCGGGGTCGTCCAGGATCTTGCGGAGCTGGGCGAGGTGGGCCGGGCGCAGGTAGTGCGCAATGTCGTGCATCGCCTCGGCGGCCAGCTTGCGCAGCGCCTCCGGCTCGACCTTGAGGAACGTCCGGCCGTCGGCCTCGAAGGTGCTCACGCCCTCGGAGGTGACGAGGCGGTAAGGGGTGTTGTCCTCGCCCGTGGGCAGCAGATCGGTGTAGGCGAATTCCGGCATTTGAGGAAGATTCCTTACTCGGAGGGGTGTGGCTGGCTTCTACGGCAGCGCCTGAACAGCGTAGAACCCCGGCGCCCGGAGGCCGCTGTGAGGTGAGGCTCAGTGCTCGGCGGTGGCCCGGTGCGGCGCCCTCGCACCCCTGTTCCGATCCGACCCCGTTGAACCCTAGTCGCGATCTATCGCGTTTCGGTACGCTGTCGCCGTGGATGCAGACAACGGGGGACGACCGGGCCCCGAGACCCCGCCATCGGTGAACCTGACCAAGCCTGAACCCCGGACCCCGGGCGCGCCGGTGGCCGAGGCCGACATCCGGGCGTCCGACGCGGACCGCGACCGGGTCGCGGAGATCCTCCGGGAGGCGCTCGCGGCGGGCCGGCTGGACCCCGAGGAGCACGCCGAGCGGATCGACGTGGTCTACCGCGCCAAGACGATGGGCGAGTTGGAGCCCGTGGTGCGTGACCTGCCGACCGTGACCGGCGGCGCGAGCGGGCCGGCGCCGTACGCCCGTGGGCCCGGTGCGCCGATGCCGGCCCAGAGCCTCGTCGCGGTCTTCAGCGCCTCGGTCCGCAAGGGCCGCTGGCAGGTCCCCTCCCGGATCAACGCCGTGGCGATCTTCGGCACCGTGGAGATCGACCTGACCGAGGCGGTCTTCCCGCAGCAGGAGATCCAGATCAACGTCACGTCGATCTTCGGCAGTGTGGACATCCGGGTCCCGGAGAACGTCACCCTGCGCAGCAGCGGCTCCGGCGTACTGGGCAGCTTCGAGATCGAGACCCATGAGGCGGAGGACGGCAACGCCCCGCACGTCCAGGTCAACGGCTTCGCCCTGCTGGGCAGCGTGGAGGCCAGGCCCAAGCGTGGCGCCTGGGTCCGCGATCTGCGCGACCGGCTGCGCGGCGGCCACCGTGAGCTGCGCGAGGGTCTGCTCGAGGGGCACCGTGAGCTGCGGGAGCAGCTGCGCGAGGAGCGCCGCGAACGCCATCAGCAACGGCGCGAGGAGCACCGGGAGCTGCGAGAGCGGCTGCGTGCGGAGCGCCGGGACCACCGGGACCGCTTCCGCAAGGGGTGAGGCCGGGACCGCTCCGGGCGGCCGGGCCGGCGGCGGCCGGGAAGGCGGCGGGCGAGAAGGCAGCGGGCGGGCGGGGGCGCACGGAACGCGGTGGAACGAAAGGCGATTGTCGCCTCGTCACCCTGTCGCGTTTCCGCACGATCGCCACGGTGTGCATAAGCGTGCGTACAGCGGGTAGGGCTGGTGCATCGTCTCTCGTACGGCTGCGGGGTGCGGAATGAAGCCGTGCGCAGCGAGACGGGCAAGGGTGAATTCTCGCGCCGAAGCCGTCGTCAGGAGTAGACCGTGCTGCTACCGCATCAGCCTGTGCAGGATGCCGCTGCCGTTCCGTCCCCGCGAGTGTCCGCACGCGATGAGGCCGGCCCCTGGCATTCGGAGGCGGTGTGCCGCCGGGACGAAGCCGGGCTGTTCTTCGCCCCGTCCAAGGAGCCGACCGCCGCGCGGCTGGCCAGAGAGGAAGCCGCGAAGCGGGTCTGCGCCCGCTGTCCCGTGATGGTCGAGTGCCGGGAGCACGCGCTGCTCCAGCCGGAGCCGTACGGCGTCTGGGGCGGGCTGACGGCGGCCGAGCGCCGGGTCGTGTTGACCCGGCGGCGGCGCCGGGAGGTCGAGCTCCAGCGTGCGGCCCATGTGCCCGCGGCCGGCTGACCGTCCGCACCGCGGTCCGTATGGGCCACTTCGCCCCCGCCGGAGAGTCTCCGACGGGGGCGAAGTGCGTGACCGGGCGGGCCGCCGCGGCGTCAGCTAGGGCGCTCGAAGTCCACCGAGCTGTAGGCGCGCAGCTTGGACAGCCGGTGCTGGGAGTCGATCTGCCGGATCGTGCCGGACTTGGAGCGCATCACCAGGGACTGGGTGTAGGCGTTCTCGGCGCGGTACCGCACCCCGCGCAGCAGCTCGCCGTCGGTGATGCCGGTGGCGACGAAGAAGACGTTGTCGCCGCTGACCAGGTCGCCGATCTCCAGCACCTTGTCCAGGTCGTGCCCGGCGTCCAGGGCGCGCTGCCGCTCCTCGTCGTCCTTGGGCCACAGCTTGCCCTGGAAGGCGCCGCCCATGCACTTCAGCGCACAGGCCGCGATGATGCCCTCGGGCGTACCGCCGATGCCCAGTAGCAGGTCCACGCCGGTGCCCTCGCGGGCCGCCATGATCGCTCCGGCGACATCGCCGTCGGCGATGAACTTGATCCGTGCGCCCGCCTCCCGGACCTCCTTGACCAGGCCGTCGTGGCGGGGCCGGTCCAGGATCACCACGGTGACGTCCTCGACCGCGGACTTCTTCGCCTTGGCGATCCGCTTGATGTTCACCGCCACCGGCGCGGTGATGTCGACGAAGTCCGCCGCCTCCGGGCCCGTGGCGATCTTGTCCATGTAGAAGACCGCGGACGGGTCGAACATCGAGCCGCGCTCGGCCACCGCCATCACGGACACCGCGTTCGCCATGCCCTTGGCGGTCAGCGTCGTACCGTCCACCGGGTCCACGGCCACATCGCACTCCGGGCCGGTCCCGTCGCCCACGCGCTCGCCGTTGTAGAGCATCGGGGCGTTGTCCTTCTCGCCCTCGCCGATGACCACGACGCCGTTCATCGAGACGGTGTGGATCAGGGCGCGCATGGCCTTGACCGCAGCACCGTCCGCGCCGTTCTTGTCACCCCGCCCCACCCAGCGGCCCGATGCCATGGCACCGGCCTCGGTGACCCGGACGAGTTCCAGGGCGAGGTTGCGGTCCGGAGCCTCCGGACTGACCTCGAGTTGGGACGGGAGATGATGCTCGGACATCGAGCGCACCTTTCTGTACGGCGACGGCCGCGGAGGATGAGGGTAGGTATGACCTTATCCGGCGCCCGCCAAAATGAGCAGTGGGCCCTACGCATGAGCGGTCGGCGGGCCGATGTGGCGGGGCATCTGCGCTGGTGACGCCCGTCACCAGGGGGCATGTCGGAGTCGCCGCGGGCATGGGGGACCATAGGGGCGTGGCAGGTATGCGAGGCAGGCAAACGGTGCGGGACATGGTCCTGTCGCTGGCGGTGATCGGCGTTCTGGTCGGGGCGATCTACATCTTCATCCCGCACAACGACAGCGCCGACGCGGAGCGGAGCGCGGTCAAGGCGGTCGACTACCGCGTCGAGCTGATCACGGCCCGGCGGGCGGCGCCGTACGCGGTCGCCGCGCCCGAGGGGCTGCCGAAGACCTGGCGCGCCACCTCGGTCTCGTACAAGGCGAGCGACGACGGCAAGGGCGGCGCCTGGCACCTGGGCATGCTCGACCCCGAGCAGCAGTACGCGGCCGTCGAGCAGAGCGATGCGCCGGCCCGGAAGTTCATCCAGGACGTCACGCTCGGGGCCACCAAGACCGAGGGCAAGCAGGCCGTCGGCAGCAAGAAGTGGGACCGCTACAAGGGTGACAAGTACCAGGCGCTGGTCCACGAGGAGTCGGGCGTGACCACGGTGGTCACCGGCACCGCACCGTACGGGCGGCTCGCCGACCTGGCAGCCGCCCTGGTGGCGAAGAAGGGCTGAGCGCACGACGCGTACGAAGCTGAGCGCACGACGCGTACGAACGCATACGAACACGTACGAACGCGTACGAACGCGTACGAAAGGGCCGCCGCACCGACCGGTGCGGCGGCCCTTTCGTACGCGGGCGGCGCGGGCTCAGACCGTGGCGACGGCCTCGTCGAAGGTCAGCCGCGGCGAGCGGGGGAAGAAGGCGTCGGCGCCCGGCTTGCCGATGTTGACGATCAGGAACGACTTCTGCTTGCCGTCGCCGAAGAACTCCTTGTCGACGCCGGTGAAGTCGAAGCCGGTCATCGGGCCGGCGGCCAGGCCGGCGGCGCGGATGCCCACGATGAAGTAGCCGGCCTGCAGCGTGGCGTTCTGGGTGCCCGCGGCCTCGCGGACGGCGGCCTCGGAGAAGAAGGTGTCCTTGATGCCCGGGGCGTGCGGGAAGAGCTGCGGCAGCTTCTCGTGGAAGTCCAGGTCCACCGAGAGGATCGCGGTCAGCGGGGCGGTCAGGGTCTTCTGGCCGTTGGCGCCCATGGCGTGGGCGGTCAGGCGCCGGCGGGCCTCCTCGGAGCGGACCAGGGTGATCCGCAGCGGGGTCTGGTTGAAGGCGGTCGGGCCGTACTTCACCAGGTCGTAGATCGCCTGGACCTGCTCGTCCGTCACCGGCTCGTCCGTGAACGTGTTGGCGGTCTGGGCCTCGCGGAAGAGGAGGTCCTGGGCGGCGGCGTCAAGGGC
Source organism: Streptomyces sp. NPDC020742 (assembly GCF_040641675.1). Taxonomy (NCBI): domain Bacteria; kingdom Bacillati; phylum Actinomycetota; class Actinomycetes; order Kitasatosporales; family Streptomycetaceae; genus Streptomyces; species Streptomyces sp. NPDC020742. Next base: position 725,540 of record NZ_JBFAEA010000001.1, read on the forward strand.
GAGAGACATAAGGGGCACCTCGGTGATCGGGGGGTCACGGTCGCTACCACCCTAAGCGAGATAGATTAAGTTTCAACTAAATCTGGGTGATTGTGGCACGGCTCACAGGATCTTCCGGGGTGGGTCCGGGACGGTTCCGGGGACGGCGGCGGGCCCGGCCGGAGCGCTCACGGCCCCGGCCGGGCCCGCCGTCCGCTCTCCGGCCGCGTCCCTGGCCGCGTCTTCAGCTGCGTCCCTGACCGCGCCCGGCGTCGGCCTCCACCTCGTCCGGCTCCGCCAGCGCCGCGTCCAGCCGGGCCCGGGCGCCGTCCAGCCAGCGCCGGCAGACCTTCGCCAGCGCCTCACCGCGCTCCCACAGGGCCAGGGACTCCTCCAGCGTCGTGCCGCCCGCCTCCAGGCTGCGGACGACCTCGATCAGCTCGTCCCGCGCCTGCTCGTAGCCGAGCGTGGAGTCCACCGGCGCCACCTGAGCCGGCGCCCCGGCCGCCCCGCCCTGCTCCGCGTCCACCGCGCCGTCCGTCTTCGCCTTCGCCATGTCTCCCACCCTATGCAGGGGGTGTGACGGCGCCGGTCGCGCCGCCCACCCGCACTCTGAACTCGCCCTCGGCCACCCGCGCCCGCAGCTCCTCGTCCGGGGCGACCTCGTGCGGGGAGCGCACCGCCGCCCCGTCCGGCTTCTGCAGCACCGCATAGCCGCGGTCCAGCGTTGCCTTGGGGGAGAGCGCCACCACCCGCGCGAGGGTGTGCACCAGTTCCGAGTCGGCCCGGTCCAGCAGATGTCCCAACGTCCGCCGGCCGCGCTCCAGCAGGGCCGTGACCTGCTCCGCCCGCTCCTCGACCATGCGGTGCGGACGCTCCATGCACGGCCGGTGCAGCGCCGCGGCCAGGCCCCGCTCCTCCCGTTGCAGCATGCCGTCGACCGCGCGCAGCGCCCGCTCCCGCAGCTGCCGCACCCGGGCCAGCTCCTCGCCGACGTCCGGCACCACCTTCTTCGCCGCGTCCGTCGGCGTCGAGGCTCGCAGATCCGCGACCAGGTCCAGTAGCGGGGTGTCCGGCTCGTGCCCGATCGCCGAGACCACGGGGGTCCCCGCCGCGGCCACCGCCCGGATGAGCTGCTCGTCGGAGAACGGCAGCAGATCCTCCACGCTGCCGCCGCCGCGCGCCACGATGATCACGTCCACCTCGGGCAGCGCGTCCAGCTCCTGCACCGCCGCGATCACCTGCGGCACCGCGTGCACCCCCTGCACCGGCACATTGCGCACCGCGAAGCGGACGGCCGGCCAGCGGTGCCGGGCGTTCTCCAGCACGTCCCGCTCCGCGGCGCTGGCCCGGCCGCAGACCAGCCCGATCAGCTGCGGCAGGAACGGCAGCGGCTTCTTGCGGTCCGCCGCGAACAGCCCCTCCGCGGCCAACGACTTCTTCAACTGCTCCAGCCGCGCGAGGAGTTCACCCACCCCGACCGGCCGGATCTCGGCGGCCCGCAGCGACAGCTGCCCGCGCGGCGCGTACCACTCGGGCTTGGCGTGCACCACCACCCGGGCGCCCTCGCTGATCACGTCGGCGACCCTGTCGAAGACCTGGCGGTAGCAGGTCACGCTGAGCGAGATGTCGTACGACGGGTCGCGCAGGGTCAGGAAGACCACCCCCGCCCCGGGCCGCCGTGAGAGCTGGGTGATCTGCCCCTCCACCCACACCGCGCCGAGCCGGTCGATCCAGCCGCCGATGAGCCGGGACACCTCGCCGACCGGGATCGGCGTTTCCGGGGACGTTGAGACAGCCATACGAGCGAGACTAGCGGCGGCCACCGACAGCGGCGCCCGCCCCGTCACCGCCCCGGTGCGCCACCGGCCCGCGCCCGCCGTCCGTACTGCCACGCCAATACCACCAGCCCCAGGGCCAGCCAGCCCGCGCCCACCGTCCGGGCGGTCGGCGAGGCCGCCGCGATCACCGCGACCACCACCGCGAGCCCCAGCAGCGGCACCACCAGATGCCGCACCAGGCTCCGCTCGGGTGGCCGCCCACGGACCAGGAACCAGCCGGTCACCGACGCGTGCAGCAGCGCGAACGCGGCCAGTGCGCCCACGTTCACCAGCGACGAGAGCTGGTCGAGCCCGTCGTCCCGCCGGGCCGCCCACACCGCCGCCACCAGCGTCACCGCCGCCGCCCCCAGCAGCGCCCGGCGCGGCACCCCGCTGCCCCCGTCCACCCGCGCCAACGCCCCCGGCAGCCGCCGGTCGCGGGCCATCGCGAACAGCAGCCGCCCGGCCGCCGCCTGTCCCGCCAGCGCCGCGAACGCCGCCCCGATCGCCTTGCTCGCCGCCACCAGTGTCTTCAGCCACACCCCCACCGCGGCCTGCGCCGTCGTGTAGAAGGCCGTCCCCTGCTCGCCCGGCCGCGCCGCCAGCCGGGCCGCCGGCATCGGGGCGAGCAGCGCCGCCAGATACGTCTGCACCGCGAACAGCACCCCGGCCACCACCAGGCAGGTGAGCAGGGCCCGGGCCACCCGCCGCGCGCCGCCCGCGGACTCCTCGGCGAACGCCGCGATCGCATCGAAGCCCAGGTACGACAGCACCGCCACCGACACCGCCGAGAGCACCGCGCCCACCGAGAAGCCGCCCTCGCCGGTGAACGGCGCCGTCCAGCTCCGCTCCGCCCCGTGCGCGGCCAGGGCCCAGGCCGCGGCCACCACGAAGACGGCCAGCACCGTGATCTCCATCGCCAGCACCGCGAATCCGACCCGGGCCGCGGCCCGTACGCCCCACAGGTTCAGCAGCGTGGTCACCACCACCGCGACCGCCGTCCACACCCACCGGTGCACCGACGGCACCAGCGCCTGCAGCGCGATCCCGGAGAACAGGTACGCCACCGCCGGGATCAGCAGGTAGTCCAGCAGCGCCAGCCACCCGGCGACGAACCCCGCGCCCTCGCCCAGCCCAGCCCGCGCATAGGCGTAGACCGACCCGGCCCGCGGGACGACCTGCACCATCTGGGCGTACGAGTACGCCGTGCAGGCCATCGCCACGGTCGCCACCGCGTAGACGGTGGTGACCGCGCCGTGCGACCGGGCCTGGAGCGCCCCGAAGATGCCCACCGGCGCCATCGGGGCGATGAACAGCAGCCCGTAGACCAGCAGGTCCCGGAACGTCAGCGTCCGCCGCAGCGACCCCGGCCGTGCCTCCCCGCCCGTCGTCCCGGTCCGCCGCAGCGAGCCCATCCCAGCCTCCTCGGTCCGTTCCGCCCCAGTGTCGGCCTGGGTGCGATCTTCGGCGGTGGAGGCACGGCCTTACGATGGACCGCATGACTGCTACGCCCAGCCCGTCGCCCGCCACCGCCCCGGGTGGAGACGCTTCGCGTCGCCGTGACAACCGCAAGGTCCTGCTCGCCGCCCCCCGTGGCTACTGCGCGGGCGTGGACCGCGCCGTGATCGCCGTCGAGAAAGCCCTTGAGCAGTACGGCGCCCCCGTCTACGTACGCCACGAGATCGTGCACAACAAGTACGTCGTGAAGACCCTGGAGAAGAAGGGTGCGATCTTCGTCGACGAGACGGAGGAGGTGCCCGAGGGCAACATCGTCATCTTCTCCGCGCACGGCGTCGCCCCCGTCGTCCACGAAGAGGCCAAGCGCGGCAAGCTGGCTACCATCGATGCCACCTGCCCGCTGGTCACCAAGGTCCACAAGGAAGCCGTCCGGTTCGCCAAGGAGGACTACGACATCCTCCTGATCGGCCACGAGGGCCACGAAGAGGTCATCGGCACCAGCGGTGAGGCCCCCGACCACATCACGCTCGTCGACGGGCCCGACGACGTCGCCAACGTCGAGGTCCGCGACCCGGACAAGGTCGTCTGGCTCTCCCAGACCACGCTCTCCGTCGACGAGACCATGGAGACCGTGGACGCCCTCAAGGGCCGCTACCCCAACCTCCTCTCCCCGCCCAGCGACGACATCTGCTACGCCACCCAGAACCGTCAGACCGCGGTCAAGCAGATGGGCGCCGAGGCCGACCTGGTGATCGTCGTCGGCTCCAAGAACTCCTCGAACTCGGTACGCCTGGTCGAGGTGGCGCTGGGCGCCGGCGCCCGCGATGCCCACCTGGTCGACTACGCCGAGGAGATCGACGAGGCCTGGCTGGAGGGCGTCGCCACGGTCGGTGTCACCTCCGGCGCTTCGGTCCCCGAGATCCTCGTCGAGGGCGTCCTGGACTGGCTCGCCCAGCGCGGCTACGAGGACGTGGAGACCATCACCGCCGCCGAGGAGTCCATCCACTTCTCGCTCCCCAAGGAGCTCCGCCGCGATCTGCGGGCCGAGGCCAAGTCGGCCGTGGAGTCCACCGAGAGCTGAACCGGTTCTGCCGTCCCCCGGGCGGGCGGGCCCGGGGCGCCCTAGCCTTTTCCCATGAGGGTCTTCGGTGTGGACATCGGCGGATCGGGCATCAAGGGTGCCCCGGTAGATCTGGAGCGGGGCGCCCTCGCGGAGGAGCGCCACAAGGTGCTGACCCCGGACCCGGCCACCCCCGACGCGGTCGCCGACTGCGTCCAGCAGGTCGTGACGCACTTCGGGTGGTCGGGGCCGGTCGGGGCAACCTTCCCCGGGGTGGTCACCGGCGGTACGACCCGTACCGCCGCAAACGTCGACAAGGGCTGGATCGACACCGATGCCGCCGCACTGCTCGCCGGCCGACTGGGCGGCGAGGCCGGCGGCTGCCCGGTGACCGTGCTCAACGACGCGGACGCGGCCGGCCTGGCGGAGATGCGCTTCGGCGCCGGCCGCGGCCGGTCCGGCACGGTCATCCTCTTGACCCTGGGCACCGGCATCGGCAGCGCCGTCTTCATTGACGGCCGCCTCGTCCCCAACACCGAGCTGGGCCACCTGGAGCTGCACGGCCACGAGGCCGAGAAGCGCGCGTCCACCAAGGCCAAGGAGGATCACGAGCTCAGCTGGCAACAGTGGTCCCACCGGGTCAAGAAGTACCTCGCCCATCTGGAGATGCTCTTCTCGCCCGAACTGTTCGTGATCGGCGGCGGCGTCTCCCGCAAGGCGGACAAGTTCCTGCCGCTGATCGAAGGCATCAAGGCCGAGATCGTGCCGGCTCGGCTTCAGAACAACGCGGGGATTGTCGGGGCCGCGATGGCGGCGTACGCCGCTCGGGCTGGCGAGCCACCTGCCGCGGACGCTTCCCCGGTCGTGGCCGCACCCGCCCGGCAGACCGCGCCGGCCGGCCGTCCTGCGGACCGTGCGGCCCGCCCTGCGGTCGAGTCGCCGGTCGGCTGGCCCGACGCCGGGCGATGAGCGCGGCCTTCCGGACCAGCGCGATCAGCGCACAGATCAGCGTGCCCGCGTAGAGCCAGCCGGCGTTCAGCGCCAGGACGGCGAAGACCCCCATCGCCAGCCCGCCGAAGCCGTCCCCGCCGTGCTGCACCGGCACCGCGCCCAGCGTGAACGCGATCGGCAGGGTGGCCGGCGCGCAGACCAGGTCGTAGGGCCTGACCCACAGTGCCGTGCCCACGCTCACCACCAGGAAGAACGCGCCGTAGACGGGCAGCACCCCGCCGAGGAGCAGCCGGTCCAGATACCCGAAGGCCAGCAGCGTCAGGGTCGCGAGCAGCCAGCAGCCCAGGCCGGTGAGCTTGGCGGACGGCATCCGGCCCACCAGGCCGGCGGGCTCGGCGGGTTCCGGGGCGCGCGGGGGGCGCGGGCGCCGTACGGCCGGGGGCGGGGCGTCGTCCGGTGGGGCCGGGGCGCGCCGCGGCGCCCGGGCCGGTACGGACGCGGGGGTGGGCCCGCGGGTGGCCCCGGCCGGTGCCGGGCCGCGCGTCGGGGTGTGCACCGATGCGGGCGCGGGCGCGGACACCGGGACGGAGGCGAACCCGGAGGCCCGCATCGCGGTGAGGAAGGCGTCGTCGGGGTCGATGGCGGGGGCCTCGGCGGGGCGCGGAAGCCGGGTTCCGGTATCCGTGACCGGGCCCGGGGACCACGGCGGACCGTGCTGGTTCGTGCGCGCTTCGTGTTGCTCCACCCGGCAACGGTAGGCCGCTAAGTGGGATTAACCGGTTACGGGACACGCGCTTTGTTCCGACCTTGGGACTCCGTTCGGCCCCCGGCCCGGTGGGCGGGTCCGGTCCGCCCGCTCCCGGTGGCGGCCGGTTGCCGCCGCCCGCCCCGTAGACTGGTGGATCGGCTCTCCCAGGACGGCATCCACCGTACGGATCCGCTCCCGGAGCGCTCGCCCACCCACCACCACCCTTCGGAAGTCGAGTCGCCACCGTGTCGCTCACGATCGGAATCGTCGGTCTGCCGAATGTCGGCAAGTCGACCATGTTCAACGCCCTGACCAAGAACGACGTGCTGGCGGCCAACTACCCGTTCGCCACCATCGAGCCGAACGTCGGCGTCGTCGGGGTCCCCGACCCCCGCCTCGCCAAGCTCGCCGAGATCTTCTCCTCCCAGAAGGTCCTCCCGGCCACCGTGGACTTCGTCGACATCGCCGGCATCGTCCGGGGCGCCTCCGAGGGCGAGGGCCTGGGCAACAAGTTCCTGGCGAACATCCGGGAGTCCGACGCGATCTGCCAGGTCATCCGCGCCTTCAAGGACGAGAACGTCGTCCACGTCGACGGCAAGGTCTCGCCCAAGGACGACATCGAGACCATCAACACCGAGCTGATCCTCGCCGACCTGCAGACCATCGAGAAGGTCCTGCCGCGTCTGGTCAAGGAGTCCCGGATCAAGAAGGACGTGGCCCCGAAGGTCAAGGCCGTCGAGGCGGCCAAGGCCATCCTGGAGGAGGGCAACACGCTCTTCTCCCAGGGCATCCTTCAGGGCTCCGAGAAGGCCGAGCTCCTGCACGACCTGCACCTGCTCACCACCAAGCCGTTCCTCTACGTCTTCAACGTCGACGAGGACGAGCTGACCGACGAGGCCTTCAAGGACGAGCAGCGCGCCCTGGTCGCCCCCGCCGAGGCGATCTTCCTCAACGCCAAGCTGGAGGCCGACCTCGCCGAGCTCGACGAGGAGGAGGCCCTGGAGCTCCTCCAGTCCGTCGGCCAGGACGAGCCGGGCCTGGCCACCCTCGCCCACGTCGGCTTCAACACGCTGGGCCTGCAGACCTACCTGACCGCCGGCCCCAAGGAAACCCGCGCCTGGACCATCAAGAAGGGCGCCACCGCCCCCGAGGCCGCCGGTGTCATCCACACCGACTTCCAGAAGGGCTTCATCAAGGCCGAGGTCATCTCCTTCGACGACCTCGTCGAGACCGGCTCGGTCACCGACGCCCGCGCCGCCGGCAAGGCCCGCATGGAGGGCAAGGAGTATGTGATGCAGGACGGGGACGTGGTGGAGTTCCGGTTCAACGTGTAGTGGGTGACGTACCGCCACATCGCTGATCTGGCAAACATGCAGGTCAGGGAGGGTCCGGCTCTTCGGAGTCGGGCCCTTAGCTTTTTCCCGTGCTGGGATAGCTGACCCCTAGTCACCTGTCATCACCCCTGCTCATCCCTACCGTGCCGGGATCGTGCTGGGATGGGATGAGGGTGCCCGTGCTGGGTTTCGGGCAGCGATCCCCCGATGTGACAGGCGGGCGGGTGGGGCCCATCCGCACGACTTCTTTACGGCTCCGGGGCCCGTGCAGATTCGATCCGTGGCGCTTTTCCTACTCGTTTGACACACTCAAGGTATGGGTGAGACGACGTACAGCATCGGGGAAGGCCCGGCGACGCGGGTGAGCCTGTCGCTGCCGGAGGGGACCGCGGAGGCGATCCGGGCGCGGGTGGGCAAGCGGGAGTTCTCCGCGTTCATCGCCGAGGCGGTCGAGCGTGAGTTGCGCGGGCAGGTCCTGGACGAGTACCTGGCGGATTACGAGAGCCGCAAGGGGCCGGTTTCCGAGCCGGCTCGTCAGCGGGCGCGGCAGGTCTTCGACGAGGTGTTCGCTGAGGAGGGCGAGTGGCCCGCCGCAAGCTGAGTCACGAGGGGACGCTGGTCCTCGACAGCGAAGGGCTCTCGAAAACGCTTGCCGACGACGAGCAGGTGGTTGCGCTGGTCGCCGAGGCACGCTCGCGCGGTATGGAGGTCGTGATCAGCTCTCTCACCATCATCGAGGCCGTCCACGCCCGTACGAACAAGTCACGCCTGAATTGGGTGCTCTCCGGGCTGCGCGTAGTCCCGGTGGGCGACGGGGAGGCGAGGGCGGCCTCGAAGCTGCTGATGGATGCCGGTTTGCACGGGCACAAATATGCGATCGATGCGGCGGTCGCCGAGGCTGCGCTGCGGCAGCACCGCCCCGTGGTCGTGTTGACCTCCGATATCGATGACATGGTCAAACTCTGCGGCGATCGTGTCCGGCTCGTGGCGGTGTGATCTCCCTGCGTCCTCGGTGTTAACGGGCAGGGTTCTGTGGCGCCGGATCAGGATTCGGAGAAGGCCGGGCCGACGACTCTCCGGACGGTAAGAGTGAGCTCGGCGGCGAGCTCCTGGAAAGCCTGTCGCGAGTCATCAACTGCGTGCTATAGCTGATGAGTCACGACACATGGCGTCACGAGATCGTCCCGCGTCTTCCAGGGGGAATGTGTGGACCCGCAGATTGTCGCAGTCGCCGGCGCGGCTGGCACCGCCATCGTTTCAGCGATGGCTACGGATGGCTGGCAGCGCGCGAGGGACGGCGTCGTAGCGCTCTGGCAACGGTTCCGGCCCGAGTCCGCCGACTCGATCCTTGAGGATTTTGAGGAGAACCGGAGGGTTCTCCTCAATTCTCTCCAAGCGGGTGATGAACATACGCACGCCGCGCTCGTCGCTGCATGGAACGGGTACCTGCTCGGGTTACTCGTCGCACAGCCTCAGGCTCTTGACGCCCTCAGACACCTCAACGCGGTGCTCGCGCAAGAGAACACCAGCGGTGCTCCACCCGTCCTGAACATGACCGCCAATGCAAGCGGCAACGGGCAGGTGTTCCAGGCCGGGCGCGACCAGAGGATCACCCAGTCGTGACTCTGCCCAGTCATGACGGAGAGATGAACGAGCCCTGGTCGATGTGGGCCGACGCCTCCGATGAGTCCCAGGTACATCAGGCCGGTAGAGATCAGCACTTCGTCCAGAACCACTACCACTTCGACGTAGCGACACCTCGCGTCCGCGAGACGGTTCAGGATGATGACGACGATGGCGAGTATGTCTTCTACATGGGGCCGTGGCACATCCCGGTCACGGTTCTGCTCTATCTACTTGCCCCGGTGCCATTGCTCGTAGGCGGCACCAGTCTGCAACTTGTCTTCGAGGCTGAGCCCGGACCTTCAACCTGGTGGGTCATGGTCTACACGGCATGCACCATGATCGTTAGCGTGTCCATTGAGGTCATCATGCTGAACAAGGCACTTCTCCGCAGCCCGTGGAGTTTCAGCGCCGACACATATGTCAGGGCTCTTCACGGTCTTGCCGCTGCCGGGCTCTTCATCTATTCGTTGATCCGATCCCCGGGTGAAGCCGGAAGTATTGGACGCCTCGCCCTTGATTGTGCGGAGGTTCTGGGACCGTTGTAGCACCAGCTTTCCGGGCGATCGGCGGCAACGGTGACCGCATGTGCAAGACGGTCCATACGAAGTCCACCAGCGGTGCCGCATCGTGGTCGAAGGCCGCCTCGAAGTCCGGCAGTTCGTCGACTTGGGTGCTGAGATAGCGGAGGATCAGGGGGCCGATCACGGTCTTCAGCATGAGCGGTGAAGTGGCCTCTTCCGCGAGTTCGCCACGCTGCACTGCGCGACGCTGGATCTCCGTATCGCCCAGGCTCTCCATCCTCCGCAAGTCTGCGATCGCCTGTCCGAACAGCTCGGGATAGATCTTGGCCTCCACCGCCGTCCGGAGGCACACCAGGCCCAAAGGCCCGAGGAACGTCTCCCGCAGGACCTGGGGCGCGGCAAGGAGGTCACCGCGCAGCGATCCGGTGTCGGGGACCTCGAGCCGGGACTGCTGTGAGGCCAGCGCGGACACGGCGTTGATGCTCGACCTGGGGCGCCGGCCGCCCTCGGCGTGATGCGCGCTCACTCAAAGGCGGCTTCTCCAATTCTGATGCAGAAACGGGGCGTTCGGCATCCTTTCTGGGGATGATCTTGGGCGGTTTTTGGGCGCCTAGCGTGGACGCATGACTCAGGACACGGGCACGGCGGACGGGGCGGACGTGACGGACAGGACGAGCACGGCGGACGGGGCGGACGTGATGGACGAGGCGGGCAGGGACCTGGTGTGTGTGGCGGGGGACGGGGTGGAGCTGGCCGTCCGGGACTACGGCGGGGCGGGTACCGCGGTGCTGTTGCTGCACGGGGCGGGCCGGACGCTGGCGGACTGGGCGCGGGTCGCGCCGCTGCTGGCCGCGGGGCACCGGGTGCTGGCGATGGATCTGCGCGGGCACGGCAGGTCGGGGGACGGGGCGATGCCCTGGACGTTCGAGGTGGCCGTGGCCGATGTCGCGGCGGTGCTGGCGGCCTGCGGGGCGCCGGAAGCGGTGGTGGTGGGGCACTCGATGGGCGGCATGGTGGCCGCCCTCTGCCTGGAGCGGCTGGCCGGCACGCCGGCCGCGGTGAACCTCGACGGGCACGGGATGGGCCGGCCGGAGCAGTACGTGGGGCTGGAGCCCTCCTATGTGCGGGAACGGCTGGCGGAGGTACGGCAGTTCGCCGAGGAGGCGGGTGGACGGACCTTCGAGGCAGATGCGTTGGAGGGGGTGCTTGCCTATGAGACCGGTATGGGAGCGGAGTTGGGCATTCCCCCGGAGCTGATGGCGGCCGGGGTGCACCGGGCGCTGGCGGAGACCGCGGACGGCCGGCTGTTCCGCCGGCCGGGGCGCCGGCCGGCGAGGGAGGTGCAGGCGGCGATGGCGGGGATCGACCTGTTCGCGCTGTACCGGCGGGTCTCCCGGCCGCTGCTGATCGCCCGTGCGCTGCGGCCGAACCCGCCGGTGCCGGGCGTGCCGCCGTGGGTCGACGAGCTGATGGCGGCGTACGTCGAGGGGCTGCGGCGTGACCTGGCGGAGCTGGCGCGGACCCGGCCGGGGGTGCGTGTCGCGGGGGTGGACGGGACGCATGCCATGGTGCTGGAGCGTCCCGCGGAGGTCGCGGACCTGGTGGCCGGGTTCGTGGCCGGGGCGGTGGGGCCGGGCACAGGGGGCGCGCGGCCGGGCCCGGGCGCCTGAGGCGCCGCCGGGCAGGAGGGCCGTAGCGAAGGGCTGTAGCGGAGGGCTGTAGCGGAGGGCCCTATGGGGAGGCCCGCGCCGCTACCGGGGGAACAGCTGGAACAGCGTGGCCGGGCGCCCCCGGTAGCGCTCACCCCCGTTGCGGAGCATCTGCTCGATGAAGGTACGGGCGTAGGCGCGCGGGTCCAGGTCGGTGCCGCGCAGCCCGTTGATGTACGCGCCGTGCGCCGCCAGCGAGGCCACCGCCCGGTCGATGCCGGGCCCGACCTCGGCGGCATGGGTGGGGTGGGGGGAGCCCGCCACGGCTACCCAGCGGACGCCGTTCCAGGGGGCCAGCCCCTTGGTGTCGACGAGCTCGGGGAAGATCCAGCGGTTGCCGGCGTCGCTCGCCGCGTCCAGGACGGCGCGCCCCACCACCCGGTGGTCCCGGCTGTTCCAGCGCACCCCGCCCCAGGTGTCGTGGTGGTTGAGGGTGATCAGGAGCTCGGGCCGGTGGCGCCGAATGGCCGCCGCCAGGTCGCGGCGCAGCGCCGTACCGGCATCGATGGTGCCGTCGCGGTGGTCGTCGAGGAACTCGACGGTGTGGACGCCGACGAGCGCGGCGCCGGCCCGCTGCTCGGCCTCGCGGACCCGTGCGCACTCGGCCGGCGGCAGCCCGTCGATGCCGGCCTCACCTCGGGTGACCAGCAGGTAACTGACCTCGCGGCCGGCAGCGGTCCACTCGGCGATCGCGGCCGCGGCGCCGTACTCCAGGTCGTCGGGGTGGGCGACGACGGCGAGGGCCCGCTGCCAGTCCTTGGGCATGGGGGAGAGGTGGGGTTCGGCGGGCATGTGCCTGGTTCCCTTCCTGCGTCCGGTTCCGTGCCGGGCTCTCCGGCGGGCTGTCGGTGCTTCGAGTGGCCGCGGTGGCTGCGGGTGGGTGTGGTGGGGCCGGCGACGGTGAGCCTTCGCACGGGGTTCGCGGCCGGTACCGGTTCGTCCCGTTTGGGGTGGTCTGTGTGCGTGACGATCGTGTCATGCAGGAGCGGTGCTGACGCGGAGGCGGAGCGTGCGGTGCGGGTGAGGCGGGCGGGCGGGGGCGACGGGCCGGGGTGCGCTCCAGAGGGACCTGAACTGGGTTTCATCACATCAGGTGAATATCTGGCCCAAGCTTGCGAGTGGCCACGCGCGGTTGCCACGCTGCTGCTGACTGTCAAGCTGTTGGGAGGGGCACGTGCCTTTCGGTGAGCAGCCCGCGTACCTCCGCGTCGCCGGTGACCTGCGCCAGAAGATCGTCAACGGGGTGCTGCCGCCGCACACCCGCCTCCCCTCCCAGGCCCGGATCCGCGAGGAGTACGGCGTCTCGGACACCGTCGCGCTGGAGGCGCGCAAGGTGCTGATGGCCGAAGGGCTGGTCGAGGGCCGGTCCGGGTCGGGCACCTATGTGCGCGAACGTCCCGCCCCGCGCCGGATCGCCCGTGCCGGCTTCCACGCCGCCGGTGGCTGTACGCCCTTCCGGCAGGAGCAGACCGACGAGCGGGTGCGCGGCACCTGGGAGTCGAACAGTGAGCAGGAGGCCGCGAGTTCCACGGTCGCCGCCCGGCTGCGGATCCTGCCGGGCGCCCGGGTGATGCGCACCCGCTATGTCTTCCGGGCCGAGGGGGAGCCGGCGATGCTCTCGACGTCCTGGGAGCCGCTGGAGGTGACCGGGCGGACGCCGGTGATGCTGCCCGAGGAGGGGCCGCTGGCGGGGCGCGGGGTGGTCGAGCGGATGGCGGCCATCGACGTGGTGGTGGACAACGTCGTCGAGGAGGTCGGGGCGCGGCCCGCGCTGGCCGAGGAGGCGATGGCGCTGGGCGGGGTGCCGGGGCATGCGGTGCTGGTGATCTCCCGTACGTACTGCGCGGGCGGGCGGGCGGTCGAGACGGCCGATGTCGTCACGCTCGCGGACCGCTACCGGGTGGCCTACCACCTGCCGGTGAAGTAGTCGCAGAGCCCTTCCGCTTGTCCTCCGTGCGGGCATTTTCCTGCTCCGTGCGCGTGCGCGAGACGCCACGACTTCAGCCTTGGTTCTCGGACAGGTGTCCATTTTGCGGTAATTCGATGGCAAAAAATGGCTGAAACCTTGTGTTGGATAACTCACAGAGCCTCAACTGACCGGCTTTTTTAGGCAGGTGTGGGAAGCCGACACTTCGAATCGCTCTTACGATGGCGAAGTTTGTGCACGGCACGGGGGAAGACCAGGAGACCAGCACGTGAGCACGACGAAAACCTCGAGTGCGGAGCAGGGTTCACACTCGCACTACCGTCGGTCCCTCGGGACCATCGCCCTGACCGCCACTGGTCTCGGGTCCATCATCGGTTCCGGCTGGCTCTTCGGAGCCGAGCGGGCCGCCGCCATCGCCGGTCCGGCCGCCATCTGCGCCTGGATCATCGGCGCCCTCGTGGCGCTGACCATCGCGCTGACCTACTCGGAACTCGGTGCGATGTTCCCGAAGGCCGGCGGCATGGTCCGTTACGGCCAGTACTCGCACGGCTCGCTCGCCGGCTACCTCGCCGCCTGGGCCAACTGGATCGCGATCGTCTCGGTGATCCCCGGCGAGGCCACCGCCTCCGTCCAGTACATGAGCTCCTGGGACTACGGCTGGGCGCACGCGCTCTACGACGGCAAGGAGCTGACCGGCACCGGCGTCGGTCTCGCCAGCGTCCTGCTGGTCTTCTACTTCTTCCTCAACTGGTTCGCGATCTCGCTGTTCGCGAAGACCAACACCGCGATCACGGTCTTCAAGGTCGTGGTGCCGGCGCTGACCGCCACCGCGCTGATGGCCGCGCACTTCGACACCAGTAACGTCACCAGCCACGGCGGTTTCACCCCCAACGGCTGGAGCTCGGTCTTCACCGCCGTCGCGGTCTCCGGCATCGTCTGGGCCTACAACGGCTTCCAGTCGCCGCTGAACCTCGCCGGTGAGGCCCGTAACCCCGGCAAGTCGCTGCCCAAGGCGGTCGTCTCGTCGATCCTGATCGCGCTGGTCATCTATGTCGCGCTGCAGGTCGCGTTCCTGATGGCGGTCCCCGGCGACAAGCTGACCGCCAACGGCGGCTGGGCCAGCCTCGGCTTCAACTCCCCGCTCGCCGACCTCGCGGTGGCCTGGGGCCTGAACTGGCTGGCGCTGCTGCTGTACGCGGACGCCTTCATCTCGCCGTCCGGCACCGGCATGATCTACGCCGCCACCACCTCCCGCATGATCCACGGCGTGCAGGAGAACGGCCACCTGCCCCGGATCTTCGGCAAGGTGGACAAGAAGACGGGTGTGCCGCGCCCCGCGCTGCTGCTCAACCTCGCGATCGCGTTCCTCTTCCTCGCGCTCTTCCGCGGCTGGGGCTCGCTCGCCGAGATCGTCTCGGTCGCCACGGTGATCTCGTACATCACCGGCCCGGTCGCGGTGATGTCGCTGCGCCGCATCGCCCCGGACCTCAAGCGCCCGGTCAAGCTGCGGGCCATGCCGGTGATCGCGCCGATCGCCATGATCTTCGGCTCGCTGGTCCTGTACTGGGGCCGCTGGCCGCTGACCGGCAAGGTCATCCTGATCATGGCCGCCGGTCTGCCGGTCTGGGCCTGGTACGAGATCGGCAAGCCGCTGACCCAGGGCCGCAAGCCGTGGTCCGGGCTCCGTCCGCACCTGAAGGCCGGTGCCTGGATGGTGGCCTATCTGCTGGTCATGGCCGCCGTTTCGTACGCCGGCGGCAAGGAGTTCGGCGGTAAGGGCTATGTGCCCGAGGGCTGGGACATCCTCCTGGTCGCGGCGATCGGCCTGGCCTTCTACTTCTGGGGCGTCCGCAGCGCCTGGCGCAACCCGTCCCTGGTGGAGGCCGAGGCCGAGATCCGTGCGGCCGACGAGGCCGACGAGGCGGACGACGCCGGGGAGGCCGAAGGCGCCAAGGCGTCCGTCGGCGCCTGATCCGACGGCGTACACCGCCTCGCCAGACAGAGAGCGACCGCCCGCCACAGGGCGCGAACCGGCCACTCGCGGGCCACTTCCGGTAGGAGGAAGTCCGCGGGTGGCCGGTTCGGTATCTCTTTGTGTAAATCCATATCCGTTGAGTGAAGGTCGGGCGTACGCTCGGGCATATGCGGATTGGGATTTCGGCCTCAGCAGGGGAGGGGCGCGTGACGGCGCGCTGTGCGGCGGACGGAGGGGCGCAATGACCGACGGTGGAGCCGTACTGCCCTGGCTCGTCATCCGCCAGGACGAAGGCGGCAACCGGTACCGCGTCGGTCGCTATGCCACCCGGGCGGAGGCGGAGCGGGTGGCCGACCGGCTCGACACCCGTGGCCGCGGGCAGCTTTACGTGGTCGAGCGGGTCGGCCGTACGGCGCCCTGAGGGGCCGCGGGAAGAAGCGGGACGGGAGCGGGGGACGTAGGCTGCCGCGCATGACGACGGTGCGCGTAGTGGTGGGCGGAGCGGTGTGCGAGGGCGGGCGGCTGCTGGCCGCACGGCGCAGTGCACCGCCCGCGCTGGCCGGCCGCTGGGAGCTGCCGGGCGGCAAGGTGGAGGACGGCGAGACGCCCGAACGGGCGCTGGAGCGCGAACTGCGCGAGGAGCTGGGCGTCGAGGCGGCGGCCGGCGAGCGGATCCCGGGCGAGTGGGTGCTGCGGCCGGGCTACGTCCTGCAGGTGTGGACGGCCCGGCTGGTGTCCGGGGTGCCGCAGCCGCTGCAGGACCACGACGAGCTGCGCTGGCTGCGCCCCGGTGAGGAGCAGCAGGTCGACTGGCTGGACCAGGACCGCCCCGCGGTGGCCGAGGCGATGCGCCGGCTGGCCGCGGCGGCCGCGATGCCGGGCATGCGGCACTAAGCCCTGTCGCCCGAGTTGCCGGGGTCCCGCCGAAGTGACCCGAGTGACCTGAGCCCGCCGGGTGCGCACGGTCGCCCCGCTTGCGCGCGGTGTGTCCGGCCGGGCCTGCCGCGTACGCCCGCCCGCTCACCGGAGCTTGTGGAACGTTGCCTTCCCCATATAAGCCATTTGTGCCACAGTGCACCGTTGAAGGCGGTACTTCAGCCTCGAATTCGGGTATGTCCAGATTGACCCCATCGGTGTGGTCAGTCCGACGGGGATGCCACGGTCTGGGATGTGATCGGCGTGAGCGACAGCGCAGCGGCAGGGGTCCCGGAGTCCGCCTCCCACCAGGTCCGCAAGCGCGGTACGACCACCGGTTCAGCGGTCGCCGAATGGAGTTTCCCGGCCGAGCCCGACGCGGTGCGCACCGCCCGCACAGTGGTCCGCCGGGTGCTGGTCGACTGGGGACTGAACGGCGCCGCCGATGTGGCCGTACTCCTGGTCAGTGAGCTCGTCACCAACTCGCTGCGCCATGCCAGCGGGCCGATCGGGGTCCGTATGGTGCTGTTGGGTGCCGGCGGGCTGCTCGTTGAGGTCTCCGATCCGCTGCCCGACCCGCCGCAGGAGCGCACCGCCGCCCCCGATGACGAGGGAGGGCGCGGATTGCAGCTGGTCGCATGCAGTTCGCGCCGCTGGGGGACCCGGCGCGGAAAGAGTGGCAAGACAGTGTGGTTCGAGCTGTCGGTGGCTGGTTAGGAGACAGGTGGAGTCCTGATCGTTGCCATTTCATCGACATTCTGTTGATGGCCTGCGATCGAGACTGTGCTGTGATCGTGAAGACCGTGTTCCGGATAGCCGAGGTGCTGGATACTCAGGTTGGTCCGGTCCGGGCACGATGAGCTGGAGGGGACGGGGCTCGTGAGCAAGATGTCATCCGGCGGGGCAGAACCCGCACAGGCCGATGGTCAGGGCGGTGTGGAGGGCCCCGGCGACCCAGGCGGCCATCCGCACGTGCGCGAGTTGCACGGTGCGCCGGTATGGCAGAGCAGCCGCCCCGGTTCGATCTACGACTACATCCGGGTGGCCTCCTTCTCGCTCGGCCCCGACGGGCGGATCGACCAGTGGAGCGAACGGGCCGAGCACCTGCTGGGCATCCCGGCCCGTTACGCCATCGGCAAGGACCCCATCGAGGCCTTCGTCCCCAGCGAGTTGCGCGAGACCGGGCGCCGCAAGGTGTCCGAGATACTCGACGGCCGGGAGTGGACCGGCCTGGTGCCCTACCGCAGGGAGGAGGGCGGGCCGGCCGACGGGCTCGCCGAGATCTATGTGATGCCCTCGCAGAACGAGGAGGGCGAGCGCGCCGCGGTCTGTGTGGTGGTCGATGTGCGCGCGCTGCGCGGCATCGAGACCGACCTCGCCGCCTCGCAGGCCGTTTTCGGCCAATCCCCCATGGGCTTCACCCTGTTCGGCACCAACCTCAAGCTGCTGCGGGTCAACGAGCGGTTCGCCACCGTCTTCGGCGGCCCGGCGAGCAAGTACCGCGGCCGCACGCCGCACGACTTCCTGCCCCGGCCCGAGGCCGAGCGGATGACCGCTGCGCTCGCCCGCGTCCTGGAGACCGGTGAGCCGGTCACCGAGATGCAGGTGGTCGGCCTGGCGCCCGGTGAGGAGGAGCGCCGCCGCTGGTCGGTGTCGCTCTACCGGCTGCACGGCGCCAGCGGCCGCCCCATCGGCGTCGCGGCGCTGGCCGCGGACGTCACCGGCCGCCGCCGGGCCGAGCGCGAGGCGGCCAACGCCCGCCGCAACCTGGCGCTGCTCAACGAGGCCGGCGCCCGGATAGGCAACTCCCTCGACCTGGAGACCACCGCCCGCACCCTGCTCGACGTCGCCGTACCGCAGTTCTGCGACCTGGCCTCGGTGGACCTCTACCAGGGCCTGCTGGCCGGCGACGAGGCCCCGCCCGGCATGAGCGACGGCAGCGCCGAGCTGCGCCGGGTCGCCTTCGCCAGCGCCGTCTCGGACGCCCCGTTCGGCGATGCGGCCGAGGGCGGCCCCGGTGGGCCGGTCGCGGTCGGCGCGGTCCACCGCTACCCCTTCAACTCCCCCTGTGCGGGCGCCCTGCGCACCGCCCAGGCGCAGATCGTCCCCGGCCGGGAGAGCGATGACGGGCCGGAGCTGGGCGCGGTGGTGCACTCCACCCTCGCCGTCCCGATGGTCGCCAGGGACACCGTCGTCGGGCTGGTGCAGTTCTCCCGTACCAAGGGCAGCGAGCCGTTCGGGGAACGCGACACCGCGCTCGCCGTCGAGCTGGCCGCGCGCGCCGCGGTCTGTATCGACAACGCCCGCCTCTACCGCCGGGAGCACGAGCGCGCCCTGATACTGCAGCGCAGCCTGCTGCCGCCCGGCGACCCGGAGGCGGCCGGCCTGGACATCGCCTGCCGCTACCTGCCCGGCACCACCGCCACCGAGGTCGGCGGTGACTGGTTCGATGTGATCGAACTCCCCGGACACCGCACGGCGTTGGTCGTCGGCGATGTGATGGGCCGCGGGCTGCGCGCCGCCGTGGCGATGGGCGAACTGCGCACCGCCGTACGGACCCTGGCCCTGCTGGACCTGGAGCCGGCCGAGGTGCTCTCCGCGCTGGACGAGATCGCCCGCGGGCTCGGTGGCAACGGCGACGGCCGGTCCACCGCCCGGGCCGCCCGCAGCCGGTCCGGCTCCGCCCGGGGCGCGCTGGAGCCCGGCCGTTCCGCCGCGGCCGCCGACCTCTCCGAGGTCTACCTCGCCACCTGCGTCTACGCCGTCTACGACCCGGTCACCCGGCGCGCCACCTTCGCCAACGCCGGGCATCTGCCGCCGGTGCTGGTCGAGGAAGGCGAGGACGCGCTGCTGCTCGACGTACCGCCGGGGATGCCGCTGGGCGTCGGCGGGGAGCCCTTCGAGGAGATCGAGGTCGAGCTGCCGGACGGGGCGCTGCTCGCGCTCTACACCGACGGCTTGGTGGAGTCCCGGGACCACCCCCTCGACGAGGGGCTGGAGGCGTTCCGCGCGGCCCTCTCGGACGCCGGGCGGACGCTGGAGGACGCCTGTGACCATGTGCTCGGCGCCCTGGACACCTCGCACGGCGAGGACGACATCGCCCTGCTGATGGCCCGGGTGCACGGCCTGCCCAAGGAGGCGGTGGGCGACTGGAGCCTGGCGCCCGAGCCCCGTTCGGTGGCCAGGGCCCGGGAGCTGGCCCGTGAACAGCTGCTGGACTGGGGCCTACAGGACCTGGTTGACACCACGGAGCTGCTGGTCAGCGAGCTGGTGACCAATGCGCTCCGGCACGGCCACGGCGAGATCCGGCTGCGACTGCTGCTGGACCGCACCCTGGTCTGCGAGGTCTGGGACGCCGACCTCGCCCAGCCGCGCCGCCGCCGTGCCCGCGACACCGACGAGGGCGGCCGGGGCCTGCAGCTGGTCGGCCTGCTGAGCCAGGGCTGGGGCAGCCGCCGTACCCCGCGCGGCAAGACCGTCTGGTTTGAACTCGCCCTGCCGGACGGGGAGTCGGCGGCGCCGGACCCGGCGGAGGCGCTGCTCAGCCTGTTCTGAGCACCGCCACGCCGGCAGCCGAGCCGGAGCCGCAGCGGCGGACGCCGCCGCACACGCGGTCGCGGGCCGCAGGAGACGGGTGTCGTACCCGTCTCCCGCGGCCCGCGCGCCGTCGCCCCGAGGCCGGGGCGCTCCTCCCTGATCCACGAAGAGCCAAAAGAAGCGCCCTACGTGGCCACCGGCCGGATCATTCGGTACGCCGCCGGATCTTGTTCCCGAGCCACACCAGCGGGTCGTACTTCCGGTCCGCGGCCCGCTCCTTGAGCGGGATCAGCGCATTGTCGGTGATCTTGATGTGCTCGGGGCAGACCTCCGTGCAGCACTTGGTGATGTTGCAGTAGCCCAGCCCGTGATCGTCCTGCGCGGTGGTCTTGCGGTCGATGCCGGAGTCCTCCGCCGCGTCCAGCGGGTGCATGTCCAGCTCGGCGATCCGCATCAGGAACCGCGGACCGGCGAACGCGGTCTTGTTCTCCTCGTGGTCCCGCACCACATGGCAGGTGTCCTGGCACAGGAAGCACTCGATGCACTTGCGGAACTCCTGGGAGCGGCCGACGTCCTCCTGCCGCATGCGGTACTCGCCCGGCCCCAGCTCCGGGGGCGGCACGAACGAGGGGATCTCCCGCGCCTTGGCGTAGTTGAAGGACACGTCCGTGACCAGGTCGCGGATGACCGGGAAGGTCCGCATCGGGGTGACCGTGATCGTCTCCGTACGGTCGAACACCGACATCCGCGTCATGCACATCAGCCGCGGCCGCCCGTTGATCTCCGCACTGCACGAACCGCACTTGCCCGCCTTGCAGTTCCAGCGGACGGCGAGGTCGGGCGCCTGGGTGGCCTGCAGCCGGTGGATGATGTCCAGCACCACCTCGCCCTCGTGCACCTCGACCGTGAAGTCCGCCAGGTCCCCGGTGTCCGCATCGCCCCGCCAGACCCGGAAGTGTGCCTGGTAGGCGCCGGACCGGCCGTTCCCGCCGGTCTCCTGCTGTGCTGTCTGTGCCTCGCTCACCGGCTCAGCTCCTCGTCCGTCAGATACTTCGCCAGCTCGTCCTTCTCGAACAGTTCCAGCAGGTCGGGGCGGATCGGCGGGGTCTCACGGCGGGAGAGCCGGATCTGCCCCAGTGCCGGGTCCCCGGCCCGGGCCTCGCCCTGCGGGTCGGCCAGCCGGCAGACCAGATTGATGTTGCGCCAGCTGCGGTCCATCGCCGGATGGTCGTCGCGGGTGTGCCCGCCCCGGCTCTCCTCGCGCTCCAGCGCCGCCCGCGCCACACACTCGCTGACCAGCAGCATGTTCCGCAGGTCGAGGGAGAGGTGCCAGCCCGGGTTGTACTGCCGGTGCCCCTCGACGCCGGCCCGCCGGGCCCGCACCCGCAGGTCGGACAGGCGCTTGAGCGCCTCGTACATCTCGCTCTCCCGGCGGATGATGCCCACCAGGTCGTTCATCGCCTGCTGGAGCTCCTGGTGCAGGGTGTACGGGTTCTCCGCCGGGCCCCGCTCGCGGACCGGGTCCCCGCCCGCCGCCGCGAAGTCCTCGGCGTTGAACGGGCGCAGCGCCTCCGCCTCCGCGGCCTCGACCTGCCGCGGGTCGGCCTGCGGCCGCTCGGTCAGTGACGCCGTGTACTCCGCGGCGTGCAGCCCCGCCCGGCGGCCGAAGACCAGCAGGTCGGACAGGGAGTTGCCGCCGAGGCGGTTGGAGCCGTGCATCCCGCCGGCCACCTCGCCGGCCGCGAACAGGCCCGGCACCCCGAGCGCCGCCGCGGTGTCCGGGTCCACCTCCACCCCGCCCATCACGTAGTGACAGGTCGGGCCGACCTCCATCGGCTCGGCGGTGATGTCCACGTCCGCCAGCTCCTTGAACTGGTGGTGCATGGAGGGCAGCCGGCGGGTGATCACCTCGGCCGGCATCCGGGTGGAGACGTCCAGGAAGACCCCGCCGTGCGGGGAGCCGCGGCCGGCTTTGACCTCGGCGTTGATGGCGCGGGCGACCTCGTCGCGGGGGAGCAGCTCGGGCGGGCGGCGGTTGCTGTCCGGGTCCTCGTACCAGCGGTCGCCCTCGTCCTCGGTCTCGGCGTACTTCTCCTTGAAGACGTCCGGGATGTAGTCGAACATGAAGCGCTTGCCGTCGCTGTTGCGCAGCACCCCGCCGTCGCCGCGTACGGACTCGGTGACCAGGATGCCCTTCACCGACGGCGGCCAGACCATCCCGGTGGGGTGGAACTGGACGAACTCCATGTTGATCAGCGACGCCCCGGCCAGCAGCGCCAGCGCGTGCCCGTCGCCGGTGTACTCCCAGGAGTTCGAGGTCACCTTGAAGGACTTGCCGATGCCGCCGGTGGCCAGCACCACGGCCGGCGCCTCCAGCACGAAGAACCGGCCGGACTCCCGCTCGTAACAGAAGGCGCCCGACACCCGGTCGCCGTCGGGGGACTTCAGGACCCGGGTGACGGTGCACTCCTGGAAGACCTTCAGCCGGGCGTCGTACGCGCCGAACTCCCGCTCGTCCTCCTGCTGCAGCGAGACGATCTTCTGCTGGAGGGTGCGGATCAGCTCCAGGCCGGTGCGGTCGCCGACGTGCGCCAGGCGCGGGTACTCATGGCCACCGAAGTTGCGCTGGGAGATCCGCCCGTCGGCGGTGCGGTCGAAGAGCGCGCCCCAGGTCTCCAGCTCCCACACCCGGTCCGGGGCCTCCCGGGCGTGCAGCTCGGCCATCCGCCAGTGGTTGAGGAACTTGCCGCCGCGCAGGGTGTCGCGGAAGTGGACCTGCCAGTTGTCGTGCTCGTTGGCGTTGCCCATGCTGGCCGCGATGCCGCCCTCGGCCATCACCGTATGGGCCTTGCCGAAGAGGGACTTGCAGATCACGGCCGTCCGCATGCCCGCCTCGCGGGCCTCGATGGCGGCGCGCAGACCCGCGCCGCCCGCGCCCACCACGACCACGTCCCATGCCTGCCGGTCCACATGCGCCATCGGGGGGCACACCTTTCCTGAAGTAGTAGCAGTCGTCAGAAGAAGCGGGGGTCCTCGATGGCCCCGCTGGCCAGCAGGAAGACATAGAAGTCCGCCACGGCCACGCTGATCAGCGAGGTCCATGCGAGCTGCATGTGCCGCGCGTTGAGCTTGCCGACCCAGCCCCACAGCCGGTAGCGCACCGGGTGCTTGGAGAAGTGCCGCAGCCGGCCGCCGACGATGTGCCGGCAGGAGTGGCAGGAGAGGGTGTACGCCCAGATCAGCACGATGTTGACGAGGAACACCAGGGTGCCCAGGCCCATGTGGCCCCAGGCGTAGTGCTCGTCGCGGAAGGTGAGCGCGGTGTCGTAGGTCAGCACGCCGGCGACCAGCACCGCGAAGTAGAAGAAGTAGCGGTGGACGTTCTGCAGGATCAGCGGGAAGCGGGTCTCACCGGTGTACTTCTTGTGCGGCTCGGCGACCGCGCAGGCCGGCGGCGACGCCCAGAAGCCGCGGTAGTAGGCCTTGCGGTAGTAGTAGCAGGTCAGCCGGAAGCCCAGCGGGAAGATCAGGATCAGCAGCGCGGGGGACAGGCCCCACCAGCTGCCGAAGAGCTCCCAGTTGGGCCCGCCGCGCATGGTGTGGCAGTTCTCCGCCAGGCACGGCGAGTAGAACGGCGAGACATAGGGCGCGTGGTAGTAGTCGGCGTTCGCGAACGCCCGCCAGGTCGAGTAGACGATGAAGGCGAGCAGGCCGGCCGCGGTGATGGCCGGCGCCAGCCACCAGCGGTCGGTGCGCAGGTGGCGGGCGGGGATGGTGGCGCGCGAGGCGGTGTGCACGCCGGTCGCGTCCGGACGTGAGGAGGGTTCGGTGCCAGTGGCCAACGTCGGTCTCCGTGAAGGGCGCTCCGTCGGGCGGCGGACGGGGCGGGACGGGATGAGGGGCGGACGGCGGGGCTCGGCCCGCCGTCGTCAGGGGGCGTGCCCGCGCGAGCCCAGGCCCTCGTCCTCGGCACCGGCCCACAGCGTGGCGTCGTAAGGGGCATCGGAGATCGTCACCAGCTGGTCGGCGGCGGCGCTCGGGCGGGCGGGCGCCCAGGCCGCGGCCCCCTGCTTCAGCAGTGCGAGGCTCTCGCGCAGGTGGTCGGTGTCGCTGCGCACCCGACGGATGTCCAGGCCGGCGCCGAGCCGTGCCTCCAGCCTGCCCACCGACCGGACCAGGTCGTCCAGGCTGCGCTCCACCGCCGTCAGTTCATCCTGAAATGACATGTCACGTGCCCTCACTTCTGAAGGTGTGGCGGGCGATCTCATGCGCCCGAGAGTGTCGCGCGTCACAGTAGGGGTTGGGAAGGGGGCCCGCGCGATTACGACTCGAACCGGTGCGTTTCGGCAACTCCGGGCGACGACGGGCTCGAACGTCGGTGCGGGAAGTGTGCGATGCCTGTCCGGACGACACCCCCGAAAGGGGCTCTGGGTGCCCCGTATTGGGCCGGGCGGGTGGCCTTCGGGGCGCCTCCGCCGTGTCGGACCGCCCGATGCCGATCGGTCGCCTTCAGTAGGGGCCCATAGATGTGATGAGCCGCAAAGTCGGCCGAACGTGGTGCGCCGGAGAGGGACCGGCCAAGCGGCGCGACGCGGGCGAGCCCCGGAGGTAACAGTCATGACCGACCACGACAACCCCGCCCCCGCGGCCCGCAGACGCCGCATCGCCGCGCTGGTCGCGGCGGGGGTGCTGCTCCCGCTGCCGGCCCTGGCCGGCTGTAGCGGCGAGGGCCAGGAGACGTCCTCCTCGGCGTCCCAGGACATCGCCCCGGCACCCCGCGGCGAACTCAAGAACGGCGGCACCCTGCGCTGGGCGGTGGACACCGTGCCCGGCACCCTCAACGCCTTCCAGGCCGACGCCGACGCGACCACCACCCGGATCACCGGCGCGGTGCTGCCCAGCATGTTCACCGTCGACGCCAACGGCACACCGCAGCGCAACGCCGACTACCTCGACGCCGCGGAGATCAGCGCCCGCGAGCCGAAGCAGGTCGTCACGTACAAGATCAACCCCAAGGCGCGGTGGAGCGACGGCAAGCCGATCACCGCCGCGGACTTCCTCGCCCAGTGGACCGCGCTGCGCGGCAAGGACAACGCGTTCTGGACCGCCCGCAACGCCGGCTACGACCGGATCTCCAAGGTCGCGCAGGGCGCCAACAGCCGCGAGGTCAAGGTCACTTTCGCCCGGCCCTACGCCGACTGGCAGTCGCTGTTCACCCCGCTCTACCCCAGGGGCGTGATGGGCAATGCCGATGCCTTCAACGACGGCGCCCGCGAGGAGCTGAAGGTCAGCGCGGGCCCCTTCCGCGTGCAGAAGCGCGACGCCGCGGCGGGGCAGGTCGTCCTCGTACGGAACCCGGCGTGGTGGGGTGCGCCCGCCAGGCTCCGCAAGGTCGTGCTGGAGTCGCTGCCCGGGGAGAAGCGGGCCGCGGCGCTGGCCGCCGGGACCGTCGATGTCGCCGCGGTGGACCAGGCCACGGCCAAGCGGGTCGACCCCGGCGGCATCGGCTCCGGCAACGCCGGCGCCCCGGCCGGGCGCGCCGGAGCCCCGGCGCGGTCCGCGCTGAGCGGCTACGCGCTCCACAAGGCCCTGGAGCCGGCCTACACCCAGCTCGCCCTCAACGGCAGCAGCGGCCCGCTGGCCGACGACCGGGTGCGCCGGGCGGTGGCCAGCGCCCTCGACCGGCAGGCCCTGGCCGACACCGTCCTCAAGCCGCTCGGCCTGCCCTCCAAGCCGCTCGGCAGCCATCTGCTGATGGCCGGGCAGCCTGGCTACGAGGACCACAGCGAGGCGGTCGGCGAGCAGGACGCCGACGCGGCCAAGGCGCTGCTGGCCGACGCCGGCTGGAAGTCCGACGGCTCCGGTCAGCAGGCCGACGGGCACGCCGGGGCCCGGGTCGGCAGCTTTGACGGCGACTACGGGTACGAGGAGGACGGCGAGGACGACTACCAGGACCGCTTCGGCGCCGGCTCCGGCGACCGGTGGACCGACGGCGAGGGCGACGGCAGCTACGACGGCCGCAACCCGGGCCGCCCGGTCCCCGCCCACGCCGGCGCGCCCGCCAAGGGCGACCAGGAGGAGGGCGTCCGGCCGGCCGCCGCCGAGGCCCCGCTCTCCTTCACCGGCGCGGTCGGCTCCGAGGTCCAGCAGTCCGCCCTGCTGCGGCAGAGCGCCGCGTTCTACAAGGACGCGGCCGCCCGGGCCAAGGACGCCGCGCACGGCGACAAGGAGTCCTCGGCGTACGCGCGGTACAAGCGGTACAAGAAGCGCGCCGCGCAGGCCCTCGGCGCCGCCGAGGCCATCGAGACCGGGCAGGCCCACGACCTGCCGGGCTCCGGCGGCCACCCGGGCGCCGGGCACACCGCGGCCCGGGGCTCCCGCGGCACCGTGGGGCTGCCCGGCGGCCGGGCGCCGGCCGGCGACAAGGCCGTCCACGCCGCCGTGAAGAAGAACGGCAAGCCGCTGACCCTGCGCTTCGTGCTCCCCGATGGTGCGGCGTCCGAGCAGCTGCGCACGGTGGGCCGGCGGATCGCCGCCATGCTCGCCAAGATCGGTGTGCAGACCTCCGTCCAGCGGGTCTCCGACGCCAGCTACTTCCGGGACCACATCGCCTCCGGCGATTACGACCTGGCGCTGTACTCCTGGCCCGGCACCGCCTACCCGGCGACCGACGCCCGCCCGATCTACGCCAAGCCGCAGCCCGCGCCGGACGGCTCGCTGACCGTCGAGCAGAACTACACCCGGGTGGGCACCGACCACATCGACCAGCTCTTCGACCAGGCCGCCTCCGAGCTGGACGAGGACTCCGCGCGCTCCCTGATGCAGCAGGCCGACGCCCGGATCTGGGCGGCGGCCGGATCCATCCCGCTCTACCAGCGACCCGAGCTGGTGGCGACCAAGAAGTCGCTGGCCAACGTCGGCGCCTTCGGCTTCGCCACCCCCCGCTTCCAGGACATCGGCTACAAGAAGTAGCCGCCGTCGGAACCGCGGGTGCGGGCAAGACCAACAAAGAGTAAGAAGCCGCAGGTCAGCGGTGCTTCATACGGGCTGGGGCGGCCTTTGTCGCCCCAGCCCCGTACCATGGGGTGCGGCCGTGGCGTCATCATGCCCGGCGGGCGCGCGTACCGGACCGTACGCGCCGCCATCCACGATTCCGGGAGAAGCACCGCCAGTGCCCACGCGCCACGACATCCGTAACGTAGCCATCGTCGCCCACGTCGACCACGGCAAGACGACCCTCGTCGACGCCATGCTCAAGCAGGCCGGCGCCTTCGCCGAGCACGCCGCCGAGAAGCTCGACGACCGGATGATGGACTCCAACGACCTGGAGCGTGAGAAGGGCATCACGATCCTCGCCAAGAACACGGCGGTGAAGTATCACCCCAAGGACGGCGGGGACCCGATCACGATCAACATCATCGACACCCCCGGCCACGCCGACTTCGGTGGCGAGGTCGAGCGCGGTCTGTCGATGGTCGACGCGGTCGTGCTGCTGGTCGACGCCTCCGAGGGTCCGCTGCCGCAGACCCGCTTCGTGCTCCGCAAGGCCCTCGCCGCCCGGATGCCGGTCATCCTGTGCATCAACAAGACCGACCGCCCCGACTCCCGGATCGACGAGGTCGTCAACGAGACCTACGACCTGTTCCTGGACCTGGACGCCGACGAGGACCAGATCGAGTTCCCGATCGTCTACGCCTGCGCCCGGGACGGCGTCGCCTCGCTGACCAAGCCGGCCGACGGCACGGTCCCGGACGACAGCACCAACCTGGAGCCGTTCTTCACCACGCTCCTGGAGCACGTCCCGGCCCCCGAGTTCGACGAGAGCGCCCCCCTCCAGGCGCACGTCACCAACCTCGACGCGGACAACTTCCTCGGCCGTATCGCGCTGCTCCGCGTCGAGCAGGGCGAGCTGCGCAAGGGCCAGAACGTCGCCTGGATCAAGCGCGACGGCAGCATCTCCAACGTCCGCATCACCGAGCTGATGATGACCGAGGCGCTCACCCGCAAGCCCGCCGAGGTGGCCGGCCCGGGCGACATCTGCGCGGTCGCCGGTATCCCCGACATCATGATCGGCGAGACCCTGGCCGACCCGGAGAACCCGATCGCGCTGCCGCTGATCACGGTCGACGAGCCGGCGATCTCCATGACCATCGGTACCAACACCTCGCCGCTGGTCGGCCGCGGTGGCACCGGCAAGGGCGCGGACGCCAAGGCCGCGGTCAAGGACCGCAAGGTCACCGCCCGCCAGGTCAAGGACCGCCTGGAGCGCGAGCTGATCGGTAACGTCTCGCTGCGCGTGCTGGAGACCGAGCGCCCCGACGCCTGGGAGGTGCAGGGCCGCGGTGAGCTGGCGCTGGCCATCCTGGTCGAGCAGATGCGCCGTGAGGGCTTCGAGATGACCATCGGCAAGCCGCAGGTGGTCACCAAGCAGGTCGACGGCAAGACGTACGAGCCCGTCGAGCGGATGACCATCGACGTGCCCGAGGAGCACATGGGCGCCGTCACCCAGCTGATGGGTGTCCGCAAGGGCCGGATGGACAACATGTCCAACCATGGCTCCGGCTGGGTCCGCATGGAGTTCGTCGTCCCGTCCCGCGGCCTGATCGGCTTCCGTACGGAGTTCCTGACCAACACCCGCGGCACCGGTATCGCGCACTCCATCCACGAGGGTCACGAGCCGTGGTTCGGTCAGCTCACCACCCGTAACAACGGCTCCCTGGTGGCCGACCGCGCCGGTGCCGTCACTGCCTTCGCGATGACCAACCTCCAGGAGCGCGGTGTGCTCTTCACCGACCCGGGCACCGAGGTGTACGAGGGCATGATCGTCGGCGAGAACTCCCGCGCCGACGACATGGACGTCAACATCACCAAGGAGAAGAAGCTCACCAACATGCGCTCCTCCTCGGCCGACTCGTTCGAGGCGATCGTGCCGCCGCGCAAGCTGTCGCTGGAGCAGTCCCTGGAGTTCTGCCGCGACGACGAGTGCGTCGAGGTGACCCCGGAGGCCGTGCGCATCCGCAAGGTCGTCCTGGACCAGAAGGAGCGCGGCCGCACCGCCTCCCGCGCCAAGCGCTAAGGCGCCTTCCCGGCCGGGCGCGCCCCGGCCGGTGACGTCAGGGGACCCCTCTCCCGCCGAGAGGGGTCCCCTTCGTCGTGCGCGGGGGCGACCGCCGGCCACCGCCCTGGCCTCCGTTCGCGCAGACGGGGGTTTTCTCCGGTCTTCGGAGCAGTGGCGGACGCCGCCGGAGTGCGCCACCTCCCGCGGTGCGCTCTGATGTGGCTACGGGACAGCCCTGCGGCAGGATCCGGAGCTGAGGAGGCGTCATGCGTGGAGCGGCGCGCGTGCGGTGGGCGGTGTGCGCGGCCGGTGCCGTCCTCGTGGCCACGGCCTGCGGAGGGGGGAGTGCCGGCCGCTCCGGAGTGGTGAGCGCGTCCTGGGGGGATCCGCAGAACCCATTGGAGCCGGCGAACACCAACGAGGTCCAGGGCGGCAAGGTGCTGGACATGCTCTTCCGGGGGCTGAAGCAGTACAACCCCCGGACCGGGGCCGCGGAGAACGTGATCGCCGACCGGATCGAGACCGGCGACTCCCAGAACTTCACCGTCACCCTGAAACCGGGGTGGACCTTCAGCAACGGGGAGAAGATCACCGCCAAGTCCTTCGTGGACGCCTGGAATTACGGCGCGAAGCTGAGCAACAAGCAGAAGAACGCGGCGTTCTTCCAGTACATCGACGGCTTCGACCGGGTGCACCCGGACCACGGCCGGGCCACCGCTGCCACCCTGTCCGGACTGGCCGTCAAGGACGAGCGGACCTTCACCGTCCGGCTCCGCCAGAAGTTCTCCACCTGGCCGGACACCCTGGGCTACACGGCCTACATGCCGCTGCCCCGGACCTTCTACACCGACCACGCCACCTGGCTGGCCAAGCCGGTCGGCAACGGCCCGTACCTCGTGGACTCCTACGAGAAGGGGTCGGTGCTGCGGATGCGCAAGTGGGACAAGTACCCCGGCAGCGACCCGGCCCGCAACGGCGGGGTGGACCTGCGGGTCTACACCGACAACAACACCGCCTACACCGACCTGCAGGCCGGCAACCTCGACCTGGTCGACGACGTGCCGGCCGCCCAGCTGCGCAACGTCCGGCGGGACGTCGGCGGCCGGTACCTCAACCAGCCGGCCGGCATCATCCAGACCCTCACCTTCCCGCTGTACGACCCGCGGTGGACGCGGCCGGGATCGGAGAAGGTACGCCGCGGGCTGTCGATGGCGATCGACCGGGACCGGATCACCCAGGAGATCTTCCAGCGGACCCGCACCCCGGCCACCGACTGGACCTCGCCGGTGCTGGGGAAGGCCGGCGGGTACGAGGCGGGGCTGTGCGGCGACGCCTGTGTGTTCAACGCGGCAGCGGCGCGGCGGCTGATCAAGGAGGGCGGCGGCATCCCCGGCGGCCGGATGACCCTCACGTACAACGCCGACACCGGCTCCCACAAGGACTGGATCGACGCGATCTGCAACAGCATCAACCGCTCGCTGGGCAACGACGGGGCGTGCGTCGGCCAGCCCGTGGGCACCTTCGCCGACTTCCGCAACAAGATCGCGTCCAAGTCGCTCACCGGGCCGTTCCGGGCCGGCTGGCAGATGGACTACCCGCTGATCCAGAACTTCCTGCAGCCGCTGTACTACACCAACGGCTCCGCCAACGACGGCAAGTTCAGCAACGCCGGCTTCGACAAGCTGGTCAACCAGGCGAACGCGGCGACGGACACCGGCGAGGCCGTCGCGAAGTTCCAGGACGCCGAGAGGATCCTCGCCCAGCAGATGCCGTCCATTCCGCTCTGGTACCAGAACGGCAGCGGCGCGTATGCGGACCGGATCAGCAACGTGTCGCTGAACCCCTTCGGAGTGCCCGTGTACAACGCGATCAAGGTCAACTGAGCCGAGCGGGGAGGAGGTCGGGCCCATGGGACGGTACGTCGTCCGGCGGCTGCTGCAGATGGTCCCGGTGTTCGTCGGCAGCACCTTTCTCATCTTCTTCATGGTCTACGCACTGGGCGACCCGGTCGCCGCGATGTTCGGCGACCGGGCACCGGACCCGGCCACCGCCGCGCAGATCCGCCGCGACCTCTACCTCGACCAGCCGCTGTGGAAGCAGTACCTGCACTACATGGGGCAGATCTTCCAGGGGAACTTCGGCACCGCCTTCAACGGGCAGCCGGTCACCGAGCTGATGGCCACCGCCTTCCCGGTCACCCTGCGGCTGACCCTGGTCGCGGTCGTCATCGAGATGCTGGTGGGGGTGGTGCTGGGCGTCTTCAGCGGCCTGCGGCGGGGCCGGGGCATCGACACCACGGTGCTGATCGCCACGCTGGTGGTGGTGTCCGTGCCGACCTTCGTCAGCGGCTATCTGCTGCAGTTCCTGTTCGGGGTGCGGTGGGCGTGGGCCGCGCCGTCCGTCGCCCCCGAGGCGCCGCTGAACGAACTGCTGCTGCCGGGGCTGGTGTTGGCGCTGGTCTCGCTCGCCTACGTGACCCGGCTGACCCGTACCTCGATCGCGGAGAACGCCCGCGCCGACTACGTCCGTACGGCCATCGCCAAGGGGCTGCCCCGGCACCGCGTCATCACCCGCCACCTGCTGCGCAATTCGCTGATCCCGGTCGTCACCTTCATCGGCACCGACATCGGCGCCCTGATGGGCGGCGCCATCGTCACCGAGCGCATCTTCAACATCCACGGCGTCGGGTTCCAGCTCTACCAGGGCATCCTCCGGCAGAACTCGCCGACCGTGGTGGGCTTCGTGACGATCCTGGTGCTGGTCTTCCTTGCCGCCAACCTCCTCGTCGACCTGCTCTACGCCGTCCTCGACCCGAGGATCCGCTATGCCTGAGTCCTACGTCCCCAAGGAAGCCATCGGCCACGGTGACGGCGGGCCCGCCGCCCTGGCCATCGGCGAGGCCGAGTCACTGGAGCGCCGGCCGGGCGCCGCCCCGCCGCCCCCCGGCGCACCCCTGGGCAAGCCGCGCAGCCTGTGGAGCGACGCCTGGCACGACCTGTGCCGCAACCCGGTCTTCGTGCTCTCCGCGCTGGTCATCGTCTTCCTGGTGGTCATCGCGATCTGGCCGCAGCTGATCGCCACCGGCAACCCCTACCGCGCCGACCTGGCCAAGGCCCAGCAGGGCTCCCAGCCCGGCCACCCCTTCGGCTTCGACACCCAGGGCCGGGACGTCTACACCCGGGTCGTCTACGGGGCCCGGGCCTCCATCACCGTCGGCATCTGCGCCACGGCGGGGGCCGCGCTGCTCGGCAGCCTGCTCGGCGGGCTGGCCGGCTTCTTCGGCAACTGGTCGGACACCCTGCTCTCCCGGCTCGCCGACGTCTTCTTCGGCATCCCGGTGGTCCTCGGCGGGCTGGTCTTCCTGTCCGTGGTCACCAGCGGCACCGTCTGGCCGGTCGTCGGCTTCATCGTGCTGCTCGGCTGGCCGCAGGTCTCCCGGATCGCCCGCGGCGCGGTGGTCACCGCCAAGCAGAACGACTACGTCCAGGCCGCCCGGGCGCTGGGCGCCGGCAGTGGGCGGCTGCTGCTGCGGCACATCGCCCCCAACGCCGTGGCCCCCGTCATCGTCGTCGCCACCATCGCGCTGGGCACCTACATCGCCCTGGAGGCCACCCTGTCCTACCTGGGCGTGGGCCTGAAGCCGCCCACCATCTCCTGGGGCATCGACATCTCCGCCGCCTCCACCTACATCCGCACCGCCCCCCACATGCTGCTGTGGCCGGCCGGCGCGCTGAGCATCACGGTGCTGGCGTTCATCATGCTCGGCGACGCGGTCCGCGACGCCCTCGACCCCAAGCTGCGCTGAGGAGACGGCAGATGACGAACGGAGCCGGCACGCCGGAGGGCGGCAGCGCCCCGCCGCTGCTGGAGGTTCGGGACCTGCGGGTGGAGTTCCGTACCCGGGACGGCATCGCCCGGGCCGTGAACGGCATCAGCTGCACCGTGGCGCCCGGACAGACCCTCGCGGTGCTCGGCGAGTCCGGCTCCGGCAAGTCCGTCACCGCGCAGGCCGTGATGGGCATCCTCGACTCCCCGCCCGGGTACGTCACCGGCGGGGAGATCCTCTTCCAGGGACGCGATCTGCTGACGCTGCGCAAGGAGGAGCGGCGACGGATCCGGGGCGCCCGGATGGCCATGATCTTCCAGGACGCGCTCTCCGCGCTGA
The DNA here is from genome assembly GCF_040641675.1 of Streptomyces sp. NPDC020742. NCBI lineage: Bacteria > Bacillati > Actinomycetota > Actinomycetes > Kitasatosporales > Streptomycetaceae > Streptomyces > Streptomyces sp. NPDC020742. The sequence goes on from NZ_JBFAEA010000001.1 coordinate 758,323, forward strand.
ACCCCGTCCTGAGCGTCGGTGCCCAGCTCGCGGAGGTCTTCCAGGTCCACGAGGGGACGGGCCGCAAACAGGCCCGCGGCCGGGCCGTGGAGTTGATGGAGCGGGTCGGCATCCCCGCGGCCCGGGCGCGGGTGGGGGATTACCCGCACCAGTTCTCCGGAGGGATGCGCCAGCGCATCATGATCGCCATGGCGCTGGCCCTCGGCCCGGACCTGATCATCGCGGACGAGCCGACCACCGCCCTGGACGTCACCGTGCAGGCGCAGGTGATGGACCTGCTCGCGGAGCTCCAGCGGGAACGCACCATGGGCCTGATCCTGATCACCCACGACCTGGGCGTGGTCGCCGACGTCGCCGACACCATCGCGGTGATGTACGCCGGCCGGATCGTGGAGACCGCACCCGTCCACCAGCTCTACCGGGCCCCCGCCCACCCGTACACCCGCGGCCTGTTGGACTCCATCCCGCGGCTGGACCACAAGGGCCGGCGGCTGCACGCGATCAAGGGCCTGCCACCCAGCCTGACGGCCGTTCCGCCGGGCTGTCCGTTCCATCCGCGCTGCCCGCTGGCCCAGGACGTCTGCCGCACCGACCCGCCGCCGCTGTACGAGGTCGGCCCCGGCCGGGCCAGCGCCTGCCACTTCTGGAAGGAGACCCTCGATGGTGCGCGGTGACACCGCCGGGGACCGGCCCACCGGGCCGGCGCCGGGTGAGCCCCTCCTCGAAGTCCGCGACCTGGTCAAGCACTTCCCGCTCACCCGGGGCGTGCTGTTCCAGAAGCAGATCGGCGCGGTCAAGGCCGTCGACGGGGTCTCCTTCGACCTCCACAAGGGCGAAACGCTCGGCATCGTCGGCGAATCGGGCTGCGGGAAGTCCACCGTCGCCAAGCTGCTGGTCGCCCTGGAACGCCCCACGGCCGGCCGGATCCGCTACCGCGGCGAGGACCTCACCAAGCTGTCGGGCCGGGCGATGAAGGCCGTGCGCCGCAACATCCAGATGGTCTTCCAGGACCCCTACACCTCCCTCAACCCCCGGATGACGGTGGGCGACATCATCGGCGAGCCCTTCGAGATCCACCCCGAGGTGGCCCCCAAGGGAGACCGCCGCCGGCGGGTCCAGGAACTGCTGGAGGTGGTCGGGCTCAACCCCGAGTACGTCAACCGCTACCCGCACCAGTTCTCCGGTGGCCAGCGCCAGCGGATCGGTATCGCCCGTGGCCTCGCCCTGCGCCCCGAGATCATCGTCGCGGACGAGCCGGTCTCCGCGCTGGACGTCTCCGTACAGGCCCAAGTGGTCAATCTGCTGGCCCAGTTGCAGGACGAGTTCGAGCTGTCCTACGTCTTCATCGCCCACGACCTGTCCGTGGTGCGGCACATCTCCGACCGGGTCGCGGTGATGTACCTGGGCCGGTTCGCCGAGATCGGCACCGACGAACAGATCTACGACCACCCCACCCACCCGTACACCCAGGCCCTGCTCTCCGCCGTCCCCGTACCGGACCCGGGCGCCCGCGCGGCCCGCGACCGGATCCTGCTCACCGGCGACGTGCCCTCACCCGCCGACCCCCCGTCCGGCTGCCGCTTCCGCACCCGCTGTTGGAAGGCGCAGGAGCTGTGCGCGGCGCAGGAGCCGCCGCTGGAGATCCCCCCGGAGTTCCGGGACGCGGCGGGGCCGGTGCGGCACGCCTCGGCCTGCCACTTCGCCGAGGAGCGCAGGGTCGTCCCGAGCGGATAGCCGCCGCCGGCCCACCCGACCGGGGTCCGGGAGGGGCGCCGGTAAGGGCCCGCGGCGCGCGGCACACGACAGCGCCGCCGTGGCGGGAACCTCCCCACCACGGCGGCGCTCCGGTCGGCGGTCTACTCGTCCGTCGCGGACTCCTCGATCGCGGCCAGCGCCGGGTCGAGGACGATGTCCTCGTCGCGGGCAGCGGTGGTCGGCTCCTCCGGGAAGTGGCAGGCCGTCAGGTGGCCGCCCGCGCTGTCGGAGAGCTGCACCAGCGGCGGCTCTTCGGTGGCGCACTTGTCCTGCGCCTTCCAGCAGCGGGTGCGGAAGCGGCAGCCCGACGGCGGGTTGACCGGGGAGGGGACGTCGCCGGCCAGGCGGATCCGCTCCCGCTCCTCGTCCGCGCTCTCCACCAGCTTCGCCTCGGGCACCGCCGAGAGCAGGGCGTGGGTGTACGGGTGGCGCGGCCGGTTGTAGATCTCGTCGCGGGTGCCCACCTCGACGATCTTGCCGAGGTACATCACCGCGACCCGCTCGCTGAAGTGCCGCACGATCGCCAGGTCATGGGCGATGAACACGAAGGCGATGCCCAGCTCGCGCTGGAGCCCCTGGAGCAGGTTGACCACCTGCGCCTGGATGGACACGTCCAGCGCGGAGACCGGCTCGTCCGCGACGATCAGCTTCGGCTCCAGGGCCAGCGCCCGGGCCACGCCGATGCGCTGCCGCTGGCCGCCGGAGAACTCGTGCGGGAAGCGGTTGTAGTGCTCCGGGTTCAGGCCCACGGTCTCCAGGAGCTCGCGGATCCGCTTCTCCCGGCCGCCGGGCGGGTTGATCCCGTTGATCTCCATCGGGCCGCCGATGATGGTGCCGACCGTCTGCCGCGGGTTGAGCGAGGCGTACGGGTCCTGGAAGATCATCTGGATCTCGGAGCGGACCGGCGCCAGCTGCTTGCGGCCCGCGTGGGTGATGTCCTGGCCCGCGTAGGTGATCTTGCCGGCGCTCGGCTCCATCAGCCGGGTCAGCAGCCGCCCGGTGGTGGACTTGCCGCAGCCGGACTCGCCGACCAGGCCGAAGCTCTCACCGGCGTGCACGGTCAGGTCCAGGCCGTCGACGGCCTGGACCGCGCCGACCTTCCGTTTGAACGGGAAGCCGCCGTAGATCGGGAAGTGCTTGGTCAGGCCTTCGGCGGTGAGCAGCGGCTCGCCCAGGGCGGGCGCGGCATCACGGGGCGCCGGGAGGGTGACGTTGTCGGTCATGGTGGTCGCTCCCTAGCCCAGCCGGGGCTTGATCTGCTCGGTGAAGAAGGTCTGCTTCTGCTCGGCGCTCAGGTGGCACGCGGCGGCCCGGCCCAGCTCCAGCAGCGGCCGCTCCTCGGTGCAGCGGCCGCCGTCGACCTCGCCGGTGAAGCCGCAGCGCGGGTTGAAGGCGCAGCCGGACGGCGGGTTGAGCAGGCTCGGCGGGGAGCCGGGGATCGGGTGCAGCGCCTCGTTGACGTCCGAGGAGAGCCGCGGCATCGAGCTCAGCAGGCCCCAGGTGTAGGGGTGCCGGGGCTCGGTGAGGATCTCCTTGACGGAGCCGCGCTCCACGGCCCGGCCGCCGTACATCACCAGCAGCTTGTCCGCGGTGTTGGCGACCACGCCGAGGTCGTGGGTGATCAGGATGATCGCGGACCCGAACTCCTGCTGGAGGTCCTTGAGGAGGTCGAGGATCTGCGCCTGGACGGTGACGTCCAGGGCGGTGGTCGGCTCGTCGGCGATCAGCAGCTGGGGGTTGCAGACCAGCGCCATGGCGATCATCGCGCGCTGGCGCATACCGCCGGAGAACTGGTGCGGGTAGTCGTCGACCCGCAGATTGGGCTGCGGGATGCCGACCTTGGTCAGCATCTCGATGGCGCGCTGCCGGCCCTCGCGCTTGCTGGCGCCGGTGTGCTTCATGAACGGTTCGGCGATCTGCCGGCCCACCGTGTAGTACGGCGACAGCGCGGTCAGCGCGTCCTGGAAGATCATCGCCATCTTGTTGCCGCGGAGCTTCTCCAGGGTCTTCTCCCGGGCCCCGGTCAACTCCTGGCCGTCCAGGTGGATCTCGCCGCCGATCTCGGTGACCTTCGGGTTGTGCAGCCCCAGGATCGCGAGGTTGGTCACGGACTTGCCGGAGCCCGACTCGCCCACGATGCCGAGGGTCTCGCCGCGTTCCAGATCGAAGGAGAGACCGTCGACCGCCTTGACGATGCCGTCCTCGGTGGAGAACCGCACATGCAGGTCACGAACGGACAGGAAGGGGTCGGACCCGGACGGCACGGTGGTGCCTTCGGTCTTGGTGAGTGTGGTCACTTCAGGCTCTCCTAGGACAGGCGCACGCGCGGGTCGATGAAGGCGTACGTCGCATCCACGATGATGTTGAACACCAGGATCAGGGCGGCGCTGAAGACCAGCACGCCCAGGACCATGGGCAGATCCAGGGTGAGGACGGAGTCGATCGCGAGCCGTCCGACGCCCGCCAGCTGGAAGGTGAACTCGGTGATCATCGCGCCACCGAACAGCGAGCTGAGGTCCATGCCGAGGATGGTCACGATGGGGATCAGCGAGCCGCGCCAGGCGTAGCGCAGGAAGACGTAGGAGCTGGACATGCCCTTCGCCTTGGCGGTCCGGACGTGCTCCTCCTGCAGCTGCTCGATCATCGTCGAGCGGGACATACGGGTGTACTGCGCGGTGAAGATCGTCGCCATCACGACCCAGGGCAGCAGCAGCCCCATGAACCAGCCGGCCGGGTCCGAGGTGATCGGCACGTACCGGGGGGACTCCATGAGCCCGCTGTAGACGAACAGACCCAGGGCGATCGGGCCGAGGATGTAGATCTGGGCCGAGCTCAGCACCATCGAGATCGAGGTGAGGAACTTGTCCAGGAACGAGCCGCGCTTGTAGGCGGCGAGCAGGCCGGTGCCCAGGCCCACCGTCAGGAACACCGCGGCGCCGCCGATGGCCAGCGAGGCGGTGGTGGGCAGCCGGTCCATCAGGGTCGACCAGACGTCCTGCTTGGTGGCGAAGGAGTAGCCGAAGCAGGGGGCGCTGCAGTGTCCGACGGAGTAGTCACGGCCGGCGAAGATGCCGACGAGGAAGTCCCAGAACTGGGTGGTCAGCGGCTTGTCGAGGCCGAGGTTCTGGTGGATCAGCGCGATGTTGTCCGCGGTGCAGTTCTTTCCGCAGGACATCGCGGCCGGGTCACCGGCCCCGAAGAACACGAAGAAGGTGAAGGCACTGAGCAGGAGGAGGATGACAACAGCGCCGAACGTCCGGCGAAGTAGGAATTGAAGCATGGCAGTTCGCTGCTCTCAGGACGGCGGCGGCAGTGGGCGTGAGGGGTGGCGGACAAAGGCTCCGGAGGGCGCGCGTTCCGCCGTGTGCGCGCCGTCCGGAGGACCTTCGTCAGGCGGTCTGCCTGCCGTCGGCAGGCGGGACCGTTACTTCTTCAGGTAGAGCGTGTTCGGGTCGAGGTAGCTGACGTCCAGGTTGTAGCGGACGCCACCGACGTTCGAGCCGGCCAGCTGGAGCATCTTGGTGTAGAAGACCGGCGCGGCCGGGTTGACCTTCTCCACGATGTACTGGTGCAGCTTCTGCCACTCCTCGGTCGCCTTCTTGACGTCGGTGATCTCCGAGATGCGGGCGATCTCGGCGTTCACGTGCTTGTCGTTGACGTGGGAGTAGTTCGAGGCGCCGTCCTGGATGGTGGTGCCGTCGTAGGACGGCGGGATGACCGTCGAGGCGTCCGGCCAGTCCTGGCCCCAGCCGGTCATGTAGATGTCGAAGCCGTTGTCGACCTTGCCCATCTGCTCGTACCAGGAGGCCGCGTCGACCTCCTTCTTCTGCACGTTGAAGCCGGCCTTGGTCAGCGCGTCCTCGATGGCGACGGCTTCCTTCTGGCGGGCCTCGGTGTTGGAGTAGGCGTAGACGAGCTTCATGCCCGTCTTACCGGCCTCCTTGAGGAGCTTCTTGGCCTTCTCCGGGTCGCCGTTGGGGTGCGTCAGCTTGCCGTAGGGGTCGTAGCCCTTCTTGTAGCCCGCCACGGTCGGGGCGAGCAGACCGCCGGCGATCTCACCGCCGTAGCTGCCGCCGTTGAGCCGGACGATCTGCTGGTTCGGCAGGGCGTAGGTGATCGCGTCGCGGATCTTCTTGTCCTTGAGGCGGTCCATGTTGAAGTTCATCTGCCAGACGTAGGGCTGGTAGCCCTGCACCAGGCGCTTGCTGGCGCTGGCGTTGCTCAGCACGTCCTTGGTCAGCGTGGGGTCCACCTGGTTGGTGAAGCTCACCGCGTTCTTGGCCTCACCCTGGTCGGCCATCAGGCGCTTGGTGGAGTCCGACGCCTGGTGGTTGAAGGTGATGTTGTAGCCGTCCGGGTACTGGTGGTGCACCGGGTCCGTCTTGCCGTCCCAGTTCTTGTTGCGCACCAGCTGCATGGACTTGCCGGACTTGAACGACGCGATCTTGTACGGGCCCGAGCAGACCGGCTTGACGTCGTAGGCGTCCTTGGTGTCCTTGGCGCTGTCCGGGACCGCGGCGTAGCCGGGCATCGTCAGCGCGTAGGGCAGCTGCGACTGCGGCTTCTTGAAGTGGAAGATGACGGTCTTGTCGTCCGGGGTGTCCAGGACGGACTTGGGCAGGTGGTCGCCCTTGTACGGACCCTCCGGCAGCGCCTTGCGGTAGCTCGTGCCGGCGCCCGACAGCCAGGTCTGGACGTAGGTCGGGCCGTCGGTGATGAACTTGGCGTACAGCCGCTCTATCGTGTGACGGATGTCCTTCGAGGTGATCGGCTTGCCGTCCTCGAACTTGATGCCGTCCTTGAGGGTGTACTTCCAGGTCTTGCCGCCGTCGGACATCTGGCCGGCGTCGGTGGCGAGGTCGCCCACGACCTTGGCGTTGCCCTTGTCGTCCTGCTTGAAGGCGGTCAGCCCGCGGAAGATCAGCTGCGACAGCGACTTCATGTCGCTGACGTACATCTGGCCCGGGTCCAGGTGGTTGTAGCTGTCACGTTGGAACACGCGGATGGTGCCGCCGTTGCGCGCATCCTTGACCGCGACCGCCGGGCCGGTGGAGTCGGCGGCGGTGCCCATCGGGATCACCTTGGCCTGCGCCGCGGCGTCCGCGTCCGTCTGCGACTTGTCCTTGCCGGAGTCGCTGCCGCCGCTGCAGCCGGTGAGCGCGAGCGAGCCGGCCGCCAGGGCCACGATCACCGCGCGTGCTCTGCGCGTAGATAGTGCGTTCATGGGTTCCAAGCACCTGCCTGTCAGTTGGGGTCCAGATGTGCTGTCTGAAGCAATCCGGGGCTGGCCCGGCAGGTGGGGGAGACAGCAGCCCCCCTCAAGTGGACGATCAGCGCCCGGACTTGGGGTCGAAGGCGTCGCGTACCGAGTCTCCGAGGAGGTTGAAGCACAGCACGAAGATCAGCATGGCCGCGGCGGGGAAGAGCAAGAACGTGGGGTCGTTCTCGTAGAAGTGGGCGCCGGCCTGGAACAGTCGACCCCAGTCGGGGGTCGGCTCGATGATGCCGACGCCCAGGAAGGACAGGCCCGCCTCCGCGGTCACGAAGAGGGGGAGCATGTAGGTGCTCTGCACCAGCACGGGGGTGACCACGTTCGGCAGCAACTCCTTGCGGATGATCCGCCAGGGCGAGGCGCCGGTGATCTTCGCGGCCTCGACGAACTCCCGCTCGCGCAGGGAGAGCACCTGTCCGCGCAGCAGTCGCGCCAGGCCCATCCAGCCCAGGAACCACTGCACGATGATCAGTGCACAGACCCGGACGTAGGTCGGGGTCTCGTCGCCCGGCGGCACGAAGAGCGCCACCACGATCGGCATGAAGGCCACGAAGGTCAGCTGGCTCGGGAAGGCCAGCAGGAAGTCGATCACGCGGCTCAGGAAGTAGTCCGCCTTGCCGCCGACGTAGCCAGCCGTGACACCGATGATGATGCCGGTGATCACGGTCAGGATGGTCACCGCGACGGAGATGCCCAGGGACATCCGGATGCCGTAGATGAGCTGCATGAACACATCGCGGCCCAGCTGCGGCTCGATGCCCATCCAGTGCTCGGGCGAGATGCCGCCGTTGGCGCCGGCCGGATAGCCGAACTCGTCGAGCAGGTTGGGGTCTTCGTTGCCGTAGAGCGTGTACGGGTCCTTGCCGTACAGCGCGCCGATCACCGGGGCGAGCGCCGCGATGACGAAGAACGCCAGCACGACGATGCCGCACACCACACCGGAGCGGTCGCGCTTGAAGCGCATCCACATCAACTGGCCGGGGGAACGGCCGACGAGCTCACCCCCCTTGCCCTTCTTTTCCTTCTTCAGACCCTTGGGTCCAAGTCCGCGGTCATCGGACTTGGTAGCCGCGGTCTGGGATGGACTAGTCATCGCGAAGTGCCCCCGCGCCGAGTTCTCTTGGAACGTGAAGCGGCGCCGTCTGCACCGCTGGATGAGCGGACTTTCGCAAGTGATTTATGGCGGAGTCAAGGGGATCGGGTGTGCTCGTGAACAGGTCGTCTACTTCTTGAGCGAAGATTGCGCAGATTGACGCCCGGGCGTGCTTGACAGGGGGGCGCGATATGCGGCATGGGGGACATATCATCCCCAACTTCTTTAACATGAAGGCAACTTCACTGTCGCAACACCGATATACGGACGCGCCATGATGAACAACGTACGGCCGTGCGGGTGCCGTAGACCGGCCGGGGTCGCCAGGAGGCGCCCCGGCCGGTTCATTTTTTGCCCCGTTTCGTCCGGTGTCCCGCCCGGGCGTTGTTGTCCCCGCGCCCCGACTGCAGTAGACCTGCGGTGGACGCCTCGTATACCGGGGCGCCGTGGACGACCCTGACACACCGACACGGACGGGGGGCGGGCCGTGTCCACAGTGCGGGACCGCGTTCTCACCCACGGCGCACGTGGCCTCGCCGCGCTGCTCTGCCTGCTGCTCGCCCTGCTCGGCGCGGCCTGGATCGTCCGCGACCTCGCGGTCGCCCAACACGCCGCCGATGTGGCCCGGACCTGGTTCGGAGAGGCCCGCCGGCCACGGGAGTTCACCGCCTGGGCCACCTCCCCGCTCGACCCGCTGCTGGTGCTCGGCGCGCTGGCCGCGGCGGTCATCGCCCTGCGCCCCACCGTTCCCCCGGCCGTGGCCGCCGGCGCCCTGCTCTCCCTCGCCACCGCCACCGTCCTGCTGCGCACCCCTCTGGTGTGGACGCTCGGTGCCGGCTGGCTCCAGGGGTTGGACAGCGGTCTCACCCACCGGGCGCGGCTGACCGTCCTCGCTCAGCTCGCCCTCGCCGTCGCCCTGTTCCTGGTGGTCGCGGCCGGCCGCCGGCCCGGCCCGCGGACCGGCCGGCACACCAGGAGCCCGGTGCTGGAACTGCCCGAGGTGGCCGCCACCGCCTACGGCGTCGTCCACGCCGCCCCGTACGGGATCACCCCCAACCGGCCCGGCCGCCCGCGCACCGCGCCGGCCCGCACCGCCGCCGTCCTGCTGACCGCCGCCGGACTCGCCGTCGCCGGCTGGAACGTCCACTGGTGGCTCCGGCTCGGCGGGGACACCTACCGCAAGGGGCTGCTCGGCGACCCCTCGGTCTTCCGCGCCCTGCTCCAACCGCCGGTCCACTGGCTCACGGCCGCACTCGCCCTGCTGGCCCTCGGCGCCGCGGCGGCCTCCTGGCGCCGGGCCGCTTGGTCCCGGCCCGCCGCGGCCACCGCCGCGGCCCTGCTCCTGGTGCACGCCGCCGCCGCGCTGGCCTCCGCCGTGCACACCGGGCAGGCCGACCGGTTCGCCGCGCTGCCCGCCGAGGCCGGGCTGGAGCTGGTCACCGCCGCCCTCGTGGCGCTCGCCGCCCTCGCCGTGCTGCTCGCCGCCGCCCGCCGCGGCGAAGGGGCCCCCGCAGGGGGCACCGCCAGGGTGCTCTCCTACGGCTCCGCCCCGGGCGAGGCGCGGCCCCCGCACGCCCCGCCCCCGCCGTCCACGCTCCCGCCCGGGTGGTGACACCCGGCCCGGCCGGCCGGCGGCGAACCCGCTGACCGACCGGGACCGTTCAGGTCAGGAGGAAATCCCCAACGACCGCTTGAGGAAGTCGACTTGGAGCAGCAGGAGATTTTCGGCCACCTGCTCCTGGGGCGTCATATGGGTCACCCCGGACAGCGGCAGCACCTCGTGCGGGCGGCCCGCCGCCAACAGCGCCGACGACAGTCGCAGCGAATGCGCCACCACCACGTTGTCGTCCGCCAGGCCGTGCACGATCAGCATCGGCCGGTGCGGCTCCACCGCACCCGACAGCCCCTCGTCCGTGAGCAGCGAGTTCTCCGCGTACACCGCCGGTTCCCGGTCCGGGTGCCCCAGGTAGCGCTCCTGGTAATGGGTGTCGTACAGCCGTAGATCGGTCACCGGCGCACCCACCACCGCCGCATGGAAGACGTCCGGCCGCCGCAGCGCCGCCAGCCCCGCCAGATACCCGCCGAACGACCAGCCGCGGATCGCCACCCGCTCCAGGTCCAGGGGAAAGGATCCGGCCAGCGCCTGGAGCGCATGGACCTGGTCGTCCAGCGCCACCTCGGCGATCCGCCGGGAGACCGCCTTCTCCCAGGACGGCGAGCGGCCCGGGGTGCCCCGCCCGTCCGCGACGATCACCGCGAACCCCTGGTCGGCGAACCACTGCGAGGTCAGATGGGCGTTGTGGGAGGCGACCACCCGCTGGCCGTGCGGCCCGCCGTACGGGTCGAGCAGCACCGGCAGCGGACCGTCCCCCTCCGTATAGCCGGACGGCAGCAGCACCGCACACGGAATCTCCCGCTCCCCGGCCAGCACCAGACGCGGCCGGGCCGTGATCGCCGGGGAGTCGGCGAACGAACCGATCGAGGCCAGCGACTTCTCCCCACCGTCCGGGTCCAGCCGCACCACCTCCACCTGGGTGCCCGGCCGCTCCAGCGACGTCTGCGACAGCACGGTCACCGCCCCGCCGCGCACCGCGGAGGACACCGTCGGATACGGCCGCGTCGCCACCCGCTCCCAGCCGCCCTGGTCGCCGCTGCCGCGGAACCACGCCCGGTAGACCCCGATGTCGTGCATGTCGGCGCCGCTCGCGGAGAACAGCACGTCGTCCGCGCCGATGTCCAGCACCGCCCGCACATGCAGCGGCGCCCCGGTCAGCGGGCGGTCCCCCACGAACAGCTTGCGCGCACCGCCCTCGTCGGCGATCCGCACCAGCCGCCCGTCCGGCGTCCAGGCCGGCACCCCGGGGAACGGCTCCACCCAGACCTCGTCCTCGTCCTCGTGCACCGTCCGGGTCGCCCCGGTCGCCGTGTCCACCGTCAGGTACCGCTGGTCACGCTGGTCGCGGGCCTGCACCAGCAGCAGCGGCGGCCCGGCCGCCGACCAGTGCACCCGCGCCAGATACGGATAGCGCGCGCGGTCCCACTCCACGTCCGTGCGCGAGCCGTCCAGCCCGAACAGGGCCAGCGACACCTCGGCGTTGGCGGTGCCGGCCGCCGGGTAGGCCACCTGCGCCGGCTCCCGGTCCGGGTGCGCCGGGTCGGAGATCCACCAGCGCCGCACCGGTGCCTCGTCGACCCGCGCGGCCAGCACCGCGTCGCTCTCCGGGGACCACCAAAAGCCCCGGTAGCGCCCCATCTCTTCGGCCGCGATGAACTCCGCCAGCCCCCAGGTCACCTCGGGCCCGTCCGGCTCCACCAGCACCCGGTCCTCCGGGGCGCCCGCCCCGCCGGGTGCGTCGGCCCCGTCCGGCGTCGTGCTGCCGTCCACCGCGACCACCCGCAGCCGCCCCTGCGCCACAAAGGCCACCTGCCGGCCGTCTGGGGACGGCCGCGGGTCCACCACCGGCCCGTGGACCGGCAGTTCACGGGTGGTGCCGGCCCGCAGCTCCGAGATGAACAGCCGCCCGGAGAGCGGGAAGGCCGCCAACTCCACCGCGGAGTCCGTCGCATAGCCCACGATGCCGGCCGAGCCCTCCCGGCTCCGCTCCCGCCGCGCCCGCTCCTCCGGCGAGAGCCGCTCCGCCGCGCCCGCCAGCAGGGCTGCGGGGTCGGCGGCGGTGAACTCCCGTCCCTGCTCCAGGTCGAGCACGCACAACCGCTGACTGCGGTCGGTGCCGGAGGCGGAGCGGAGGAAGACGACGCGCGCACCGTCCGGGGAGACGGTGAAGCCGCGCGGGGCGCCCAAAGTGAAGCGCTGCGTACGGGCAGAGTGCCGCGGGAACGAAGGCTGTCCGGTCATGGGGGCGAGCCTAGGCCCTGCCGTCAAACTCCCGTCCGCGTTCCGGGGCAGACGGCCGGACTTCGACGACAGGGGCCAGGCCCTGCCGCCGCGCTCCCGTTGGCGCCCCGGCGACAAACACCGCCGCTGTCCGGCCGCGGCCGGAACGCGATCGCGCACCACCGCACACGAACCGGGGGCGGGGCTCACCCCCCTCGCGCGCGTGAAGATCGTGTGCGCCCCCGCTCTGCTTCCGTGCCCCGAGTTATGCGCTAGGACGGAAAGTTATGATCCCTTGCGCGTAGGGGGTACGGGGTAAAGAGCCCTTGGCATACCCCGGTGCGCGGGTCCGTGCGGACGGGCCGGTGCACCGCAACTCTGTCCGGACCGTGTGTACTTGGAGGTGAGCCGCCGTGGCACTCTCGATTTCGGCGGTGGTGCTGCTGGCGATCATCGTGTTCTTGCTCGTCAAGAAATCCGGACTGAAGGCCGCGCATGCGTTCGTCTGCATGCTGCTGGGCTTCTATCTGGCCAGCTCGTCCCTCGCCCCGACGGTCAAATCGCTGACGACCAACGTCGCCAGCATGATCGGCGGCATCAAGTTCTGAGCCACCCGCTCCGGCCCGCCCCACCCCCTCCGGTGGCCCGCCGCGCCACCCGGCGCGGCCACCGGAACAGCGGGTGAGGGCGGGCCGGGCGGCTCGTAGGCTGTCGGCATGACCTCCGACCCTCGCCCGGCCACCGCTGGGGGGTACCCCCGGCCCGCCTCCGTCCCCGGTGGAGACCCCGCGCCCGGCCGTGACCGCCCCGCCCGCCGTCTGCTGTTGGTGCACGCGCACCCGGACGACGAATCGATCAACAACGGCGTGACCATGGCCAAGTACGCGGCCGAGGGCGCCCGGGTCACCCTGGTGACCTGCACGAGCGGCGAAGAGGGCGAGGTCATCCCGCCCGAGCTCGCCCACCTCGCCCCGGACCGCGACGACACCCTCGGCCCGCACCGCGTCGGCGAGCTGGCCGCCGCCATGGCCGAGCTCGGCGTCACCGACCACCGCTTCCTCGGCGCCGCCGGCCGCTACCGCGACTCCGGCATGATGGGCGCCCCCCAGAACGAGCGGCCGGACTCCTTCTGGCAGGCCCCGCTCGACGCCGCCGCCGCCGACCTGGTCGCGGTCATCCGGGAGGTCCGGCCCCAGGTCCTGGTCACCTACGACGCCCACGGCGGTTACGGCCACCCCGACCACATCAAGGCGCACCGGGTCGCCATGCGCGGTGCCGAACTCGCCGCCCGGGACGACTTCCGGCCCGACCTCGGCGCCGCACACGCCATCGCGAAGATCTACTGGAACTGCAACCCCCGCTCCCTCGTCGAGGAGGGCTTCGCGCGGCTGCACGCCGCCGGCCACCACTTCCCCGGCATCGCCTCCGTGGACGACGTCCCCGGAGTGGTGCCCGACGCCGACGTCACCGCCTCGATCACCGGTGACCGGGCCCACGCCGCGGCGAAGAGCGCCGCGATGCGCGCCCATTACACCCAGATCGCGGTCGACGGGCCGTTCTTCGCGCTCTCCAACGACCTGGGGCAGCCGCTGTTCGCCACCGAGCACTATCAGCTGGTGCACGGCGACCCCGGACCCCCGGCCACCCCGGGCGGCCGCGAGGACGACCTCTTCGCCGGACTCGCCGGCCTCGGGGGGCCGACGGGCATGGGGGAGAATGAGCACACCGAGGAGGCAGAGGAGGCAGCAGAATGAGCACGGCCGACGGCGACAACGGCAGCACACCCCCCGGCAAGAGGCAGCGCGCCCGCACGGCCTCTGCCGGCACGCCCGGCGCGGGCCCGCGGAACCGCTCCGGCCCGCCGGTGGCGCCCGGCGGCGCCACCGCACTGCACGCCCCCCTCACCCCGGGGCGGATCGCCCTCTACGCCCTGCTCCTGGTCACCGGCGTGCTCGTCGCGCTCGCCGGCACCCTCGTCCAGGCCGCCTGGTTCCCCGGGGGACTGGCCCTGGCCCTGGGCGGCGTCGGCGGCCTCTTCTACGGAGGGTCCCGGGCCACCGGTACCCCGGCCGGCGTGCTGGTCCCCGGTGCCGCCTGGCTCGTCACCGTGTTCCTGCTGCTCAGCGAGGCCCGACCGGAGGGCGACTTCCTCTTCGGCCCCGGCGCCGGTTCCTATGTCTTCCTGCTCGGCGGGATCCTGATCGCTGTGATCTGCACCACCGCCACCCAGCTGCGCGCCGCCGGTGTCCGCCCCGGCCGCATCGGCGGATGACGTGGCCCATACCGGGACGGATGTCACGCCGCTCCTGGTGAACGGCCCCCGCACCGGGGTTTCGCCGGCGGCGGGGGTGTTCGTACGCTCCCCGGGTGTCCGTCCGTGGCGGACAGTATGGTGGTGCGCGCCGTCGCGCCGCCCTGGGGGCACCCCCCGGCCTCGGACCGGGGATCATCTCTGACGAGCGGCGGAGCCAACCGGGAGAACCTGCTTTGAGTCGTGAATCTGACAATTCGTCCGCCGGCCCCCGGGGCCGAGGCGGAGCCGCGTACCCGTCAGGGACGCCGCCGTACGGCTCGCCCAGGGGAGACGCCGACCAAGCGCCGGCAGCCGGTGACCCGGTGCAGCCGGACGAGCCCAGGACCGAGACCACGCTGACCACGCGGATCAAGATCAACATCCCGGGGTCGCGCCCCATCCCGCCGGTCGTCGTGCGCAAGCCCGTCGCTGAGGAGCCCGGCATGAACGGACCGAGCGCAGGCGACGGTTCCGCGGCCCCCCGCGGCAACGCCCGCGGCGGCGAGCGCCCCGCGGAGCGCACTGCCAACACTCCCCGCCCGGACGCCCCGGCGGACGAGGCCCCGGCAACCGGCCGCCCCGAGAAGACCAGTGACTGGTTCGCGCCCCGCAAGCCGCAGGCCGCGGGGTCCGGCCAGAACTCCACCACCGGCTCGCACGCGGCACCGCCCGTGCCCGGTGGCGCCACCCCGCCCGGCGGCGCCACCCCGCCCCGCGCGCCCTCCGGCGACCAGGGCCCGCAGCGCCCCGACCTGCCGTACTTCTCCGACGGCCCCGACCGCCAGGGCGGCGCCTCGCCGTTCGACGGCGGCGCGCGCGGCACCTCGCCGTTCGACGACGGTCCCCGGCAGGGCGGCCCGGGCGGCACCTCGCCGTTCGACGAAGCTCCCCGGCAGGGCGGCCCCGCCGACTCCTCGCCGTTCGACCGCGCCACCGGCGTCGCCCGCGACCACAGCCCGTTCGACGCCCCCGGGGCCGGCCCCGCCGGACCCACCACCGGGCCCGCCCGCGGCAGCTCCGCGCTCAACCTCCCGCCCGGTTTCAGCGACCCGCTCACCGGCACCGGCGGCACCCCGCAGATCGGCGACGACACCGCCGAACTCACCCCGCAGCCGCCCGCGCCGCTGACCGGCCCGGGCAGCGGCAGCGGCTCCGGCGGGATCTCCGGCGGCCTGCCCGGCAACCAGGGCGGCGCCCCCGGTGGCACCAAGGGACCGCGCGGCGCCCGGAAGGACTCGCCGAACAGCACCACCGGAAGCCACTCCCGGGTGTCCGGCGACACCCTCGTCAGCGGCATCCCCAAGATCCCGGGAGCCGAGGGTCCGGCCACCCCGTCGCCGTTCGCCAACGCCCCTGGTGGCGGCGCCGACGCGGCCGCGCCCAAGCCCCGGCCCAAGATCCCCGAGCCGATCAACCCGCCCAAGAAGGGCCGCAACAAGCTCGTCCTCGCGGGCGTCGCCGTCGTGGTCCTGGCCGGTGTCGCCTACGGCGCAGGGCTCCTGCTGGACCACGCCGACGTCCCCAAGCGCACCACCGCTTTCGGCGTCGACATCGGCGGCACCACCAAGGACGAGGCGCTCAAGAAGCTCGAAGCCGGGCTCAAGGACCGCCGTACCGCGCCGCTCAAGCTCACCGTCGACGGCCGGCCGGTGACCCTGCTGCCCGCCAATGCGGGGCTCGACATCGACCTGCAGGCCACCGTCCGCAACGCCGCCGGCCGCGACTACAACCCGGTCTCCGTCGTCGGCTCCCTCTTCGGCGTCGACCGGACCGCCAAGCCCGCGATGATCGTCGACGACGAGAAGCTCCAGGTCGCGCTCCAGAACGTCGCCGGGCCCGCCGGTGCCGCCGCGGACGGCGGCATCACCTTCGAGAACGGCAAGGCCGTCCCGCACTACGGCCGCCCCCACAAGGCGATCGACGTCAAGGCCTCCCAGCAGAAGATCGCCGACGCCTACCGCGACCGCGCCACCACCGGCACGAACACCCCCGTGGTGCTCGCCGCCAGCGTCCAGCAGCCCCAGGTCTCCAAGGCCGCGGTGGACAAGGCCCTGAAGCTGTACGCCGAGCCCGCCATGTCCGGCCTGGTGACCGTCCGCACCGACGCGGCGCACACGGTCTCCTTCAGCCCCCAGCGGTCCATCCCGAAGTTCCTCTCCTTCAAGATCGGCAGCAACGGCGAGCTGGTGCCGTACTACGACCGGCCCGCCCTCAAGGCCCTCTACGGCGACACCTTCAACGGTGTTCTGCTCACCAAGGGCGACGGCTCCAAGCGGCCGGTCTCCGTCGAAGAGGTCGCCAGCGCCGTCGGCAAGGCGATGCTCGGCCGCACCCCGGCCGAGCGGATCCAGACCATCGGCGCCGACGGCGGCTGACGGCGGATCACCTCACCCGCCCCGAAGGCCCCCTGGGCGTCCGCCGGTCCTCCCGGTAGGGCGCCCAGGGGGCCTTTCCGAAGGCGCCGGCCCTGGTGGGGGCCGCTTCCCGGCCCACTAAGGCCCCCAACGCCCTACGGGGCAGCCCCCTCGGCTCCCTTGGCCCCTTTGGCCCGCGACGCCCCAAGGGAAGCCCCCTAAGGGACATCCCCCATGACAGGTGTCATGCCGCAGTGCATACAGCAGACACTGCCGCCCGCCGCACCGGTCCGGGACGCTGGAGGACATGACGATCCCCACGACCGGCACGGCCGCCACCGACCAGGGGGCCAATCCCTCACCGGTGGTCAGCTTCCGCCAGGTCGACAAGAGTTACGGCGTGGTGCGCGCGGTGGCCGACCTGAACCTCGAGCTGCACGCCGGCCACACCGTGGCGCTCCTCGGCCCGAACGGCGCCGGCAAGTCCTCCACCCTCGACCTGCTGCTCGGGCTGCGCAGCCCGGACTCCGGCACCGTCAGCCTCTTCGGCACCACGCCCCAGCGCGCCATCGAGCAGGGCAGGGTCGGCGCGATGCTGCAGAGCGGCGGCCTGATGGAGGGCGTCAAGGTCAGGGAACTGGTCACCCTCGCCCGGGACCTGCACCCCCGCGGCCACCCCGTCGACCAGATCCTGGCCACCGCCGGCATCACCGACATCGCCGACCGGATGGTCGACAAGCTCTCCGGAGGCCAGGAGCAGCGGGTCCGCTTCGCCCTGGCCACCGCCGGCGCCAACGACCTCATCGTGCTCGACGAGCCGACCACGGGCATGGACGTCTCCGCCCGCCAGGCCTTCTGGGGCGCGATGCGCCGGCAGGCCCAGGAGGGCCGCACGGTCCTGTTCGCCACCCACTACCTCGAAGAGGCCGACGAGATCGCCGACCGGGTGATCGTGCTGCACCGCGGCCGGGTCCTCGCCGACGGCACCGCTGCCGAGATCAAGGCCCGGGCCGGCGCCCGCCGCATCTCCTTCGACCTCGACGGCCCGGTCGACCGCACCGCCCTGCACGGCCTGCCGTCCCTGACCTCCCTGGAGGTCTCCGGCCGCACGGTCCGCATCCAGTCCCAGGACGCCGACGCCACCGTCCACGCGGTCTACGGCCTCGGCCTCTACCCGCGGCACCTCGAAGTCTCCGGACTCGGCCTGGAGCAGGCCTTCCTCGCGCTGACCAGCGCGTCCGACCAGAGCCCCGCCACCGCCGAGGAGGCGGCCCGATGACCACCCTGATCAAGCTGGAGATCGTCCGCGCGCTGCGCAACAAGAAGTTCATGTTCTTCTCGGTGATCTACCCGCCGGCGCTGTACCTGATCATCGCCGGTGGCGCGGACAGCAAGCCGATACCAGGCATGACACTGAACATGGGGCTCTACTTCATGGTGTCCATGGCAGCATTCGGTGCCATGACCGCCGTCCTGCTGGGCAACAGCGAGCGCATCGCCAAGGAGCGCGAGAAGGGCTGGGTGCGGCAGTTGAGGCTGACCGCCCTGCCCGGGCGCGGCTATGTCGCCGCCAAGATGGCCGCCGCGGCGACGGTCAGCCTGCCGTCGATCCTGCTGGTCATGCTGGTCGCCGCGGTCGTCAAGGGCGTCCGCCTGGAGGCCTGGCAGTGGCTGGCCATCGGCGCCGGGACCTGGCTCGGCA
This sequence comes from Streptomyces sp. NPDC020742, assembly GCF_040641675.1. Taxonomy (NCBI): domain Bacteria; kingdom Bacillati; phylum Actinomycetota; class Actinomycetes; order Kitasatosporales; family Streptomycetaceae; genus Streptomyces; species Streptomyces sp. NPDC020742. The sequence continues at coordinate 776,627 of NZ_JBFAEA010000001.1, forward strand.
GCTTCGTCTTCGCGGCCCTGGGCGTCGCCATCGGCTACCTGGCCACCGGCGACGCGGTCCGCCCGATCGCGATGCTGATCTACTTCGGGCTGGCGTTCCTCGGCGGTCTGTGGATGCCGCTGACGCTCCTGCCCCAGTGGGTGCAGAACATCGCCGCATGGCTGCCCACCCACGCGTACACGGCCCTGGGCACCGCCGTCGAGGCCGGCGATGCACCCCACCTCAAGGACATGGCCATCCTCGCCGGCTACCTGGTGCTCTTCGTCGGCGGCGCGGCCTGGCTGTACCGCAAGGACACTCGGAGAACGTGAGGCCGATGGAGACGCCAGCCGAGCGTGACGACCCCAACCCCATGAGGATGGGACAGGCGCCCCGCAACCGCCGCCAGGCCGCGAGCAAGACGATGTGGACCGCCCTGTGGCTGCTCTACCTCGCCGACCCGGTGCGGCAACTGGTGCAGCCCGGTGTGTCCGCCGTGGCCCGGACCTGGGGCTCCGGTGGGCTCGCGCTCTTCGTCTCCGCGTACCTCGTCCTGGTCTTCCGCCACATGTGGCGGAACCTGACCCGCCCGTTGATGTACGGCGTGCTGGCCCTGCTGCTGGCGCTGTCCGTCGCCCTGTCCTGGACCCTGGGCTACGCCTGGCTGGTGCTGTTCATCTTCACCAGCGTGGCCAGCGGGGTGGTCCTGCCCTGGCAGCACTCCCGCTGGGCGATCCCGCTGACCACCGGGTTCCTGCTGGTCGTCGGTGCCCGCTACCCGGAGATCCGCAGCTACTACCTCTTCGCCTACGGTCTGCCCGCCCTCGGCTGCGGCTTCATGATGGTCGGCGTCCAGCACCTGATCCATACGACCCTGGAGCTGCGCGCCGCCCGCCAGGAGGTCGCCCGCCTGGCCGCCAACGACGAACGCCTGCGCCTCGCCCGCGACCTGCACGACCTCCTCGGCCACTCGCTCTCCCTGATCACCCTCAAGAGCGAGCTGGCCGGCCGGATGCTCCCGGACCGGCCCGAGGACGCCGCCCGGCAGGTCGCCGACATCGAACAGGTCAGCCGGCAGGCGCTGGTGGACGTCCGGGAGGCCGTCACCGGCTACCGCCGCCCCCGGCTCGCCGTGGAACTCGCCGGTGCCCGGGCCGCCCTGCGCACCGCCGGGGTCACCGCCGCCGTCGCCCCGGCGGTGGAGGCCGACCACCACGGCCTCGCCTCCGACCAGGAGGGCGCCCTGGCCTGGGCGCTGCGCGAGGCCGTCACCAACGTCGTACGGCACAGCGGGGCTAGCCGCTGCGAGCTGCTGCTCACCGAAGAGGGGGAGGCCGACGAGCGCCGCTACCTGTGCCTGGCGGTGCTGGACGACGGCGCCGGCCCGCCGCGCACCCGGCAGGACGGCAACGGCCTCAGCGGCCTGCGCGAGCGCCTCGCGCTCGCCGACGGCCGGCTGGAGACCGGCCCCGGCCCGCGCGGCCGGGGCTTCGCCCTGCGCGCCTACGTCCCACTGGGGCGCACCGGTCCGCCGGCCGCCGGCACCCTGCGGGAGGAGACCGGGACCCACCCGGCCGGGCACCCGACCTGAGGCCCCGCTCCACGGGCTCCGCTCCATGGGCCCCGCTCCACGGGCTTCGCTCCATGGGCCCCGCTTCACGGGCTTCGCTCCATGGGCCCCGCTTCACGGGCCCCGCTTCACGGGCGGCGAGACAGCGGGGGCGACGGGGCGGCGGGCCGGGGAAGCACGGGGTGCGCAAAGCGGCCCGTGGAGGCCGGCCGTACGGCCTAAGCTGGCGCGCATGATCAGAGTGCTGCTGGCCGAGGACCAGTCGATGGTCCGGGAGGCGCTGGCCGCGCTGCTGTCGCTGGAGGCGGACCTGGAGGTCGTCGCGCAGGCGGCGCGCGGGGACGAGGTGCTCCCGGCGGCACGGGCGCACGAGGTCGACGTCGCGTTGCTGGACATCGAGATGCCCGGCCTCAGCGGACTGGACGCGGCGGCCGCGCTGCGGGCCGAGCAGCCCGGGGTGAAGGTCGTCATCCTCACCACCTTCGGGCGCCCCGGGTACCTGCGCCGCGCCATGGAGTCCGGCGCCGACGCGTTCCTGGTCAAGGACGCCCCCGCGGCCCAGCTCGCGGACGCGGTGCGGCGGGTGCTGCGCGGCGAGCGGGTCATCGACCCGGCGCTGGCCGCGGCGGCCCTCGCCGACGGGGTCAGTCCGCTGACCGACCGCGAGCAGGAGGTGTTGCGGGCGGCCGCGGACGGTTCGACCAACCCCGACATCGCCGCCGCCCTGCACCTGTCCCACGGCACGGTCCGCAACTACCTGTCCACCGCCATCCAGAAGACCGGCGCCCGCAACCGCGCGGAGGCGGTCCGTACCGCCCGCGACAAGGGCTGGCTGTAGCCGGACGGCACCCGGTGACCTCCGCCCCGGTGCGCTCCGCGGCGGTGGCGCGCAGGCTGTAAGTGTTATGCCCGAGCACCGCCCCGTCGAGCGGGGCCGCCGTACCGCCGTGCTGCTGGTCGTGCTGATCGTCCTCGTCACGGCCCTGGACGCGGTCGACCTCGGCCCGGAGCTGCACCAGTCGGCCTTCCTGGGGATCGCCCCGCTGTTCGCCGCGCTGCGCTGCTCCTACCGGCCGACGCTCCTGGTGGCGGTCGTCTACCTCGGCTGCCTGGTCTATGTGGACCTGTTCACGGTGCCCGACTGGGGCCCGGTCAGCCGGGTGGTCGCGATCTTCGGTGCGGCGCTGGTGGCGGTGTTCGCCCTGGTGCTGTGCCGCACCCGGCTGCAGCGTGAGGCGCTGCACGCCCGCACCAGCCTGGTGGCCGACACCGTGCAGCGGGCGATGCTGCGCGAGCTGCCGCTGACCGCCGGGCCGATCGAGGCGTACGGCTTCTACGTCTCCGCCCAGGAGGGCGCGCGGGTCGGCGGCGACATCTACGAGGCGGTCGAGACGCCGCACGGGCTGCGGCTGATGATCGGCGACGTCCAGGGCAAGGGCATGCCGGCGATCGGCGCGGGCCTGGAGGTGCTGGCCTCCTTCCGGGAGGCCGCGCACTACGAGGACTCCCTGGAGGCGGTGGCCGGACGGATGGAGCAGGCGCTGACCCGCTACAACACCCGGTCGGCCGAGCAGGGCACCGACGAGCGCTTCGTCACCGCGCTCCTGCTGGAGGTGCGCGGGACGGACGGGACGGCGCGGGGCCGGGTGCTGTCCTGCGGGCACATCCCGTACTACCTGGTGCGCGAGGGCCGGGTGTACGAGCGCCGGGACGGCGAGGGCGGGCTGCCGCTGGGGCTGGGCGCGCTCAGCGGTGAACCGCGCCACGGCGTGCGGGTCCACCCGGAGCCGGACGACTGGCTGGTGCTGTGCACGGACGGGGTGACCGAGGCGCGGGGCAGCGACGGCTCGTTCTATCCGCTGGCCGAGCGCCTGGCCGGCTGGACGGACCGCACGCCCGCCGAGCTGGCCCGCACGCTCCGGGACGACCTGGAGTCGTTCACCGGCGGTGAGCTGCTGGACGACGCGACGGTGCTGGTCGTCCGGCGGACCCCGGCCGCGGCTCAGTTGAGCATGGCGCGGGCTGCGGCGGCCTGACGGCGGATGGCGGTGGCGCCGGCCGGTTCGACCGCCTCGACGACCCGGGCGTACTCCTCCAGCTCGGCCGCTCCGGCGAGGAACTCCCCGCGCTGGACGAGCAGTTGGGCGCGCTCGTGGCGCAGTCGGGCCGGATGACTCGGCAGCAGCAGCGACAGGTCCAGGGCCCACAGCTGCACCGCGCTGTGCTCGGGGCGGGCCTGGGCCCAGGCCCGGATGTTGTTCAGCACCCTCGCCACGATGTCCAGCGGGTCGGCGGCCGCCGTCATCCGCGCGGTGAGCCGTCCGCCGGTCGCCCCGGCGACCAGCAGCGCCGCGTCGTCGTCGGTGAGCAGCCGCCCGCCCGCGAACGGGTCGGCCAGGACATGGGCCCCGTAGGGGTCGCCGAAGCCGACGACGAAGTGGCCTGGCAGCGCGACACCGTAGACGGGGGCACCGGCCCGCCGGGCGACCTCCATCCACACCACCGACAGCAGGATCGGCAGACCACGGCGGCGCCGGACCACCTGGTGCAGCAGCGAGGACTCCAGCCGCCGGTAGTCGGCGGGCGCACCGCGGTAGCCGTAGCGGGTGCCGAGCAACTCGGCGAGGTTGCGGGCCCAGGCGCCGGGGCCGCCGGTCGGTGCGTAGGGCAGCTGCCCGGCCAGATCGTCCAGCTCGATCTGGACCGCGTCGATGCCGGCCTGGTCCAGCCCCGGGTCGCCCTCGGCCCCGATGAGCAGGCACAGCAGCGCCAGGTCGGGCCGCTCGGCGCGCGCGGCCTCGGCGAACAGCCGCCGGCGGGCGGCGGGGTCGTCCGGCGCCGGCTCCGGCTCGGGTTCGGGTTCGGAGGGCATGGGAGGGGGATACCCGTTCAGTGTCGGCCGCCGGTCAGGGCGCGACGGTAGTGGTAGCCGTGGTGGTCGATGAAGCCGAGTCGGTCGTAGAACCCGAGCGCGGCCTCGTTGTCGTCCTCGACCTGCAGATACGCCGCCGAGGCGCCCTCGTCCAGGGCCCGCTGGGCGAGCGCCGCCATGATCTGGGTGGCCAGTCCCCGGCGCCGGGCGTCCGGGGCCACCTCGACGGCGGTGAAGCCGGCCCAGCGGCCGTCGACGACCAGCCGTCCGATGGCCGCGGTCCGGCCGTCCGGGCCGGGGGCGGTCGCGCACCACACCGAGGGCCCGCCGGTCAGCACCGCCAGTGCGTCGTCGGTGCGGCCGCCGCCCTCGCCGGTGCGGTTGTACAGGGCCAGCCAGGCGGCGTCCGGCCGGCGGGACAGCGCGACGGCGGTGGAATCGACGGGAGCGTCGGCGAGCGGTGCCAGCGCGGAGATCCGGACTCGGGTGTGCCGCTCGGCAACCCACCCGCGCCGGTCCAGCTCGGCGGCGAGCGCGTCGTCGGCGTCCGTCCGCCCGGTGGCGACGGCGATCAGGGCCGGCAGTCCGCGCGCGGCGTACCAGGCCTCGACCCGCTCCAGCGCGGCGTCCAGCGGCAGGCCGGGGTCGCCCAGGGGCAGGACGGAGTTGGCCCGGCGGGTGAAGCCGCCGGAGGCGCGCAGCGTCCACTCGCCAAGACGCTCCGTCTCGGTGGCGGGCCAGCCGCGGGCCGCGACCTCCTGGAGCTCCCGGGCGCCGGCGGCAGGTACCTTTCTGCGGACCGGGGCGGCGGGCACGACCTTGCCCGCGACCAGTGAGGACTCCTCAATCCGGAGGCACTCACCGGTGCGGCGTGTGATGCTCAGCACACCGTTGTCCCACGATGTGAGAAGCCCGACCGCGTCCGTGAACGCCGGCTCTCCCGCTCCGCCCCCGGTCAGGCGCCGGACGGATACCCTTTTGCCCACGTCAGCACGGGTGATACGGACTTCCGCGCGTCCGCCGGCCAGGAATTCCATCGCTCAAACCGCCCCTCTTGTTCGTCTCGTGCCCGGGAACGGAGATACTAGGTGGCGGGCATCGACGACGCCGCGCTCCCGCGCGCCCTGCGGCGGAACTGCCAATCGGTCCGCCAGCCCTACCGAGGAGGAACGACAGCGTGACCTACGTCATCGCGCAGCCTTGTGTCGACGTCAAGGACAAGGCGTGCATCGAGGAGTGCCCGGTCGACTGCATCTACGAGGGCCAGCGGTCCTTGTACATCCACCCGGACGAATGCGTCGACTGTGGTGCCTGTGAGCCGGTCTGCCCGGTGGAGGCGATCTTCTACGAGGACGACACCCCGGAGGAGTGGAAGGACTACTACAAGGCCAATGTGGAGTTCTTCGACGAGCTGGGCTCGCCTGGTGGCGCCAGCAAGCTCGGCCTGATCGAGCGCGACCACGCGTTCATCGCGCAGCTGCCGCCGCAGAACCAGTAACGACCCGGCGGCCGCGGGGGAGCCCGCCTGCTCCCCCCGGCTCCGATGTCGCAAGCGGTCGCACGGCGCCGCCCGGGTCCCGTACGGCACACGCCGTACGGCACCGACACCGCCCGGTCCCGTACGGCCCCGCCGTACGGGACCGCGGCGTTTTTCCGCCGGCGCCGTCCCGGCACCACCGAGAAAGAGAGCACCGTGGGCGCAGCCTCCACCCCCCAGCCCGTCACCACCCCCCGCGCGTCGCTTCGCGACCGGCTTCCGGCTTTCCCCTGGGACCGGCTGGAGCCGTACAAGGCGACCGCCGCGGCGCACGCGGACGGCATCGTCGACCTCTCCGTGGGCACGCCGGTCGACCCGGTCCCCGCAGTGGTGCAGCAGGCGCTGACCGCGGCGGCCGACAGCCCCGGCTATCCGACGGTGTGGGGCACGGCCGCGCTGCGGGACGCGCTCACCGGCTGGGCCGGGAGCCGTCTGGGCGCCCAGGGGCTGGCGCACACCAATGTGCTGCCAGTCGTCGGCTCCAAGGAGCTGGTGGCCTGGCTGCCGACCCAGCTGGGCCTCGGCCCCGGCGACCGGGTCGGCTACCCGCGGCTGGCTTACCCGACGTACGAGGTCGGCGCCCGCCTGGCCGGCGCGGAGCCGGTGGTCTACGACGAGCCGTGGGAGCTGGACCCCAGCGGCCTGAAGCTGCTCTGGCTGAACTCGCCCTCCAACCCCACCGGCCGGGTGCTCGGCGCCGACGAGCTGCGCCGCACCGTCGCCTGGGCGCGGGAGCACGGCGTGCTGCTCTTCAGCGACGAGTGCTACCTGGAGCTGGGCTGGGAGGCCGACCCGGTCTCGGTGCTGCACCCGGACGTCTGCGGCGGCTCCCTGGACGGGATCGTGGCCGTGCACTCGCTGTCCAAGCGCTCCAACCTGGCCGGCTACCGCTCGGCGTTCCTGGTCGGCGACGCCGCGGTGCTCGGCGAGCTGCTGCAGATCCGCAAGCACGGCGGCATGATGATCGGCGCCCCCGTCCAGGCCGCCACGGTGGCCGCACTGGGCGACACCGCCCACGTCGCCGAGCAGCGCGAGCGCTACGCCCGCCGACGTACCGCGCTGCGCGCCGCCTTCGAGGGGGCGGGCTTCCGGATCGAGCACAGCGAGGCGTCGCTGTACCTGTGGGCGACCCGCGACGAGCCCTGCTGGGACACCGTCGCCGCGCTCGCCGAGCGCGGCATCCTCGTCGCCCCGGGGGAGTTCTACGGCCCGGCGGGGGAGCGCTTCGTGCGGATCGCCTTCACCGCCACCGACGAGCGGGTGGCGGCCGCGGTACGCCGCCTGGCGGAGTGAGCACGGCGGACACGCGGCGCGGGGCCCGGGGAGGCGATCCTCCCCGGGCCCCGCGCCGTACGCGCCGGTCGGCCGTCAGCGGCCGCCGAGCGGCAGGCCGCCGAGCAGGCCGCCGGGGACCTGGCCGAGCGGGCCCTGGGGCGCTCCGACCAGGCCGGTGACCGCGTCGAGGGGCGAGCTGGCCGAGATGCCGTGCTTGGCGACCGGCCGGGCCACGCCCTCGGCCCGGTCGACGGCGCCCCGGGTCAGCGGCATGGCCTTCTTGACGACCGGCCCGGCGGTCTCGACCAGCGCCGGAGCGAGCTTGGTCGCCGCCTTGCCGCCGGCCTCGTTGATCAGGCCGACGCCCTGCTGCGCGGTGCGGTCGAGGGTCTTGCTGGTGTTCTGGGAGTCCAGGGGCGCGGTCAGCCCGCCCAGGTCGGGCGCCTTGACGGGCAGTTCCGCGGCGCTGGCGGAACCTGCCGCGGCGACCACGGGAGCGGCGCCCGCTGCGACGAGCAGGGCGGCTCGGGCGATCCGACGCGTAACGGGGAGGGACATGGTGCTCCTTTTACGGAGAAGGACTCGTTCTTCTGACAGATGTGCCATGTCCGCCGGGCGGACGCACTGACTACCGCTCCAGGGCTCCGAAGGTTGCGGTGAACTCCGGTAAAGAGTTGGTAACGCATCACATAATCGGGCGGGGCGAAAGGCGGGCAATATGGGCGCGCCCCGGCCCGCTGCGGAAACGTCACAGTGCCCTGTACGCAAGGCAATTGACGGGGCGTCCGCACCGCTTCGTCCCAATTCCCCTACCGCCGAAAGGAATTGGTGCCACAGGTCGGCCCGGTGCCCCTATCGGGGGACGGCGCACACTACTGCGCGACGATGACCACGGCGTCCCGGCCGGCCGCCGCCGGCCCCTCCGTGCGGCGCTGCCAGCCCTGCCCCGAATCGGCCGCGGACCACGTCCGGCCGGCGTAAGAGATCTGTTCGATGTGCAGCTCGCCGGAGTGTGCCACCGCCCAGGTCGCCAACTCCCAGCCGCGCCGCGGCACATCCGCCGCGGCCGACGGCCCGCTCTGCCGCACCGGCACCGTCAGCTGCCGCTCCCCGCTCGCGCCGCGCCCCGCGGTGCCGCCGGTCCGCGGCAGTACCTCCGGGCCGAACTCCCGCACCAGCTGCGCCCGCACCTTCGCCGCGCCCCCCGGCCGGCTGTCCGCCGGACGGCTCTCGTTGCAGGTCAGCGCCGCGCCGTCGCGGCCGGTCAGCGCCCCGGTCAGCAGTGCCGCCCGGGCCTCGTGCTTGGCGTACGCCTGGGGGTAGCCGCTGCGCTGCACCTTCTGCGCGGCCACGGTCAGCGGCAGCCGGGAGTAGCCGGGCACCTCCGCCAGGTGCCGGTAGAACTCCCCGGACGCATAGACCGGGTCCATGATCTGCTTGATCGATCCCCAGTCCTGGGACGGGCGCTGCTGGAAGAGGCCGACCGAGTCCCGGTCGCCGAATTCGATGTTGCGCAGCCCCGACTCCTGCATCGCGGTCGCCAGCGCGATGGTCACCGCGCGCTCGGGCAGGCCACGCGAGGACGCCACCGCCGAGATCGTCGCGGCGTTTGCGGCCTGCTCCGGGGAGAGCTCGTAGGCCTTCTCGTCGCCGTCCGCGCGCACCGTGCACTGCGGTGCGCCAGGGCCCCCGGTGATGTATTGCACTGCCAAATAGCAGGCGAGTCCGACAAGAACGACAAAGGCCGCGGCGATGCGCATACGGCGCTTGCGGCGGATGGAGGCTACGGGCTGCGCGGACACGGAGCCACCGTACTGGAGTGCTGCCGATAGGGTCGGACCCATGGACCGCTCCGCATCCCGCCCCTCGCTCGACCTGTCGCTCGACGCCGCGGCGCTCACCGCGCAGCTGGTCGACATCCCCTCCGAGAGCGGCAACGAGAAGGCGCTCGCCGACGCCGTCGAGCAGGCCCTGCGCGCCCTGCCGCACCTGACCGTCGACCGGTACGGCAACAACGTCGTGGCCCGCACCCACCTGGGCCGGGACGAGCGGGTGGTGCTCGCCGGACACCTCGACACCGTCCCGATCGCGGACAACGTGCCGTCCCGGCTCGACGAGAACGGCGTCCTGTGGGGCTGCGGCACCTGCGACATGAAGTCCGGTGTCGCCGTGCAGCTGCGGATGGCCGCCACCGTGCCGGCCCCCAACCGCGACCTGACCTTCGTCTTCTACGACAACGAGGAGGTCGCCGCGCACCTCAACGGCCTCGGCCACGTCGCCGAGGCGCACCCCGACTGGCTCGCCGGTGACTTCGCCGTCCTCCTGGAGCCCTCCGACGGCCAGGTGGAGGGCGGCTGTCAGGGCACCCTGCGGGTACTGCTGCGCACCACCGGGGAGCGCGCGCACTCCGCCCGCAGCTGGATGGGCGCCAACGCGATCCACGCCGCCGCCCCGATCCTGGCGAGGCTCGCCGCGTACGAACCGCGCCGCCCGGTGATCGACGGTCTGGAGTACCGCGAGGGCCTCAACGCCGTCCGCATCGAGGCCGGCGTCGCCAACAACGTCATCCCCGACGCCTGCACGGTCACCGTCAACTTCCGCTACGCGCCCGACCGCACCCCCGAGGACGCGCTCGCCCATGTCCGGGAGGTCTTCGCGGACTGCCCGGTCGACGAGTTCGTCGTCGACGACCACTCACCGGGCGCCCTGCCGGGGCTGTCCCACCCGGCGGCCCGGGCCTTCATGGAGGCCGTCGGTGGCAGCGCGATGCCCAAGTTCGGCTGGACCGACGTCTCCCGCTTCAGCGCCCTGGGCGTCCCGGCGGTCAACTACGGGCCCGGCTACTCGCTGCTCGCGCACAAGAAGGACGAGCGGGTCGAGGCCGAGCGCATCCTGCACTGCGAGGAGCGGCTGCGCGCCTGGCTGACCGCCTGAACGGGTCCGGTCGTCCATCCGACCGTCCGGGCGCGCGGCGTCGCTGCCGGGACGGGCCGCCGTTCGCCCGCAGACCTGTCGAATTCCCCTGCGCGTCAGGTCGGCGGATCTACGCTGAAACGGCACACGATTTGCCAGCGGAGGGAGCACGTCATGGCCAGTCCCGAGGGAGCACCGGCCCCCGGTGAGCAGCGGCTGGGCCCCGTCCTGCGCCGTAAGGACCAGGTGCAGGCCGGCACCACCGACCAGCGGCTGCTGGACTCCGAAGGCCCCTCCGAGTGGGTGCACACCGATCCCTGGCGGGTGATGCGCATCCAGTCGGAGTTCGTCGAGGGCTTCGGCGCGCTGGCCGAGCTGGGCCCGGCCGTCAGCGTCTTCGGCTCGGCCCGCACCCCGCGCGACGCGAAGGAGTACGACGCCGGCGTGCGGATCGGGCGGGCCCTGGTCGACGCCGGGTTCGCGGTGATCACCGGGGGCGGCCCGGGGGCCATGGAGGCCGCCAACAAGGGCGCCAACGAGGCCGGCGGCGTCTCCGTGGGACTGGGCATCGAGCTGCCCTTTGAGCAGGGCATGAACCCCTATGTGAACCTCGGGGTGGACTTCCGGTACTTCTTCGTCAGGAAGACCTGCTTTGTGAAGTACGCCCGCGGGTTCGTGGTGCTCCCCGGCGGCCTCGGCACCCTCGACGAGCTCTTCGAGGCGCTCACCCTCGTCCAGACCCGCAAGGTCACCCGCTTCCCGATCGTGCTGTTCGGCACGGCCTACTGGAGCGGGCTGGTCGACTGGCTGCGCGACACCGTCATCGCCGAGGGCAAGGCCTCGATGCACGACCTGGAGCTCTTCCACCTCACCGACGATGTGGACGAGGCGATCACGCTGGTGACCAAGGAGGTCGGGATCTAGGGCTTTTCTTTTGGACCCCGCGAGCCCACGAAGATCCGAAAGAAGCGCCCTAGGTGGGTTGTCCCGGCAGGCACGTGCCGGGACAACCCACCTGGCCGCCGTACAGCCCGGACGCCGGGCCGCGGAGCCTCAGGCCAGTCCCCGGCGGGCGACCGCCGGGGGGCGGTGGCCGGCGATGGAGGCCACCATGTCGAGGATCTGGCGGGTCTCGGCGACCTCGTGGACGCGGTAGACCTGGGCGCCCAGCCAGGCCGAGACGGCGGTGGTCGCCAAGGTGCCCAGCAGCCGCTCCTTGACCGGCCGGTCGAGGGTCTCGCCGACGAAGTCCTTGTTGGACAGCGAGACCAGCACCGGCCAGCCGGTCTGCGCCATCTCGCCCAGCCGGCGGGTCGCCTCCAGGCTGTGCCGGGTGTTCTTCCCGAAGTCGTGCCCCGGGTCGATCAGCACGGCGTCCCGCCGCACGCCCAACTCCACCGCCCGCTCGGCCAGTCCGACGGTCACCCGCAGGATGTCGGCCATCACGTCGTCGTACTCCACCCGGTGCGGGCGGGTGCGCGGCTCGACGCCGCCCGCGTGCGTGCACACCAGCCCCACGTCGTGGCGCGCCGCGACCTCGGCGAGGCGGGGGTCGACCCCGCCCCAGGCGTCGTTGAGCAGGTCGGCGCCGGCCTCGCAGACCGCCTCGCCGACCTCGTGCCGCCAGGTGTCGACGCTGATCACCACGTCGGGGAAGCGCTTGCGCACCTCGGCGACGAAGCCGACCGTGCGGCGGGCCTCCTCCTCGGCGCTGACCTCCTCGCCGGGGCCGGCCTTGACGCCGCCGATGTCGATGATCGCGGCGCCCTCGGCCACGGCCTGCTCCACCCGTGCCAGCGCGGGCTCGTCGCGGAAGGTCGCGCCCTGGTCGTAGAACGAGTCCGGGGTCCGGTTGACGATCGCCATGATCACTGGCTCGTGCGCCCCGAACTCGCGATTACCCAGCCGCAGCATTCCCTGACTCCCTCTCCGTGGTCCGGGAGCGACCCTAACTGTCACACCCGCATGGCACGATCGGAGCAGGCACTCAGTCCGGGGAGTTGGTCGTGTTCTGGTTCTTGCTGATCGCGATGGTCGTGGTGGTGGCCGCGGTCACGCTCGTGGTCGTCGGTGGTGGTGACGGCGGGGGGCTGCGGGATTCCGAGCCGGACCGGCTGTACGACCCGCTGCCCGGGGACCGCCCGCTGGCGCGCGCCGATGTGGAGGCGGTCCGGATTCCGATGGCGGTCCGCGGCTACCGCATGAACGACGTCGACGACGTCCTGGACCGGCTGGGCGCCGAACTCGCCGAGCGGGACTCGCGGATCGCCGAGCTGGAGGCGGCGCTGGCCGGTGCCCATGCCACGGCGATGGGCGGCGCCGGGCTGATACAGGGCGGCCCGCCGGCGGACGGCGGCGCACCGGACGCCCGGCCCGGGACGGCCGACGACCGGCAGACCCCTGAGGAACCCGGCTCCCCCCGGCACCCAGAAGGCGAGGACGAGGCATGAGCAGCGTGGTGACCACACCCGACGGCCTTCCACGCTGTCCGTGGGGGATGGAGTCGGAGCAGATGGCCGACTACCGCGCCTACCACGACACCGAATGGGGGCGTCCGGTCCACGGCGATGACGCGCTCTTCGAGCGGATGACCCTGGAGGCGTTCCAGTCGGGACTCTCCTGGATCACGATCCTGCGCCGCCGGCCGGGCTTCCGCGCCGCCTTCGCCGGGTTCCGGATCGAGAAGGTGGCGCGGTTCGGCCCGGCCGACGCCGAGCGGCTGCTCGCCGACCCTGGCATCATCCGCAACCGCGCCAAGATCGACGCGACGATCGGCAACGCCCAGGTCGCCGCCGGGCTGGCCCCCGGCGAGCTGGACGCGCTGATCTGGTCCTACGCGCCCGACCGGGCCGGCCGGCCGGTGCCGCACACCTCCGCCGAGGTGCCGCCGGTGACGCCGGAGTCCACCGCCCTCGCCAAGGACCTCAAGAAGCGGGGCTTCCGCTTCGTCGGCCCGACCACCGCCTACGCGATGATGCAGGCGTGCGGCCTGGTCAACGACCATCTGGCGGACTGTCATGTCCGGGAGGCGGTGGAGGCGGCGGCCGGCTGACCGGCCCGCCCGTTGACCGGCCCGTCCGCTGACCGCCTCGTCCGCTGACCGCCCCGCCCGCCGCCCGGTGGGCCCGGGTGGCGGATGGGCCGGTCAGCTTTCAGCGGCCCAGGAAGACCGGCTCCTCCTTCTTCACGAACGCCTGCACCGCGATGTGGTGGTCCTCCGACGCCCCGGCGCGGCCCTGCAGCTCGTCCTCCTTGCCGAGGGTCTCGGCGAGCGAGTGCCCGGCGCCGTAGGCCAGCGACTCCTTGATTGCGGCGTAGGCGGCGGTCGGCCCCTGCGCCAGCCTGCGGGCGACCGCCGCCGCGGTGTCCGCCAGCTCGTCGGCCGGGACGACCTTGTTGGCGATGCCCAGCTCGTACGCCTCCTGGGCGCCGATGCTGCGCGGGAAGAGCAGCAGGTCGGCGGCCCGGCCGTGGCCGATCAGCCGGGGCAGGGTCCAGGACACCCCGGAGTCGGCGGTCAGCGCGACGCCGGCGAAGGAGGTGTTGAAGGACGCGGTGTCGGCGACCACGCGGTAGTCGGCGGCCAGTGCGAAGCCCGCGCCGGCGCCCGCGGCGACCCCGTTGACGCCCGCGACGACCGGCTTGGGCATCTCGGTCAGCGCCGTCACGATCGGGTTGTAGTGCTCACGCACGGTGTTCATGGTGCCGCCGGAGCCGGTCGCCCGGTCCTCGGTCAGCAGACCGATGTGCTCCTTGAGGTCCTGGCCCACACAGAAGGCCCGTCCGGAGGCGGTGAGCAGCACCGCGCGCACGGCCGGGTCCGCGGCGGCCGTCCGCAGGGTGTCCCGCAGCAGCACCTTCGCCTCGATGTTCAGCGCGTTCATCGCGTCCGGCCGGTTGAGCGTGATCGTCGCGAGTCCGTCGGTCACGTCATAGAGCACGGTGTCGGCCATGGTTGGAAAGTCCCCTCCGTCGCGGCTCGGACTGCGCGGCAGCGGCAGTCAGCGCTCAGGATGCCGGAGATCAACGGCCGCCCGCATGTGACGTACGTCAAAGATTGTTACTGCGCCGGACGTCCGCGGATGGAGGAGTATCGCAGCCCGCTCCCCGAATTGGGTGGGTTTGCGGGAGCGCGTTGCCGAAGGGATGCTCCCCGATGTTGGTCATCGGGTCGTTCGATGCGGGATAATGGCCTGGAAGCAATGTGTTCGATGCCGGTGACACGTGCCTATCCGGGCCGTCGGCTGAGATGAGCTGGTTTCAGGAAGGGGAACGAGCATGGCGGCCATGAAGCCGCGGACGGGTGACGGCCCGCTCGAGGTGACCAAGGAGGGGCGGGGCATCGTCATGCGGGTTCCGCTCGAAGGCGGCGGGCGGCTCGTCGTCGAGCTGACCCCCGACGAAGCCAAGGCCCTGGGCGAGGCACTGGAGAAGGTCGTCGTCTGACGAGGGCGGCGGACCGGCGGACACCGGGGGAAACCCCGGGACCCACCGACTCACCACGGCCCCGGCACGCGGCGCGCAGCAATGGCGCGCCGCGTGCCGGGGCCGTTTGCATCCCCCGGTTTCCGGGGGCCGGACGCCGGGGGTGGTGCCGGGTGTCGGGGACGGGCAGAGGCGCAAAGGGCCGAGCGGGAGGGGCGTCGGTGCGCTCAGCCGCGCTTGACCGCGCAGAGCAACCCGTCGCCGACCGGGAGCAGCGCCGGCACCAGCGTGCTGCTCTCCCGGATGGTGCGCAGCAACTCCCGCAGCCGCAGCACCTCGGCGGGCTGCACCGCCGAGTCGACCGTACGGCCGTCCGCGAAGACGCCCTCGAAGCACACCAGGCCCCCGGGGCGCAGCAGCCGCAGCGCTTCGGCGAGGTACTCCAGGCACTCCATCAGGTCGCCGTCGCAGAAGACCAGGTCGTACCCGCCGTCCGCGAGCCGCGGCAGGACGTCCAGCGCGCGGCCGGGGATGAAGCGGGCGCGGTTGCCGGCGAAGCCCGCCGCGCGGAACGCCTGCTTGGCGAAGGCCTGCCGCTCGGGCTCGCAGTCCACGGTGGTCAGCACCCCGTCGGGGCGCATGCCGTTCAGGAGGTAGATCCCCGACACCCCGGTGCCGGTGCCGATCTCGGCGACGGCCTTGGCGTCGGCGGTGGCGGCGAGCAGGCCCAGGGCGGCGCCGGTGCCGCTCGTCACCGTGCGGATCCCGACCTCCGCTGCGAGGTCACGGGACCAGCCCAGGGCGGCCTCGGCGGCGGTGTCGACGGTCCCGGCGCCGTACGCCTCGGCGAATGCCAAGCTCGTCTGCCGGTTGCCGGTAATGGCCCTCTCCTGTCCCCGTAGTTGACGCAACCGTGACTGTATCCGCTGCGTGCGGGAACCCGCAGATGGGACCGGGCGTTAAGTAGGGGTGAGGTGAGAAGGCGACGGGAGGGTGACGGGGGGACGCAGTGGTGAAGACCGCGCGAGACGGGAAGCACGATCAGAAGCAGGACCAAATGCAGGTCAAAACTGCTTATCCGGAGCTAACGGGCGAGGTGGATATGGTAGGGGCTCTACTGGACACCACCAGAGCCACCAGGGGAGGTGCGGCTGCGGCGGGTGACCGAGGGGTGCTGAGGCGCCTGAAGAGGTCGTTCGCCGAGCCGAAATCCGTGACAAACACTGCTGACCGTTTCCTCCCCCACTCTCGACTTCGTTCGAGCGGGGGGACCCCCATCGCCGACTCCGCACCCAGCGCGACCTTCGCCGCAGACGCGGATACGCAGGCGTGGACTCCGCCCACTTGGGAGGAGATCGTCAGCACGCACAGCGCACGGGTCTACCGCCTCGCCTACCGCCTCACCGGCAACCAGCACGACGCCGAGGACCTCACCCAGGAGGTGTT
This sequence comes from Streptomyces sp. NPDC020742, assembly GCF_040641675.1. Classification (NCBI taxonomy): domain Bacteria; kingdom Bacillati; phylum Actinomycetota; class Actinomycetes; order Kitasatosporales; family Streptomycetaceae; genus Streptomyces; species Streptomyces sp. NPDC020742. The sequence goes on from NZ_JBFAEA010000001.1 coordinate 792,644, forward strand.
CGTCCGCGTCTTCCGGTCGCTGTCGACGTACACCCCCGGCACCTTCGAGGGCTGGCTGCACCGGATCACCACCAACCTCTTCCTGGACATGGTCCGGCGCCGGCAGCGTATCCGCTTCGACGCGCTCGGTGACGACGCGGCCGAGAAGCTCCCCAGCCGTGAGCCCGCGCCGCAGCAGCACTTCGACGACACCCACTTCGACGCCGATGTGCAGCAGGCCCTGGACACCCTCGCGCCCGAGTTCCGCGCCGCCGTGGTGCTGTGCGACATCGAGGGCCTGTCGTACGAGGAGATCGCCGCCACGCTCGGCGTGAAGCTCGGCACCGTCCGCAGTCGGATCCACCGCGGCCGTTCGCACCTGCGCAAGGCGCTCAAGCACCGCGCCCCGGCGACCCGCAGCGCGGAGCGTGAGCAGCGACGGTCGCTGGCCGTGGTGCCCACGGGGGAGGTCGGAATCGCGTGAGCCTCCGTGGCGGTCCGTCCCCCGCCGAGCAGCATCTCGGCGACCGCCTCGCGGCCCTGGTCGACGGCGAATTGGGGCATGACGCGCGCGAGCGGGTGCTCGCGCACCTCGCGACGTGCGGTAAGTGCAAGGCAGAGGCCGACGCCCAGCGCCGGCTGAAGAGCGTGTTCGCCGAGACCGCGCCGCCCGGCCCCTCCGCCGGGCTGCTGGCGCGGCTGCAGCAGCTGCCCGGCGGCGACCCCGAGGGCCCCGGCAGCCGGCTCGGTGGCGGTGGCCTCGGCTCCGGCACCTTCGGCGCCGGCGAATTCGCCCGGGGCAGCGGCGCGTTCCGCTATGCCCCGGCCGGCGGTCACGCCGGCCGTGCCCCGGCCGGTGTCAGCACCCCGCCCCGCGCGCGCGGTTTCCGCCCGCAGGACGCCGAGCGGCCCGCCCAGCGGCGCCGCTTCGCCTTCGCGGCGGCCGGTGCGGTCTCGCTCGCGGCCCTCGCGCTCGGCGGTGCCCTCCCGCTGGAGGCGGCCGTCGACCCGTCGGGCGGACGCGGTGAGGGCAGCGGCACGGCGGTCACCCCGCTCAGCGACACCCCCGCGATGGACGGCGCCGCGCTGCTTCGCGGTGCGGAGTACCTCCCGGCCGGGCACGCCCGCCCCGGTGAACAGCGCCCGTCCGGCGGTCTGACGCCGGCCCCGGCGCCCAGCGCCATGGCCCTCTACGGTCCCGGTGTCGCGCCCGACCGGACCGCGCCGCCGGCGGCCCCGGTCGGCCGCTTCGGGCTGTCCCCGCTGATCGTCGCGACCGGCCCGGCAACGGCGTACCGCCATCTGCCTCCGGCGGTGGCGACCGCGACCGGCGGCGTTCCGCTGCGGCAGGGCCCGCCGCTGCCCCCCTTGGAGCCGAAGCGTCCGCTGACCGGCTCCGCCGCCGCCCAGGGTCCCCAGGGCCCCGCCCCCGCCCCGCGCTGACCGTCCCCCTGCGCCGCTCCACCCTGACCGTCCCCTGCGCAGCCCCGCGCGGAACTGGTTGAATCGCTGTCGGGCGGCGCCCCCGCGAGCGGGCGTGCGCCGCGAGGTGGCGGTGGCCCGCGGGAGCGCGGGCGAATTCTGGGGAGAGCATGGACGACGGTAAGGCCGCCGGGCCGAAGCTGAAGTGGTGGAGCCGCCCGGGACGTACCCCGGGCACCGGGCCGTCCGCCGACGCCGGCCCGCCGATGGCACCGCCCGCCGACGGCCCGGCGGACGGCGCGCCCACCGGGGCCTCCGGCCCGGCCGGCGGGCCCGTTGCGGACGAGTCGGGCGACTGGATCGTGCGTCCGCCGGAGCCGCGGACTCCCGCCGCGCCGCCGGCGCAGCCCACCGGGAAGGACGCCCCCGCCGGGGCGGTCGACGAGGCCCGACCGGTAGGTGCCGAGCGGGAGTTGGCCGCAGCGGCACCTGGCGGACCCAGCCTGGAGAAGGCCCCCGCGGCCGACGGCGCGCCGGAGACGGCGGGCGCCGCGCGGTCCGGAGCGGCCACCGTGACGCTCGGTCAGATCTCCGCCGACCTGGGGGACGAGGCACCCCCTGCGGCCGCAGCGCCCGCCGGCGCAGCCGAGCCCGCCGGCGCCGCGCCGCAGCCGCAGGACGCCGTCGCGTCCGGCCCGGCGGGCCCTGCCGCGCCCGCCCGCCCGCTCCACCCGGAGGACCCCTACGGCACCCCGCCGTACGGCGGGCCCGGCCCCTGGGCCCCGGCGCCGCCGGTGCAGCGGCCCGAACCCCGCCCCGGCAGCACCCTGGGCTGGTCCGGCGCCACCCCTGCCCAGGGCACCCCCGCCCAGGGCACCCCGGTTCCGCCCGCCGCCGGCCCGATGCCCCCCTACGGCCCGGAGCCCGCCGCCGCGCAGGCCGCCGCCGGTGCCGTCGCCCCCCTCGCCCCGTCCGAGGCGGTTCCGCAGCCGGCTCCCGGGGGCGCGGACACCGCTTTCATGCCCCGCCCCGGCGACGGCGGTCCGCGCCCCGCCGCGGCCCCGCCCGCGTCCGCCCCGCCCGGCAGCGGCCCGGCCGGCCCGGGCGCCTGGCAGCAGTACGACCCCTGGAGCGCCCCCCTGCAGGGCGGGCCGCCGGCGGTGCCGCACGGCGGCCGGCGCATCCGCCGCGGCCAACTGGTCGCCGGTGCGGTGGCGCTCGCCCTGCTCGCGGGCGGGGTCGGCGGCGGGGTCGGTGCCTATGTCGAGCGGTACGGCGGGATCAACGACATCAACCTGCCGCAGGAGGCCGGGGACGGCTCCGGGCGCCGTCCCGACAGCGTCGCCGGGATCGCCCGGGCCGCGCTCCCCGGCGTGGTCACCCTGCACGTGCGGGGCAACACCGAGCAGGGCACCGGCACCGGCTTCGTCCTCGACCGGCAGGGCCACATCCTCACCAACAACCACGTCGTGGAGCCGGCCGGGACCGGCGGCGAGATATCGGTGACGTTCAGCGGCGGGCAGACCGCCAAGGCGAAGGTCGTCGGGCAGGACGGCGGGTACGACCTCGCCGTGGTCCAGGTCGAGGGCGTCACGGGGCTGCGGCCGCTGCCGCTCGGCAACTCCGACTCGGTGCAGGTCGGCGATCCGGTGGTGGCGATCGGCGCACCGTTCGACCTCGCCAACACCGTCACCTCCGGGATCATCAGCGCCAAGCAGCGCCCGATCACCGCGGGCGGTGCGAAGGGCGACGGCAGCGATGTGTCCTACGTCGACGCGCTGCAGACCGACGCGCCCATCAACCCGGGCAACTCCGGCGGCCCGCTGGTGGACGCCCGGGCCCGGGTGATCGGCATCAACAGCGCCATCCGCGCGGCCGACAGCGCGGGCGGCTCGGACAGCGGCGGTCAGGGCGGCAGCATAGGGCTGGGCTTCGCCATCCCGATCAATCAGGCCAAGCGGGTGGCCGAGGAGCTGATCAACACCGGCAAGGCGACCCACCCGGTGATCGGCGTCACGCTGGAGATGGAGTACGCCGGCGACGGTGCGCGGGTCAGCGCGCACGGCAAGGCCGGCCGGCAGCCGGTCTCCCCGGACGGCCCGGCCGCCCGGGCCGGCATCCGGGCCGGCGATGTGATCACCCAGGTGGACGGCGCCGCGGTGCACAGCGGCGAGGAGCTGATCGTGAAGGTCCGCAGCCACCGGCCGGGCGACACGCTGCTGCTGACCGTCCACCGGGGCGGCAAGGAGCGGTCCGTCCGGCTCAAGCTGGGTTCCTCCACCGCGGACTGATCGTTTGCACGGTGTTGGCACGGGTGACTCCCGTCCGACACACGGGGCCAGGTACCGTGATAGGCGGCCTGGCCCCTAGGCCGACGATGGCCGCAGATGGCCGCTGATGACCCAAGGAGCCGCAAGGTGTTCTTCGATATAGGACCCCTAGAGCTGGTAGCGATCATCGTCCTTGCCGTGCTCATCTTCGGTCCGGACAAGCTCCCCAAGGTCATCCAGGACGTGATGGGCGTCATCCGGAAGATCCGGGAGTTCTCCGACAGCGCCAAGGAGGACATCCGCAGCGAGCTGGGGCCGGACTTCAAGGACTTCGAGTTCGAGGACCTCAAGCCCAAGAACTTCGTCCGCAAGCACGTCCTGGAGAAGGACGAGTACGGCCTCAAGGAGCTCTCGGAGATCCGCAACGGCTTCGACATCCGGCAGGAGATGGCCGAGGTCACCGACGCCGTGAACGGCCGCGAGGACGCCGCCTCCGCCACGCCCTCGAACGGCTCCGGGCCCAGCCTGTACAAGGAGTCCCCGGCCGGCTCCGCCGGGCCCGACCTGCTCAAGAAGCCCGCGCCGCCGGCTCCGGGCGAGCGTCCGCCGTTCGACGCCGACGCCACCTGACACACTGCGGTATGACCGGGCTGTGTTGACCCCTATAGCTATGCTCCGGGTGTCCGGGGTTCGGTCGCCTGAGGGGGGCGGGCCGCCCACGACGCAGGGCAACAAGGAGGCTCCGCTCAGATGGAGACGACGAGTCGGACAGCGGATCAACAGGCGTCCGCCGCCGTCGGCCGGAAGGCCGACGGCTATCTGCTGGCCGCGTTCCCGTGGTACGGCCTCGACGAGGCGTTCACCGGTCCGCGCTGGTTGATGCAGGTCGGCGCAGCCGCGGGCGGCACCGTCGAGCACGGTGCCACCGGGCACGGCGAAGAGCCCACCATCAAGGTGGAGTCCCCGCAGGACGAGCGGTTCGCGGTCGTGGTGACGGTCGCCAGCCGCCCCGTACGGCGCAGCGCCGACGGCACCGGCGTTCTGGAGGCCACCTCGGTCTCCACCGCCGCCTGGCTCGCCGGCTCGGGGCTGCTCGCCCACACCTGGCCCACCCAGATGGACCGGACGCTGCGCCAGGACTGGCTGGACCAGCAGACGATGCTCGCCTGGGAGCTGGCCGACGACCTCGGCGGCGGGAGCTGGAGCGAGCTGATGCTGCCGGTCGACGGGGTGCCGACCTCGTTCGCCTACCGCGAGTCGGAGTACGGCTGGGTGCTCGCCGGCTCGTCGCCCGAGGGTCCCGAGGCGGTGCACATTGGGGCGTACGGCCGCGGGATGAGCGCGTACGGACTGGGCTTCTCGGTGATCAAGGACCTGACCGCGTACGAGGGCTGAGCGCGCCGGTGCGAACGGCAGGGGGCGGGCCCGCGGGCCCGCCCCCTGCCGTCGTCAGGTGGTCCGTACGAGCCCCTCGGGCGCTCGCGCGTCCGGGCCCGCCACCTCAGAACTTGTTGCGCGGGGTGATCCCCAACGACATCCCGGACAGGCCGCGCTGCCGGCCGCCGAGCTTGCCGGCGATCGTGCGGATCGCCGCGCCGGCGGGGGAGTCCGGGTCGGTGAGCACCACCGGCTTGCCCTCGTCGCCGCCCTCGCGCAGGCGGACGTCGATCGGGATGGCGCCGAGCACCGGCACCTGTGTGCCGGTCGTCTTCGTCAGGCCCTCGGCCACCCGCTCGCCGCCGCCGGTGCCGAAGACGTCGACCATCTCGTCGCAGTGCGGGCAGGGCAGCCCGGACATGTTCTCGACCACGCCGACGATCTTCTGGTGGGTCTGCACCGCGATCGAGCCGGCCCGCTCGGCGACCTCGGCGGCGGCCTGCTGCGGGGTGGTGACGACCAGGATCTCGGCGTTCGGCACCAGCTGTGCGACGGAGATCGCGATGTCGCCGGTGCCCGGGGGCAGGTCCAACAGCAGGACGTCCAGGTCGCCCCAGTAGACGTCGGCGAGGAACTGCTGCAGGGCGCGGTGCAGCATCGGGCCGCGCCAGACGACCGGGGCGTTGCCCGGGGTGAACATGCCGATCGAGATGACCTTCACGCCGTTCGCCGACGGCGGCATGATCATGTTCTCGACCTGGGTGGGCCGGCCGTCGGCACCGAGCATCCGGGGCACCGAGTGGCCGTAGATGTCGGCGTCCACGACACCGACCTTCAGCCCGTCGGCCGCCATCGCCGCGGCGAGGTTGACCGTCACCGACGACTTGCCGACGCCGCCCTTGCCGGAGGCGACCGCGTAGACCCGGGTCAGCGAGCCGGGCTGGGCGAACGGCACCTCGCGCTCGGCGGTGCCGCCGCGCAGCGACGCCGCCAGCTCCTTGCGCTGCTCGTCGCTCATCACCTCCAGCTCGACCGTGACGCCGGTGACACCCTCGACGCCGGCGACCGCGTCGCGCACGCTGTTGGTGATCGTCTCGCGCATGGGGCAGCCGGAGACGGTGAGGTAGACCACGACCGCCACCGTGCCGTCCGCCGCGATGTCCACCGATTTGACCATCCCCAGCTCGGTGATGGGGCGGTGGATCTCGGGGTCGTTCACCGTCGCGAGCGCGGCGCGGATCGCGTCCTCGCTCGGCGCGGGGCCTGAGGGGGGTACCACCCGGACGGAGTCTGGGGGAGTGTCGTTAGCCATGCCCCGATGGTACGGCGCAGGAGCGTGCCTCCGGAAAGGCCGTCAGCGGTCGCGTTCGTCACTCTCCGCGTCGATGATCTGCCGCAGCTCCATGTCCCGCAGCAGGTCCTGGAGCTCGTCGCGGATCCAGTCGCGGGTGGCCACTTCGCCCAGGCCCAGCCGCAGCGCCGCGATCTCCCGGGTCAGGTACTCGGTGTCGGCGATGGAGCGCTCGTTCTGCTTGCGGTCCTGCTCCTGGGTGACCCGGTCCCGGTCGGCCTGGCGGTTCTGCGCCAGCAGGATCAGCGGCGCCGCGTACGAGGCCTGCAGCGACAGCGCCAGGGTGAGGAAGATGAACGGGTACTGGTCGAACCGCAGCTGGCCGGGGACGGTGACGTTCCAGGCGATCCACAGGATGATGGTGACCGTCATCCAGACGATGAAGCGCCCGGTCCCCAGGAAGCGGGCGATCCGCTCCGAGAGCCGTCCGAAGGCCTCCGGGTCGTACTCCGGCAGGAACGTCCGGCGCGGGGCGCGCGGCATGTCCAGCCGCACCCGACTCCGCTCGGTGCCGCCCCGCCGCACCGCCGAGGCCCCGTTGGCCCGGGCGCGCTCCCGGCTCTCCCGCTCCTCAGCGCCCATCGGCCGTCTTCCCTGGGGTCCCGGTGCCGGTCAGCCCGGCCGGGCCGGAGCCGTGCAGCTCGACCTCGCGCCAGTCCTCGGGCAGCAGATGGTCCAGCACATCGTCGACGGTGACCGCGCCCAGCAGGGCGCCGCTCTCGTCCACGACCGGCGCGGCCACCATGTTGTACGCGGCCAGGTAGCTGGTCACCTCCGGCAGCGGGGTGTCCGGCGGCAGGGGCGGCAGGTCGGTGTCGGCGATCGAGCTGACGAGGGTGAACGGCGGGTCGCGCAGCAGCCGTTGGAAGTGCACCAGACCCAGGTACTTGCCGGTGGGCGTCTCGTCCGGCGGCCGGCAGACGTAGACCTGGGCGGCGAGGGCGGGGGAAAGGTCCGGGTCGCGCACCCGGGCCAGCGCGTCCGCGACGGTCGCGGACGGGCGCAGCACGATCGGGTCGGTGGTCATCAGCCCGCCCGCGGTGCGCTCCTCGTACGACATCAGCCGCCGCACATCCGCGGCCTCCTCCGGCCGCATCAGCTCCAGCAGCCGCTCCTTCTCCTCCTCCGGCAGCTCCGAGAGCAGGTCGGCGGCGTCGTCCGGGTCCATCGCCTCCAGGACGTCGGCGGCCCGTTCGTCCTTGAGCTTGCCGAGGATCTCGACCTGGTCGTCGTCCGGCAGCTCCTCCAGGACGTCGGCGAGCCGGTCGTCGTCGAGCGCCGCGGCGACCTCCGCGCGCCGCTTGGGGGAGAGGTGGTGCAGGACGCCGGCGAGGTCGGCCGGGCGCAGCTGTTCGAAGGTGGCCAGCAGGCTCTCCGCGCCCTGCCCGTGCTCCTCCAGCGAGAAGCCGGTCACCGCCGACCACTCCACGGTCAGCGCCTCGCCCTTGCGGCGCAGCGCCCCGCCCTTGCCCTTGCGCACGAAGACCTTGTCGATCTCCCAGTCGCGGCGGGCCGGCAGCTGGGTGATGCCGATGTCGAGGACGGTGACCTCCTCACCGGTCTCCACCAGCCGCACCCGGCGGTCGAGCAGCTCACCGAGGACCAGGGTCTCCGACGTCCGCTGTTCGAAGCGGCGCATGTTGATCGCGCCGGTGATCACGATCTGGCCGGACTCCACTCCGGTGACCCGGGTCATGGGGACGAACATCCGGCGCCGGTTGATCACCTCGACGACCAGGCCGAGCAGCCGTGGTGGGCGGGCGCCGACCCGCAGCAGCGCGACGAGGTCCCGCAGCCGGCCGACCGGGTCGCCGTTGGGGTCGAAGACGGCGCTGCCGGAGAGGTGGGAGACGAAGACCCGGGGAGTCACCACTGCCATGCAGAGCGCCGCCCTTTCTCCCGTTCCGTCAGAAATAAGGCATGAATCCTGGTTCAGGCTAACGCGCCCGGGTCCCCACCGCCGCGGCGGGGGCCGCCCTGGGGTGAGGGCCCCGCACCCCGCGGACGGCAGGAGTCGGCCCAGGTACGCTGCCGTACTGCTGTCGAGGTCACCCGCATCAGGAGGCAGAGCCGACGTGAGCGCATTCCCCCCGGGGGCCCGCCCCCGACCGCTGGCCGCACGCCGCCGTACGGGACGGGCCGTGGTCACCGGGGTGGTCGGCCTGGCGCTGGCCGCGGCGCTGGGGGCTTGCGGTAGCGAGGACCCGGACGCCGGCACCAACGGCGTGGGGAAGCTGCCACCGGCGAAGATCGAGGCCAAGGCGCAGGCCGCCGCCCAGCGCGCGGATACGGTGCACCTCTCCGGCAACGTCGTCAGCCAGGGCCGTACCTTCCGGCTCGACATGAGCCTGGCGAAGAACGGTGCCAAGGGCGAGCTGACCACCAAGGCCGCCGCCTTCCAGCTGCTGCGGGTCGGCGACGACCTCTATCTGAAGGCGGACGCGGCCTTCTGGGCCGGGGAGAAGCGCGGCGGGTCCGGCGGCAACGGCCCGTCTGCGGCGCAGAAGCTCGACGGCAAGTACGTCAAGGTGCCCGCCGCCGACCCGGTCTACAAGCGCTTCAGCGGCTTCACCGACAAGGACACCCTGCTCGCCAGCCTGCTGGGGCTGCACGGCAAGCTCACGGTCGGCGACCGCGGCGACGTCGACGGCACCCGCACCGTCCGGCTCACCGCCGGTGCCGGCTCCGGCGGCACCCTGGACGTCTCGCTGGAGGGCACGCCCTACCCGCTGCGGATGAAGCGCGCCGGCGGGGCGGGGGTGGTCACGCTCGCCGAGTGGGGCCGCGGCGTGGACCTCAAGGCCCCGGCGAAGGACCAGGTCGTGGACTACGGGAGCCGGATCTCCGGCACGGGCTGACCGCCCGGCCGGGTCTGACGGGGGTCAGCCCTTGCGGCCCCGGCGCAGCAGCTTCGGCAGCGCGGCCGGCACCGGCCGCCGGGTGATCGCGGCGGTGGCCAGCGGCGGGGCGGCGTGGGAGTCCTCCGGCATCCGGCCGGGGCGCTGGACGGCCTCCGCACCGGCCGGCACCAGCCGCAGCACCCGGCACTCGCGGGCCCAGCGCTCGGTGAGGGTGTCCGCGTCCGGCGCGTTGAGCCGCTTGCCCTTCAGCTCCTCGACGGCGGCCCGCCAGGCCTCGCTCTCCGGTGCCAGCTCGACGACCGTGGCCTCCCAGGCGACCAGCCGGCCGCCCTTGTCCTTGCTGCGCACGGTGATCGTCGCCGTAGCGCCGTCGGCCAGCCCGAGGTCCGCCAGCGGCTGCTCGGCGCCGTCGCCGACGAGGCAGGCGGCGCCCTCGTGCCACAGGTGCCACAGCGCACGGGCCGGGCCCTGTGAGCCCCGCACCCAGATGAGGCCGGACTTCTTGGTGGCCTCCTCGATGAGCGCCCGATCCTGCAGGGCCTGTGACACGGTCTCCGTCATACCGTGCAGCCTAACGGGCCCGTCCCTGCCCGCCCGGGGCGCCCGGACGCTGAGACGCCCGGTGCCCTACAGCCAGCCGTTGCGCTTGAACCCGCGGTGGATGCCGAAGCAGATCGCGACCGTGACGACCAGCACCGCCGGGTAGCCGTACTTCCACTTCAGCTCCGGCATGTAGGTGAAGTTCATGCCGTAGATCCCGGCGATCATCGTGGGCACCGCGAAGATCGCCGCCCAGGCCGTGATCTTGCGCATGTCCTCGTTCTGCGCGACCGCCGCCTGCGAGAGGTTCGCCTGGAGGATGGAGTTGAGCAGGTCGTCGAAGGACAGCACCTGCTCGTTGACCCGCGCCAGGTGGTCGGCGACGTCCCGGAAGTACTTCTGGATGTCGGAGTCGACCAGCCGCATCGGCCGCTCGCTCAGCAGCTGCATCGGCCGCAGCAGCGGCGACACCGCGCGCTTGAACTCCAGTACCTCGCGCTTGAGTTGGTAGATCCGCCCGGCGTCGCCGCCCTTCGCGGAGCCCTTGGTGCCGTTGCCCTTGCCGTTGGTGCCCGAGCTGAAGACGTCGATCTCCACCTCGTCGATGTCGTCCTGCACCGCATTGGCCACCGCCATGTAGCCGTCGACGACCTGGTCGGCGATGGCGTGCAGCACCGCGGACGGCCCCTTGCCCAGCAGCTCCGGGTCGTCTTGCAGCCGGTGCCGCAGGGCGCGCAGCGAGCCCTGACCGCCGTGCCGCACGGTCACGATGAAGTCCCGGCCGGTGAAGCACATCACCTCGCCGGTCTCCACGACCTCGCTGGTCGCGGTCAGCTCGGTGTGCTCGACGTAGTGCACCGTCTTGAAGACGGTGAACAGGGTCTCGTCGTACCGCTCCAGCTTGGGCCGCTGGTGGGCGTGGACCGCGTCCTCCACGGCGAGCGGGTGCAGCCCGAACTCCTTGGCGATACCCGCGAATTCGGCCTCGGTCGGCTCGTGCAGACCGATCCAGGCGAAGCCGCCGTCGGCCCGGACGCGGGCCATCGCCTCGGCCGGGGTGACGTGGTCGCTCACCCGACGGCCCTCCCGATAGACACCGCAGTCAACGACGGCGCTGTTGGCGCACGCCGGAGCGGAGCTCTCGTAGCAGGAGGCGTCGTCGCGCCGCCGGGACGGGCGGACGGCGGCGCGCAGGTCGCGGATCATCGACATGGCAGGCTCCTTCACGGGCCGGCCGTCAGCTGTGGGCGCGGGCACCACGCCACCCGGGACGGGACGTACCGGCTTCCTCGGCGGTGCATCCGGAAGGCCCTGCCCGGGGCGGGCGGGGCGGGCGGAGCGTGGTGCGGAACACTGACGGCAGTTCGCAGAGACACGGAACAAAGAGTCGAAGGCGCTCTTCCGTCATCTCCGCCGGCGCAAAGGGGATTCCGTGGTTTCACCGCTTGGTGGCGGGGTACGGAAGCCTCGGATTCAGAAGTGCTGCGCGAGGGGGATGACGGGAGAACTATCGGTACTGCACGGTCGACTCGGATCCACCGCAGCCCCACCTCCTCCGGCCGGTCCCCGTTGGGGGACGACGTCATTCCCTGACCAGACGGCAAGGCTATCAGCCGCCCGACGCGCCAGGACGCCGCTTTGCCTGTTCCATACGAATGGTTGGCGCTCGGTAGCCGGCCCGGACGGGGTGACCGCCGGCCGAGGGGCCGCCCGTATGCTCGCGGCATGTCTGACGTTCTTGAGCTGGTCGAGGCCCGGCTGCGGATGAGCCTGGGCGAGCCGGACGCGCGCGCCGCCGTCACCTTCCTCGGGACCGACCGTATCGAGGTGCTCCGCTTCGTGGGTGACGGTGTGGTCCGCTACGCCACGCTCGGGATGTCCGCCCAGCCGATGGCCGACCCCACGGCGGTCCTCGCGGATCCGCTGCGCGGCCCGCGCGCCGAACTCCTGCTGTCCGTGCGGGGCGGGCGGGCCGACACCGACAAGGTGCTCCGGCCGCTCGCCGTACTGGCCGCCTCCCCCCAGGTCGAAGGGGTGGTGGTGGCGCCGGGTGCCTCGCTGGACGTGGGCGAGCCGCTGTGGCCCGGCGCGGCCTTCACCTCCGTCCTGGTCGGTGAGGCGGGCGGGCTGGTGGAGGACCTGGAGCTCGACGAGCCCCGGGAGCCGGTGCGGTTCCTGCCGCTGCTGCCGATGACGCCCAACGAGGCGGCCTGGAAGCGGGTGCACGGCGCCGAGGCCCTCCAGGAGCGCTGGCTGCGGCACGGCACGGACCTGCGCGACCCGCTGCGCACCGGCGTACCGCTGGACTGAGCCGGCCCGCCCGGTCGGTGACGGTCCGTCACCGACCGGTGAACCCGCCCTGTGGTGGGCTCAGTTGGCGAAGGCCGACACCTCGTCCTGGGCGGCGTGCGCGGGCTCCGGCTCCGCCGCCCCGGTCGTCAGCGCCCGGCGCCGTACCGCCACGATGCCGGCTCCAGCCACCGCGGCCAGCGCCGCGATCGCGAACGGAACCGCGGAGCCGGCCCACTCCGCGACCTTCGGGGCGAGGAACGGCGCCGCCGCCGCGGCGAACCACCGCACGAAGTTGTAGCCGGCGCTGGCCACCGGGCGCGGGGCGGGCGAGACGCCCAGCGCCAGCTCGGTGAAGACGGTGTTGTTCAGGCCGATGAAGGCTCCGGAGAGCACCGTGCAGACGACGGCGGTGGTGTGGTCGCCGTAGCCCAGGACGAGCAGGTCGGCGGCGAGCAGCAGCAGCGACCCGCCCAGCACCGTCAGCGAGCCGAAGCGGCGCTGGAGCCGGGGCGCCAGGACCACCGAGAACACCGCGAGCAGCACACCCCAGCCGAAGAACACCCCGCCGGACCGGTAGGGCGACATGTCCAGCACGAACGGGGTGAAGGCCAGCACCGTGAAGAACGCGTAGTTGTAGAAGAACGCGGAGACGGCGACGGAGGCCAGTCCGCCGTGGCCCAGCGCCCGGACCGGGTCGAGCAGCGCGGTCCGGCGCGCCGGCCCGGGCTGCTCCTTGAGGAAGGCGGTGATGGCGAGGAAGCCGACGGCCATCAGCGCGGCGGTGCCGAAGAACGGGTAGCGCCACTTCATGTCACCCAGCACCGCACCGAGCAGCGGGCCGCAGGCCATCCCCAGCCCCAGCGCGGACTCGTAGAGCAGGATCGCCGCGGCGGACCCGCCGGCCGCCGCCCCCACGATGACCGCCAGCGCCGTGGAGACGAACAGGGCGTTGCCCAGGCCCCAGCCGGCCCGGAAGCCGACCAGTTCACCGACCGAGTCGGAGCTGCCGGACAGCCCCGCGAAGACCACCACCAGCGCCAGCCCGGCCAGCAGTGTCTTCCGGCCGCCGATGCGGCTGGAGACGAAGCCGGTGAGCAGCATCGCGACCGCGGTGATCAGGAAGTAGGAGGTGAACAGGAGGGAGACCTGGCTGTCGGTGGCGGACAGGCCCCGGGCGATCGAGGGGAGGATCGGGTCGACCAGGCCGATGCCCATGAAGGCGACCACCGAGGCGCCGGCGGTGGCCCAGACGGCCTTCGGCTGGCGCAGCAGGGAGGTGCCGCCCTCCTGGAACGGATCGTCGGTGCTGCCGCCGTGGTCGCTGCTCTCCGTGCCGCTCATGCGGAGCTCCCCTTCCAGGTCGTTGACGTCTACACACAATAAGTTAGGGGCCCTAAAGAGTGCAAGATGCAACTAATCTTCGAGGTGGGCGGGTCGGCGGTGTCGGCGGCGGCGGAAAGCGGTCAAGTGCGGGGCCCGGTACGTGAATCCGGGCACACCGGTCGAGTGATCGTCCTTGACGCGGCGGCGGCCCTGGAGGACTGTTGGACCTTATGAGGGGCGAACCCAGTTGCCCGAAGTGCGGAGGCCGGGTACGGGCGCCCGGTCTCTTCTCCGACACCTGGCAGTGCGCCGAGCACGGCACCGTGCACCCGCTCCAGCCGGTGGTCCCGCCGAGCGTCGAGGCGCTCGGCGTCGTGGTGCACCGCGCCCAGGTGCCGGTGTGGATGCCCTGGCCGCTGCCCGTCGGCTGGCTGTTCACCGGTGTGGCCTGCGCGGGTGACGAGCGCAGCGGCGGCCGGGCGACCGCGGTGGCCTGCACCGGGCCCGGACCGCTCGGCGGGCCGGGTGAACTCCTGCTGATCGCCGAGGAACTGGGCGTCGGGCTGGGTGCGCGCTACGCCGGCATCGACGGACTCGACCCCGGCTCGCGGCTGAGTATGGACGGACCGCCGCACGCCAAGGTCCTCGCGGCCGGTCGCCCCACCCCGCTGTGGCAGGTCGGCGGTGCGCCGCCGGACCGGGCGGTCTTCGCCGGCGAGGCGCGCGGGCTGTGGCTGTGGGCGATCGCCTGGCCCGAGAAGTCCGGGGTGCTGTTGTACGACGAGCTGGTGCTGACCGATCTGCGGGAGGCCGGCGCCGAGGTGGACCTGCTGCCGTGCGGGGCGCTCTCGCCGCGGATCCTGAGCTGACCGACCGGGCCGCGGCACCGCCCCTGGTGCCGCGGCGGGGGTGACGGCGCCGGGCACCGTCCGGCCGCCCGGTATCCTTCTGGAGTCCCCTCGCGGCGCCCCCGCACCCAGCGGCCGGGCCCGCACCCCGTCCCCGTCCGTCCCGCAGCAGTCTGGAGTCCGTGTCGTGCGCATCGACCTGCACACCCACTCCACGGCGTCCGACGGTACGGACACCCCCGCCGAGCTGGTGCGCGGCGCCGCGGCGGCCGGGCTGGACGTCGTCGCACTGACCGACCACGACAGCGTCGCCGGGTACGCCGAGGCGCGCGCCGCGCTGCCCGCGGGGCTGACGCTGGTCACCGGCGCCGAACTGTCCTGCCGGATCGACGGGGTGAGCCTCCATATGCTCGCCTACCTCTTCGACCCCGCCGAGCCCGAACTCGCCCGCGAGCGGGAGCTGGTGCGCGACGACCGGGTGCCGCGCGCCCGGGCGATGGTCGGCAAGCTGCGCGACCTCGGGATGCCCGTCACCTGGGAACAGGTCGAGCGGATCGCCGGGGGCGGCGCCGTCGGGCGGCCGCACCTCGCCACCGCCCTGATGGAACTGGGCGTGGTCGGCTCGGTCGACGAGGCCTTCACCTCGCTGCTGGCAGGCGACGGCCCGGCGTACGTGGAGAAGCACGAGCTCGACCCGTTCGAGGCGATCCGGCTGGTCAAGGCCGCGGGCGGGGCCACCGTCTGTGCGCACCCGCTGGCCGTCAAGCGCGGCCGGTGCATCCCGGAGAGCGTGCTCGCCGAACTCGCCGCGGCCGGCCTCGACGGCATCGAGGTCGACCACATGGACCACGACGGGCCCACCCGCGCCCGGCTGCGCGCGCTGGCCGCCGAGCTGAACCTGCTGACCACCGGCTCCAGCGACTACCACGGCAGCCGCAAGACCTGCCGCCTCGGTGAGTACACCACCGACCCCGAGGTCTACGGCGAGATCGTGCGCCGTGCGACCGGGGCGTTCCCCGTTCCCGGCGCCGGCGGCTGAGTCCGCCCGCCCTCCTGCTCCTGCGGGTCCGCACGCGTTCCCGCACGGTCCGCGTGCCGCATCGGCCCGTGTTCGCTCGTCCGCACCACCTCTCGCAAGGCCTTCACCGTGTTCGACATCGCTGTCTTCAGTACCCTCTTTGTCACGCTATTTGTGATCATGGATCCCCCGGGCATCACCCCGATCTTCCTGGCCCTCACCTCCGGCCGGCCGGCCAAGGTCCAGCGCCGGATGGCCTGGCAGGCCGCCGCCGTCGCCTTCTGCGTCATCGCCGTCTTCGGCCTCTTCGGCCGGCAGATCCTCGGCCGGCTGCACATCTCCACCCCCGCGCTGATGATCGCGGGCGGGCTGCTGCTCCTGCTCGTCGCGCTGGACCTGCTCACCGGGAAGTCGGAGGAGCCGACCCAGACCAAGGACGTCAATGTCGCCCTGGTACCGCTGGGGATGCCGCTACTGGCCGGGCCGGGCGCGATCGTCTCGGTGATCCTCGCGGTGCAGCACGCCCATGGGTTCGCGGCGCAGCTCTCGGTGTGGGCGGCGATCGCGGCCATCCATGTGGTGCTGTACGTGGTGATGCGGTTCTCGCTGGTGATCATCCGGGTGATCAAGGATGGCGGGGTGGTCCTGGTGACCCGGCTCGCCGGCATGATGCTCTCCGCGCTGGCCGTGCAGCAGATCATCAACGGAGTGCTGCAGGTGATCCAGAGCGCCTGAGCCCGGCACGCCGCAGCGCCCCCGTACGGCGTGTTCCGTACGGGGGCGCTGCGGTGTCGTGATCAATTGGCGCCGGTGCGTCGTCGGCGTGCGTCCTCAAGGACGTGCGGTGCCGGGCCGGGGTGGGCGTGAACGGATATCGGTGTTAACGAGCGGCGGTGTCGGCCGGGCGGATGTAAATGCGCTGGCCGGTTGCGGCGGCCTGCTGCACGATCCGGTTGACGGAGGCGGCGTCCACGACGGTGCTGTCCACGGCGGTGCCGTCGACGTCGTCCAGGCGCATGATCTCGAAGCGCACAGGCTTCTCCCTTCGTCTGATCCTCCTGCGGAGAACTTCTTGGTGATACGGGTGCGCGGCGTCGCTGCCAGGCGCTCCGTCGGGTACAACACGGCTACCCGGGCAATCATTCCCTACGCTAAAGAAAATTTTCGACGGTCTAAATACCGCCTGGTGGAGCGCTTGTGTCCGCCGAGCGGGCGCCCGGACAATGGGTCCCGTATGAACGACGTCCGGCCCACCGGCCCCACCGACCTCGCCACGCTCGCCGCGGGCATCGAGCGCACCAACGAGCTGCTCACCCGGGTGCTCGCCCAGGCCACCGCCACCACCCCGTCGACCCATGCCGCCTTCGTGGACGCCGGCTATGTCTACGCCGCGGTGGGCAAGCTGGTGGCCGGCACGGAGGACCGCAAGGGCTTCGAGCTGGACGCCGAGGGGATGATCGAGGCGTTCATCGACAAGGCCCGGACGATCTTCCCGGACAGCCGGCTGCTGCGCGTCTACTGGTACGACGGCGCCCGCCGCCGCCTCCACACCCAGGACCAGCAGCGAATCGCCGAGCTGCCCGACGTCAAGGTCAGGCTCGGCAACCTCAACGCCAACAACCAGCAGAAGGGCGTCGACTCACTGATCCGCTCGGACCTGGAGTCGCTGGCCCGGCACCGTGCGATCAGCGACGCGGTGCTCATCGGCGGCGACGAGGACCTGGTCTCCGCGGTCGAGGCGGCGCAGGGCTACGGCGCCCGGGTGCACCTGTGGGGCATCGAGGCCCCCGCCGGTCGCAACCAGGCCGAGCCGCTGCTGTGGGAGGTCGACAGCGCCCGCACCCTCGACCTGGACTTCTGCAAGCCCTACGTCACCCGCCGCACCGGCGCCGAGTACCTCGACCCGGCGCCGGAGGGCCCGGCACCCGGCCGGGAACAGGTCCGCTTCGTCGGTGCCCAGGTTGCCGCCCAGTGGCTGGCGGAGCGCGGCCGGGAGTGGGTGGCCGACCTCCTGCCCGGTCACCCGTACCTGCCCGGCACCGTCGACCAGGAGCTGCTGACCGCCGCGGAGGCGCTGCTGCGGCACTCCCTGCGCAGCCACGCCGATCTGCGCCGGGTGCTGCGGGACGGCTTCTGGGAGCACGTCCAGGCGCAGTACTGACGCGTCGGCCCGCTCAGGCCCGGGCGAGGAGCTCCGCCAGCCGGTCGAAGAAGCTCGCCCAGCCCGCCTCCGCCTGCTGGTACTGCTCCGTGCTGAGGTTCCCGCCGAGCTGGCGGAAGGCCATCTCCGTACGGTCCCCCAGATCGCTCAGGGTGACCCGGACCAGCTCGCCCTCCGCACCGCGCGGGGCGGAGGAGTCCTTGAGCGTGAACTCCAGCCGCTCGGGCGGCGCCACCTCGCGGTAGACACCGAAGAACGGCAGCTCACCGCCGTCCGGTGTGCACAGCACCAGGCTCCACGCCCCGCCCGGCCGCACCTCCATCGTCATCCGGTCGGCCGGCACCGCCAGCTCCCCGCCGAACCAGTACGCGAAGTGCTCGGGCGTCGTCCAGGCCTCGAAGACCCGCTCGCGGCGGGCGTCGAAGGTCCGGGTGAGCGCGATGCCGTGCGGGTCGTCCCGGTGGTTCTCGGTCATGGTCGAGCCCTTCGTGCGAAGCCGGTGCCGGCCGGGCGTCGGTGGCCGCCCGCACCGTCGATGCTCGCCGAACCGCCCCGCGCTGTCCCGGCGACACCCCGCGCGGCCGCCCCCCCCGACGACCCCGGCTCAGCCGACCCCGCTCCAGAACCCGGTCAGCGCCTCGGCTGTCTTCTCGGGCCGTTCGGCGTTGGGGGAGTGCTCGGCGCCCTCGATGACCGTACGGCGGGCGGCCAGCCGCTTCGCCATCGCATCCAGCGACGGCACCGGCCAGGCGTAGTCCACGGCCCCGGAGACGACGTGCAGAGCCGGCCCCGCAC
This sequence comes from Streptomyces sp. NPDC020742, assembly GCF_040641675.1. NCBI lineage: Bacteria > Bacillati > Actinomycetota > Actinomycetes > Kitasatosporales > Streptomycetaceae > Streptomyces > Streptomyces sp. NPDC020742. The sequence goes on from NZ_JBFAEA010000001.1 coordinate 810,881, forward strand.
CCGCCAGTTCGGTCACCCGGTCGGGCTCCGCCAGCATCTGACGGCCGGTCGCGATCAGCTGCTCGGGGACGGTGTTCAACCAGCGGCGGTGCAGGAACGCGCCGATGTCCGGCGGCGTCGCGGCGTCCGCAGCCTCCGGCGGGTCCAGCTCCCGCATCGCCCGCCACACGCTCGCCATGTCGAGCGTGCCCAGCGCCTCGATCAGCATCCGCACCCGCGCCTGCTGCGCCGCCTCGATGGCCCCGGGGCCGGAGCTGAGCAGGGTGAGCGAACGGAACGCCGCCGCGTCGCGCAGCACCGCGGCCCGGGCGACCAGCCCGCCCAAGGAGTGCCCCAGCAGGTGCAGCGGACCGCTGTCCGGCTCCCGTATGGCCCGCGCCTGGGTCAGCACGTCCTGGGCCAACTCGGCCTGTGCATACGCCCGTTCGTCGCGCGGACCGGGCGATTCGTGCTGCCCGCGGCCGTCCACCGCGACCGCCCGGAACCCGGCAGCGGCCAGCGGCGCCAGCAGGGCGATGAAGTCCTCCTTGCTGCCGGTGAACCCCGGCACCAGCAGGGCGGTCCCGATCGGCGCGCCCTCGGGCCGGGCGTCGTGCACCGCGAACGCCCCGCGGTCGGTGTCGAGTCGGTACGCGCGGGCGCACGGGGGCAGTGTGAGGAAGGGCGGCCTGCTCATGGCTCCGAGATTATCCGGCCGGGCGGCGGAACCGGGCCGGGACGCCGACGGCCCGGCACCGCACGGGGCGGGGCCGGGCCGTCGGGCGCGGACGTGGCGTCAGCTGGTGGCCGCCGCCTCGTCCGCGGTGGCCTTGGCGCGGGTGCGGCGGCGCACCGGCTTGGCCTCGCCGGCCTCGCCCGCGGCGTCACCGGCCGGCGCGGCGGCGGTCTTCTGCACGGCCTTCCGGGTCCGCTTCGGCTTCGCCGGGGCCTCGCCGGCCTCCTCGGTCACCGCCGCGGCCGGCGCCGCCGCGGCCGCCGTCTTGGCGGTCTTGCGGGTGCGCTTGGGCTTGGCCGGTGCGGCCTCGGCGCCTTCGGCGGTGTCCACCACGGCCTCGGCGGCCTCGGCGGCCGGCTTGGCGGCGGCGGTCTTCTTCACCGTCTTCCGCGTCCGCTTGGGCTTCTCCGGTGCGGCCTCGGTGCCCTCCGCGGTGTCCACCACGGCCTCGGCGGCCTCGGCGGCCGGCTTGGCAGCGGCGGTCTTCTTCACCGTCTTGCGGGCCCGCTTGGGCTTGGCCGGTGCGGCGTCGGTGCCTTCGGCGGTGTCCACCACGGCCTCGGCCGCAGTTTCGGCCACGGTCTCGGTCACCACGGCCGGTGCCGCCTCCGCGGCCGCCCGCGCGGTGCTGCGGGTACGGCGGCGACGCGGCGCGGGCGCGGCCTCCGCGGCCGGCTCGTCCGCCTCGGTGCCGGCCGGTGCCGTCGCGACGGCCTCCGTCGCCGGAGCCGGCACCGTGGCCGCCCGGCCGTTACGGGTGCGGCGGCGCCGGCGCGGCTGGCGCGGAGTGCCCTCGGCGGCCTGGGTGCCCTCGGCGGTCTCGACCGCCTCGGTCGCCGCCCCGGACGCGGCTGCGTCCTCCACCGGCGTGCCGCTACGGGTACGGCGGCGCTGCCGCGGCGTACGGGTGCGCGGGGGACGCGCCTCCTCGACGCCGGCGCCCTTGCGCGGACCACGGCCGCGACCGCCGGTCTCGCCCAGGTCCTCGACCTCTTCCGCCGCCAGCCCCGCCCGGGTCCGCTCGGCGCGCGGCAGCACGCCCTTGGTGCCCTCGGGGATGTTCAGCTGCTCGTAGAGGTGCGGCGAGGTGGAGTAGGTCTCCTCCGGCTCGTCGAACGGCAGGTCCAGCGCCTTGTTGATCAGCTTCCAGCGCGGGATGTCGTCCCAGTCGACCAGGGTGACCGCAGTGCCCTTGGCGCCCGCGCGGCCGGTACGGCCGATGCGGTGCAGGTAGGTCTTCTCGTCCTCGGGGGACTGGTAGTTGACGACGTGCGTGACGCCCTCGACGTCGATGCCGCGGGCGGCGACGTCGGTGCACACCAGGACGTCGACCTTGCCGTTGCGGAAGGCCCGCAGCGCCTGCTCACGGGCGCCCTGGCCGAGGTCGCCGTGCACCGCGCCGGACGCGAAGCCGCGCCGGGCGAGCTGGTCGGCGATGTCGGCGGCGGTCCGCTTGGTACGGCAGAACAGCATCGCCAGGCCCCGGCCCTCGGCCTGCAGGATGCGCGCGACCATCTCCGGCTTGTCCATGGAGTGCGCGCGGAAGACGTGCTGGGTGATGTTGGCGACCGTCGCGCCCTCGTCGTCCGGCGCGGTGGCGCGGATGTGCGTGGGCTGCGACATGTAGCGCCGCGCCAGCGAGATGACCTGGCCGGGCATGGTCGCGGAGAACAGCATGGTCTGCCGCTTGGCCGGCAGCAGCTGGATGATCTTCTCGACGTCGGGCAGGAAGCCCAGGTCGAGCATCTCGTCGGCCTCGTCCAGCACCAGGGTGCGCACCTGCGAGAGGTCGAGCTTCTTCTGGCCGGCGAGGTCCAGCAGTCGGCCGGGCGTGCCGACGACCACGTCGACGCCCTTCTTGAGCGCCTCGACCTGCGGCTCGTAGGCCCGGCCGCCGTAGATCGCCAGCACCCGGACGTTACGGACCTTGCCGGCGGTGAGCAGGTCGTTGGTGACCTGGGTGCACAGCTCGCGGGTCGGCACCACGACCAGCGCCTGCGGCGCCTCGGTCAGCTGCTCGGGCTGCGCCCGGCCGACCTCGACGTCCACGGGTACGGTGACCCGCTCCAGCAGTGGCAGGCCGAAGCCCAGGGTCTTGCCGGTGCCGGTCTTGGCCTGGCCGATGACGTCGCTGCCGGAGAGGGCGACGGGGAGCGTCAGCTCCTGGATGGGAAAGGGGGAGATGATGCCGACGGCCTCCAGGGCCTCGGCCGTCTCGGGGAAAATCCCGAGGTCTCGGAACGTAGACAGAATCTTGCCTCTTCTGTGAGACGCGGCGTGAGGCGGCGAAGGGGGTCGTACCGCTCCGTCGTACGGGTTCGTACGGGGCCGGCCTGATGGCGGCCGGTGGCGCGGGACCACTGCCAACGCTCAGGCACTCCTGCCGCGAGCGGTGTGCCTCCTGCTGTGCGTATGTCTGGTACGCGCCGCGAAGGAGGGCGGTCGGTTTGGAGCCGATCGGGCCACCGACCGGGCATCCGCTTCGTGGAACGACCCACCGACTACTCGGCAGGTCCAATACCACTGTACCCCGGATGAGGCTCCCTCATCCGAAGGCTTGTATGAGTGAGGAATTCGTCACGTCGCCCGCGCCGGCCTGCGGCCCCGTCGCACCGGTGATCGTCCATGGCTGACCAGGGCCTTCCCCGGGCGGCTGAGCGGGCTATTGTGCCGGTCATGGGAACGCCTGAGAACGCCGCGGCTGACGCGCAAGAACACACCGGGATCGCCGCCCAGAACTGGGCGCAGGCCTCCGCCGACCCGCAGTACCGGGCCGCCGTGATCGATCTGCTCGGCGCGCTCGCGTACGGCGAGCTGTCCGCCTTCGAGCGCCTGGCGGAGGACGCCAAGCTGGCGCCGACGATGGACGACAAGGCCGAGCTGGCCAAGATGGCCTCGGCCGAGTTCCACCACTTCGAGCGGCTGCGGGACCGGCTCGCCCACATCGAGGCGGAGCCGAACGAGGCAATGGAGCCGTTCGCCGCCGCGCTCGACGAGTTCCACCGCCAGACCGCGCCGTCGGACTGGCTGGAGGGCCTGGTCAAGGCGTACGTCGGCGACTCGATCGCCAGTGACTTCTACCGCGAGGTCGCGGTCCGCCTGGACTCCGACACCCGCGACCTGGTGCTGGCCGTCCTGGACGACACCGGCCACGCCACCTTCGCCGTGGAGAAGGTGCGCGCGGCCATCGAGGCCGACCCCCGGGTCGGCGGGCGGCTCGCGCTGTGGGCGCGGCGGCTGATGGGCGAGGCGCTCTCGCAGGCGCAGCGGGTCGTCGCGGACCGCGACGCACTGTCCACGATGCTGGTCGGCGGCGTGGCCGACGGCTTCGACCTGGCGGAGGTGGGCCGGATGTTCTCCCGGATCACCGAGGCGCACACCAAGCGGATGGCGGCGCTGGGGCTGGCGGCCTGACGCTGCTGCTGTTGCCGGAGGGGTGTCGGACGGTTCAGGCCGTCCGGTGCCCCTTCAGCGTCGTGGCCGGCCGCCGAAGACGGCGGTGCGAGGGGCGCACCAGGACCGAGAGCAGCGCCGCCCCGACGGCGACCGCGGCCACCATCACCTGGATCGGGTGGCCCGGGCCCAGGATCGAGCGGGTGAGCAGAGCACCGAGCAGCGCCGCGACCGGCCCCGTCGCCAGGGTGAGGGCGCGCGAGGGGAAGCGGTCGGGCAGCCTGTGCGTGGCGGACAGGGCGATGGCGAAGCCGATGAGAACGGCTCCGAGCGCTTCCCAGATCATGCTGTCCCTCCCGTGTGTCGTGGGTTTCCTTGTGCCGGCGCCGGTCGTGCCGGCCCGTGGTGCCGAGGTGTCGTGTGGTGCCGATCGGGCCGTCCGGGTCGGACGAACAAATCGGTCGTAGGCGGTCGTACCCAAGGGGTCGCGGCAGCAACCCTCCGGTCGGCGATCGGCTGCCCGATCGGCCGACCGGGTCGACTCGAACGGTCCGATCTGCGAAAAGACGGCGGCCCGGAGGGATGTCCCCCCGGGCCGCCGCCCTCGTTCCGCTGCCGGCGCCACCGGGGCGCCGTGCCGTCAGAGCGTGCCGAAACCGACCTTGCGGGTGGCCGGCTCGCCGAGCTCCACATAGGCCAGCCGGTCCGCCGGGACCAGGACCTTGCGGCCGTGTTCGTCCACCAGCTTCAGCAGCTCCGACTTGCCGGCCAGCGCCTCGGACACCGCGCGCTCCACCTCTTCGGCAGACTGCCCGCTCTCCAGAACGATCTCGCGGGGTGCGTGCTGCACGCCGATCTTGACCTCCACGGCTACTGTCCCTCCGACGGTCTGGGGGTCCCCCAGCGTCGACTGGGGGAGGGTGCGCGGACATCCGCGCTGTACGCAGCACACATTAGCCCGGTACGGGGACGCGCAGGACGCCGCGCACCACGCCAGCAGCGAACACGGTCAGTGCGTGTCGCTTCCGTGCAGCGGGAATCCGGCGATGCCCTTCCACGCCAGCGAGGTCAGCAGCGCCACCGCGGTGTCCCTGGGGACCGCGCTCTCGGAGGACAGCCAGTAGCGCGCCACCACCTGGGAGACCCCGCCCAGCCCCACGGCGAGCAGCATCGACTCGTCCCGCGACAGGCCGGTGTCCTCGGCGATCACCGCGCTTATGGCCTCGGCGCACTCCAGCGACACCTTGTCCACCCGCTCGCGGACCGCCGGCTCATTGGTCAGGTCCGACTCGAACACCAGGCGGAAGGCGCCGCCGGGGTCCTCCACGTACGCGAAGTAGGCGTCCATCGTCGCCGCGACCCGCTGCTTGTTGTCGGTCGTCGACTCCAGCGCCGTACGCACCGACTGCAGCAGCGACTCGCAGTGCTGGTCGAGCAGCGCGAGGTAGAGGTCCAGCTTGCCCGGGAAGTGCTGGTAGAGCACCGGCTTGCTGACGCCCGCCCGCTCGGCGATGTCGTCCATCGCGGCCGCGTGGTAGCCCTGCGCCACGAACACTTCCTGGGCGGCGCCCAAGAGCTGGTTGCGCCGGGCCCGTCGTGGCAGGCGTGTGCCCCGCGGGCGCGCCGCCTCGGTCTGCTCGATGGCGCTCACGCTGCCTCCCAGAAGTCGTTCCAAACGCGGTCCGTACAAGGTGGTGCACCGCGCCCGCCATCGTACTTTTGGGTAACCCGGCTGTGCGCGGCCCGGGGCGAGAATTTCTCTCCGGTACCGCCCCGGTAACCTGACATAACGCCCCAGGTCATCGGTATTCGTCTTCGTTGAGCTCCACGACGCGGGCCTGTTCGGCACGGTCGGCCTCGTTCGCCGAGTAGGTGTCGGTGCCGTTCAGCGGCTCGTCACGGTGCGGTGCGAGATCGGCGTACTGCTCCGCGGCGTCCGCCTCCGGCGCCTCGACGTCGAACTCGGTGGCGGAGTCACTGTCGTCCTCGAAAGTGTCCGGGTCTGTCGGATCGACGCGCATGGTGGCTCCCTTTCTCGCGGACTTTCTCACGGACTCGCAATCATCGGCTGGTGCCTGTCAGGAAAGCAGGGGCCGGAGCGGCTGCCCTCGCCTACGAGCCTAGGAGAGCCGTCGCGGCGGCGCGATGCGGTGTGTGACCGCGAACACACAATCGGGGGCGTGATCGTCTCGTAACATCGACCCCATGTCTTCGACCGAGTCGCCGGACACCGCGACCGCCGCTCTCCCGGTGCCCCCGGCCGGCCCCGGCCGGCGCGGCGCGGCGGAGACGGTGCGCACCGTGACCCTGCCCGGCCTCACGCTGACCGTACGGGCCCCGGCCGGGCGGCCGGAAGGCCACGACGGCGCGGCGGACGGCAGCGGCGGCGGCTCCGGCGCGGCGCGCGAGCCCGCCCTCTACGTCCACGGCCTCGGCGGCTCCTCGCAGAACTGGTCCGCCCTGATGCCGCTGCTCGCCGACCGGCTCGACGGTGAGGCGATCGACCTGCCGGGCTTCGGCCTGTCGCCCCCGCCGGACGACGGCAACTACGCGGTCTCCGCGCAGGCCCGCGCGGTCATCCGCCACCTCGACGCGGCCGACCGCGGCCCGGTGCACCTGATCGGCAACTCCATGGGCGGCGCCGCGGCGACCCGGGTGGCCGCGGTGCGCCCGGACCTCGTCCGCACCCTGACCCTGATCTCACCGGCGCTGCCCGAACTGCGGCCGCAGCTGACGGCGGTGCCCACCGCGCTGCTCGCGGTGCCGGGCATCACTGGGGTGTTCGCCCGACTCACCCGGGACTGGACGCCCGAGCGCCGTACCCGCGAGGTGATGGCGCTCTGCTACGGCGACCCGGGCAAGGTCACCCCGGAAGGGTTCAACGACGCGGTCGACGAGTACGCCCGGCGGCTGGAACTCCCCTACTTCTGGGAGGTCATGGAGCGCTCGGCGCGCGGCCTGGTGAACGCCTACACGCTCGGCGGACAGCACAATTTGTGGCGCCAGGCAGAGCGCGTGCTCGCGCCGACCCTTCTCGTCTACGGTGGACGCGATCGCCTGGTCTCCTTCCGGATGGCCCGGCGGGCGGCCGCGGCGTTCCGCGGTTCGCGGCTGCTGACGCTGCCGGAGGCGGGACACGTGGCGATGATGGAGTACCCGGAGACGGTGGCGCGGGCGGTCCGCGACCTGCTCGACTCCGCCGTGACCGATGTGACCGCTGATGCGGGCAGGAGCTGACACGCCCCGTGGGACGCCATAGCCGTCGAGGCCGGCCGGAGACTCCGGCAGACACCCCCGATCCGGCCACGCCGCCGGGAGCGCCGGCCGCCGGGCCGGGCTCGGGACGCCGCCGGCGCGAGCCCCCGGAGGGCGACACGGTGCGCGGCGGCCACCCCGAGCAGCGCGAACCGGGCGGCGGCTGGGGCGCGTTCCCCACGGCGCCGTCCGCACCCGCACCCGGGCAGGCCGCGCCGCGGATCCCCAGGCCCCGCGCCGAGATGTCCGGTACCCGGCCGATGGCCGTACCGGGCCGCGAGTCGGGCCCGCGGCGCGAGTACGTGGCGGCCTTCGACGCGGCCGGCTCGACCGGCGCGGCCGACGGGACCGGCCTCGACGACGCGGACGACGACGTCTTCCGGGCCGGAGCGCCCGGCGCTGCCGGTTTCCCGCGTGCCGCCGGGGACGCCCAGGGCGGCACCCCCGTACCGCCCGGCGGACGGTTCACCGGACGGTCGGTGGTCTTCGAGCGGAGCACGGCCCCCGCGGCCGACGCGGCGTACGCGGCGCACCCGGCCGGCGCGGTCGATGCGGCCGGAGAGCCGGCCGGCGGCCACCCCGCCGAGGCGTCCGGCGCCCCCGGCGGTGACGGCGGGGAGGTCGAGGAGGCGCGGCACGGCGCCAGGAAGGGCGGCATGGGCCGGACGTTCACCGGTGCGGCGGCCGCGGCGGTGACCACCGTGCTCGCCGTGGTCATCGCCGGCCAGGTCACCGAGCAGCACAAGAAGGACGGCGAACCGCAGCCGCGCAGCGGCCCCGACCGCAGTGACGGCACCGACGACGAGGCCTCCCGGTCGCACGCCAGGCCCGCCCAGGACGCCAAGGCCGCCAGCTATGACGAGCAGATGACCCAGGTCTTCCCGCTGGCCGCGGATCTGACGGCCAGTGGGCGGTTCACCCCGGTCCCCGGCGGGGCCAAGGCGCCCGGCCACGGCAAGGTGCTGCGCTACCGCGTGGACATCGAGGAGGGGCTGCCGCTGGACGGCAAGCTGTTCGCCGAGGCGGTGCATAAGACCCTCAACGACGATCGGAGTTGGGCGCACGGCGGGGCGATGACCTTCGAGCGGGTCTCGTCCGGCCACGCGGACTTCGTGATCACGTTGGCGAGCCCGGGGACCACCGGGACGTGGTGCGCCAAGTCCGGCCTGGACACCACCGAGGACAATGTTTCCTGCGACTCGGCGGCCACCGAACGGGTCATGATCAACGCCTACCGCTGGGCACAGGGCGCCAAGACCTACGGGCACGACAAGATGCTCGCCTACCGGCAGATGCTGATCAACCACGAGGTCGGTCACCGGCTCGGGCACAACCACGAGAGCTGCTCCCGGCAGGGCGCCCTGGCGCCGGTGATGATGCAGCAGACCAAGTTCCTGACGACCGACGGAGCGACCTGCCGGCCCAACTCCTGGCCGTTTCCCACCCAGCGGTAGCCGGCCGCCCGGCCGCGGTGACCGGGGCCCGTCCCGCTGTCCGCGGGGCGGCGCTCCACGGCACAGCGCACACATACCGCGTCGAAACGCCCCTACGGGCGATAAGTTACGTGCTTTCACCCCTTCCGGTGGTGCGACGGACAACCGTCCATCGCGCCACCGGCCCTTCTGCATAGCTTCTTCCTGCAGGTGACGGCGGTGCGGCCGTCGTGCCAGGGATGCCGATATGGGAGGACGGGGGTGCAGTCATGCGGATCGGACTGCTCACCGAGGGTGGTTACCCGTACGCGCCGGGTGCGTCACAGGCGTGGTGTGACCGGCTCGTACGCGGGCTGACCGGCCACGACATCGAGGTGTACGCCCTCGCCACGCAGGCCCGCCAGGAGGAGCTCCGGGCCCCGTCACTGCCCGCCCAGGTACGGCGGGTGCACACCGCGCCCCTCTGGGGCGCCTTCCCCGCCGGCCACCACCGGGGCTCCGAGGAGCGCCGGGGCCGGTCCCACGGTCGGCGCGAACGGCGCCGCTTCGCCGAGCACTTCGGCGCCCTGGTGACCGCCTTCACGGCGCCGCCGGCCGGCCCGGAGGGGGCCCCAGGCGCCCCGCCGGCCAGCAAGGCGGACCGTTTCGCCAGCGGTCTCTACGGGCTCGCCGAGCAGGCCGGCGACCAGGGCGGACTGCCCGTCCTGCTGCGCTCCGACGACGCCGTGCGCATCCTGGAGTCCGCCTGCCGCGGCCCCCGCGCGCTGCCCGCCGCCCACGGCGCCCGCGTCGCCGACCTGCTGGCGGTCGCGGCCCACCTCGAACTCGCCCTGCGGCCCCTGTCGTTGGACTGGTACGGCGACCGGGGCACCCCCGGTCTCGACGCCGTGGACCTCTGCCACGCCACCTCGGGCGGGGCGGCGGCCCTCCCCGGGCTGGTGGCCAAGCGCTCCTTCGGCACCCCGCTGCTGGTCACCGAGCACGGTGTCCGGCTGCGCGAGCACTACCTCGCCCGCGCCGCGGCGCCGCTGAGCGCGCCGGTGCGCGCCCTGCTCGCCGCCTTCCAGGGCGCACTGGCCGCCGAGACCTACGCCCAGGCGGCCCTGATCACCCCCGGCAACACCCACACCCGCCGCTGGCAGGAGCGCTGCGGTGCCGACCGCGCCCGGCTGCGGACGGTCTACCCGGGCATGGACGCGGGCCGCTTCACCGCCGTCGCGGACGCCCCGGCCGATGACTCCAAGACCCTGGTGTGGGTCGGCTCCATCGAGCCGGCCAAGGACCTGGTGGCGCTGCTGCACGCGTTCGCCGAGGTCCGCCGGGCCGAGCCGGCGGCCACCCTCCGGATCGTCGGCGGGGTGGGCCGCCACCCGGAGGCGCCCGGCTATCTCGCGCACTGCCGGGCGCTGGCCGCCCAGCTCTTCCCCGACGAGGCGGCCGACGCCCGCACCGTCGGCGAGAACCCGGTCAGCTTCGAGGAGCTCGGCGGCCCCGAGGCGCCGCTCCTGGAGGAGGCCTACGCCTCGGCCGCGGTGGTGGTGCTCTCCAGCGTCGTCGAGGGCTTCCCACGCTCCCTGGTGGAGGCGATGTTCTGCGGACGCGCCACGGTGTCGACCGACACCGGCGCGGTCTGCGAAGTCATCGGCGGCACCGGCCTGGTCGTCCCGCCGCGCAACCCGCGCGCGCTCGCGGCGGCCTGCCGGGCGCTGCTCGGCGACCCCGAGCGCCGAGCCCGGCTGGGGGCGGCGGCCCGGGCGCGGGCGCTGGAACTCTTCACCGTCGAGCAGAACGCCGCGGCATTTCGTGGCATCTACCTGGAGCTGATCTCGCACGCGCCGGCCCGCCCGGCGGACCGCGGTGGGCTGGACGTCCACGGTGTGCCGCAGCCGTTCGCCCGGCCCGCCGAATCCCATGTCCCCGGCCGCTGGGCCGCGACCGGCGCCGCCGCCAGGGCCGCCGCGCCGGCCGGCCGCACACCGAGCTGGGCGGCCTGCCAGGGGGAGCGACGGGGTGAGCGGCGCGCCGGGGGCCGGGTGAGGTTCGAGACATGACAAGGCCGTGGGGACGGGGGCAGCGCGATGAGGCAGTCAGGGTCGGCGTAGGGAGATGGCAGTGGTGAACGGTGTGGTGGACGTGATGTGCGCGATGGGCGTGGTGGGCGTGGCCCTGGTCACCGGCATGGCCGATGTGGCCCACGCCGGCAACCGGGACGGGCTCCGGCGCCGTGCCCGCGCCGGTGCCCCGGCGCCCGCCGGCGAGCGCACCGCCCCGGCCGGATCCGGCGCCCGCTTGCGGGAGTTCGCCGGACGCCGCGCCCGCCCCGGCCGCCGCGGCTGTACGGCGGCCCCGGCGGACGGAGACGGCGCATGACCGCGCCCGAGGGCGGCGGCGTCCCCGCCCTGGAGACCGTGGTGGAGGCTCGCGGGGCCGTCGCGGCGGGCTCCGCGGTGACGGGCTCCGCGCTGACGGGCTCCGCGGTGACGGGCCCTGCGGTGACGGGCCCTGCGGTGGCGGGTTCCGGAGCCGCCGGGGAGAGTCGTACCGCCCGGCCCGTACGCCGCGGACCCGCCGACCCGGTACGCGCCCTGATGCACCGTCACCAGATGCTGTGTGCCCACGCCGTCGACGCGCTGGAGATCGCCGCCGGCCTGGAGGCGCACGGCGTCACCGACCGCACGGCCGCCCGCTTCCGGCACCGTGACGTCTTCTCGCTGGCCGAGGAGCTCTACGCCAGGGTGCCCCGCGCCGGGCAGGACGGCGGGCCGGCCGGGGCGGGGCCCGGAGCCGCACACCCGGTGTGGGGCGCGGGCGCCGCGGCGGCCGGCCCCGCGGACACCCCCGGGGGCGGCCGGCCGGCCGGGTCCGCCGGCGCCCTCGGCCCCGCTCCCGGCGCCGCGCCGGAGCACGCCGAACGGGCGGTGCCGGGCGGCCCGGCGGCGGGGATGCCCGCACCGGGACTGCCCCCGGGGCACGCGGCCCCCGCCCCCTCCGGGAGCCAGGGGTGGGGAGGACCCTGCACGGCCGCGCTCCAGCTGCTCCCGGGCGCCGTCGCCGTCGCTGCCGTCGCCGCCCCCGCCGCGCTGGGCGATGCGGTAACCCCCGTACTCCACACCGGCGTTGGTGCCCTCGGCGCGGTCCTGGTCGCGCTCGCCGTCCGGCTGGCCGTCCGGTCCGGGCCGCTGCGCGCCCGGCACTCCGCCCCGGGGCCGCGCACCGCGGCGCTGTGGGTCTGCTGGACCGCCGGCTATGCGGTCCTCGGCGACTGGCTGCTCGGCGAACTGCAGGCCGGCGGCACCGACCTGCCGTACGCCGTCCCCCGGGCGGCCGTCGCCACCGCCGTGGCGCTGCCCTGCGCGGTGCTGCCCGCGGCCGGCTGCGCCCGCTGGTTCGCCCTGCGCGGCCGGCGCGCGCTGGCGGCCAGCCGCGGCCTGGAGGAGTTCGCCGCCCGCGTCCGGCCGCTGCTGCTCGCCGCCACCGCTCTCTTCCTCGCCGCCCAGACGGTGCTTCTCCTGGGCGCACGGGTGGTCCTCGGCGGTGACGGCGCGGTGGCGGCGGTGGCGGTCGCCGCCCTGGGGACGCTGCTCTTCCTCGCCCGTCTGCTGGTCGTCCACGGCTTCCCCGGTGCGGCCGCCGCCGGCCTGGCGTGCGCCGCCGCCCTGGAGGTGCTCGCCCCGGCCCTGGTCCTGACCGCCCGGCTCCCCGGCCTCGGCCCGCTGAGCACCCCGGTCGACGTGCTGACCAGCGCCGCCGGGCCGGCCGCGGTCCCCGCCCTGGCCTGCACCGCCGCCGCCCTCGGCCTCCTGGGGTACGGCCTGCGGGCGCTCACCGGCGCCAGTGCGCACGCGGCCGTCCCCACCGGACCGCCGAGGCCGCACCGGCCGTGACCGTCCGCACCACCCCCGTCCCCCACCGCCCCGCACCCGCGCACGGGCTACCGCCCCCGAACGGGCACCCCGGAACCGCCCCCTTCGGACGCTTCACCGCGTCCCCACCCGGCCTCCGTCCCAGGGCGGGCACCGGCCCCGCGGCGAAGCCGACGTACTTCCCACCATCCGTATGAGGAGCAGGACACATGAACCTCCAGCCGACCACACGCCACGCGGACCGGGGGGTCACACGATGAGGGTGCTGCTCATCGGCGCCAATGGCTATCTGGGCCGCTATGTCGCCGACCGCCTGCTCGCCGACCCCGCCGTCCAGCTCACCGCCCTCGGGCGGGGCGACGACGCCGACGTCCGCTTCGACCTGGCCACCGGCAGCCCGGGGGCGCTCACCCGCTTCCTCGACGCGGTGCACCCCGGCGTGGTCGTCAACTGCGCCGGCGCCACCCGCGGTGGCGCCCGCGAGCTGACCCGGCACAACACCGTCGCGGTCGCCACCATCTGCGAGTCGCTGCGCCGCAGCGGCTGCGGTGCCCGGCTCGTCCACCTTGGCTGCGCCTCCGAATACGGGCCCTCCCAGCCCGGCTCCTCGACCGCCGAGGACGCGGTGCCACGCCCCGGCGGCCCGTACGGCGTCAGCAAGCTCGCCGCCACCGAACTCGTCCTGGGCTCCGGGCTCGACGCGGTGGTGCTGCGGGTGTTCTCCCCGGTCGGGCCGGGCACGCCGGCCGGCTCGCCGCTGGGACGGCTGGCCGAGGCGATGCGCCGCGCCATGCAGTCCGGCGACAGCGAACTCAAGCTCGGCGGGCTCGGCGTCCAACGGGACTTCGTCGACGTACGGGACGTCGCCCGGGCCGTGCACGCCGCGTCGCTCTCCGCCGCGCAGGGCGTGGTCAACATCGGCACCGGCCGCGCGGTACGGCTGCGCGAGGCCGCGTCGGTGCTGGCCCGGGTCGCCGGCTTCGGCGGGGCGCTGCACGAGCTGGACTCGCCACCGGCCCGGCTGGTCATCCCCAGCCCGGCCGGCGAGCACCCCGGCGCGCCGCCCGCGACCTACCCCTACCCGGACGGCTGTGGCACCTGGCAGCAGGCCGATGTGCGCACCGCCCGCGACCGGCTCGGCTGGCGGCCCCGGATCGTCCTGGAGGAGTCCCTGGCCGACATCTGGATGGAGGCCGCGTGTCGCATCTGATCACGCCGTCCGGCGGCACCCGCGCCCCCACCGGGGCCGGGCCGCTGGGCATCGGCGTACCCGGTTTCGCGCATCCGCTGCTGGCGCCCGCCGAGTGGGCCGGGCTGCTGGGCTGCCCGCCGGGGCTCGTGCACTGGGCGGTGCTCGATGTGTCCAACGGCCCCGGGATCCGCCCCGACCCGCACTGCCGGCCGGCCGCCGCCCGGCTCCGCGAGACGGGCGTACGGGTACTGGGGCACCTGGACCTGGCGCGCGGCACCCGGCCCCTGGGCGAGCTGATCTCCGAGGCGCACCGCTACCGGGAGTGGTACAAGGTCGACGGCTTCTGGCTGGCCCGCCCGCCCGCCGGCCGCGCGCAGCTGCCCCGGACCCGGCAGGCGGTCACCGCGCTGCGCGCCCTGTGCGACGGCGGGCACTTCGTCCTGGGGCACGGCACCCACCCGCACCCCGGCTACGCCGAGGCCGCCGACCAGCTCGTCACCTTCGCCGGGCGCTGGTCGGACTACCGCTGGTCCCAGGTGGCCGAGTGGACCGCCGACCACCCGCCGCAGCGGTTCTGCCACCTCGTCCACAGCGTGCCGGCCACGCACCTGGAGGAGGCGCTGCGGATCGCCCGCTGGCAGGGGGCGGGCACCGTGTACGTCACCGACCGCCGTGACCGGTGCGGAGACGCTTGGGAGGCGCTGCCCGGCTTCTGGGACGCATGTGTCTCGCGCATCGGAACATGTGTCTCGGAATGAAGAGGGGCGTGGCAGTGTTACGGGAAGAACACCAGTCCTGAGATACCGACCAACCCTTGTTGAGGTCATCCGTGTCGCTGCCACCCCTGGTCGAGCCCGCTCCGGAGCTCACCGTCGACGAGGTACGCAGGTACTCCCGCCACCTGATCATCCCCGATGTCGGGATGGACGGGCAGAAGCGGTTGAAGAACGCCAAGGTGCTGTGTGTCGGCGCCGGCGGCCTGGGCTCGCCCGCGCTGATGTATCTGGCCGCGGCGGGCGTGGGCACGCTCGGCATCGTGGAGTTCGACGAGGTCGACGAGTCGAACCTGCAGCGCCAGATCATCCACAGCCAGGCGGACATCGGCCGCTCCAAGGCGGAGTCCGCCAAGGACACCGTCCTGGGCATCAACCCGTACGTCACGGTCAACCTGCACCAAGAGCGCCTCGACTCCACCAACGTCATGGAGCTCTTCGCCCAGTACGACCTGATCGTGGACGGCACGGACAACTTCGCCACCCGCTACCTGGTCAACGACGCCTGTGTGCTGCTGAACAAGCCGTACGTCTGGGGCTCGATCTACCGCTTCGACGGCCAGGCCTCGGTGTTCTGGTCCGAGCACGGCCCCTGCTACCGCTGCCTGTACCCGGAGCCCCCGCCGCCGGGCATGGTGCCCTCCTGCGCCGAGGGCGGCGTGCTGGGCGTGCTGTGCGCCTCCATCGGCTCCATCCAGGTCAACGAGGCGATCAAGCTGCTCGCCGGCATCGGTGACCCGCTAGTCGGCCGCCTGATGATCTACGACGCACTGGAGATGACCTACCGTCAGGTCAAGGTCCGCAAGGACCCCGACTGCGCGGTCTGCGGCGAGAACCCGACCGTCACCGAGCTCATCGACTACGAGGCCTTCTGTGGTGTCGTGTCCGAGGAGGCGCAGGAGGCGGCGGCCGGCTCGACGATCACTCCCCAGCAGCTCAAGGAGTGGATCGACGCCGATGAGAAGATCGACATCATCGACGTCCGCGAGCCCAACGAGTTCGAGATCGTCGCCATCCCGGGCGCCCGGCTGATCCCGAAGAACGAGTTCCTGATGGGCAACGCCCTCCAGGACCTCCCGCAGGACCGCAAGATCGTCCTGCACTGCAAGACGGGCGTCCGCTCGGCCGAGGTGCTCGCCGTGCTGAAGTCCGCCGGCTTCGCCGACGCGGTGCACGTGGGCGGCGGCGTCATCGGCTGGGTCAACACCATCGAGCCGGAGAAGCCGGTCTACTGACCGACACCTGAGCACCCGCACCGGCGGGCCGCGGCACCGCGCCGCGGCCCGCCGGTGTGCTGTGCCGGGCCGCTCGGGCCAGGAACGCCGTGGCGGCCGAGGGTCAGATCTCGCCCTTGCGGGTCAGATAGCTGAAGGCCACCCAGCCGGGCAGCACCGGCAGCCAGAAGACCATCAGCCGGAACAGCAGCACCGCCGGGAACGCCACGTCACCGGCCAGGCCGGCGAAGGTCAGCGCACCGATCAGGGCGCCCTCGACGGCCCCCACACCTCCCGGGGTGGGGGCGGCGGAGCCCAGCGCGTTACCGGCGAGGAAGGCGACCGCGATACTCGCGTAACTGAGCTGGTCGCCGCCGAACGCCCGGATCGAGGCGTCCAGGCACATCACGTTCGCCGCGGTCAGCAGCAACATCCCGCCGATGCCGGTGACCAGCTTCCGGGGCCGCTGGAGGATGTCCAGCATGCGGGGGACCACCCCGGCGAACAGCGAGCGCACCCGTGTCGAGACGAACTTCCGCAGCACAGGGACGGCCGTGACGACCAGCACCAGTACGGCGACGGTCAGCAGCCCGGCAATGACCGTACGGGACGGTGAGATCTGCGGCGCGTGCTCGGTGCCGGTGAGGTAGCCGAACGCCAGCAGCAGCACGATGTGGCTGCCCAGCCCGAACAGCTGGGACGCGCCGACGCTCGCCACCGCAAGACCCGGACGGACCCCGGCCCGCTGGAGGAAGCGGGTGTTGAGCGCCACGCCGCCGATCGCCGCGGGCGCCACCAGCTTCACGAAGTCGCCCGCGACCTGCGCGACGACGGCCTTGACGAACGACACCTTCTCCGTGACGAAGCCCAGCAGGCTCATCGCCGCCGCGATGTACGTCACCACCGAGAAGAGCATCGCGACCAGCACCCACTCCCACCGGGCCTCGCTGATCACATCGCCCAGGTTGAAGTTGGTGAGCTGGGACAGCAGCAGGTACACCGCGAAGGCACCGGCGATCCAGCTGATCAGGATCCGCGGGCTCAGCCGCTCCAGCTTCGCCGGCTCGATCACCGCAGTGGGCCGGATCAGCAGCACCTGCCGGCGGATCTGGGCCAGCAGGTCCTCCTCACGGGCCTCCTCGCTCGCCTCGTCCAGCGCCCGCTTCTCGGCGCTCTTCTCGGCGTGCCGCTCGGCCCGTATCGTCTTGCGGTCCTTGGGGTCACCCGCCTCGCGGGCCTCCCGCGCTTCCTTGGCGGCCTGCGACGCGGCCAGCACCGCCTCCCGCTCCCGCTTGCTGCGCTCGCGGGCCAGCTGGCGCAGGGTGGCGCGGGTGGTGCGGCTGAGCGCGATCGGCTGGAGCATCGGAAGGCAGTCGGCGACCGGGTCCGGTCCGAGCACCTCGACGGCGGCGGCCACCGCCCGCTCGGCGCCGACCCGCAGCCCACAGGTGGCCAGCAGCTGGGCGATGTCCATCCGCAGCACCAGGTCACCGGCCGCGATCTCGCCGCCGCGCAGATCGGTCAGCACGATGTTGCCGCCCTGGTCCACCAGCAGCGCGTCCCCGACCAGCCGCCGGTGCGCGATCCGCCGGGACTGCAGCGCCTCGACCTGTCGCCACGCGCTGTGCATCAGCGCATCGGTGATCTCGTCGTCGGCCAGCGAGTCGAAGGTGCGGCCCCCGATGTGCTCGTAGACCAGCATCACCGCGTCCGGGCCGAGCTCCGAGGTGGCGATCAGCTTGGGGGCGTGGGCCCCGGCCGCGATCGCCGCGTACGACAGCAGCGCCTCCTGCTCCAGCGCCTGGCGCAGCGACTGCAGGCTGCGGCGCTGGTTGATGCCGCGCAGCGACAGCCGCCGCCACACCCGGTAGAAGAAGCCCTGGGCCTGCTGCTCGCGGTCGACGACGGTGACGTCGATGGGCGGGCCGTCCTCCAGGGTGACGAGGTAGCGCCGGCCGCGGTCGGCGTGCTCGGCGCTGTCCTGGCCGGCGGCGTCCTCCGCGCGCATCGCGCTCACCGGGTGGAAGCCGACCCGGCGCAGGCCGGCGAGGAGGTTCTGGCCGGTGGGGCGGACGTTGGGGGAGCCGACCGCGTAGAGGGTGCCGAAGGCGACGGTCCAGCCGATCAGCACCGTGATGATGATCGCGAACGGGGTGGTGTACCGCCCGACCAGCACCGCGAACGCGTCCAGCAGCAGCACGCACCACATCGCGACCCGCCAGCGCGGCCGGCGGGACATCCCCACCGCCGTCATATAGGCGATCACCGGGGCCAGATAGCTGTGCACCGGAGCCGAGAGCGCACCGTTCGCCAGCGGCTGGGTCAGCGCGACCCGGATCGAGGCGGGGGCGGACTCGGCCACCCACAGGTCGGTGGCGAGCGACACCCCGTGCGCGAGGACGGCGGCGAGCACACCGTCGGCGATCCGCAGCCCGTCCCGCTTGATCAGCCGCTCCACGGCGAACGCCACCGGCACGATCAGCACCGCGACACTGGACGTCAGCCCCGCCAGGTTGATCAGCAGTGGGGGCGCCGCCTTCGCGCCGGTGCCGATGTCCCGCGCCAGCCCCTGGGTGGTGCCGTGCGCGAACGTCGCCAGCGCCAGCACCAGGGCGATCCCGGCCATGCCGAGCAGCAGCCGCAGCAGATCGGAGGGCCGGTGCACCCGCGCGGGCAGCAACGGCTCGTCACCGGAGACCCGGTCGACGTCGAACTCGCCGGACGCATCGGCACTCAGGTCGGCGCGGTGCGAGCCCGTCCGGACCCTGCCCGGGGCCGCACCGGGAGTTGCCGCCGGACCACTGTCGCGCCCGGTGTGCTCGTCCTGCGCCTGCTCGTCCTTCCGCTCCTCCTTGTCGAGCGCAGTTGGCTCGGGCTCCCTGGGCCCCTGCGGCCTCTCGGACGCCCCTGGTCTTTCGGCCTTCTCGATCGTGCTCGCCTTTTCGGTAGCGGAAGCCGTGGCCGGCCCCCGTTGGTGCTTCCCCGCGACGGGCAGCGCGTCAGGGGCGCCCGCCTCCCGCGGAGGCGCCGCACCCTGCTGCTCGGCCGTCTCTTCTTGATCTCGTATCACCAGTCACCGTCCGGAAGATGGTGGCACGGCCGGCCGGTGCGGGCGGGCATCAGGGTGCATTTCGGGGGTACGGGAAGCGGAACCTCCGCCCCCGCTGGGGTGCGGGCGCAGGGCGTGCCACCGTCCGTACCACTGCTGACGACGCCGTGCCGCCGGCCCCTCCGGTGGTGCGGGACCGTGTGTCCGATCCCATTGTCGGCGCCGTACGGCAGGATGGACCGAATGAGTGGGACCGGAGACACCACGGCGGACGACCTGCCCGAGTACCCCGAGTACGCGGAGCGGGTGCTGGCCGTCGCCGAGCTGATCCCGCCGGGCCGGGTGATGACCTACGGCGATGTCGCGGAGTGGCTGGCGGGGGAGGCCGAGCCCGAAGGGGCGGCGGCCGAGGACGCCGACGGGCCGGGGGCACCTCCCGGCGGGGGCGGCGGACCGCGCCAGGTGGGCCGGGCGATGGCCCTCTACGGCGGCGCCGTGCCCTGGTGGCGGGTGGTCCGCGCGGACGGCCGGCTGCTGCCCGGCAGCGAACGGCGCGCACTGGCCCACTACCGCGAGGAAGGCACCCCGCTGCGCGAGTCCGGAAAGAGCGCCGGGGACCGCATACCGCGGCTCGACATGCGGCGGGCGCGCTGGGACGGCCGCCGGGACGGCTCCGGCACGCCCTAGCGTGTACCGCACGGCGCCGGCCTGGCAGGCCGGCCGGCGCCCCGCACCGGGGCGGGCTCCGCACCGCATCCGCACCACGACAAGCACCCTCCTCAGGACCGGCGATCCACGTGAGTTCCTCCTTCTCGGCCGTTCCGCCGACGCAGCCCCACCGGGCGGCGCGGCGGGACGCCCCCGGCGCGTACCGCCTCGTACGCACCCCGCCGGAGCGGGTGGATTCTCCTGCCTTGGACGCAGCCCAGCGCGCTGTGGTTGACCACCGCCACGGGCCGCTGCTGGTGCTCGCCGGCCCCGGCACCGGCAAGACCACGACCCTGGTGGAGTCGGTCGCCCGCCGGATCCGGGCCGGCGCCGACCCCGAGCGGATCCTCGTGCTGACCTTCAGCCGCAAGGCCGCCGTCGCCCTCCGCGACCGGCTCGCCGCCCGGCTGCGGACCAGCTTCGTCCCGCAGGCCACCACCTTCCACTCCTACTGCTACGCCCTGGTCCGCGCCCACCAGGACGCCGACCTCTTCGCCGACCCGCTGCGGCTGCTGTCCGGCCCCGAGCAGGACCTCGCCGTCCGCGAACTGCTGGCCGGGCAGGCCGAGCTGGCCGCCGCCGGCCGGGCCGCGATCAGCTGGCCGGACGAGCTGCGCGCCTGCCTGACCACCCGCGGCTTCGCCGACGAGGTCCGCGCGGTGCTCGCCCGCAGTCGCGAACTGGGCCTGGGCCCGGACACCCTGGGCGCCTTCGCCCGCCGCACCGGACGCCCCGACTGGGGCGCCGCGGCCGGCTTCCTCGCCGAGTACCTCGACGTCCTCGACCACCAGGGCGCCCTGGACTACGCCGAGCTGGTGCACCGCGCGGTGCTGCTCGCCGGGCGCCCCGACGTCGCCGCCGGGCTGGCCGCCGCCTATGACGCCGTCTACGTCGACGAGTACCAGGACACCGACGTCGCCCAGGTGCGGCTGCTGCACGCGCTCGCCGGCAACGGCACCACGGCCGGCGCACCGGGTTCCCCGGGCCGCACCCTCGTCGCGTTCGGCGACCCCGACCAGTCGATCTACGCCTTCCGGGGCGCCGACGTGGGCGGCATCCTCGACTTCCCCGAGACCTTCCGGCGCGCCGACGGCACCCCCGCCCCGGTGGCCGTGCTCGGCACCTCCCGGCGCTCGGGCGCCGACCTCCTCGCCGCCACCCGGCTGCTGACCCGCCGGATGCCGCTGACCCGCCTGCCCGCCGACACCGTGCGCGCCCACCGGGAGCCGGTGCCCGTACGGGACGGCGGCCGGGTCGAGGTGTTCACGTACCCGACGCCCGGCGCCGAACTGGACAACGTCGCCGACATCCTGCGCCGCGCCCACCTGGAGGAGGGCGTCCCCTGGAACGAGATGGCCGTCCTGGTCCGCGCCGGCGGGCGCTCCATCCCCGCCGTGCGCCGGGCGCTCACCTCCGCCGGGGTCCCGCTCGACATCGACGGTGATGACCTGCCGCTGCGCCACGAACCCGCCGTCGCCCCCCTGCTCAGCGCGCTGCGGGTGGCGGCACGGGCGGCGCTGGCTCCTGCTGGCGCGCCGGGCGCCGGCGCCGGGGGCGTCGCTGGGGGCACGGACGCCGGGGGCACGGCCACTGGGGGCACGGACACCGGGGACGTCGTTGGGGGCACCGACACCGGGAGCGCCAACCTCGGGGAGGCCGTCGGGGGGACCGACACCGGGGGCACCGGGAGCCGCGGGGGCCGTGGGGGCACGGCTGCCGACGACACCCCCGCCCCGCCCCCGTGGCTCGATGCCGAAACCGCTCTCGACCTGCTGACCTCCCCCCTCGGCGGCATGGACTCCGCCGATCTGCGGCGGCTGGGCCGCGCCCTGCGCGAGGAGGAGCGCGCCGCCGGCCGGCCGCTGCCCCGCCCCTCCGATGAACTGATCGCCGGGGCACTGGCCGACCCCCGCCGCCTGATCGCCCACGACCCCGGCTACGCCCGCGGAGCCCAGCGGCTCGGCCTGCTGCTGCAGTCCGCCCGCGACCTCCTCGCCGACGGCGGCACCGCCGAAGGGGCCCTGTGGGAGCTGTGGAACGGCACCCCCTGGCCGCAGCGCCTGGAGCGGGCCGCCCGCCGCGGCGGCGCCGCCGGCCGCAACGCCGACCGCGACCTCGATGCGGTGGTCGCCCTCTTCGAGACCGCCGCCCGCGCCGAGGAACGCACCGGCGGCCGCGGCGCCCTCAACTTCCTGGAGGAGGTCGACGCCCAGGACATCGCCGCCGACACCCTCACCCGCCGCTCGGTACGCCCCGACGCCGTCCGGCTGATGACCGCCCACCGCGCCAAGGGCCTCGAATGGCGGCTGGTGGTCGTCGCCGGCGTCCAGGAAGGCCTCTGGCCCGACCTGCGGCGCCGCGGATCCCTGCTGGAGGCCGACCGCATCGGCCGCGACGGCCTCGCCCAACCCCTCCCCCCGGGCGCCCTGCTCGCCGAGGAGCGCCGGCTCTTCTACGTGGCCGCCACCCGCGCCCGCGACCGCCTGGTCGTCACCGCCGTGAAGGCCGCCGCCGACGACGGTGACCAGCCCTCCCGGTTCCTCACCGAACTCGGCGTCACCCCCCAGGACGTCACCGGACGCCCCCGCCGCCCCCTCGCCGTTGCCGCCCTCGTCGCCGAACTCCGCGCCACCACCGTCGACCCGGCCGCCGGCCCCGCCCTGCGCGAGGCCGCCGCCCAGCGGCTCGCCACCCTTGCCGCACTCCAGGACGACGACGGCCGGCCCCTGGTCCCCGCGGCCCACCCCGACACCTGGTGGGGCCTTGCCGAGCCCACGCACAACGGCGTTCCGCTGCGCGACCGCGACCAGCCCGTGGTCCTCTCCGGCAGCGCTCTCGACCAGCTCGCCCACACCTGTTCCCTCCAGTGGTTCCTGGGCCGTGAGGTCAAGGCCGACGCCCCCGCCACCGCCGCCCAGGGCTTCGGCAACGTCGTGCACGTCCTCGCCGACGAGGTGGCTTCCGGCCGCACCCCCGCCGATCTGGCCGTCCTGATGGAGCGGCTGGACTCCGTATGGGACGCGCTCGCCTTCGACGCCCCCTGGAAGTCCCGGCAGGAGAAGGACCACGCCCGCGCCGCCCTGGAGCGCTTCCTGCGCTGGCACGTCATGGAACGCGACACCCGCGACCGCGCCACCGTCGCCACCGAGCACGGCTTCGACGTCACCCTCCGCGCCGGCGACCATCAGGTCCGCATCCGCGGCAGCATGGACCACGTCGCCAAGGACGCCCAGGGCCGCGCCTACGTCGTCGACTTCAAGACCGGCAAACAGAAGCCGACCGGCCCCGAGGTCGCCCGCCACCCCCAGCTCGCCGTCTACCAGCTCGCGGTCCGCGAGGGCGCCGTCGACGACGCCTTCGACGGCGCCACCCCCGAAGCCGGCGGCGCCGAACTGGTCCACCTGCGCCTCGGCGCGCCCCAGAAGGAGGGCGGCGAGACCCTGCCCGCCGTACAGGCGCAGCCGCCCCTGGAGGGCGACTGGGTGGGGGAGTTGCTGGCCACCGCCGCCGGCCGCGTCCTGGAGGAGCGGTTCACTCCGACCACCGGCACCCACTGCACCCACTGCACCTTCCGCGCCTCGTGCAGCGCCCAGCCCGAGGGCCGGCACATCGTCGAATGACCGGCCCGGCGGTCCGCAGTCCGTTCCGTGACCGTGGCGCGCTGCTGGTCCGGCTGTTTTCTCCGGGACGGGGGCGCGCTGCTGGTCCGGCCGTTTCCTCTGGGAGCGGGGCGTCCTGCTGGCCCGGAGATCCGTTCCGTAACCGCAGGTGTCCTGCTGGTCCGGTCCTCTGTTCCGTGACCGTGGTGCCGACCCGCGCCCCCTCATGACCTGCACCGACGCCGCCGGCTGCGGGGAGTGTCAGTGCCGCCCGATACGGTTTCCGACTGTGTCAGCCCGTATCACCGACCCCGAGCAGCTCAAGGAGCTCCTCGGCATCCCGTTCACTCCGGAGCAGACGGCGTGCATCACCGCCCCGCCCGCCCCGCAGGTCATCGTGGCCGGAGCCGGCTCCGGCAAGACCACCGTCATGGCCGCCCGGGTGGTGTGGCTGGTCGGCACCGGCCAGGTAGCCCCCGAGCAGGTCCTCGGGCTGACCTTCACCAACAAGGCCGCCGGCGAACTCGCCGAACGCGTCAGAACCGCCCTGCACGCCGCCGGCGTCACCGACCCCGACCCCCTCCCGCCCCAGGACGGCACGGCCGACCAGCCCACCGGAGAGCCCCGGATCTCCACGTACCACGCCTTCGCCGGCCAGCTCCTCAAGGACCACGGCCTGCGCATCGGCCTGGAACCCAGCGCCCGGCTGCTCGCCGACGCCACCCGCTTCCAGCTCGCCGCCCGCACCCTGCGCGCCGCCCCCGGCCCCTACCCGGCCCTCACCACCTCCCTGCCCACCCTCGTCGAGGACCTCCTCGCCCTCGACGCCGAATTGGCCGAGCACCTCGTCGACCCGGCCACCCTCCGCGGCTACGACTCCGACCTCCTCACCGCCCTCGACGGCGTCAAGCTCAGCAACGCCGACCTGCGCAAGGTCCCCGAGACCGCCCGCGCCCGCAGGGAGCTCCTCGACCTCGTCACCGCCTACCGCGCCGAGAAGCGCCGCCGCGACCTCCTCGACTTCGGCGACCAGATCGCCCATGCGGCGACCCTCGCCACCACCCGCCCCGAGGTCGGCCGCATCCTGCGCGACGAGTTCCGCGTCGTCCTGCTCGACGAGTACCAGGACACCTCCGTCGCCCAACGGCTCCTGCTGTCCGGCCTCTTCGGAGCCGGAGCCGGAGCCGGGACCGAGGCCGGTGCCGGAGCCGAGACCGGGGCCGGTGCCGGGACTGCCACGGGGACGAACGCAGGCACCGGGACGGGAAGCACGACCGGGACCGCCGCTGCCACCGCTGCCGTGACCGGGGCCGGAACCCCCACCGGGACCGCCGCCACCGGGGCCGGGACCCTCGCAGGGACCACCGCCGGCACCCCCACCGGGCACGCCGTCACCGCCGTCGGCGACCCCTGCCAGGCCATCTACGGCTGGCGCGGCGCCTCCGTCGCCAACCTCGACGACTTCCCCACCCACTTCCCCTTCCCGGACGGCACCCCCGCCCGCCGGTTCGCCCTCAGCGAGAACCGCCGCAGCGGCGGCCGCCTCCTCGACCTCGCCAACGGCCTCGCCGCCCCCCTCCGCCGGATGCACGAGGGCGTCGAGGCGCTACGCCCCGCCCCCGGTGCCGAACGCGACGGTGTCGTGCGCTGCGCCCTGCTGCCCACCCACGCCGAGGAGATCGGCTGGCTCGCCGACTCCCTCGCCCACCTCGTGCGCACCGGCACCCCGCCCGGCGAAATCGCGGTGCTCTGCCGTACCGCCGCGGACTTCGCCCGCATCCAGGGCGAACTGGTCGCCCGGGACATCCCCGTCGAGGTCGTCGGCCTGTCCGGGCTGCTGCACCTCCCGGAGGTCGCGGACCTCGTCGCGGTCTGCGAAGTCCTCCAGGACCCCACCGCCAACGCCTCCCTGGTCCGCCTGCTGATCGGTCCCCGCTGGCGGATCGGCCCCCGCGACCTGGCACTCCTCGGCCGCCGCGCCCGCACCCTCGTCCACCGCGGCCCCGCCGGCACCGACTCCGACGACCCCGAGCAGCGCCTCGCCGAAGCCGTCGAAGGGGTCGACCCGGCCGAGACGGTCTCCCTCGCCGACGCCCTCGACACCTTCCTGGAGGCCGAGGGCCCCGACGACGGACTGCCGTTCTCGCCCGAGGCGCGGGTCCGCTTCGCCTACCTCGCAACCGAGCTCCGCGACCTGCGGCGTTCCCTCGGCGACCCGCTCATGGACGTACTCCACCGGATCCTGGCCACCACCGGCCTGGAGGTCGAGCTGTCCGCGTCCCCGCACGCCCTCGCCGCCCGCCGCCGCGAGACCCTCGGCACCTTCCTCGACGTCGCCGCCGGGTTCGCCGCCAAACAGGGCGGCGAATCCCTCGACGGCGACGCCACCCTCCTCGCCTTCCTCGGCTTCCTGCGCACCGCCGTCCAGTACGAGAAGGGCCTGGACAGCTCGCTGCCAGGAGGCGACAACACCGTCAAGGTGCTCACCGCCCACAAGTCCAAGGGCCTGGAATGGGACGTCGTCGCCGTGCCCGGCCTGGTCGGCAAGCAGTTCCCCAGCGAACAGGCCCGCGAGTCCTTCACCAGCCGGGCCAAGGTCCTCCCGCACGCCCTGCGCGGCGACGCCGCCACCCTGCCCGACGTCGACACCTGGGACGCCCGCGGCCTGAAGTCCTTCAAGGAGGCGATGAAGCACCACCAGGAGACCGAGGAACTCCGCCTCGGCTACGTCACCTTCACCCGCCCCCGCAGCCTGCTCCTCGGCTCCGGCCACTGGTGGGGACCCAGCCAGAAGCGCCCCCGCGGCCCGTCCGCCTTCCTGGAAGCGCTGCGCACCCACTGCGAAGCCGGACACGGCGAGATCGAGCACTGGGCGGAGCCCCCCGAGGAGGGCGCCGAGAACCCTGCCCTCGCCGAGGCCGCCACCGAACAGGCCTGGCCGCTGCCGCTCGACCCCACCGCCATGCTCCGACGCCGCCGCGCCGCCGCCACGGTCCGTGCCCACCTCGCCCGCCGAACCGGCCCGGGCGCGCCCGCCGCACCCGCCGCGCCCGGCCACGACCCGGAGTGGCCACCGCCGCCGGAGGACCTGTGGGACGCGCCACCGGAGGGCGGCGACGAAGCGGGCGGGCCCGTGGGGCCGTGGGCGGGCCCGGAGGAGCCATGGGCGGACCCGGAGGGGGAGTGGGAGACCGCGCCGTCGGACGACCTGCCCGAGGACGACCCGTTCGGCGAGGAGCCCTGGTACGGAGAGGCTCCGCCGTCGTACGGAGAGACTCCGCCGGCCGAGGCCACCCCCGCGGTCGACGACGTTCCGGCCACCGGGGACGGCCCGGCGCCCGGGGACCGTCCCGCCGACGAGACAGCTCCGGGGTACGAGGACGAACCGACGACCGCGGCCCAGGACGCCCCGCCGTCCCCGGACGCCCGGCCCCGCACCCCGCGCATCATCGCCCAGCGCTCCACCGAACCCGACGTGACCGAGGCCGACCTCGCCGACGCCGGCCTCATCGACCCCGAAGGTCCCCCCGGCACCACTGAGACACGGCCCGCCACCCTCCTCCCCGAGGAACACCGCACCATCCGCTCCTGGGACCGCGACCTGGAGGCCCTCACGGCCGAGCTGCGCCGTTCCCGCGCCACCGTCCGCGACGTCCCGCTGCCCGCCGCACTCAGCGCCACCCAGCTGCTGCACCTCGCCGCGGACCCCGACGGCTTCGCCCGCGAACTCGCCCGCCCGATGCCGCGCCCGCCCCGCCCCGGCGCCCGGCGCGGCACCCGCTTCCACGCCTGGGTCGAGTCCCGCTTCGAGGAGCTGACCCTGCCCCTGCTCGGCCCCGACGAACTACCCGGCGCCGACGAGGCCGAGGACCCCGACATCACCGACGAACGCGACCTCGAAGCCCTCAAGGAAGCCTTCGCCCGTACCCCCTACGCCCACCGCACCCCGCACCGCGTCGAGGCCCCCTTCCAGCTCACCCTCGCCGGACGGGTGATCCGCGGCCGTATCGACGCCGTCTACAAGGAGCGCGGCCCCGACGGCGACCGCTACGAGATCGTCGATTGGAAGACCGGTCGCGCCCGCACCGCCGACCCCCTCCAACTCGCCGTCTACCGCCTCGCCTGGGCCGAGCGGCACGGCCTGCCGCCCTCCGCCGTCGGCGCCGCCTTCGTCCATGTGCGCAGTGGCGAGGTCATCAGACCCGCCCGGCTGCCCGGCCGCGCCGGACTGGAGCGCATCCTGCTCGGCGAGACCGGCGAGACCGGCGAGACCGACTAGAGCGGCGAGACCGGCAACGCAGGCGAGACCGCCAGGACTGAAGCGACCGCCAGGATTGTCGGGACCGCCAGGACTGCCGCGACCCCCGGGACTGCCGGGACTACCAGGACCGCCGGAACCGCCGGGACTGCCCCGACCACCGGAACCGCTGATACCGCCGATGCCGCCGAGAAGCCGCCTCCCGAAGGCCGATAGGCTCGGTCGTATGAGCACAACCCCGGACAGCGCCGTCCACGCGTACCTCACCCGCCACCGCGAGGCCTTCCTCGACGACCTCGCCGAGTGGCTGCGCATCCCCTCCGTGTCCGCCGACCCGGAGCGCGCCGGCGACGTCCGCCGCAGTGCCGCATGGCTCGCCGCCAAGCTCACCGACACCGGCTTCCCGACCGCCGAGATCTGGGAGACCGAGAACGGCGGCCTGCCCGCGGTCTTCGCCGAATGGCCCTCCGGCGATCCCTCCGCGCCGACCGTGCTCGTCTACGGCCACCACGACGTACAGCCCGCCGCTCGCGAGGACGGCTGGCACACCGACCCCTTCGAGCCGCAGACCGTCGACGGCAAGCTCTACGCACGGGGCGCTGCCGACGACAAGGGCCAGGTGTTCTTCCACACCCTCGGCGTGCGCGCCCACCTCGCCGCGACCGGCCGCACCGCCCCCGCGGTCAACCTCAAGCTGCTCATCGAGGGCGAGGAGGAGTCCGGCTCCCCCAACTTCCCGGCCCTGATCCAGAAGCACGCCGACCGCCTCGCCTGCGATGCCGTGATCGTCTCCGACACCGGCATGTGGGGCAGGGACACCCCCACGGTCTGCACCGGCATGCGCGGGCTGACGGACTGCCAGATCGACCTGTACGGCCCCGACCAGGACATCCACTCCGGGTCGTTCGGCGGTGCGGTGCCCAACCCCGCCACCGAGGCCGCCCGACTGGCCGCCGCCCTGCACGACGACGACCGCCGCGTCGCCGTCCCCGGCTTCTACGACGGCGTGATCGAGCTCACCGACCGCGAGCGGGAGCTCTTCGCCGAGCTGCCCTTCGACGAGGAGGAGTGGCTGCGCACCGCGCACTCCCACGCCCCCCTCGGCGAGGCCGGCAGTACGACCCTGGAGCGCATCTGGGCCCGCCCCACCGCCGAGGTCAACGGCATCGGCGGTGGCTACCAGGGCCCCGGCGGCAAGACCATCGTCCCGTCCACCGCCCAGCTCAAGCTCTCCTTCCGGCTCGTCGCCGGCCAGAACGCCGACGCCGTCCAACAGTCCGTACGCGACTGGGTCGCCGACCGACTCCCGGCCGGCATCCGCCACACCCTCACCTTCTGGGGCGCCACCCGCCCCTGCCTCACCCCGCTCGACCACCCCGCACTGCAGTCCGTCGCCCGCGCCATGGGGCGCGCCTTCGGCCAGAAGGTCCGCTTCACCCGCGAGGGCGGCTCCGGCCCGGCCGCCGACCTCCAGGACGTCCTCGGCGCCCCGGTCCTCTTCCTCGGCATCTCCATTCCGTCCGACGGCTGGCACGCACCGAACGAAAAGGTCGAGCTCGACCTGCTGATGAAGGGCGTCGAGACCGCCGCCCACCTGTGGGGCGACCTGGCGGAGAACTGGCAGCCGCCGGCCTGACCGCGCCCGCACCGCCGCCCGCGCCGCGCCGTACGCAGCAATCACCCACGCCATAGGGGGAGTTGGAAACAGCAGTGACCACCTGGACCGAGCACACCGCCGACCGGCCGATCACCTTCAGCGCGCCGAGCGGCATCGACCGCTCCGCCCATCACCGTCTCGACGAGGCATGGCTGGCGGCGGCCTGGAGCCACCCGACGACGCGCGTCTTCGTGGTGTCCGGCGGCCAGGCCCTGATCGATGACACCCCCGACGGTCGCACCGAGCTGATCATGACGCCGGCCTTCGAGGCGCCGCTGTCCGAGGCCCACCGCTACTACCTCGGCACCGACGACGACGGCGTCAGCTACTTCGCCCTGCAGAAGGACACCCTGCCGGGCCGCATGGACCAGTCCGCGCGCCCGGCCGGTCTGCGCGAGGCGGGCCTGCTGCTCTCGCCCCGGGACGCCGGCCTGCTCGTGCACGCCGTCGCTCTGGAGAACTGGCAGCGCCTGCACCGCTTCTGCTCGCGCTGCGGTGAGCGCACGGTGATCGCGGCGGCCGGCCACATCCGCCGCTGCCCGGCCTGCGGCGCCGAGCACTACCCCCGTACCGACCCGGCCGTGATCATGCTCGTGACCGACGAGGAGGACCGCGCCCTGCTCGGCCGCCAGGTCCACTGGCCCGAAGGCCGCTTCTCCACCCTCGCGGGCTTCGTGGAGCCGGGCGAGTCCATCGAGCAGTCGGTGGCCCGCGAGGTCTACGAGGAGGCGGGCGTGGTCGTCGGCGACGTCGAGTACGTCGCCAGCCAGCCCTGGCCCTTCCCCTCCAGCCTGATGCTGGGCTTCATGGCCCGCGCCACGTCCTCGGAGATCAGGGTCGACGGTGAGGAGATCGAGGAGGCCCGCTGGTTCTCCCGCGAGGACCTCCGGGCCGCCTTCGAGTCCGGCGAGGTCCTCCCGCCGTACGGCATCTCCATCGCCGCCCGTCTGATCGAACTCTGGTACGGCAAGCCGCTCCCGAAGCCCTGAGCGCTACACCGCACGGGCCGTGCGCGGGGCTGCCGGGGGCGGCCCCGCACACGGCCCGGAGCGGTCGGTCTGAGCGGACGGCCCGGAGCGCATGGCCCGGAACACCCGGTCCGGAACACCCGGCCCGGTGCGCGCGGCGCCGAGCCGGAGACGCGAGTGAGCAGCCCGGACGACGGGCCGCCGGCCTGACCCCACGGGGGCTCAGGCCGGCGGGCTGACCGGCACGTCCGGACTCAGGCAGGCGGACTGACCGGCACGTCCGGCCTCAGGCCGCCCCGACCTTCTGCTTGACCTGCGCCAGCGACGGGTTGGTCAGCGTCGAACCGTCGGCGAAGAGCACGGTCGGCACCGTCTGGTTGCCGCCGTTCGCCTTCTCCACGAACGCCGCGGACTCCGGGTCCTGCTCGATGTTGATCTCCGTGTACGCGATGCCTTCACGGTCCATCTGGCCCTTCAGCCGACGGCAGTAACCGCACCAGGTCGTGCTGTACATCGTCACAGTGCCCGCCATGTGTCCGCGCTCCTTCGTCATTCGTGATTCGTACCGCCCACTCGGCGCGGCCACGGACCACAACGTACGGGACGCCCCGGCAATTCCCACGCCCTGCCCGCCCGCCCCGTACGGCCCTGCCCTGCTCCGTACTGCCTTCAGCGTTTCGTCCCTAGCCGTCGTTCCGTGGGCTGTGGGCTGTGGGCTGTGGGCTGTGGGCTGTGGGGCGTTCGCCGTGGGTTGTGGGCCTTGGGTTGTGGGGCGTGGGGCGTGCGCCGCGCGGCGGCGGGTGCCGCCTCGCTGCTTTCGGCCTGGCTCTCCCCGGGCCCCGCCCCGCCCCTCCCCCCTCCCCCTTCCCCCTGGGGGCCCACCCCCCCCGCCACCCCACCCCCGCCCCCGCCTCCCTCCGCCTCGTCCTCCTCCCCTCGAGCGCCCCGTCCCCCGCTCCACCGCCGCCCGACCGCCCGCCGTGCCCGGGTCCTCCCCTCTGCGCTTCGCCGCCGGGTGTTCACAGCACAGCACGCCGCGCCGCTGCCTGCCCGCGCCCGTCCACAGGGGCCGGGACCGGTGTGACCGGGAAGCGGCGACTGTGGACGGGCGTCCCGCGCGGTTCGGCGGACCTGGCAGCATGGCGGGGTGACAGCAGCAACAGACTCCTCTCTCTTCCCTCAGGTGCCGGACTCGGCCGACGGGGTGCTCGACGGGCTGGACCCCGAGCAGCGCGAGGTCGCGACGGCGCTGCACGGTCCGGTGTGTGTGCTGGCGGGGGCCGGCACGGGCAAGACCCGGGCGATCACGCACCGGATCGCGTACGGGGTCCGGGCGGGCATCGTGCAGCCCGCGAGCGTGCTCGCCGTCACGTTCACGGCCCGCGCGGCGGGGGAGATGCGAGGGCGGCTGCGTCAGCTGGGGGCCGGCGGGGTCCAGGCGCGCACCTTCCACTCGGCGGCCCTGCGGCAGCTGCAGTTCTTCTGGCCCAAGGCCGTCGGCGGCGAGCTTCCGCGGCTGCTGGACCGCAAGGTCCAGCTGGTGTCCGAGGCTGCCGCCCGCTGCCGGGTCCGGCTCGACCGCAATGAGCTGCGCGACGTCACCGCGGAGATCGAGTGGTCCAAGGTGACCCAGACCGTGCCGGCTGACTATCCGGCCGCGGTCGCCAAGGCCGGCCGCGAGGCTCCCCGCGACCCCGCGGAGATCGGGCAGATCTACGGCACCTACGAACAGCTCAAGCGGGACCGCGGCACCATCGACTTCGAGGACGTGCTGCTGCTCACCGTCGGTGTGCTGCAGGACCGACACGACATCGCCGAACAGGTCCGGTCCCAGTACCAGCACTTCGTCGTCGACGAGTACCAGGACGTCAGCCCGCTCCAGCAGCGGCTGCTGGAGCTGTGGCTGGGTGACCGCGACAGCCTCTGCGTGGTCGGCGACGCCAGCCAGACGATCTACAGCTTCACCGGCGCCACCCCGGACCACCTCCTCAACTTCCGCACCCGCCACCCGAATGCGACGGTCGTCAAGCTCGTCCGCGACTACCGCTCCAGCCCGCAGGTCGTCCACCTCGCCAACGGCCTGCTCTCCCAGGCCAGGGGGCGGGCCGCCGAGCACCGCCTGGAGCTGGTCTCGCAGCGCACGGCCGGCCCCGAGCCGGTGTACACGGAGTACGCCGACGAGCCCGCCGAGGCCGAGGGCACTGCCCGGCGGATCCGTGACCTGATCGCCTCGGGGGTGCCGGCCAGCGAGATCGCGGTGCTCTTCCGCGTCAACGCCCAGTCCGAGATCTACGAGCAGGCGCTGGCCGACGCAGGGGTGCCGTACCAGCTCCGCGGCGCCGAGCGGTTCTTCGAACGGCCCGAGGTACGCGAGGCCGGCATCAAGCTGCGCGGCGCGGCCCGCTTCGGGGCGAACGACACGCTGCTGGACGACGCGGTGGATCTGCCGTCCGAGGTGCGGGCGGTGTTCAGCGACATGGGCTGGACGAGCGAGCCACCGGCCGGCTCGGGGGCGGCGCGGGACCGCTGGGAGTCGTTGGCGGCCCTGGTGCGGCTCGCGGAGGACTTCGCCAAGGCCCGGCCGGAGGCCTCGCTCGCCGACCTCGTCGCCGAGCTGGACGAACGCGCCAACGCCCAGCACGCCCCGACCGTCGAGGGGGTGACCCTGGCATCCCTGCACGCCGCCAAGGGCCTGGAGTGGGACGCCGTGTTCCTGGTGGGGCTCACCGAGGGCATGATGCCGATCACCTACGCCCGGACCGACGAGCAGGTGGAGGAGGAACGCCGGCTGTTGTACGTCGGTGTCACCCGTGCCCGGCAGCACCTGGGTCTGTCCTGGTCGCTGGCGCGTTCCCCCGGTGGGCGGTCCTCCCGGAGCGCCAGCCGCTTCCTGGCGGGACTGCGGCCCGGTTCCGGGGCCGGGGCGGGGCGCCGTGCGCCGGGCGCCGCGCCGGGGGGTGTGGAGCGCGGGGACGGGGCACGGCCGGCGACCAGGCGCCCCCGGCACCGCAGCCCGGCCCGCTGCCGGGTCTGCAACCGGACGCTGACGGACGCGGGCGAGATGAAGCTGATGCGGTGCGAGGACTGCCCGGCCGAGCTCGACGAGGCGCTGTACGAGCGGCTGCACGCGTGGCGGGCCGAACAGGCCGCCCGTTCGCGGCAGCCCGCCTACTGCATCTTCACCGACAAGACACTGATGGCGATTGCGGAGGCCGTTCCGGGAACCGAATCGGAGCTTGCGGTCATCTCTGGTGTGGGGCGGCGCAAGTGCGACCGCTACGGAAGCGCTGTGCTGGCTCTCTGCGCCGGCGAGGAGCTCCCGGGAGCCACCGGAGACGGGTCTGGAGGCGCCGCGGAAAACTCGTCGGAAAAATAGTTTGCGCGCGCGGAGCGCAGCCCCATAGCCTTCGGGAGCAACGGAGACAACGGTTTCTTTCCGAGATCCGATGGATCCGTGCTGTACTTGAACACCCTGGACCGGGTTTCCCGGTCCACCGAGACGCCGAGAGGAGGCGAGACCAGTGATCAGCTTCATCGAGACCAACAAAATGACCGATCTCTCGGTCGTCGCCACCTGCACGCTCGGCTCTTCGCTCCTGGGCACCGGTCTGTCCGGCTCCGGCCGTCTCTCCGGTACCGAGGTCGCGCGCCCCGAGATTCTCGCTGCGCTCACGCGCCGCGAGCGCACCGCGCGACCGACCGAGGCACCTGCGGCAGTAGCAGTGGCGGCCAGGGCGAATGCCTTTGCCTTCGCGGCGGCGGCCAATGGTGCCGGAGCCCGGAAGCAGTACCAGACGCAGCATGACATGTGGGCCTACCGCGGCCTCGAACCCTGGAGAGATCCAGCCTGATCGGCAGATTAGGTCGGCACCTTCCAGGGCCGCGGAACCCACACCGGGATCCGCGGCCCTTTTGTTTGCCCCACCGCCCGCCACGAGCGGGCCGAAACAGACGAGGAACACACACCGTGCAACTGCAGACGCACACCCCGTCCGTAGCGACCGACCTGATCCCTCCGCCCGACCCCCAGGAGAACGCCTTGCTGCCCCTCACCGAGCTTGACGACGAGATCGACCGCCTCGGCGCTGCCGTCCCGTGCCGCACTTACGACCCGGAGGTCTTCTTCGCGGAGTCCCCGGCCGACGTCGAGTACGCCAAGACGCTGTGTCAGACCTGCCCGGTGCGTGAGGCCTGCCTCGCGGGTGCCAAGGACCGCCGTGAGCCGTGGGGCGTCTGGGGCGGTGAGCTCTTCGTCCAGGGCGTCGTGGTGCCGCGGAAGCGCCCGCGTGGCCGTCCGCGCAAGAACCCGGTCGCGGCATGAACATCACCATCGGCACAGGAACGATCGACCATCCCGTCACACGGGATCCCCAGAAGCAGGACCCCACGATGAACCCCACCTTCACCGACACCGCCGTCCCCGCGAACGCCGACGCGATCGAGTCGCGTCAGAACAGGAACCTCGCCATGCAACTCATCCCAGAAGCCCTGGCGCGTGCGCATATGCACGAACGCCTGCGGGAGGCCGAGTCCGAACGCAGGGGCCACCGGCTCGCCGCTGCGCGTCGGATGCAGCGCCGCGCCGAGCGCGCCTCGCTGCGGGCCCGCCGCGCGCTGGCCATGGCCGTGATGCAGTAAGAGGGCGCTCTTTTTTCACCACTGGCACCACCACACACGGGGTCCGTCCGACAGGGCGGGCCCCGCGGTGCGTTGCATCCGGCTTCGCGCGGTGGACGGGGATATCGTCGGCTGGTGAACCAGAAGACTCATGAACGGGCGGAGTTGGCCGACGGCGAGACGGTGTGCGCCGGCTGTGGCGCGGTCACCGAGGGGACGCCGCCGACCTGGACCTGCTCCGTGGAGAACGGTGAGCGCCGCTACTTCTGCGACCGCTGTGCGCGGGAGAACATCCGGGCCATCGAGGGCCGGCTGGATTCGACCTGGTGGTGAGGCCGGGCCCTGCCGGCGGGTGAGGCCCGGCCCTCGCGGTCAGGCGCTGGTCTCCTCCACGGCCTCCTCGGCGGCCTCCTCCTTCCGGGGGCCGGCGCCGGTGTCCGCGCGCTCCCCGGTGGCGGAGGCGGGGATGCTGATGCCGGTGACGCCCGGGCCGGCGGCCGGCTCCTCCTCGGGGACGAAGCCGGGCAGCCACGCCTCCAGCTCGTCGCGCAGCCGTACCGTCGCACCCAGCTGGCACAGCACCCCGATGGTGCTCAACGTCACACGGTGGATCAGAAGGTAGGCCGGCGGCAGGTTGAGCTGCTTGCCCAGCTGGTGGGCGGGGGAGCGGAGGTCGCCGACCCGGACCGCCTGCTGCCGCATCCAGCCCCGGGTGAAGGTGAACGCGTCCGCCTGTGCGGGCTCGATGATCGGCAGCAGATACTCCAGCACCGCGTCCGGGTCCAGCTCGATGGACTCCTTGACGAAGCCTTCGTCGCACAGCAGCTGGTAGACCGCGTCCGCCTCGCCGTCCAGCGTCATCCGCAGCGAGGTGCCGATCGTCGGCGGCAGCCCCTCGGGCAGCCGGTCGACGGTGCCGAAGTCCAGTACGCCCAGTCGCCACTCCTCGACGGGGGTGTCCGGGGAGTCGCCGGTCAGCAGCCGGAAGTTGCCCGGGTGCGGGTCGGCGTGCAGCAGCCCGGTGCGGGCCGGGCCGGAGAACAGGAAGCGGGCCAGCAACTGGCCGGCCCGGTCCTTCTGCTCGTCCGTGCCGTCCGCGATCACCTCGGACAGCGGCACCCCGTCCAGCCACTCGGTCACCAATACCTGGTCGCACTGGTGCACCACGGCCGGCACCGCCACGTCCGGGTCGTCGGCGAACTCCTCGGCGTGGGCGCGCTGGGCCTCTGCCTCCAGGGCGTAGTCCAGCTCCTCGGAGACCCGGTCGCGCAGCTCGGTGATCAGCGGTTTGATGTCCATGCCGGGGATCAGAGGCCCCAGCAGCCGGGCGAAACGGCTCAATTGGGATAGATCTGATAGGAGCGCCTTGCCGGCGCCCGGGTACTGGACCTTGACCGCCACCGCGCGGCCGTCATGCCAGACGGCGCGGTGCACCTGGCCGATGGAGGCCGCCGCGGCCGGCTTGTCCTCGAACTCCTCGAACAGCTCCCGCCACTCCTCACCGAGCCGCTCAGCGAGCACCTGGTGCACCGTGCTCGTCGGCATCGGCGGCGCCGCCTCCTGAAGCTTGGTCAGGGCGGCGCGGTAGGGGCCGGCGATCTCCTCGGGCAGCGCCGACTCGAAGACGGACAGCGCCTGCCCGAACTTCATCGCCCCACCCTTGAGCTCACCGAGCACCTTGAAGAGCTGCTCCGCGGTGCGCTGTTGCAGCTCACGGCCCACGATCTCGGCCGATCTGCCGCCGATCCGCTTGCCCAGGCCCCAGGTGGCACGGCCGGCGAACCCCAGTGGCAGCGCGGCCAGCTTGGCGGTGCGGGTGACCGCCTTGCGGGGAAGATCAGACATGCGCCCCTCCAACTCACACTGTCCCCTACCGGGGTTACTCCGTCATTGTGGCGTGTCACGGCCGGGGATCCGAGGTGCTGTCGTGCACCGCGAAGCGGCAGCCCCGCACGCGCACTCCGGATGCGGCGCGATGCGCACCGTGCGCACCGCCGCACACGGCAGCGCCAGCTCCATCCGCGCCCCTGTGGACGGCGGAAGTTCACCGTCGAGGAACGCCAGCGCCTGTACGGCGGCCAGCCCCGCGACGGCGGTCGCCAGCGCGGCGTCGCACGCGGGCACCGGGGGTGCCGCACGCCCTGACCGCCACTGCGCCAGCAACCGCGGCCAGTCCGGCTCCGCGTCGCTGCGGTGCAGCTCGTCGCAGCCGGCGCAGGCCGAACCGCCGGGCAGCACCAATGGACCCACCACACCCGTGCCCTCGATCACGCCCGCGTAAAGATGCGGGATTCCGGCGGTCAGCAGCGGCTCGGACAGCACCGGGTCGGGAGCGTAGGCGGCGAGGCCGTCCCGCGGTGCGAGCACCATCAGGGACAACCCGGGCTCACCGGACTCGCTGACCGGGACTCTCGGGCGGGGCCGGCCGCTCCACGGGGAGGACCGGTGGACCAGCCGTCCGGCGGCCGCGGCACGCGGTTCACCGACCTGGCCGGCCGCCAGCCCGCCGGGCAGGACGTCCCCCGGGGCGACCGTGCCGCCGTCGACCACGTCGACCCGCCCGATGCCGGCGGCCGACAGCAGCGCCGCGACCGCCGCACCGACCCGCCCCGCCCCTTTGACCTTGGCCCGGACCGCACGCCGGGCCCCCATCCGGCCCAGGGCGCCGGACGGTTCGCGGTGCTGCACCGACAGCGACGCCAGGTCCGGCCGCAGCCGCTCGAACGCGGCACGGTCGGCCCGTACGGTGCCGGCCGCCGCGCCGCCGCCGGCCACCCCCTCCAGCAGGCCGGCCGCGGCGAGCCGGTCCACCACGCCCCGAGCATGCCCGGGTGGGAGGTCGAGCAGCGCGGCCTCCGCCACCAGTTGCTCCAGGGTGCGGGTGCCGTCGATCAGCGCGAGGAAGCTTCCGGTCGCCGTGTCGACCGGGCCGACCACCCGCGCATGGGCCGGTGCCACACCGAACCGCACCGTTTCCCTGTCCCGCCAGCCGCGCCGCAGCGCGGGCTTCAGCATCGGATGCATGTGATCCGCCCCCCCGTCGTCTGTCGTGCCGGACCCCAGCATGCGCCCTGCGGCGGAACCGCGTGGAGTTATCCACAGGCCGGTGCGGTGTGCGTCATACGAACGCTGCACGCCATGGAGTGGTTCGGAGGCGAACCGTCCGTGGGGCGGGACTTCCCGCGGGGCCAGCGGGTAACGTCGGTCGCGTGCCCGCCGACCCTCCCGTTCACGGTTCCGGGGAGACCCCCCTGCGCCGCGCCCCCGACACCACGCGCGGGGCCGCGCCCGGCCCCGGGGCCGATGCTCCGCAGAGCCGCGCGGTGGAGGTGCGCCGCAGCTCACGGCGGCGCAGAACGGTCTCCGCGTACCGCGAGGGCGACCGCACGGTGGTCCTGATCCCGGCGCGGATGTCGAAGGCCGAGGAGCGGCGCTGGGTGACCGTCATGCTGGACAAGCTCGCCGCCCAGGAGAGCCGGCGGATGCTGGGCGACGGCGAGCTGGCCGAGCGTGCCGCACGGCTGTCGGACCAGTTCCTCGACGGCCGGGCCCGCCCCGCCTCGGTGCGCTGGGTGACCAACCAGAACACCCGCTGGGGATCGTGCACTCCGGCCGAGGGCAGCATCCGCCTCTCGCACCGCCTCCAAGGCATGCCGGAGTACGTCGTCGACTACGTCCTGCTGCACGAGCTCGCGCATCTGCTGGTCCCCGGGCACGGCCCCGCGTTCTGGCGGCTGTTGGAGGCGTACCCGCGCACCGAGCGCGCCCGGGGCTACCTCGAAGGGGTCGTGGCGGCCGGGCGGCTGCCCCACCTGGCCGCCGCCCGCACCGA
Source organism: Streptomyces sp. NPDC020742 (assembly GCF_040641675.1). Taxonomy (NCBI): domain Bacteria; kingdom Bacillati; phylum Actinomycetota; class Actinomycetes; order Kitasatosporales; family Streptomycetaceae; genus Streptomyces; species Streptomyces sp. NPDC020742. The sequence goes on from NZ_JBFAEA010000001.1 coordinate 849,407, forward strand.
ATAGCCGCGGGGAAGAGCCCGCCGCGCCCCGGCATCGCCCGCTGTCGGTGTCAGCGGTTAGCCTGGCCGCGGCAGGCGAACTCACAGCCGGAGCGGGGGACGGGCGTTACGTATGGCCAGGGAATTCCAGCGCGGCCACAAGGCCAAAATCGCTGATCTGACGGCGGGGAGGGATCTGTACGTCGGTGTGCAGATCGCCGGACCGGGCCTGACCTTCGACATCAGCTGCTTCGGTCTGGACGCCGATGAACGGCTCTCCGACGACCGGTACTTCATCTTCTACAACCAGCCCGCCTCGCCCGAGGAAGCCGTCCAGCTGCTCGGTTCCCAGGCCGGCGACAACGAGTCCTTCCGGGTCACCCTGGACAAGATCCCCCCGCACATCCAGAAGCTGTCCTTCACCGCGGCGCTGGACGGCGCCGGGCAGATCTCCCAGATCGGCCCCGGCTACCTCCGGATCGTGGCCGGCGGTGAGGAGGTCGCCCGCTACTCCTTCACCGGCAGCGAGTTCAGCACCGAACGCGCCGTCATGCTGGGCGACTTCTATCTCAAGGACGTCTGGCGGTTCGCCGCGGTCGGCCAGGGCTTCGACGGCGGACTCGAGGCGCTGCTGAAGAACTTCGGCGGTGAGGTCGCCGAGGAGGCGGAGGTCGAGCCCGAGCCGCCGGCCGCCCCCCAGGGCGTGCCCGGCTTCGCGCCGCCGTCCGGGGCGGCCGCCGTCCCCGCGCCGTCCTTCGGAGCGCCCGCCGCGCCCGCGCCCGCCGCCCCTCAGGCCGTGCCCGGCCCGCCCCAGGGCGTACCGCAGCCCGCCCCCGATCCCGCTCCGGCGCCCCAGACCCCGCAGTCCACCGTTCCGCAGGCGCACCCCACCGCCCCGCAGGTGCACAACGCGCCGACCATCGCCGCACCGGTGGCCCCGCCGGCCGGCCCGGTGCCGCCCCCCGGCGCACCCGCCCCGTCCGGACCACAGCCGCCGGCCCCCTATGGGCAGCCGGCGCCCGGGCCGGACCCCTACGGGCAGCCGGCGCCCGGCTCGGACCCCTACGGGCAGCCCCAGCCCGCACCCGGCGGCTTCTCCGGCCAGCCCGCCCCGCAGGGAGCCCCGTACGGCCAGCCCGGCCAGTTCTCGGGCCAGCCGGCCCCGTACGGACAGCCCCCGGGCGTCCCCCACCCCGGCCAGGCCGCGGCCGTGCCCCAGGGCGGCGGGCCGGGCCTCGGCGTCGTCCTCGACAAGTACAAGGAAGCCCCCACCGGGCAGCGCTGGACCCCGCAGAACGGCAAGCTGATCCGCGCCGACCTCGGCGTCGACGGGCAGCCGGTGCTCGCCCGCCAGGGCAGCATGGTGCTCTACCAGGGCAAGGTCGACTTCGGCTACAAGGGCGCCGGCTTCCGCGGCCGGATCGTCGGCAACGCCACCGGTCAGGAGATGCAGCTGATGCGCTGCACCGGCCAGGGCCAGGTGTTCTTCGCCGACAACAGCGCCCATGTCCACCCCATCGAGCTGCAGGGCGAGGCGCTGTGCGTCTCCGCCGAGTCGGTGCTCGCCTTCGACGAATCGCTCCAGTACGAGGTCCGCCGCATCGAGGGCCACGGCATCCCCGGCGGCGCCCTGTTCACCCTGCAGTTCCAGGGCACCGGCACCCTCGTCGTCACCACCCACGGCACCCCGGTCGTGCTGCCGGTCACCCCGACCACCTTCGCCGACGCCAACGCCATCGTGGCTTGGTCCGCGGGCTCCCAGGTGATCGTCTCCAGCCAGGTGAGCCTGCGCCGGCACGCCTACCCCGGCCACTCCGGCGAGAGCGTGAACCTCCAGTTCCGCGGCGCGCCCGGCAACTTCATCGTCGTCCAGCCCTACGAGGTCTGAGGGAGCCCGCACCAGATGAACCAGCAACAGCTGTCGGGCTACGTCCCGACCCCGCCCGCCGCGCGGATGGAGAACCACGGCAGCGCCATGGTGAAGATCGCCATGCAGAGCGGCCAGGACGTCTTCGCCCGCACCGGCTCGATGATCGCCTACGAGGGCTTCGTCCAGTACGAACCGAACCCGCCCGCCGTCCGCCAGATGGCCTCCCAGTGGCTCACCGGCGAGGGCGCGCCCCTGATGAAGTGCTCCGGCGACGGCCTGCTCTACCTGGCCGACTACGGCGCCGACGTGGTCTGCATCAACCTCAACGGCGAGTCGCTCTCGGTCAACGGCACCAACCTCCTCGCCTTCGACGCCCACCTCCAGTGGGGCGTCCAGCGCGTCAAGGGGATGGCGAAGTTCGCCGGCCAGGGCCTGTTCAACGTCGGGATCTCCGGCACCGGCTGGGTGGCGCTGACCTCCCGGGGCACGCCGATCGTGGTCGACTGCGGCCGGGGCGAGGACGAGACCTATGTGGACCCCGACGCGCTGGTCGCCTGGTCGACCAACCTGAAGATGAAGGGCAAGCGCAGCTTCAAGGCGTCCTCGATGATCGGGCGCGGCAGCGGCGAGGCGTACCAACTGGGCTTCTCCGGCCAGGGGTTCGTGGTCGTCCAGCCCAGCGAGGACAGCACCGACCGGCTCCGGGCCCGGGGCTGAGGGGGAGGACCGAACACGCCATGCAGAGTCCGCTTTTCGCCTTCACCGAGGCCCAGACCCAGGACCGCTACGCCCTGCAGAACAGCCAGCTGCTGCGGGTCGCGCTCCAGGGCCACGACGACGTCCTCGCCCGCAAGGGGACGATGGTCGCCTACCAGGGGCTGCTCGAATTCGACGGCAACTACCAGACGCCCGGCCAGCACCGGACCCGCGCCTACTCCGGTGAGGGCCTGGACCTGATGCGCGTCTCCGGGCAGGGCACCGTCTATCTGGCCAACCTCGCCCAGTACGTGCACGTCGTCGACGTCGACCACGACGGACTGACCGTCGACAGCGCCTATGTGCTGGCGCTGGACTCCACCCTCCACTGGGAGGTGGTCTCCGTCGACAGCCAGTACGGGATCTCCGGCACCGGCAAGTACCAGCTCAACATCACCGGACGGGGCAAGGTCGCCCTGATGACCTCCGGCCAGCCGCTGATGCTCCAGGTCACCCCCGACAAGTACGTCAGCGCCGACGCCGACGCGGTGGTCGCCTGGTCCGCGTCGCTGCGGGTGCAGATGCAGGCGCAGACGCACTCCTCCGGGGTGTGGCGGCGCCGCGGCAGCACCGGCGAGGGCTGGGAGCTGAGCTTCCTCGGCCAGGGCCATGCGCTGGTCCAGCCCAGCGAGCTGCTGCCGCCGCAGAACGCAGTGATCGGCTCCGGCCTGGCCGCCCAGTTCGGCATGGGCCAGCAGGGCGCCCGGGGCGGGAACCAGGGCAACATCTTCACCAACTGACCGCCGGCACGCCTCCGGCGCCCGACCCCGGACGGGGCGGGCGCCGGAGGCGTCGGGCCGTTCACAGGAGCGCGCGGGCGCTCTCCACCAGGCGCGCCACCGACGCATCGGCGACGGCCGGCACCTCGTCGTAGGCGAACCACCGCAGGTCCAGCGACTCGTCGCTGATCTGCGCCACCGCGCCGTCCGGTGCCAACGCGGCGTACTGGACGTCCAGATGCACCGCGCAGGGCGTGTGGTGACGGTCCAGCCGCACCGGGCCGCCGGGCAGCAGCGTCAGCCCCTCGGCGATGCCGGACTCCTCGCGCGCCTCACGCAGCGCGGCGTCCGCCAGCGAGACGTCCTCCACCTCGCAGTGGCCGCCCATCTGCAACCACATCTCCAGCTTCCGGTGCAGGGTCAGCAGCACCCGCCCGCCGGCCGGGTCGATCACCAGCGCGCTCGCCGTGAGGTGCCCGTCCTTGCAGGGCTTCCACATGCCGTCCTGGTGGGCGGCGAGGTGGTCCAGGTACGTCAGCCGCAGCTGCTCCTGATCGGGCGACGGCGCGGGCCACTTGGACAGCACCCGCGCCGCATCCGCGTGCAGACTCACCTGTCGTCGTCACCCTTGCTCTCACCGGGCGCCACATCCGGGCCCTCGCCCTCCGGGGCGGACGTGCCGTGGCCCGGGCCGCCGCCGGCGGCCTCACCCAGCATCTTGTCGAGCTCGGAGAAGTCCATCTGCTCGTGGTGCACAAAGCCGTCCGGGTCGTCCAGGTCGGCCGCCGTGGGCAGCATGTCCGGGTGCTCCCAGAGACCATCGCGGCCGTCCATACCGCGCGCATCGGTCAGCGACGCCCACAGCCGGGAGGCGTCCCGCAGCCGGCGCGGACGCAACTGCAGACCGATCAGCGTCGAGAACGTCTGCTCGGCCGGCCCGCCGCTGGCCCGGCGCCGCCGCAGCGTCTCCCGCAGCTTGTCCGCCGACGGCAGATGCGGCTTGGCAGCGGCGTGCACCACCGCGTCCACCCAGCCCTCGACCAGTGCCAGCGCGGTCTCCAGGCGGGCCAGCGCGGCCTTCTGCTCCGGGGTGTCCTCGGGCTGGAACATGCCCTGCTGCAGGGCGTTCTGCAGCTCCTCGGGGTGCTGGGGGTCGATCTGGCCGACCACGTCCTCCAGCTTGGTGGTGTCGACCTTGATGCCGCGCGCATAGCCCTCGACGGCACCGAACAGATGCGAGCGCAGCCACGGCACATGGGCGAAGAGCCGCTGGTGGGCGGCCTCCCGCAGGGCCAGGTAGAGCCGCACCTCCTCCTCCGGCACGCCCAGGCCCTCGCCGAACGCCCCGACGTTCCGGGGCAGCAGCGCGGCCTTCCCGGCCGGCCCCAGCGGCAGCCCGATGTCGGTCGACCCGACGACCTCGCCCGCCAGCACGCCCAGCGCCTGGCCGATCTGGGTGCCGAACATCGCGCCGCCCATGGAGCGCATCATCCCCAGCAGCGGGCCCGCCATGGCCTGCATCTCCTCGGGGAGCACATCGCCCATGGCCGCCCCGACCCGCTCGGCGAGCGGATTGACCAGGTCCTTCCAGACCGGCAGGGTCTCCTCGACCCACTCGGCGCGACTCCAGGCCACCACCGAGCCCGAGCCCGACGGCAGCGACGTCACCCCGTCCAGCCACAGGTCCGCCAGCCGCACCGCCTCCTCGACGGCCGAGCGCTCGCCCGGCGACAGGCTCGCGTCCTTGCTGCCGTCCGGGGCGCCCTGGGCGACGGTCTGCCGGGCGATGTCCTTGGCCATGTCCCAGTTCACCGGGCCGCCCTCGTACGAGAGCATCTGGCCGAGGCGCTGGAAGGCGGCGCCCAGGTCGCCCGGGTTCATCGCACCGCCGGGGCCGCCCATGCCGCCGAAGAGCGCCGCGAGCGGATTGTCCGCGCCGCCGCCGCTGCCGAACCCGAAGGGGTCCGCGGGGCCCTGGCTACCTCCCTGGCCGCCCTTCTTCTTGCCGTTGTCGCCGTCCTCCGGCTCCTCCGGCGGAAGGCCGAATCCGAATGGGGTGTCACTCACGGGGTTCCTCGGCTCGTAGGGCCGCCGACCAGGTGGCCGACGGCGGCTGCCCGACATCACCTCCAGCGTAGACACCCGGGACCGCTTCGGGGCTCGGTGCTTCGCTGTCCCGGTGGCTGCGGCAGGATGGACGCCACCTGGTGCGGACGACATGACCACACGTCCGTACTGAAGACAACCGCTGGAGACGCCCGGTGAGTTCCCCAGATCCGACCGTTCGCGCAGCGCGAAACGCTGCGGCCCAGACCGACAAGGCGGACGACACCGCCGGCGGCGCCCCGGACCGGCCGCTGCGCCGGCCCGTCGTCGCCGTCACCGGAGCCGCGTCCGGAGTGGGCGCGCGGCTCACCCGTGCCCTGGTCGCCTCCGACGAGGTCAAGGAGGTGGTGGCCATCGACGAGCGGCGCGGTGACATCGCCGAGGCGCAGTGGCACGTCCTGGACGTCCGCGACCCCGCCATCGCCGACAAGCTGCGCGGGGCCGACGTCGTCGTCCACCTGGCGCTCGACCTTGACCTCGAGACCGACGCCACCGCCCGCACCGCCTACAACGTGCGCGGCACCCAGACCGTGCTGACCGCCGCCGCGGCCGCCGGCGTGCACCGCGTGGTGCTGTGCACCTCCGCGATGGTCTACGGGGCGTTGCCCGACAACGACGTTCCCCTGGCCGAGGACGCCGAACTGCGGGCCACCGCGGACGCCACCGGTGTCGGCGACCTGCTGGAGATCGAGCACCTGGCGCACCGCGCGCCCCGCGCCCACCCCGGCCTGAACGTCACCGTGCTGCGCCCCACGGTGCTGGTGGGCGGCACCGACACCGCGCTGACCCGCTACTTCGAGTCGCCCCGCCTCCTGGTCGTCGCCGGCTCCCGGCCCGCCTGGCAGTTCTGCCATGTCGACGACCTGGTCAGCGCCCTGGAGTACGCGGCGCTGGAGAAGGTCGAGGGGGAGCTGGCGGTGGGCTGCGACGGCTGGCTGGAGCAGGAGGAGGTCGAGGAGCTGACCGGCATCCGCCGCATGGAGCTGCCGTCCTCGGTGGCACTGGGCGCCGCGGCCCGGCTGCACCGCATCGGCCTGACACCGTCGCCCGCGGGGGACCTCGCCTACACCATGCACCCCTGGGTGGTCAGCGGCAGCCGGCTGCACGACGCGGGCTGGCGGCCCCGGTGGACGAACGAGGAGGTGCTCGCCGAACTCCTGGAGGAGGTCGCCGGGCGGCACACCGTCGCCGGCCGCCGGCTGGGCCGCAAGGACGCCACCGCCGCGGGCGCCGCCGGCGCCACCGTCGCCCTGCTGGGCACCGCCGCCCTGGTGCGGCGCGCCCGTAAGGCACGGCGCCGCATCTGAGCGCCACCGGGGCGCCGGGCTGGAGGAGTCTCCATACGGGGGCGGGGACCACCGGTGGAAACGGCCATTCCCCGCCGGCGCCGCATACGGCACGATGGGGGCATGCCTGGCACGCCCTCCTCCCCGACCCCCGGCCGCGACCACCCCGGTGAGCAGGCCGCGGCGGACCCGATCCGGCTCCTGGAGATCCGGGACGCCCCGCTGTCGGTGGACGAGGTGTTCGCCGCCGTGGGCGACACCGCCGCCGGCGGCACGGCCCTGTTCGTCGGCACGGTCCGCTCGCACGACAACGGCGCCGACGTCGAGGGCCTCGGCTACTCCGCACACCCCTCGGCCGTCGCGGAGATGCGCCGGATCGCCGAGAAGGTCGTCGCCGACTACCCGGTACGGGCGCTGGCCGCCGTTCACCGGGTCGGCGAGCTGCGCATCGGTGACCTGGCCGTCGTGGTCGCGGTGTCCTGCCCGCACCGGGGCGAGGCGTTCGACGCCTGCCGCAGGATGATCGACGACCTCAAGCACGAGGTGCCGATCTGGAAGCATCAGACGTTCTCGGACGGAACCGAGGAGTGGGTGGGCGCGTAGCGCGCCCGCCGTGCACCGAGGATGCCCGCCGGTGCGTGCCCGCACGAGGCGTGTGCACACGGCCCGGTGAACGGCGGGGATTGCTCTCGCGGTCGCGGGTAGGAGCCTGTTGAGCGGGGGCGTTCGTCCCCGCCGCGGGGCCGAACCGGTGCCGTGCGCTCCGGTTGCGTAACCGGCCCCCTGACGTGAGCGTTGACCGGGTAGATGGTTAATCTTCTTATTCTTCGATCGCGGTCGTACAGCGGTCGTACAAGGGGTTGGGAGGTCGCTGATGGGTGCGCTCCTCTGGTTGCTGATTCCGGTGGGTGCCGGGCTGGTCGCCGCGGGGTGGAGCAGCTGGGCACTGCGGAACCGCAAGACCGGAGACGTCGCGGAGCTCGCGGGCTACGCCCGCTTCCGGGACGCCATGGAGAAGGAGCACTCCGTCTCCGGCCCCGCGCCGGCCACCTCCGACCGGGCCTGACGGCCGCCACCCTCCGCGGAAGCACGCCCCGCCCGGCGTTCCGGGGCCGCTGCACGGCCCGTTGACCGGCCCCGTACGGACGGCCCCGCGGGCCGGTTGTCATACCCGTCCCGTACTGTCGTTCCATGCCACGCCGCACCGCGACGCTGCTCGCCTCGATCCTGATGCTGATCGCGCTGCTCTGCGCGGGGGTGCTGATCCCCGTGCCGTACTCCGAGATGTCGCCGGGACCCACGGTCAACACCCTCGGTGAGCACGACGGCGAACCGGTGCTGCAGATCTCCGGCCGCAAGACGTACCCCACGACCGGTCACCTGAACATGACCACGGTCCGGGTCACCGGCCCCGACTACCGGATGAACCTCCTCGAGGCGGTCTACGGCTGGCTCGACCACGACAACGCCGTGGTGCCGCACCGGACGCTCTACCCCGAGGGACAGACCGCCGAGCAGGCCGACCAGGAGAACGCCGAGGAGTTCACCCAGTCCCAGGAGAGCGCCAAGGCCGCGGCCCTGCGGCAGCTGCACATCCCGGTGGCCTCCCAGACCGTGGTGGGGTCCGTCGCCAAGGACAAGCCGGCCGACGGGTTGCTGCACGCCGGCGATGTGATCAAGGCCGTGGACGGCACGCAGGTCAAGCAGGTCGGTGACGTCGCCAAGCTCGTGACCAAGCACAAGCCGGGTGAGAAGGCGGACTTCACGATCATCCCGGCCAAGGACGCGGCCGCGGTGGAGAAGCAGGGCAAGAAGCCCGAAACCGGTACGAAGCAGATCACGGTCCCGACGGAGAAGGCGGACGACGGCCGCGCCATCGTCGGCATCCAGGCCGGGGTGGACCACATCTTCCCGTTCCCCATCGACGTCAAGCTGGCCGATGTGGGCGGCCCGAGCGCCGGGCTGATGTTCTCGCTCGGCATCGTCGACAAGCTCACGCCGGGGAACCTCACCGGCGGCAAGTTCGTGGCCGGCACCGGCACCATCGACGACCAGGGCAAGGTCGGGCCGATCGGCGGCATCTCGATGAAGACGGTCGGTGCGCGCGACAAGGGCGCGGAGTTCTTCCTGACGCCCAAGGACAACTGCGCCGCCGCGGCCAAGGACACCCCGGGCGGACTGCGGCTGGTCAAGGTCAACACCATCGGCGACGCCGTCAACGCGCTGGCGAAGATCCGCAAGGGCGACGTCGCCGGCCTGCCGGGATGCAGCCCGGCAGGCCGGTCGTAGCGGCCGTCGGTAGGTGCGCCGGGCCGGCGCCGTCAGCCCTCGAAGGTCGCGGCGAGCGCGTCGGCCAGGCCGGGGACCAGCGCCGCCCCGGTGAGCACCTCGGCCGTGGAGTCCTTCGCGCGCAGCCGCAGCGCCGATTCCCGGCGGCCGTTGCGCAGCACCGCCACGGTCATCCGGACCTCCTCGCGTTCCGGGTGCCCGGCGACCCACTTGGCGAGCTGCTGCTCGTCCATGCCCGCGGGCTCGGAGTCCTCGGCGGACGGCGGCAGCATCAGCCGCTCCACGGTCAGTGCGCAGCCGGCGACGGCGTCCGGCCAGGCGATGGTGGCGAGGAACTCGTCCAGCGGCACCTCGGCCGGGATCTCGTCCTGTTCCACGGGGGTCAGGGAAGCGGTGGTGGAGTCGTCGATGCCGAGCTGGGCGGCGAGCGAAGGCTCCTGCGCACGCAGTTCGGCGGTGTCGACGAGGGCGAACAGTCGGGCGGGCTGGTCCCAGCCGAGCCCGGCGCTGTACTCGTCGATTTCGAGCACGGCGCGGGTCAGCGGGTCGGCGGCGAGCGGGGTGCCGTCCACGGGGAGGTTGGTCATGCTCAACATCGTGCCTTGTGTCCCCCGGAAATCGGGAACCGAGTAAAGCCTTCGTAAGTTGCCTCAGTGGGTCCTAGTATCGCCGGGCCTGCTCCAGACGACAGCGAACTTCGAGGTGCGCACCTTGGCTTTCCAGATGCCGGACCGCGGCTCAGGCCCGTCAGGGCCACGGATCAGAGTAGGCCGGCCATCGCGGCGGATCAGGACCCTGCTCATGACACTGGGAGTACTGGCCGTACTGGCCATGCTCTTTGTGATGTTTGCCGGGTTCTGGACCGATTGGCTCTGGTATCGCTCGGTCAAGTACTCCTCGGTCTTCACCACCACCCTGTGGACCAAGATCGGTCTGTTCTTCGCCTTCGGCGTCGTGATGGCCGTCACGGTCGGCGTCAACATCTGGCTGGCGCACCGGCTGCGGCCCCCGCTCAGCGCGATGTCCATGGAGCAGCAGAGCCTGGACCGCTACCGGATGAGCATCGCGCCGTTCAAGAAGTGGGCGCTGATCGCGGTCACGGCCGTGGTCGGACTGATCGCCGGCGCCTCGGCGTCCGGTGAGTGGCGCACCTGGCTCCAGTGGGTCAACGGCGTCCCGTTCGGCAAGACCGACCCGCAGTTCGGCCTGGACGTTTCCTTCTACGCCTTCGATCTGCCCTGGTACCGCTTCCTGTTGAGCTTCGGGTTCGCCTGTGCGGTGCTGTGCCTGGTCGCCGCGGCGCTGACGCACTACCTCTACGGCGGTCTGCGGCTGACCAGCCCGGGCTCGCGGGCGACCGCGGCGGCCACCGGCCACCTGTCGGTGCTGCTGGGCCTCTTCGTCTCGCTGAAGGCGGTCGCGTACTGGCTCGACCGGTACGGACTCGCGGTCAAGTCCAGCGGCCTGAAGTCCGCCGACAACTGGACGGGGCTGCGCTACGTCGACGCCAACGCCTACCTCCCGGCGAAGACCATCCTGTTCTTCATCGCGGCGATCTGCGCGGTGCTGTTCTTCGCCACGCTGTGGCGCCGCACCTGGCAGCTGCCGGTGATCGGCTTCGGCCTGATGGTGCTCTCCGCGGTCCTGATCGGCGGCCTGTATCCGGCCATCGTGCAGAAGTTCCAGGTCCAGCCGAACGAGCAGGCCAAGGAAGCGCCGTACATCAGGCAGAACATCAAGGCGACCCGGGACGCGTACGACATCCAGGACTCCGAGGTCACGCCGTACAAGGGCAACTACAAGCCCACCGGCAAGGAGGACGGCCAGCGGCTGCGCGACGACGCCGACACCACGGCCAGCCTGCGGCTGCTCGACCCGAACGTGGTCTCGCCGGCCTTCCAGCAACAGCAGCAGGCCAAGGGCTACTACCAGTTCCCCTCCACCCTCGACGTCGACCGCTACAAGGACCGCGACGGCAACGAGCAGGACACCGTCATCGGCCTGCGCGAGTTGAACATCGCCGGCATCCCCGAGCGCAACTGGATCAACGACCACTTCAAGTACACCCACGGGTACGGCGCGGTGACCGCCAAGGGGACGGAGACCGCCGACGGCGGCGGCCCCCAGTACACCGAGTCCGACCTGCCGACCAAGGGCCAGCTCCCCCCGTACCAGCAGCGGGTGTACTACGGCGAGAAGACCACCCAGTACTCCATCGTCGGCGGCCCGCAGAAGGAGCTGGACTACTCCGACGACAGCGGTGAGAAGGGTTACCGCTACCAGGGCGGCAGCGGCGTGAGCCTGGCCAACCCGGTCAACCGCGCCGCGTACGCGGTGACCTTCGGGGAGCCGCAGATCCTCTACTCCGGCGCGATCGGCGACGGCTCGCGGATCCTGTACAACCGCACGCCCAAGGAGCGCGTGGAGTCCGTCGCCCCCTGGCTGACCATCGACGGCGACGCCTACCCGGCGGTCATCGACGGCCGGATCAAGTGGATCGTGGACGCCTACACCACGAGCAACGGTTACCCGTACGCCTCGCGCACCACCCTCGGCGACACCACGGCCGACTCGCTCACCGACGGGCAGCGGGCGGTGGTGGCCCAGCAGAACCAGGTCAACTACATCCGCAACTCCGTCAAGGCGACGGTCGACGCCTACGACGGCTCGGTCAAGCTCTACCAGTGGGACGACAAGGACCCGGTCCTCAAGACCTGGATGAAGGCCTACCCCGGCACGGTCAAGAACAAGAGCGACATCAGCCCGTCGCTCCGCGAGCACCTGCGCTACCCGCAGGACCTGTTCAAGGTGCAGCGACAGCTGCTGACCACCTACCACGTCACGGACCCGGGCACCTTCTACACCGGCTCCGAGCGCTGGCAGATCCCCAGCGACCCGACGACCAAGTCGGGCAACGCGGTGCCCCCGTACTACCTGAGCATGAAGATGCCCGACCAGAAGGACCGGTCCTTCTCGCTGACGACGACCTTCACGCCCAACAAGCGGGACAACCTCGGTGCGTTCATGGCGGTCGACGCCAATGCGACCAGCAACGACTACGGCAAGATCAGGCTGCTGAAGCTGCCGTCGCAGACACCGGTGCCCGGCCCGCAGCTGGTGCAGTCGAAGTTCAACTCCGACCCGACCATCGCCAACGAGCTCAACGTCCTCAAGAAGTTCGGTGACTCCGAGATCGAGTACGGCAACCTGCTGACCGTGCCCCTGGACGGCGGACTGCTCTACGTCGAACCGGTCTACCTCCGCGGCGCCAACACCAACTACCCACTGCTCAAGAAGGTGTTGGTCAGCTACGGCGACAGCAAGCCGGTCCTGGAGGACTCCCTCAAGGACGCGCTCGACGTGGTCTTCGGCAAGAAGGCGCCCAGCTCCGGTACGGAGAACCCGCCCGGTGGTGACACCGGCAAGCAGCCGCCGGCGAACCAGACGGTGCAGCAGGCCCTGGCCGACGCGGAGAAGGCGTACGAGGAGGGCGAGAAGGCCCTCGGGCGGCGCGACCTGACCGCGTACGACGAGGCCAAGAAGAAGCTGAAGGCGGCGCTGGACCGGGCCGCCACGGCCTCCGAGAAGAGCGGCGGGTCCGGCGGCTGAGCCGTCCCGTGCCCGTGGCCACCGGTGCCGAACCGGTGGCCACGGGCCGCGCCGGTGCGGGTGCCGGTCGCTGCCGTGATACGTTAAGGGCACAACGACGCGGGGTGGAGCAGCTCGGTAGCTCGCTGGGCTCATAACCCAGAGGTCGCAGGTTCAAATCCTGTCCCCGCTACTCACAAGGTCAAGGCCCGGATTCCATGGGATCCGGGCCTTTGCCATGTGTCGCCGTCATACGTTCCGGTGCGATCCCGCGTAAGGCCGGGTCGTACGGCTCCTATGGGGAACCTGTGTGCTTGAGTTTGGGATGTCGTCGTGTCGGGAAGTCGACAAACCGCTGAAGTGACCTCACTGGCTGCGGTATACCAGGTGTACGCGGGTTGCAGGTGATGCGACGATGGGTCTTATGGGGGACAAGGCAAGGTTGTTGGAGACGGACCGGTTTGTGCAGGTGCCCGACGACGGGCGCGATTCCGAGCTGCAGATGGACGCGATGGAGGCCGCCGAGGCCGCTGAGGCGTCCGATGCGGTGACCGAGACCGGCCACCGCCGGGCCGCCGAGGCGGGTGACACCGCCGCGATGAGCGCGCTGGGTGCCATGCTGCTGCGCCGCGGTGACCTCGACGGCGCCGAGCCGCACCTGCGCTCGGCCGCCGCAGCCGGGGACCGCGCCGCGGCCAACAACCTTGGCGTCCTGCTCCACCAGCGGGGCTACGGGGACGAGGCCGCCGGCTGGTGGCGGATCGCCGCCGTCGCCGGATCCGCCGCCGCGGCGCACGCCCTCGGCCGGCACTACCGCGAGCGCGGCGACGAGCCGGCCGCCGAGTACTGGCTGCGCCAGTCCGCCGAATCCGGCCACTGCCTGGGCGCGTACGCCCTCGCCGACCTGCTGGAGCACCGCGGCGACGGCGGCGCGGAGCGCTGGTTCCGTACCGCCGCCGAGCGCGGCCACCGAGAGGCCGCGTACCGGCTGGCCCGGCTCATCGAGGACGGCCGGGGCGCCGACCGCCGGACGGCCACCGCTTACGGCGAGCTCAACCGCCAGGAGGAGGCCGAGCAGTGGTACCGCCAGGCCGCCGCGCGGGGGCACCGCAGGGCCGCGCTCCAGCTGGGCGCGCTCCTGGAGGACCGCGGCGACGTCCAGGAGGCGGGCCGCTGGTACCTCTCCGCCGCCAAGGACGGCGAGCCCAAGGCCGCCTGTGCGCTGGGCTTCCTGCTGCGCGACGCCGGTGACGAGGAGAGCGCCGCGGAGTGGTGGCGGCGCGCCGCCCAGGACGGCGACGGCAACGCCGCCAATGCGCTGGGCGCGCTGCACGCCGACCGCGGCGAGCTGCAGAGCGCCGAGCGCTGGTACCGCGTTGCGCTGGACGCCGGGGACGTCAACGGCGCCTACAACATCGGGCTGCTGTGCGCCCGTCAGGGCCGGGCCGGCCGCGGTGAGCAGTGGTACCGCAGGGCCGCCTACGCCGGGCACCGCGAGGCCGCCAACGCGCTGGCGATCCTGCTGCTGCAGCGCGGCGACGCCTCGGGGGCGGAGCCGTGGTTCTCCAAGGCGGCCGAGGCGGGCAGCGTGGACGCCGCGTTCAACCTCGGCATCCTCTTCGCCGGCCGGGGCGAGGAGCGGATGGCGCACGCCTGGTACGAGCGGGCGGCGCTGGCCGGGCACACCGAGGCGGCGCTGCAGGTCGCCATCGTCCAGCTGCGGGACGGCGAGCTCCAGGACGCCGAGCGGAACCTGCGCTGTGCGGCCGGCGGTGGCAGCGCCGAGGCGGCGTTCCGGCTCGCGGACCTGCTCGACCGCAAGGCGTCGGCGGCGGGGGAGGGGCTCGCGGACAGCGAGCGGCCCGCGGACGACGAGAGCATGCAGTGGTACGAGCGAGCCGCCCGGCAGGGCCACCGCCGCGCCCAGGTCCGGATTGGCATGTTCGCGGCGGCCCGGGGGGAGACGGTGGAGGCCGCGAACTGGTACCGGGCCGCCGCCGAGGCCGGCAGCCGTAACGGTGCCTTCAACCTGGGGCTGCTGTTGGCCCGCGAGGGCAGCCTCCCCGAAGCCGCCCTGTGGTGGCAGCGGGCGGCCGAGGCCGGGCATGGCCGGGCGGCGCTGCGGCTGGCGCTGCTGGCCGCCCGGCGCGGTGCGCTCGCGGAGGCGCAGGGCTGGTGTGCGCGGGCCGTCGAGCTGGGGCCGCCGGAGGTCGCCGAGCGTGCGGCGCGGCTGTGTGCGGCATTGCAGGACGAGCTGAGTGCGTAGGGCGTCTTTCCGGTGGCCCGGGGCGGGTCCGTGGCCCGCGTCCGGGCCACGGGAAGGAATTTGCGCTGGTCGTCGAGCCGGGGGTAAGGTGAGGGCACAACGACGCGGGGTGGAGCAGCTCGGTAGCTCGCTGGGCTCATAACCCAGAGGTCGCAGGTTCAAATCCTGTCCCCGCTACTCACAAGACCAAGGCCCGGATTCCATGGAATCCGGGCCTTCGTCGTATGCGCCGCCGGGCGTGCTGCCCGCCGGTGGGTGGTGGCCCGCGCCGGCGGTGTGCCGTAGGCGGCAGGACGGGTGGCCGGGTCCGGCCAAGGAGCCCGCATGCGCAGGGCGCACGGCGGAGCCCGCGGCCTCAAGAGGGCGCGGGCTCGGGGCGGGCGTGGTCCGGACGGACCCGGTGCGTCGGGCGGGGTCAGGAGGTGGTGCTGCAGGTGGGGCAGATGCCGCGGTAGGTCACGGTGACCTCGGAGACCTTAAAGCCGTAGCGCTCGGGCTCGGGCAGCGCGGAGAGGGGGTCGCCGTGGACGTGCACATCGCGGATCGTGCCGCACTGCGAGCAGACGAGGTGCTGGTGGTCGTGGTGGGCGTTGGGGTCGTAGCGCTTGGCCCGGCCGTCCGTGCTCACCTCGATCACCTCGCCCAGGGAGACCAGCTCGCCCAGGGTGTTGTAGACCGTGGCGCGGGAGATCTCGGGGAGCCGCGCGGAGGCCAGTGCGTGCACCTCGTCGGCGGTGTAGTGGACGTGGTCCCCGTCGAGGACCTCGGCGACGACGCGTCGCTGCGCGGTCAGTCGCCAGCCGCGTCCTCGGAGCCGTTCCAGCAGGTCACTCATGCCAATCACCTATCAGTCAGATAGAGCCAGGGTAGCAGTGGCCGTCCATCACCGGATTGTGTACGGCTTTCGGGTGCATCTTGACTTAGACAATGTCCAATGTAGGATCGGGTTCGGCGCAAGCCAAGGGCAGGTGTAGAAGACTTTTCAGGAGGCGCACGTGTCGGTAGAGAGCACCACCGGACCGCTGACCACCGAATCCGGGGCTCCGGTCGGGGACAACCAGAACAGCGAGACGGCCGGCATCGGCGGCCCCGGCCTCATTCAGGACCAGCTCCTGATCGAGAAGCTCGCGCACTTCAACCGTGAGCGCATCCCGGAGCGCATCGTGCACGCCCGTGGCGCCGGCGCGTACGGCACGTTCACGGTGACCGCGGATGTGAGCAAGTACACCCGCGCCGCCTTCCTCTCCGAGATCGGCAAGCAGACCGAGGTCTTCCTGCGCTTCTCCACCGTCGCGGGCAACCTCGGGGCGGCAGACGCGGTGCGTGACCCGCGCGGTTTCGCCCTGAAGTTCTATACCGAGGAGGGCAATTACGACCTCGTCGGCAACAACACCCCGGTGTTCTTCATCAAGGACGCCATCAAGTTCCCCGACTTCATCCACACCCAGAAGCGCGACCCGTACACCGGCTCCCAGGAGGCGGACAACGTCTGGGACTTCTGGGGTCTGTCGCCCGAGTCCACCCACCAGGTGACCTGGCTCTTCGGTGACCGGGGCATCCCGGCCTCGTACCGCCACCTCAACGGCTACGGCTCGCACACCTTCCAGTGGAACAACGCCGCCGGTGAGGTCTTCTGGGTCAAGTACCACTTCAAGACCGACCAGGGCATCAAGAACCTGACCTCGGAAGAGGCCGAGGCGCTGGCCGGCAAGGACCCCGACAGTCACCAGCGTGACCTGCGCACGTCCATCGAGCGGGGCGAGTTCCCGAGTTGGACGGTGCAGGTGCAGATCATGCCGGCGGCCGAGGCGGCGAACTACCGCTTCAACCCGTTCGACCTGACCAAGGTCTGGCCGCACGAGGACTACCCGCCCATCGAGATCGGCAAGTTGGAGCTCAACCGCAACCCGCAGAACATCTTCGCCGAGGTCGAGCAGTCGATCTTCTCCCCGCACCACTTCGTGCCGGGTATCGGCCCGTCCCCCGACAAGATGCTGCAGGGGCGTCTGTTCGCGTACGGCGACGCGCACCGCTACCGCGTCGGCATCAACGCCGACCACCTGCCGGTGAACCGTCCGCACGCCACCGAGGCACGTACCCACGGCCGGGACGGTGTGCTCTACGACGGCCGTCACGCGGGCCAGAAGAACTACGAGCCCAACAGCTTCGGCGGCCCCGCCCAGACGGGCCGTCCGCTGTGGGAGCCGGCGTCGGTGACCGGTGCCACGGGCGAGCACGCCGCGCCCTCGCACGCCGAGGACGACGACTTCGTCCAGGCCGGCAACCTCTACCGCCTGATGTCGGAGGACGAGAAGGAGCGCCTGATCAACAACCTGGCGGGCTTCATCTCCCAGGTCTCCCGTGACGACATCGCCCAGCGGGCGATCGAGAACTTCCGCAAGGCGGACGCGGACTACGGCAAGCGGCTGGAAGCTGCGGTCCAGGCCCTGCGCGGCTGACACCAGGGCCGTTTGCCGTACGAGCCGAAGAGGCCGGATGCCAGTGGGCTCCGGCCTCTTCGTGCGCCCGTTCGCCGTTCCCCGTCCGCCGTCCGTCGGCGGCCCGGACTCGGCTCAGGCCGGTACCGCGCCCACCCGGACGTCGGCCGCCGACCAGCAGCGGATGATGTCCCGTACCGAGACGATGCCGACCGGTTCCCGGTCGTTGAGCACGATCAGATGGCGGAAGCCGCCGCGCACCATCGCGCCCGCGGCGTCGTCCAGGGTCCAGTCCGGTGCGGCGAAGACCACGTCGGGGGTGGTGTGGGTCTGTGCGGTCTCCCGGTCGGGGTTCTCACCGGCGCCGAGCGAATTGAGGATGTCGCGCTCGGTGAGGATGCCGATGCCGCTGGTGTCGTTGTCGAGGACCACGGCCGAGCCGATGCGGCGGGCCGCCATCAGCTGTGCCGCCTGGCGGAGGGTGTGGGTGGGGCCGATGGTGAGGACCACCGTGCTCATGGCGTCCTTGACGTACATGGGCATGGAGTGGAGCCACCTCCTTGGTGAAGGTCCTTGCGAAGGGATTCACAAGTTCACAAAGTGGGGGATTCTCATGTTCACATGCCTCTGCCGCCGCAACAAGGGGGAGTTGGTGGACGTGCATCCGAGCGCCCGCCGTCGCGCCCCTCGCGCGCGGGGCGTCCGCCCGCGCGCAGCGGGGGGTCAGTGCTTGGTGTCGCCGAGGTAGCCGAGCAGGTCCTCGTGCAGCAGTCCGTTGGACGCCGCGGCGTTCCCGCTGTGCGGGCCGGGCTTGCCGTCCAGGCCGGTGAACCGGCCGCCGGCCTCGTTGACGACCACCGCGCAGGCGGCCATGTCCCACAGGGACAGCTCCGGCTCCGCACAGATGTCCACCGCGCCCTCGGCGACCAGCATGTACGGCCAGAAGTCACCGTAGGCCCGGGTGCGCCAGCAGTCCCGGCTCAGGTCGAGGAAGCCGGGCAGCTTGCCGCGCTCCTCCCAGCCGGTCAGCGAGGAGTAGGCGAACGAGGCGTCCTGGACCCGGCCGACCCGGGACACCTGCAGCCGGCTCGCGGAGGTCAGGCTGCGGCCGGTGAAGGCCCCCAGGCCCTCCGCGGCCCACCAGCGGCGGTTGAGCGCCGGCGCCGAGACGATGCCGACCACCGGCCGGTCGCCGCCCTCGCCGCGCTCCATCAGCGCGATCAGCGTCGCCCAGACCGGCACCCCGCGGACGTAGTTCTTGGTGCCGTCGATGGGGTCGATGATCCAGCGGCGCGGACCCGCACCCTCGCTGCCGAACTCCTCGCCGAGCACCGCGTCCCGGGGTCGGGCCCGCTGGAGCTGGCTGCGGATCAGCTCCTCGGCGGCCTTGTCCGCCTCGCTCACCGGAGTCATGTCCGGTTTGGTCTCGACCTTCAGGTCGAGGGCCTTGAAGCGCTCCATGGTGGCGGCGTCCGCGGCGTCGGCCAGCACATGGCCGAGGCGAAGATCATCGTGATAGTCGGGCATGTGCGAACAGTATCCATTGGCATACGCGGGAGCCACACGGCTCTGCTGAGCCCGGCGTGTGTCGCCCACCGGGCAGGTGAGCGAGCGCCCGGCGGCGCCCCGGCCACCGCGCGGGGCACCGCCCCTGCGGCGACCCTTGACAGTGTCTGATGGCACGTCAATTCTGTGCGCACGCCGGCCACCCGGGTCGGCCGGGGAGGCGAGGAATGCCCGCAGCGCGCGAGTCCCTGCTGGACGCCGCCTATACGGCGCTGACGACCCGGGCCTGGGCGGCCGTCCGGATGGTCGATGTCGCGGCGGCGGCCGGTGTCTCCCGGCAGACCCTCTACAACGAGTTCGGCAGCAAGGAGGGGCTGGCCCGCGCACTGGTGCGCAGGGAGACCGACCACTACCTCGCCGGGGCCGCCAGGGCGCTGGCCCGGGGTGGCGCACCGGGGGCCGGGACACGGGGCGATGCAACCGCCAGGCTGACCGCCGCGGCCTCCTGGACACTGCGCACCGCACGGACGAACCCCCTGGTCAGGGCGGCGCTGACCGGCTGCTGGAGCGACCGGCTGCCGGCCCCGGGAGCGGCGTTGGAGGGGCCGGCGGCGGCCCGCCGCATCCGGTCCGGCGTGCCCACGCAGCGCACCGCGCCGCCCGCCGAGCGGCCGCTGCCGGACCCTGCCGAACTCGTCGGCAGGCTTCGCGACGAGGCCGTCGCTGCGCTGGGGCCCGGCTGGCCCGCCGAGGAGCTGCCCGCCCTGGGCGCGGCCTGCGAGAGCGCGGTCCGGCTGACGCTGTCCTGTGTGCTCGCCCCGGCGGCCGCGGGTGCCGCACCGGGACGGGTGGCGGCGCGGCGCACCGGCCGGGAGGCGGAGGTGGAGGCGGTGTCCCGGCTCGTCCGGGGCGCGTTCGCGGGACTGCCGGACGGCGCGCAGCGGCTCGGTCGGGGCTGAGGGAGCGTCGGCGGCAGACGGTGGGGCGAGGGTGCGGGGCTCAGTGACCGGAGCCCGACAGCTGCAGTCCGACCACGCCCACGATGACCAGGGTGATGGAGACGATCTTCAGGGTGGAGACCACGTCGCCGAGGAAGACCATGCCGTAGACGGCCGTGCCCGCCGCGCCGAGGCCGGTCCAGACCGCGTACGCCGGGCCGACGTCGAGCCGGCGCAGCGCCAGGGTCAGCAGGCCGAAGCTGGCGAGGGCGAAGGCGGCGAAGGCGATCGTCGGGAAGAGGCGGGTGAGGCCGTGCGAGAGCTTCAGGCAGACCGCGAAGCCGGTTTCGAGCAGACCGGCCACCACGACCAGCACCCACGCCCACGCCATACCCGTTGCCTCCGTCAGCTGGAGGAGTGACGACAGGACGTCATCTCACTCGTCTGGAGCCCCGTCCGGGCGATCCGGGCCTGGTGACCAGTTCGCCGGTCCTGGTGTGATTATGCATTTACCTCGTGTGAGCGGCAGCAAACGTCGCGTCAGTCGCCCTCGCGTCGTTCCCTGGTGGCCAGCAGACGCCGCAGCGAGTACAGCCGGGCCGGGTCGGCGTGCCCGTCGGCGACCCAGGCGTCCAGGGCGCAGTCCGGTTCGTCGTGGCTGCACGCCCGCGGGCAGTCGGCGGTGCCCGACCCCAGGTCGGGGAAGGCGTGGATGACCCGGGACGGGTCGATGTGCGCCAGGCCGAAGGAGCGGACGCCCGGGGTGTCGATGACCCAGCCGGAGTCGCCGGGCAGCGGTAGCGCCAGCGCGGAGGTGGTGGTGTGCCGGCCGCGCCCGGTGACCGCGTTGACGTGTCCGGTGGCCCGGCGGCGCTCCGGGACCAGCGCGTTGACCAGCGTCGTCTTGCCGACGCCGGAGTGCCCGACGAACGCCGTCATCCGGCCCTTGAGCGCCTCGCGCACCCGGTCGGCGGCGGCGCCGTCGGTGAGCTCGTCGCGGTTGGTGACGATGGCGGGCACGCCGAGGGTGCCGTAGGACTCCAACAGCGCGTCCGCGGAGGCCAGATCGGACTTGGTCAGTACCAGGAGGGGGTCCAGGCCCGCGTCGTAGGCGGCGACCAGGCAGCGGTCGATCAGCCGGGGGCGGGGCTCGGGGTCGGCGAGCGCGGTGACGATCGCGAGCTGGTCGGCGTTGGCGACCACCACCCGCTCGTACGGGTCGTCGTCGTCGGCCGTACGGCGCAGCGTCGAGGTGCGCGGCTCGACCCGGACGATCCGGGCGAGGGTGTCCTTGGCGCCGCTGAGATCGCCGACGACGGCGACCCGGTCGCCGACCACCGCACTCTTGCGGCCCAGTTCGCGGGCCTTCATCGCGGTGACCGTGCGGTCCTCGATCAGGCAGGTCAGCCGGCCGCGGTCAACGGTCAGGACCAGGCCCTCGGCGGCGTCCTCGTGCTTGGGGCGGATGTTCGTACGGGGGCGGTTGCCCTTGCGGTTGGGCCGGACGCGGACGTCGTCCTCATCGGGGTTCTTGCCGTAGCGGCGCATGGCGGCCGGGTTCCTCAGGCTCTCCGGGCGGGGACGGCGGACGGACCGAGCATGTCCGTCCACAGCGCCGGGAAGTCGGGCAGGGTCTTGGCCGTCGTGGCGACGTTCTCCACCTCCACGCCCTCGACCGCGAGGCCGATGACCGCCGCGGCGGTGGCCAGCCGGTGGTCGTCGTAGGTGTGGAAGGTCCCGCCGTGCAGGGGGCGGGGGCGGATGTGCAGGCCGTCCTGGGTCTCGGTGACGTCGCCGCCGAGCTCGTTGATCTCCTTGGTGAGCGCGGCCAGCCGGTCGGTCTCGTGCAGTCGCAGGTGTGCCACCCCGCGCAGGGTGGAGGGGGAGTCGGCCAGCGCGGCGACCGCGGCGATGCCCGGGGTCAGCTCGCCCACCTCGCTCAGGTCGACGTCGATGCCGTGGATCCGGCCGCTGCCGGTGAAGGTCAGGCCCTGGTCGGTCAGCTCGCAGGAGCCGCCCATGGTGGTGAAGATCTCCCGCAGGGCGTCACCGGGCTGGGTGGTGTGCTCGGGCCAGTCCGGGATGGTGACCCGGCCGCCGGTGACCAGCGCGGCGGCCAGGAACGGCTGGGCGTTGGACAGGTCCGGCTCCACGACCAGGTCGCGGCCGAGCAGGGCGCCGGGGGTGACCCGCCAGACGTTCGGCTCGCCGCCCGCCTCCGGCGTGTCCACCTGGGCGCCGACGCTGCGCAGCATGTCGACGGTCATCCGGATGTGCGGCATCGATGGCAGCGCGGCGCCGGTGTGCCGGACCTCGACGCCCTGGTTGAAGCGTGGCGCGGACAGCAGCAGGGCGCTGACGAACTGGGAGGACGAGGACGCGTCGATCTCGACCGGGCCGCCCTCCAGGGCACCGGCGCCGAAGACCGTCAGCGGCAGCGCGCCGCGGTTGTCGTCGTCGATCCGGGCACCGAGGGCGCGCAGCGCGTCGATGACGCCGCCGAGCGGGCGCTCGTAGGAGCGCGGGTCGCCGTCGAAGCGGACCGGGCCGTCGGCGAGGGCCGCGACCGGCGGCAGGAAGCGCATGACCGTGCCGGCGTTGCCGACGTCGACGGTGGCCGGGCCGTGCAGCCCCGCCGGGATGATCCGCCAGGCCTCACCGCCGCCGGGCTGCTCCACCGCGTCGGCGGAGCCGGCGGAGCTGGAGGAGGCCGTCTCCTCGATGCCGACGCCCAGGGCGCGCAGCGCCTCGGCCATCAGCAGGGTGTCGCGGGAGCGCAGCGGGCGGCGCAGCCAGCCCGGCTCGGAGGAGAGGGCCGCCAGTACCAGTCCGCGGTTGGTGACCGATTTGGAGCCGGGCACGGTGACGGTTGCATCGATGGCCCCGGGCGCGACGGGGGCGGGCCACAGGGCGGGGTGTGCGGGGCTCTCGGTCATGCCCTTACTTTAATGGCTGGGCAAGGGTGCCGATCTTGATCAAAAGTGGCGCAACCCCTCCGAAACGTGGCAGTGGACGTGCGCCCGCGTGCAGTGGGGCGGACCCTGGGTGGCACGGAGACCCGGATATCGGACACCGGAGTACGCGGAGCGGTTGCGGTTGACGTCACACGCCGAGCAGCCAGCGGCCGCCACCGGTCAGGGAGCACAGCGTCACCACGTGGAACAGGCCGAGCCAGACGGGCGCCGGGACGTTCGTCAGCCGGGCCAACTGGTCGGGGTCGGAGTCCGCCGCCCCGCCCCGGTGCCGCTTGCCCTGCAGCTCGAAGGGCGGACGCACCCCGCCCAGCAGCAGGAACCACACCGCCGCATACGCGAACGCCGCCTGTACCTGCGCCGTCGTCAGCCAGGAGATCAGCACGAACGCGCCGCCGGTCAGGACGACCGTGAGCACGCCGTAGGCATTGCGGATCATGACCAGCATCGCCAGCAGCAGCGCGGTGGCGCCCCACAGCAGCGCCGTGATGTGCCCCGCGGCGAGCAGCGCGGCGCCGCCCAGGCCGAGCAGGGACGGGGCGATGTAGCCGGCCGCGGCGGTCAGCACCATGCCCAGACCGGTCGGTTTGCCGCGGGACACGGTCAGCCCGGAAGTGTCCGAGTGCAGCCGTATGCCGTCCAGGCGGCGGCCGGTGAGCAGTGCGATCAGGCCGTGGCCGCCCTCGTGCGCGATGGTGACGGCGTTCCGCGACAGCCGCCAGGCGGTGCGCGGGACGACGGCGCCCAGCGCCAGCACCCCGGTGACGATCACCAGCCAGAGCGAAGGATGGGGCTGGGTCCCGAAGACCCGGCCCCATATGTCGGTGAGGTGGTCGGTGTCCATGTCTCCCCTTCGTGTGGCATGGCAGTGTGGCACGCATGTGCGGTAGGTATGCAGCGAGTCGTCGCCCCGAGGAACTGGCGGGACTCTTCGGCGTCCAGCGCTGGGAGCCGGCGGAGACCCTCGCGCCCAGCTGGAACGTCGCCCCGACGGCCCAGGTGCACGCGGTACTTGAGCGCCCGCTCAAGGGCGCGGCGGCCGACGGCTTCCCGCCGGGCCCGGTGCGCCAACTCCGGACGCTGACGTGGGGCCTGGTCCCGTCGTGGTCGACATCACCCGACGGCGCCGCGCGGATGATCAATGCCCGGTCCGAGACGGTGCACGAGAAGCCGTCCTTCCGCCAGGCCTTCGCGGCCCGCCGCTGCCTGCTCCCCGGTGACGGCTACTTCGAGTGGGTCACCGGCGCCGCCGAGCGGGAGCTGGAGGAGCAGGGCCGGAAGAAGCGGGGCCGTAAGCAGCCGTACTTCGTCACGCCCGCCGACGGGTCGGTGATGGCGATGGCCGGGCTCTACGAGTTCTGGCGGGACCGCACGCTGCCCGGGGACCACCCGCGGGCCTGGTGGGTGACCTGCACGGTCCTGACCACTGAGGCCGAGACCACCGCGCTGGCCGGGGCGGACGGTGGCGAGGGCCCGCAGTCGCTGGCCGCGATCCACCCCCGGATGCCGCTGGTGCTGACCCCGGACCGCTGGGACGCCTGGCTGGACCCGACCCGTACGGACCCCGGCGAGCTGCAGGAGCTGCTGACGCCCCCGCCGCCCGGGCTGATGCGGGCCCACCCGGTGCCCACCGACGTCAGCAACGTCCGCAACAACGGTCCCGAGCTGGTCACCGAGCTCGACGGGCCCGAGGTCGGCACGCTGTTCTAAGTCCCCTGGGCGCGGCGGTGCCCCTCCGGCCGCGGCCCGGGCAGGATGGGCGTATGAGCACAGCAGCGAGGGAGACCGAGACGGTCGCCACACCGGCGGGCGACGCCCGGATCAGCTGGTACCGGGACGCGGGGCCGGCGCGGGCGGTGGTGGCGCTCAGCCACGGCGCCGGCGGCGGCATCGAGGCGCGCGACCTGCAGGCCCTGGCGGCCGCGCTGCCCGCCCGCGGCTACCCGGTGGCGCTGGTCGAACAGCCGTGGCGGGTGGCCGGCAAGAAGGTGGCGCCGGCGCCGAAGACCCTGGACGTCGGGTGGACCGCGCTGTGGCCGGCGCTGGCGAAGCCGGGGCTGCCGGTGGTGGCCGGCGGCCGGAGCGCCGGTGCCCGGGTGGCCTGCCGCACCGCGCGGGAGCTGGGCGCCTCGGCCGTCCTGGCCCTGAGCTTCCCGCTGCACCCACCGGGTCGGCCGGAGAAGTCCCGCGCGGACGAACTGACCGGCGCCGGGGTGCCGACGCTGGTGGTCCAGGGCGGGCGGGACCCGTTCGGGCGGCCGGCCGAGTTCCCGCCGGACACCGAGCTGACCGAGGTCCCGCACGGCGATCACGGCTTCGCGGTGCCGAAGAAGGCGGGCGTCGCCGAGGCGGAGTCGATGGCGCAGCTCACCGGTGCCGTACTGGCCTGGCTGGACCGGATGTTCGGCTGACCCGCGGCCCGTCGCCGAGGCGGGAGGCCCGCGGGATCAGTCCGCCCGCCCCCGCGGCCGGGCCCGTACGTGCATCCGCTCGCCCTGCCGGCCGAACAGGCTCAGCAGCTCCACCGGCTCCCCGTCAGCGGGGCCGAACCAGTGCGGCAGCCGGGTGTCGAACTCCGCCGCCTCGCCGGCCCGCAGCTCCACATCGCGGTCCGCCAGCAGCAGCCGCAGCCGGCCGGACAGCACGTACAGCCACTCGTAGCCCTCGTGCGTCCGCTGCTCCGGGGCGCCCCGGACGGGCTCGATGACCAGCTTGAACGCCTGTAGCGCACCCGGCTGGCGGGTCAGCGGCACCACCGTCATGGGCCCGCGCCGCTGGGGCACCGCGCGCACCCGCGGATCGCCGACCTCCGGTGCCCCCACCAGCTCGTCCAGCGGCACCTGGTGCGCCTGGGCGAGCGGCAGCAGCAGTTCGAGGGTGGCCCGCCGGCCGCCGGACTCCAGGCGGGAGAGCGTGCTGACCGAGATGCCGGTGGCCTCGGAGAGCGCGGCGAGCGTCACCCCGCGCTCCTGGCGCAGCCGCCGCAGTCGCGGGCCCACCTCGGCCAGCACCCGGTCGTAGCCGTGGTCGTGCGCCGCACCGCCGGGACCGCCGTCCGCCGTGGTGCCGTCCGTCGTGCCGTTCGCGTAGTCATCCACCCCTCCATTGCTGAAGCAGCAACGCGGTTTGTCAACCGGTGCGCAACGGTCCGTGCGGCAACGGACGGAATCCGCCGGGCCGGGCGGGAATGCGCCGGCGGCCGGGGCTGTTGTCACGGACGGAGATGCCCGAGTACGTCCAGCGAAGCATGAGGAATGGGAGTCCGCCGCATGGGAATCGCTTGCCCGGCCCGCCCGGCCGCTGACCTGCCGTGGTCGCAGATGCAGGTGACGCAGCCCGCCCTGGCCGGAGCGGCGGCGGCACCGGATCGTCGTCTATTCTCCGATTCAAGTGGGTCCGTTTCCGGGGCCACGACGGTGTTGGAGGAGGTGGGTCCG
Source organism: Streptomyces sp. NPDC020742 (assembly GCF_040641675.1). Lineage (NCBI taxonomy): Bacteria > Bacillati > Actinomycetota > Actinomycetes > Kitasatosporales > Streptomycetaceae > Streptomyces > Streptomyces sp. NPDC020742. The sequence goes on from NZ_JBFAEA010000001.1 coordinate 875,557, forward strand.
GTCACCGGTACCGACGCAGGGACCGACGGCACGGCTGAGGAGCAGTCCGCTGCCCGGGACGAGACTGCGGCCGAGCGCAATGCCCGCTTCGAGCGGGACGCCCTGGTCTTCCTGGACCAGATGTACTCCGCAGGGCTGCGCATGACGCGCAACCCCTCCGACGCGGAGGACCTGGTGCAGGAGACGTACGCCAAGGCGTACGCGTCCTTCCACCAGTTCCGGGAGGGCACCAACCTCAAGGCCTGGCTCTACCGCATCCTCACCAACACCTTCATCAACTCCTACCGCAAGAAGCAGCGCGAGCCCCAGCGCAGTGCCGCCGAGGAGATCGAGGACTGGCAGCTGGCGCGCGCCGAGTCGCACATGTCGACGGGCCTGCGCTCCGCCGAGTCCCAGGCGCTCGACCACCTCCCCGACTCGGACGTCAAGGCCGCGCTCCAGGCGATCCCGGAGGAATTCCGCATCGCGGTCTACCTCGCGGATGTCGAGGGGTTTGCGTACAAGGAGATCGCGGACATCATGGGGACACCCATCGGCACGGTGATGTCCCGACTGCACCGCGGCCGGCGCCAACTGCGCGGCATGCTGGAGGATTACGCCCGTGAGCGCGGGCTGGTCCCGGCGGGGGCGACGGCTGCGGACCCGCAGGCCGCGCGGACGTCGGAGTCGCACGACCGGAAAGGCTCGGGATCATGAGCTGCGGAGAGCCGCACGAGAAGGACTGCTCAGAGGTCCTTGACCACCTCTACGAGTATCTCGACCGGGAGATGCCCGCCGGGGAGTGCGCGGAGTTCCAGGTGCATCTCGACGAGTGCTCGCCGTGCCTGGAGAAGTACGGCCTGGAGCAGGCCGTCAAGAAGCTCGTCAAGCGCTGCTGCGGCCATGACGACGTCCCCAGCGATCTGCGTTCCAAGGTGATGGGCCGGATCGAGCTCATCCGGGCCGGCGAGACCGTGCCCGAGGTGAGCGTGCTCGAACAGGCCAAGCGCGAGGCGGCAGCACGCGAGCAGAGCGGCCCGGCGGCCCCCACTCGGGACGCCGACGGCGCCGCCGGGGCGCCCGGCTCCGCCGATGCACGGACCGAGGTCACCCGCGCCGAATAAGGCCGCACGTCACCCCATTGGGTGAGGGGCGGGGCCGTTCGTCCCGCTCGTTCCGCCGATGCGCCCTTCCCGGCGCTCCGGCCCCTCTATTCTCACGCACCCGAGCGCACCGCGGACGCGGGGCGCCGATCCCAGCTTGCGTACGAGCCGGGGCCGGGCGGGCATGGGTGAGGAGGGCGCGATGCGGGAACTTCCGGCGGCCGCACGGGGATACATCGGCGGTGCCGTGCTGGCGGCGGCCCTGTGTGCCGCCCCCGCCCTGCGACTCGGGGCCGCCGCTCCCTGGGGCAGCGCCCTGGCCCTGATGATTCTCTACGCGCTGTGCGAGGCGGCCCTCCGCTGCCCGCCACCGGGCGGCCGGGCGGTGGACGGAGCCCGGCCCAGCGCCGGGGGAGGCTGGGCCAGCGCCCTGCTGTTCGCCGGGGTCTTCCTGCTGCCGCCGCCGCTGGCCGCGCTGACCGCCGTGCCCGGCGCCTTGCTCGCACCGGCCGCGACCCGCTGGGCCGGTGCCCGGCGGCTCTGGCACGCTGCTGAATTGGCGCTCGCCTGCGGTGCGGCGACCGCCCTCGTCCGCGCCCTCGGCGCCCCCTCGCTCACCGCACCGCGGTTCCCCGTCCTGCTGCTGCCCGCCACGGCCGCCGCGGTGGCCTTCTGTGCGGTGCTCGCCGCGCTGGACGGCGGGGTGCTGGCCCTCGCCGAGCGGCACCCGGTCCGGACCGCCTGGCGCGGGCTGCTGGCCCGTTCGCTGGGGCCGCACCTGGTGCAGGGCCTCGCCGGGCTGATGATGGCCGTCCTGTGGCACAGCTCGTACGGGCCGCCGGCGGCGCTGTTGGTGCTGCTGCCGATCCACCTGTCCTGCTGGGGCTTCGGCCGGTACCACCGCGAACGCGCCGCCCACCAGGCCACCATCCGTGCCCTGGTGCAGGCCGTGGACCTCAAGGACCGCTACACCCGGGGACACAGCGAACGGGTCGGCCGCGCCTCGGTGATGATCGCCCGCGAGCTGGGCATGGCGGAGGAGCGGCTGGAGGTGCTGCGGTTCGCCGGAATCCTGCACGACGTGGGCAAACTCGGCGTCCCCACCCGGCTGTTGCGCAAGGACGGGCCGCTGACCCCACAGGAGCGCCGGGTCATCGAGCTGCATCCGGAGTACGGACACGAGATCGTGCGGGGCATCGGCTTCCTGGGGGAGGCCCGGGCGGCGATCCTGCACCACCACGAGCGGCTGGACGGCGGCGGCTACCCCTATGGACTGATGGGGCATCAGATCCCGGAAGCCGCACGGGTGGTGGCGGTCGCCGACGCCTTCGACGCGATGACCTCGACCCGCTCCTACCGGCGGGCCCGGCCGGTGCCGGCCGCGGTCGCCGAACTGCGCAAGTGTGCCGGGGCGCAGTTCGATCCGCGGATGGTCCGGGCGCTGGCGGCGTCATTGGAGCGGTACGGCTGGCAGCCGGACCTGGTGACGGCGGCGGAGCCCGGTGTCCGCGCGGCTGGCAGCGGAAACGTCACGGCCCGGGAGAACGGCACGGCCCGGGAGCCGGAGGGGGCGGCCGGCGCGGCGGCGGGGCCGGCCGACGGGGCGGACCGGGCGGGCGGGGCGGACGGGCAGGGTGCGGCGGGGTCCGGAGGGGTGGCGGGCGCGGTGCGGGACGGTGCGCGGTGACCGGCGCCACCGGCCGGCCCCCGGATTCCGGGGCCGTCGCGGGTCCGGCCGGAGCGCGCGGCCGCCGGCCGGTCACCGGTGGCCGCGCGGTGATCGCCGCGGTGCACCTCCCGGCCGCCGCGCTGGCCTGCTGGGCGCTCGGCCGCACGCTGTGGGAGGGCCCGGCCCAGCCCGGGATCGCGCTGGCCTTCGGGGTGCTGATCGCGGTCGGCGAGCTGGCCGGCCGGGCCCCGGCCCCGGCGACCGGGTACGGGCGGGCCCCGGCGGAGCGGGAGGGGGCGCCGCTCGGCGCGGCCGGTGCGCTCGCCTACGCGCTGCTCGGCGAGGCCGGCGGGCGCCCCACGACCCACGGGGTACCGCAGACCGTGGCGGTCGTGCTGGCGGCCGGGCTGATCGGGCTGGTCCCGCAGCTGGCGCGCGGTAGGGAGCCGGTGCTGGACCCGCTGGCGCGCCGGGTGCTGACCGTGGGCTTCGCCGCCGTCTGCTTCCAACCCCTCTACGCCACCGGGCGGTTGGGCGGCTGGGTGGCCTCCGGGCCGGCCTACCCGCTCTTCCTGATCGCCCTGCTGGCGCTGACCACGCTGTGTGACGCGGTGCTGGCCGCCGCCCTCGCCGCGGCCCGTACCGGCTGGCCTTACTGCCCGCTGCTGCGCGACGAGTTGCGCGCGCTGCCCGGCATCGGCACCGCCATCTGTGCCACCGGTGTGGTGATCGCGCTCGCCACCGCGGTCGCCGGTCTGTGGGCGCTTCCGGTGTTCTGCCTGCCGCTGCTGCTCACCCAGTGCGCCTTCCGCCGGTTCGCGGCGGTACGCACCACCAACCGCCAGACCATCGCCTCGCTGGCCCGCTCCACCGAGATCGCCGGCTACACCCCGCACGGCCACGCCCGCCGGGTGGCCGCGCTCAGCCGCGCCGTGGGCCGCGAACTCGGACTGAACGAACCGGACCTGGACATGCTGGAGCACGCCGCCCTGATGCACGACATCGGCCAGCTCTCGCTGCTGGACCCGGTGCCGGACGGGGCGACCGCACCGCTGCCGCCCGCCCAGCAGCGGCGGATCGCCCTGCTGGGCGGCGCCGTTGTCCGGCAGACCGGGGCGCCCGCGGAGGTGGCGGTGATCGTCGAGCGGCAGGCCGATCCGTACCGGGACCAGCCGCTCACGGCGCGTATCGTCCGCACGGTCAACGCCTACGACGACCTCTCCGGCGCCGGGACGGGGCCCGCAGGGCCGCTGCGCGCCCTGGAACGGCTGCGGCTGGCGACCGCGCGGGACCACGAGCCCGGTGTCGTCGAGGCGCTCGCCCGGGTCCTCTCGCGCCGCGGCCGGGCGGTGTGAGAGGGGCGACGGTGTCAGTGGGGGCGGCATGCGGTCCGCGACCTCTCGGTACCAGTGTGTATCCACCGGTAAGGACGGGAATCGCCCAAGGGAGGGGCTGTGGCACCCGGTCCGTCCGGCCGCTCCGGCACCCCTCGCCGAGCCGCCTCCGGGCGCCGGACGGGAGGGAACCCACGGGTAATGAGCGCCCTGCGAGACGGGCATGGTTGGATGCGAAGGGAGCCCCCTCGGGGGGATCCAGGGGGTCGGCGAAGGGCGAGTTGCCGCAGGGGAGCGGCAAACCGGGCTGAGCCCGACGGCAATCTGTGGCAGGTTGTCGAGTGAGCCCCACAAGGGGCCCAGGACACCGCCCGGGACACCTCCGGAGCGGCAGTGGGAACAACCAGCAGGCGGGAATCGTGAGGATCTTCGGCAAGGTACGGCACCGGCCCTCCGCCTCGTGGCGGCAGGCGACCGACCGCGCTTTCACGCTGATCGGCGACGGCCGTTACGAGGACGCGGGGGCGCTGCTGACCCGCGCCGCGGACATGGAGCCGTGGCTGTCGGAGTCCTGGTTCAACCTCGCCCTGCTGCACAAGTTCCGGCATGACTGGGACCAGGCCCGGGCCGCCGGGCTGCGCGCGGTGGCGCTGCTGGACCGCGAGACCGGGGCGCCCGACTGGTGGAACGTGGGGATCGCCGCCACCGCCCTGCAGGACTGGCCGCTGGCCCGCCGCGCCTGGCAGGCCTACGGGCTGAAGGTCCCCGGCGAGGGCTCCCCGTCCGGCGAACCGCTCGGTATGGCGCTGGGCAGCGCCGCCGTCCGGCTCTCCCCGGAGGGCGAGGCCGAAGTGGTCTGGGGTCGCCGGCTGGACCCCGCCCGGATCGAGGTGCTGTCCATCCCGCTGCCGTCCTCCGGGCGGCGCTGGGGCGAGGTGGTGCTGCACGACGGCGTACCGCACGGCGAGCGGACCACCGCCGCCGGCGCCGACGGCACCACCCGGGCGTACCCGGTCTTCGACGAGATCGAGCTCTGGGCGCCGTCCCCGGTCCCCACCTGGGTGGTGCTGCTGGAGGCCGCCACGGAGGCCGACCGGGACGCCCTGGAGCAGCTGGCGGCCGACGCCGGCTTCGCCGCCGAGGACTGGTCCTCCTCCGTACGGCTGCTGTGCCGGACGTGCTCGGAGAGCCGGATGCCCAGCGACGAGGGCGACGGCGAGCACCTGGACCCGCACGACCACAGTGAGCCGGGCCACCCCGGCCCCCTCGGCCACCGCACCGCGGGCTCCGGCTCGCTGTGGGTGCCGGAGCGCGAGTGCGGTATCGCGGCGCCGTCCGCCCTGGTGCGCGGCCTGCTGGACGGTTGGGTCGCGGACAGCCCGGACACCCGGGAGTGGCGCGATCTCGAAGAGGTCTGCTGAGCGGCCGCCCGCGTCGCCGTAGGCTGTAGGGCGACTAGTCAGGGTTTTTGAGGAAGGCGTACGGCGGAGATGGCCCAGCAGCCCGTGTTTGATCAAGACAGTGACCGGCCGGCGGACGACGCGTTCATCGACGACGTCACGGACGCCGCGGAGCGGGAGGCCGCCCACCGCGAGCGCGGCACCTCGCGGCCGATCACGGTCGTCGGCAACCCGGTGCTCCACAAGGAGTGCAAGGAGGTCACGGAGTTCGGCGACGAGCTGGCCCAGCTGATCGACGACATGTTCGCCAGCCAGCGCACCGCCGAGGGCGTGGGCCTGGCCGCCAACCAGATCGGCGTGGACCTGAAGGTCTTCGTCTACGACTGCCTGGACGACGAGGGCGTCCGGCACGTCGGCGCGGTCTGCAACCCGGTGCTGGACGAGCTGCCCGCCGAGCGCCGGGTGCTGGACGACTCCAACGAGGGCTGCCTGTCCGTACCGGGCGCCTACGCCGAGCTGGCCCGCCCCGACTACGCCGTCGTCCGCGGCCACGACGCCCAGGGCGAGCCGATCGCCGTCCAGGGCACCGGCTACTTCGCGCGCTGCCTGCAGCACGAGACCGACCACCTCAACGGCTACCTCTACATCGACCGGCTCAGCAAGCGGGACCGCAAGGACGTGCTGAAGCAGATGGCCGAGCAGGAGCCGCGCTACCCCGTCGTCGCCAACGACTGAGCGCGGCGGTACGTCGACCATCGTGTGCGGCGGGCGCCCGGCCCCGGTGGGACCGGGCGCCCGCCGCCGTCACGACGTGGCCCGGTAGGCGCTCCAGACCTTCGGCGGCAGGGTTGTGCCCAGCCCCTTGTCGTCGCCGCCGACGCCCTGCATCGGCAGCAGCTCGGGCGCGCCCGGCTTGTTGCGGAACATGGTGACCGCGGTGGTCGGCTCGGCGCCGGCGGTCAGGCCAGGGCGGACCCCGCTCCACTTCTGCGAGCCGGTGCCGGTGCTGGGGCCGGGCTCCGGACCGCCGGCCGGGGAGCCGATGAACCACGCCGACTTCATCCGGTCCCCGGGCTCGGTACGGCCGACCGCCACCGGCATCGGGACCGACACGTCGTTGGACGGGCCCAGCGTGCGCAGGCCCAGCACCCCCAGGGCGCCGGACACCTGCTGGGCGACCCCGGTGTCCAGCACCCGCTTCGGCGCGGCGCGGTCGAAGCCCTGGATCTTCTTGCCGTCGTAGGTCATCGACGACACCGCGTACGGGTCGGCGTGCAGCCCGCTGTTGGCGAAGGTGGTGTAGGCGCTCGCCATCCGGATCGCGCTGGGCGCCGAGGTGCCCAGCGGGAAGGTCTGCTCCAGGCGCGCCATGCTCTCCTCGCGCAGCCCCGCGGACACCGCCAGGTCCCGGATCCGCTCCAGCCCCAGGCGCTTCCCGGCCTGCACGAACGGCGGGCTCTGCCCCATCATCAGGGCGCTGCGCAGATCCCCGGTCGCTTCGTCCTCCGCCGCCTGCCGGGCCTTCTGGTCGATGTCGGTCGTCGCGGCGGGGTCGTCGGGCCCGTCGGCCTGATCCTGGAGCGCGGTCGCCAGCACGAAGGGCTTGAAGGCGGAGCCGGCCGGGACCGCCGAGGTGTCCGCGTTGTTACTGAAGTGCCGGGTGGCGTCCGAGCCGCCATAGACCGCGACGATCGCCCCATCCCGGGGACGCACGGAGGCGGCGCCGAACTCGACGTAGTTGTCGGCGGCGCGCTTTTCGGGGTCGAGGTTCTGCCGGCGGACGTCCCGGACCGCCTTCTCCAGGCGGTGGGTGCGCTGTTTGTCGAAGGTGGTGTGGATGCGGTAGCCGCCGCGCGCCAGGTCCTTGTCGGTTAGCCCGGTGGCGGCCTTGACGAACTTGTTGGCGACATCGACCAGATAGCCGGTCTGGCCGGCCTGGCTGGTGGGCTTCGAGGGGGCACGCGGCTCGGGGAACCGGGTGTACTTGGCCCGCTCCTTCTCGCTCATCGTGCCGGTGGCGACCTGCCGGTCGAGTATCCACTTCCAACGCGCCACGGCCCGTTGGTGGTTGGCCTTGCTCAGCCCGGGGTCGTACTGCTCCGAGCCCTTGAGCAGGGCCGCCAGCAGCGCACCCTGGCTGGGGTTCAGCTCCTTGGCGTCGATCCCGTAGAAGGCGTGGGCGGCGGCCTGGATGCCGTACGAACCCCGGCCGAACCAGCTGGTGTTGAGGTAGCCCCGGAGGATCTCCTCCTTGGACTTCTGGTTGCTCACCTTCAGCGCGATGACGAACTCCTTCACCTTGCGGGTGACCGTCTGGTCCTGCGAGAGGTAGGTGTTCTTCACGTACTGCTGGGTGATGGTGGAGCCGCCCTGGGTCTCCTCGCCGGAGACCATGTTGACCATGGCCCGGCCGATGCCCTTCATGGAGACGCCGGAATCGCTGTAGAACGTGGCGTTCTCCGCGGCTATCGCGGCGTTCTCGACGGAGTCCGGGACCTTGTCCAGAGTGACGTTCTGCCGGTTGACGGCGCCCACGCTCACCATTTGGCTGCCGTCGGCCCAGTAGTAGACGGTGGCCTCCTGTCCGGCGAGCGCATTCTCGTTCGGGACGTCGACCGTCGCGTACACCACGGCGAACAGTCCCACCAGGGAAATCAGGCCCAGACCGACGGCCCCCACCCACAGCCGCCACGACGGCAGCCAGCGGCGGGCGCCCTTGCGTCCCTGGCGCGGATAGTCGATGAACCGGCGGAGCCCCTTCGTGCCCTTCATGCCCAGTGAGATGTGGTGGCCGGGCTTCCGGTTGCGTAGGTAACAGAACGCTCACAAAAGGCTGGTGACCAGGCCGAAGGCGGGCCGCCGGCAGGGGAGTTCCGGGCCGGCCGGAGCCGGCCCGGAACGGGGATCAGAACTCGTCGTCGAAGGAGACCGTGCCCTCGACGGCGACCTGGTAGGCCGACGCCCGGCGCTCGAAGAAGTTGGTCAGCTCCTGGACGTTCTGCAGCTCCATGAAGGAGAACGGGTTCTCCGAGCCGTACACGGGCGCAAAGCCCAGCCGCTGCAGCCGCTGGTCGGCGACGCACTGGAGGTACTCGCGCATCGACTCGGTGTTCATGCCCGGCAGGCCGTCACCGCACAGGTCGCGGCCGAACTGCAGCTCCGCCTCGACGGCTTCCTTGAGCATCTCGGTGACCTGCTGCTCCAGCTTGTCGTCGAAGAGCTCGGGCTCCTCCTGGCGGACGGTGTCCACCACCGAGAAGGCGAACTCCATGTGCATCGACTCGTCGCGGAACACCCAGTTGGTGCCGGTGGCCAGGCCGTGCAGCAGACCCCGCGAGCGGAACCAGTACACGTAGGCGAAGGCGCCGTAGAAGAACAGGCCCTCGATGCAGGCCGCGAAGCAGATCAGGTTGAGCAGGAAGCGGCGGCGGTCGGCCCGGGACTCCAGGCGGTCGATGCTCTCGACCGAGTCCATCCACTTGAAGCAGAACTCGGCCTTCTCCCGGATGGACGGGATGTTCTCCACCGCGGCGAAGGCCGCCGCCCGGTCGTCCGGGTCGGGGAGGTAGGTGTCCAGCAGCGTCAGGTAGAACTGGACGTGCACCGCCTCCTCGAAGAGCTGACGGCTCAAGTACAGCCGCGCCTCGGGGGAGTTGATGTGCTTGTAGAGCGTCAGCACCAGGTTGTTGGCGACGATCGAGTCGCCGGTCGCGAAGAACGCCACCAGCCGGCCGATCATGTGCTGCTCACCCGGGGAGAGCTTGGCGAGGTCGGCGACGTCGGAGTGGAGGTCGACCTCCTCCACGGTCCAGGTGTTCTTGATCGCGTCGCGGTAGCGGTCGTAGAACTCCGGGTACCGCATGGGACGCAGCGTCAGCTCGAAGCCGGGGTCGAGCAGGTTCTTCTCGCCGGTGGTGGCGGTGTGGGCGGCGGAGGCGTTGGGCTCGGTGGGGTTGGGCATTACTGGCAGGCCTCGCAGGACTCGGGGTTTTCCAGGGAGCAAGCGACCGCCTCGGGGTCGGTGGCCTGCTGCGGTACGGGGGCGGCGGCCGCGGTGCCGCGGGCCGACTGGGCGATCCGGGTGGCCGGACGGGAGCGCAGGTAGTACGTCGTCTTGATGCCGTTCTTCCAGGCGTAGGCGTACATCGAGCTGAGCTTGCCGATGGTCGGCGAGGCCATGAAGAGGTTCAGCGACTGGCTCTGGTCCAGGTAGGGCGTACGGGCCGCGGCCATGTCGATCAGGGCGCGCTGCGGGATCTCCCAGGCGGTGCGGTAGCGGGCGCGGACGTCCGCGGGGATCCACTCGACGTCCTGCACCGAGCCGTTCGCCTCGCGCAGCGCGTCACGGGTCTTGGCGTCCCACAGCCCCAGGGCCTTGAGCTCCTCGATCAGGTAGGCGTTGACCTGGAGGAACTCCCCCGACAGCGTCTCGCGCTTGAAGAGGTTGGAGACCTGCGGCTCGATGCACTCGTACACCCCGGCGATGGAGGCGATGGTCGCGGTCGGCGCGATCGCCAGCAGCAGCGAGTTGCGCATGCCGGTTTCGGCGATCCGGGCCCGCAGCGCCGCCCAGCGGTCCGCCCAGCGGGGCTCGGCGTCCGGGTAGTGGTCGGGGTGCAGCACCCCACGGGCGGTGCGGGTCGCGGACCACGCGGGGTGCGGGCCGTGCCGCTCGGCGAGGTCCGCGGACGCCTCGTACGCGGCGAGCATGATCCGCTCGGAGATCCGGGTCGACAGCTCCTTCGCCTCGGGCGAGTCGAAGGGCAGCCGCAGCCGGAAGAACACGTCCTGCAGGCCCATCAGGCCCAGACCCACCGGGCGCCAGCGGGAGTTGGAGGCCCCGGCCTGCTCGGTCGGGTAGAAGTTGATGTCCACCACGCGGTCGAGGAAGGTGACGGCGGTGCGGACGGTGGCGTCCAGCCGCTCCCAGTCCATCGCCTCCTGCCAGCCGGCGGTCTCGTCGCCCAGGTGCGCGGCGAGGTTGACCGACCCCAGGTTGCAGACCGCGGTCTCCCCGTCGTTGGTCACCTCCAGGATCTCCGTGCAGAGGTTGGAGGAGTGCACGACCTTGCCGGGCTCGGCGGTCTGGTTCGCGGTCCGGTTGGCGGCGTCCTTGAACGTCATCCAGCCGTTGCCGGTCTGCGCCAGGGTCCGCATCATCCGGGAGTAGAGCACCCGCGCCGGCACCTGCTTGACCGCCCGGCCCTCGGCCTCGGCCCTGCGGTACGCGGCGTCGAACTCCTCGCCCCACAGGTCCACCAGCTCGGGGGCGTCGGCGGGGGAGAACAGCGACCAGTCGCCGTCCGCCTCCACCCGGCGCATGAACTCGTCCGGGATCCAGTGCGCGATGTTGAGGTTGTGGGTGCGGCGGGCCTCCTCACCGGTGTTGTCCCGCAGCTCCAGGAACTCCTCGATGTCCGCGTGCCAGGTCTCCAGGTAGACGCAGGCCGCGCCCTTGCGCCGGCCGCCCTGGTTGACCGCGGCGACCGAGGCGTCCAGCGTGCGCAGGAACGGCACGATGCCGTTGGAGTGTCCGTTGGTGCCCCGGATCAGTGAACCGCGGGCGCGGATGCGGGAGTAGGACAGGCCGATGCCGCCGGCGTGCTTGGACAGCCGCGCCACCTGGTGGTACCGGTCGTAGATCGAGTCCAGCTCGTCCAGCGGGGAGTCCAGCAGGTAGCAGGACGACATCTGCGGGTGGCGGGTGCCGGAGTTGAACAGCGTGGGGGAGGAGGGCAGGTACGACAGCGAGCTGGTGAGCCGGTAGAGCTCGGCGACGTCGGCCAGGGCGCGCTCGCTGTGGTCCTCGGCCAGACCGCAGGCCACCCGCAGCAGGAAGTGCTGGGGGGTCTCGATGACCTGACGGGTGGTGGGGTGCCGGAGCAGGTAGCGCGAGTGCAGCGTGCGCAGCCCGAAGTAGCCGAAGCGGTCGTCCGCGCCGTCCGTGAGGGCGGCGTCGACCAGCGCGTCCAGGTGCTCGGCGTGCGCCCGTACGAACTCCGCGGTCCCGTCGGCGATCAGGCCCTCGCGGTGGCCGACCTCGACGGAGGCGGAGAAGGAGACCGCCCCCTGCCCGGCGGCCTCCTCCGCGATGGCGCGGGTGAGCAGCCGGGCGGCGAGCTTGGAGTACTGGGGCTCGTCACCGATCAGGCCGGCCGCGGCTTCGGTGGCCAGCGACCGCAGCTCGGCCTCGTCGGAGCCCGGGTGCCGGCCGCGCAGGGCGGCGGCGGCCACCTTGCCGGGGTCGGTCGCGGTGAGGTCCTCGGTCAGCGCGGTCAGCGTGCGCAGCAGGGCGACGCCCGGCCCGTCCTCGCCCGGCGCGCCGTCGGCGGGGGCGGCAGGCGTGGTCACCGCAGTCGGCACGACCTCGGCGTCTGACGCGGGCTCCGTTGGCGCGATGGTCACGTGGTGCTCTCCCTCACTCGGCGGGGGCCGGGAGAGCGGGGCGACGGGCGCGCGCGGGCATGCGGCACCCCGTGACGTTGTGGGGCGCGCGGGCACCGCGCGGCGTCCATCGGCCCAACCCTCGGGGCCCGGACGTATCGACGTCCGTACCGATGGCGGTGCGGACGTACCGTCGGCAGGTCTTCGGACTTCACGGCACGCGCGGAAGGGCCGTGATCGGGCCACCGAGCGCGCTCCAACACCGTTGCGGGACAGTCCCGGATTCACACCGGATTCCCCTGCGGCGACAGCGAGGACGAGCATACATCTTGTGCTGCCACCCGCATGCACCCCCACATCTTGTGTCGTCACCCCATACCACTCCGACGGGTGTGCGAATGACCAGGGGCGTCGGACGGCCCGGGAAAGGTGCTCTGTCCCAGGACAGCGGCCCCTTCCGGCCAGTCGCCGCCACGCCTGCCGCGGCCACCCCGGAAGGGCGGACGCGCCCGACGCGCCGTCACCCACCCCCGTGCGCCCCGGCGGTTCCGGAACGGCGAAGGGCCGCCGCGCCCCCAGGGGGACGCGACGGCCCGTGGTGCGGTGCCGGCGGATCAGTGCCCGGCGGGTGCTCCGGCGGTGGCCGGCGGCAGGTCGGTCGCGACGCCCGTGTCGCCGGCGTCCGCGGTGTAGTCGCCGGGGCTGGTCTCGTCGACCCCGTCGGGGGCCTTGACGGCCCGCAGGGCGACCGTGAGCACCACCGTGACCACCACGTTCAGGACGAAGGCGGTGAGGCCGATGTAGCCGATCTCACCGATGCCGGGGATCTCCTTGCTGGAGCCGCCGAAGTGGGCCTGGGTCGGGCTGGCGACGCCGTACGCGGCGAGGGTGCCGTAGAGCATGCCCACCGCCCAGCCGGTCAGCAGGGCCCAGCGGTGGAACCAGCGGGTGAACAGTCCGCCGACCAGCGCCGGCATGGTCTGCAGGATCCAGATGCCGCCCAGCAGCTGGAAGTTGATGGCGACGGTCTTGTCCATGGTGAGGACGAAGACCAGGGCGCCGACCTTCACCAGCAGGGAGACGAGCTTGGCGACCTTGTGCTCCTGCTCGGGCGTGGCGTCGCGCTTGAGGAAGTCCTTGTAGACGTTCCGGGTGAAGAGGTTGGCGGCGGCGATGGACATGATGGCCGCGGGCACCAGGGCGCCGATCCCGATCGCCGCGAAGGCCACACCGGCGAACCAGCTGGGGAACATGTCCTCGAACAGCTGCGGGATGGCCAGCTGGGGGTTGCCCTGGATGTCCGTGCCGGCCTTGACGGCCATGAAGCCGAGCAGTGCCAGGAAGCCCAGCATCAGCGAGTAGAGCGGGAGGATGGTGGTGTTGCGGCGGATCACATTGCGGCTGCGGGAGGACAGTGTGGCGGTGATCGAGTGGGGGTACATGAAGAGCGCCAGCGCCGAGCCGAGCGCCAGAGTGGCGTAGGCCCACTGGGCGTTGGGGCCGCTGGTCAGCTCGCCGCGCGGCTTGCCGGGCACCGGGCCGGGCTGGGTGAACGCCTTGCCCGCCGCGTCGAAGATCCCCTCGAAGCCGCCCAGTTTGATCGGGATGTAGATGATCGCCACGGCGATGACCAGGTAGATCAGGCCGTCCTTGACGAAGGCGATCAGCGCCGGGGCGCGCAGCCCGGAGGAGTAGGTGTAGGCGGCCAGCACCGCGAAGGCGATCAGCAGCGGGAGGTCCTTGACGAACCAGTTGGTGTGCTCGCCGCCGCCGATGCCCATCACGTCCAGGACGGCCTGAATGCCGACCAGTTGGAGCGCGATGTACGGCATGGTCGCCAGGATGCCGGTCAGCGCCACGGCCAGCGACAGGCCCTTGGAGCCGAAGCGGCCCCGGACGAAGTCGGAGGTGGTGACGTAGCCGTGCTTGTGCGAGACCGACCACAGCCGGGGCAGGAAGGTGAAGATCAGCGGGTACACCAGGATCGTGTACGGCACGGCGAAGAAGCCGGCCGCGCCCGCCGCGTAGATCGCCGCCGGAACGGCTACGAAGGTGTACGCGGTGTAGAGGTCACCGCCCAACAGGAACCAGGTGATCCAGGTGCCGAAGCTGCGCCCGCCCAGGCCCCACTCGTCGAGGCTCTCGGACTGCTCCGCCCTGCGCCACCGGGCGGCGAGGAAGCCCATGACCGTCACGGCCAGGAAGAAGAAGACGAAGACGGCGAGCGCCACGCCGTTGACGCCCTGGGGGGCGGAGGCGGCGAGGGGAGCGGCGCCGGGCGCGGCCGGGGTCGGACTCATGCCTGTGCACCACCCTTGCGGGCGCGCTGCTCACGCTGGACCAGCTTGTAGGCCACCGTCGTCAGCGCGGTGGAGATCAGTACCCAGAGCATCTGGTACCAGTAGAAGAACGGGATGCCGATCAGGGTCGGCTCGATCCGGGCGTACGAGCTCACCCACAGCATCGCCACGAACGGAGCCAGCAGGCACAGCCCCGCCACCACACGCGTCGGTGTGACGATTCGTCTTCTGGTCGGTGGTCCGGCTGGCTCTGGCATCGTGCGGCTCCGTCCCTGGCGATCTCCTGTGCAACCGGCTGGAAATCTATGGCAGGGACGTGGCGCGCGTCACTACCTGTCCGCATATCGGTATGGCGAATTCCCGCGCGGTGCGGTGTCGCACGGCGCGGGAGGCGTCGCCGGTCGGGGCGGGCGGCCGTCAGTCCGCGGGGCGCTGGAGCCGGGCGACGAACTTGTAGCGGTCGCCGCGGTAGACCGAGCGCACCCACTCCACCGGCCGGCCCTGGGCGTCGAGCGAGTGCCGGGAGAGCATCAGCATCGGCAGACCGACGTCGGTGCCCAGCAGACCGGCCTCGCGGGGAGTGGCCAGCGAGGTCTCGATGGTCTCCTCGGCCTCCGCGAGCCGGACGTCGTAGACCTCGGCGAGTGCGGTGTACAGCGAGGTGTACTTGACCAGATTGCGGCGCAGCGCGGGGAACCGCTTGGCGGACAGATGGGTGGTCTCGATGGCCATCGGTTCACCGCTGGCCAGCCGCAGCCGCTCGATGCGCAGCACCCGGCCGCCGGGCGCGATGTCCAGCAGCCCGGCCAGTCGGTCGTCGGCGGTGACATAGCCGACGTCCAGCAGCTGGGAGGTCGGCTCCAGGCCCTGGGCGCGCATGTCCTCGGTGTACGAGGTCAGTTGCAGCGCCTGGGAGACCTTGGGCTTGGCCACGAAGGTGCCCTTGCCCTGGATGCGCTCCAGCCGGCCCTCGACGACCAGTTCCTGCAGGGCCTGGCGCACCGTCGTCCGGGAGGTGTCGAACTCCGCGGCGAGGGTGCGCTCGGGCGGGACCGGGGAGCCGGGCGGCAGGGTCTCGGTGATCTCCAGCAAGTGCCGCTTGAGGCGGTAGTACTTGGGCACCCGCGCGGTGCGGGTACCGCCGCTGCTGTCGGTGCTGCCCCCGTCCGTCTCCATGCCCCGCCTTTCCGACTCCTGTCGTGCTGCCGTCACCGGCTCCTCCGTACGTAGCGGCTCACATCGTGGCACGGGTGGGTTCTCCGTGCTCCCTCGCGGGTCCCGGCGCGCCAGATGTCGGTCCGGTAACGGACCTGACAGCGACTCTTATACACCCTTGACACTCCGAAAGGTCTAGGCCAAGCTGCCGGAACTGGTCTAAACCATTAAAGACCACACCCGGCCTTGGAGGGAGAGCGCGATGCGGCGTGGGCTCAGATCGGCGACCGCGGTCGCAGGTCCGGGCCGCCGGACATGTCGAACGCCTGGTCCACCCACCCTCTTCTCCTCTGCGGCTTCCCCTTCGGCTCCACCACGGCCTGGAAGGAGCTCCTCCGGTGCTGGTCCTCAACAAGGAGCCGGCGAAGGACGCCCTTCCGCTGTGGCTCTCGCAGTTCCAGGGCCCGGTTCGGGGACGATGGGGGCGCCGCCATGGCCGCCGTCTCGCTCTTCGCCGTCCCGACCCCGGTCCTCGCTCTGTTCCTGTCTCTGTCCTGCCACGCAAGGCGGTCGGTGGTCTCACCTCCGGCGCAGTGAAGGGATGACGCAGCCATGACCCCTCCCGTCCGCCCGGTGTCCTCCGCCGACACCCTCAACCGCGATGCCCTCGCCGTCCTCCAGCCCGGCTTCACCGGCACCACCGCACCGGACTGGCTGCTGCGCCGGCTCGGCGAGGGCCTGACCTCCGTCGGGCTGTTCGGCCGCAATGTCGCCGGGCCCGAGCAACTCGCCGCGCTCACTGCGCAACTGCGCCGGGAGCGTCCGGAACTCCTGATCGCCATCGACGAGGAGGGCGGCGATGTCACCCGCCTCGAAGTGCGCGGCGGGTCCTCCTTCCCCGGCAACCACGCCCTGGGCGCCGTCGACGACACCGCGCTCACCCGCGCGGTCGCCCGGGAACTCGGCCGCCGGCTCGCCGACTGCGGGGTCAACCTCAACTGGGCGCCCTGCGCCGACGTCAACTCCAACCCCGACAACCCGGTCATCGGCGTTCGCTCCTTCGGCGCCGATCCGCGGCTGGTCGCCCGGCACACCGCCGCCTATGTCGAGGGCCTCCAGTCCGCCGGGGTGGCCGCCTGCACCAAGCACTTCCCCGGACACGGTGACACCGCCGTCGACTCCCACCACGACCTGCCGCGGATCACCGCCGATGCGGCCACCCTCCGGGCCCGTGAACTGGTGCCGTTCCGCGCCGCCGTCGCGGCCGGCACCCGCGCCGTGATGAGCGCCCACCTCCTGCTGCCCACCCTGGACGGCGAGCGTCCCGCCACGCTCAGCCCGGCCGTACTGAACGGCCTGCTGCGCGCCCCGGTCGCCGAGGGCGGCCTCGGTTTCGACGGGCTGATCGTCACCGACGGGATGGAGATGCGGGCCATCGCCGCCACCTACGGCATCGAGCGCGGCAGTGTGCTGGCCCTCGCGGCCGGCGCCGACGCGATCTGTGTGGGCGGCGGACCGACCGACGAGGACACCGTGCTGCGGCTGCGCGACGCCCTGGTGCGGGCGGTACGCACCGGCGAACTGTCGGAGCGACGGCTCGCCGACGCCGCGGCACGGGTACGGGCCCTGGCGCGCACGCCGGGTGGCCCGGACGCGGGGGAGCGGGAGCGGGTCGCGCCCGCACCGGGGATCGGGCTCACCGCCGCCCGCCGCGCACTGCGCCTGACCACCGCCGGCGGCCCCTACGAGCCGCTCACCGGCCCCGTCCATGTCGCGGCCTTCACCCCGCTCGCCAATATCGCGGTCGGTGACGAGACCCCCTGGGGCGTCGCCGCCGAGCTGACCCGTCTCCTCCCCGGCACCGATACCGCCGCCTACACCGCGGCCTCCGCGTCCGCGGCCGGGATCCCCGCACTGATCGAGGGTCTGCTCACCGCAGCCGCCGGCCGCCGCATCGTCGCGGTGGTGCGCGACCTGCACCGCCACCCCTGGATGGCCGAGGCGGTGACTGCCCTGTTGGCCGCCCGCCCGGGGACCGCGGTCGTCGAGATGGGCGTCCCCCAGGCACCGCCCCGCGGCGCGCTGCACCTCGCCACCCACGGCGCCGCCCGCGTCTGCGGCCTGGCCGCGGCCGAGGCCCTGGTGGGCCGAGCCTCGACCCACCAGGGCTGAACACCCCGAGCGTTGAGCCCCCAGCGGGGGTGGGCACCGAGCGGGGTTGGGCACCGAGCAGGGTTGGGCGCCCAGTGGGGCGCGGGGTTGAGCACCCAGCGGGGCTTGGCCTCCGGCCAGGGCTGAGCGCCCACTGGGGCCGTGCCCTCGCCGGGGTCTGGCCTCGCGCCAGGGCTGAGAGCCCCGAGTGGGGCGGGCTTGGCCTCCGGCCAGGGCTGAGCGCCCAGGGGGCTGGGTGTCCTGCCAGGGCTGAGCACCCACTGGGGCCGTGCCCTCGCCGGGGTCTGGCCTCGCGCCAGGGCTGAGAGCCCCCAGCGGGGCGGGGCCTGCCTCTAGGGCTGAGCACCCAGGGGGCGGGGTGTTCCACCAGGGCCGAGCACCCACCGGGGCTGTGCCCCCGCCAGGGCCGAGCACCCACCGGGCCGGGCCTCCCGCCAGGGCCGGGCCTTCCACCGGAGTGCGCCCCGGCCGCACCGCCGGCGCCCGGCACCTCGGGGCCCTCCCGGCACCCCGGAGCCCGCCCGGCCCCTGGGAGCCCGCCCGGCCCCTGAGGCCCAGGCCGGACGTCCCGTCAGAGGCCCTGCCAGTCCGGCTTGGCGGCGTAGGTGTCGCGGAAGTAGTCGGCGAGCGTCAGCTTGGCGGCCGCGGCCTCGTCGACGACCACCGTGGCGTGCGGGTGGAGCTGCAACGCGGAGGCCGGAACCCGCGCCGCGACCGGTCCCTCAACGGCCTGGGCCACCGCGTCGGCCTTCCCCTCGCCGGTGGCCAGCAACACCAGGTGGCGGGCCTCCAGAATGGTGCCGATGCCCTGGGTGATGACGTGGTGCGGGACCTCGTCGAGGCTGTCGAAGAACCGGGCGTTGTCCTCCCGGGTCTGCCGGGTCAGGGTCTTGATACGGGTACGGGAAGCCAGCGACGAGCAGGGCTCGTTGAAGCCGATGTGCCCATCGGTGCCGATGCCGAGCAACTGGAGGTCCACGCCCCCGGCCTCGCTCAGCGCACGGTCGTACGCCTCGCACGCGGCCTGGACGTCCTCGGCCGTCCCGTCAGGGCCCATGAAGGCCTCCTCCCGGAGACCGAGCGGCTGGACCACCTCCCGCAGCACCACCGAGCGGTAGGACTCCGGATGCCCGGCCGGCAGGCCGACGTACTCGTCGAGCTGGCAGACGCGGACCCGCGAGGCATCGACCGCGCCGGCCCGGACCTTCGTGGCCAGCGCCTCGTAGAGGGGCAGCGGGGTGGAGCCGGTGGCCACCCCCAGCAGCGCGTCGGGCTTGCGCCGCACCAGAGTGGCGATGGCCTCCGCGATCAGCTCGCCGCCCGCCGCGGCGTCCGGAACGATGACAACTTCCACGCTTTGGCCTGCCGTTCTGGAGAGTGGTCTCATGAGGTCATGTGGTATAGACCAATCTAGCAGAGCGGTGGGCCGCGGCCCGGCTGCCGCTCCCGAACGGCGGGGCACGGTTTCCCGTCCATCCGGTGGCCGTTTCGGTAACGCGTCCGCTATCCGGAACCCCGGACGCCGGGGTCGCGGTGTGTACCGCCGGCGATGAGCCGTCGGGGCAGGGCTCCTCGTCAGAGCAGGACGCCTCCCGTCGCGTCGATCCACTGGCCGGTCACCCACCGGCTGTCGTCCGAGGCCAGGAACGCCACCACATCGGCGATGTCGGTGGTGTCGGCTATCCGGCCCAGCGGGGACATCGCCGCCACCCACTCGCGCGCCTCGGCATTGGCCTCGCCCCGCAGCCAGCCGGCGTTCATATCCGTGCTCACCACGCCGGGCGCCACCGCATTGACCGTGATCCCGCGCGGGCCCAGGTCCTTGGCGAGCGTCGAAGTGAACACATCCAGCGCCCCCTTGGTCATGGCGTAGGCGATCAGCTCGGGCTTGGCCGCCCCGCGCGTCAGCCCCGTCGAGGTGTTGATGATCCGGCCGCCGTCCCGCAGCCGGGACAGCCCCTCCTGGACGAGGAAGAACGGCGCCTTGGTGTTGACCGCGAAGAGGTGGTCGAAGTCCTCCGCCGTCAGCTCGCCGATGCCCTTGAGTGTCCCGTCGACCGCCGTGTTGATCCCGGCGTTGTTGACCAGGATGTCCAGCCCCTCGGCCCGTTCGTCGAACGCCGCCCACAAAGCCGCCGCATCGCCCGGCACGCCCAGCTCGGCCCGGAGGGTGAACGCCTCGCCCCCGTCCGCCTCGATCGCCGTGACCGTCTCCTTCGCCGCGGTCTCGTCCCGGCCGTAATGCACCCCGACCCGTGCGCCGTCTCGCGCCAGTCGCTCCGAGATCGCCCGGCCGATCCCCCTGCTGCCGCCGGTCACCAGTGCCGTCCTGCCGCTGAGTGCACCCATCCCCGAGCCCCTCCCTGGTCTGCGCCGGGCGCATGCCTGTTCATGCGCCCGGCCAATTCTGTATCGCCCGCTACAAAAAACCGTAGCACGGCTTCCGTACCGGTCGCTATAAAATTCCTGCCATGGCGACCAAGGAGACGAAGCAGCGCGGCCGGCCCCGGTCCTTCGACCGGGAGACGGCACTGGAGCAGGCGGTCCGGTCCTTCTGGGAGCAGGGCTACGAGGCCACCTCGATCGCCGACCTCACCCGCGCGATGGGTATCAGCGCGCCCAGCCTCTACGCCGCCTTCGGCGACAAGCGTGCGCTGTTCGACGAGGTCCTGGCCGAGTACGCCCGGCACCACGGCGGCTTCCTCTCCCGCGCCGTCGCCGAGGAACCCACCGCCCGCCGCGGCGTCGCCAGGGCGCTGCGCGAGGCCGCGGTCGCGTACACCTGGCCCGGCCGCCCCCGCGGCTGCCTGGTCATCAGCGCCGCCCTGAACACCTCGCCCGCCTCCGCCGAAGTCGCCGCGTCCCTGCGGGAGATGAGGCGGTCGACCGTCCGGGGAATCGCCGGCGCCATCCGCGCGGACATCGCGGCCGGCGAACTCCCCGCCGACACCGACGCGACCGCACTCGCCGACTATGTGGGTGCGGTCATCCAGGGCATGTCCCAGCAGGCCAGGGACGGCGCGGAGCAGGAAGCCCTGGAGGCGATCGCCGAACTGGCGATGCGGGCCTGGCCGCGACCGGCGGGCGCGCGGAAAGCCGGTGAACTCAAGGGCTCCGCCGCGTAGGAACGGCTCCGGAAACACCCGCGGGCCGCGGCGCCGGGACAGGACCCTCAACCTGTCCGGCACCGCAGCCCGGAGCTACCATCGGCCGGCCCCGTCGTGTCGGCGGAGGGTATCCCCCGCGTGCGGTGGGGGCACCGTCCCGCCGTGGGACCGGTCGATCAGAGGCCTTGGCGCAGTCAGGGCAGAGAGCGCCGCCGGCCTCGTTCCGCTCTCCTGTGCGGGGAGAACGGAGGTCTTTCCCGCATTGTGGACTAGACCATTCTTACTTGTCCATGCCCATGCGGGCACAACACCTACACCGTACGCCGGTAGGCTCCGAAGAGTGCCCTCCATGAACGATCTCGTACGCCAGCACACCGCTCTGAGCGACTCCGACCTCGAGTGGCTCCATCTGCTGGTCTCGGAGTGGCAGCTGCTCTCCGACCTCTCCTTCGCCGATCTTGTGTTGTGGGTCCCCACCCTCGACGGCACC
Source organism: Streptomyces sp. NPDC020742 (assembly GCF_040641675.1). Taxonomy (NCBI): domain Bacteria; kingdom Bacillati; phylum Actinomycetota; class Actinomycetes; order Kitasatosporales; family Streptomycetaceae; genus Streptomyces; species Streptomyces sp. NPDC020742. Next base: position 896,650 of record NZ_JBFAEA010000001.1, read on the forward strand.
CGCTATGTCTCCGTCGCCCAGATGCGGCCGAACACCGGCCCCACCTCTTACCAGAACGACATGGTTGGCCATCTCGTTCCCCGGGGGCGCCGTCCGATGCTGGACTCCGCCTTGGATGAGGGCCGCATCGTACGTGAGGGCGACCCCGAGTGGCGAGAGGAAGTTCCGGTACGGGTCGAGTCCATCCCGGTACGCCGGGAGGGCCGGGTGCTGGGAGTGATCGCCCGGAACACCAATCTGCTGACCGTGCGCACCCCCAGCCGGCTGGAGCTCACCTACCTCCAGAGCGCCTCCGACCTCGCCCAGATGATCGCCGCCGGAACGTTTCCGTTCCCCGGCCAGCAGGTCGACATGGACGCCTCGCCCCGGGCCGGCGACGGGCTGATCCGGCTCGACGCGGACGGTGTGGTCCAGTACGCCAGCCCCAATGCGCTCTCCGCCTACCACCGCCTCGGCCTCGCCGCCGACCTGGTGGGCCACCACCTGGGGCAGGCCACCGCCGAACTCGCCCCCGCCCGGGGCCCGGTGGACGAGGCCCTGGTCAAACTCGCCAGCGGCTGGGCCCCGCGGGAATTCGAGGTGGAGGGCAATGAGGGCGTGATTCAATTGCGCGCCATTCCGCTCAAACCGAAGGGCACGCACATCGGTTCACTTGTGCTGCTGCGGGACGTGACCGAGCTCCGGCGCCGAGAGCGGGAACTGATCACCAAGGACGCCACCATCCGGGAAATCCACCACCGGGTGAAGAACAATCTGCAGACCGTGGCCGCCCTGCTGCGGCTGCAGTCCCGCCGGATGGATTCCGAACAGGGCCGGGACGCACTCAACGAGGCGGTCCGCAGGGTGGGTTCGATCGCGATCGTGCACGAGACGCTGTCGCAGACCCTCGATGAGCGGGTGGAGTTCGACGAGATCGCCGACCGGGTGCTGGCCATGGTCGCGGAGATCTCCCCCGGGAAGGTGACCACCCGCCGCACCGGACGGTTCGGCATCCTGGACGCCGAGGTGGCCACCCCGCTGTCGATGGTGCTCACCGAGGTGCTGCAGAACGCCCTGGAGCACGCCTTCGACCAGGCGGAGCACGGCGTCGTCGAGGTCGGTGCGGTGCGCGGCGGCAGCCGCAAGGAGCCGCGGCTGCTGGTCACCGTCCAGGACAACGGCCGCGGGCTGCCCGAGGGCTTCGATCCGCACCGGGCCGGAAACCTGGGGCTGCAGATCGTACGGACCCTGGTGGAGGGTGAGTTGGGCGGGAAGTTCGACATGGTGCGGGCGCCCGAGCGCGGCACCCAGGTCGTCCTCGATGTGCCGGTGCGGCCCGAGAAGCAGCACTGAGACCGTTCCGATACCGCACCGAGTCCCGACCGGAACGGTGCCGGCAGGCCGGGGAGGCGGAGCGCACCGCCCCCCCCGCCGCGGGGCCCCACACAGCAACAAGCCCCGGACCGTACGGTCCGGGGCTCAAAGCTATTGCGATGCGATAACGACCGGGCATTTCAGCGCCGATGGTGCATCGGGGGTACTGCGCGCTGCGGCTCGGGGGCCACGGGGCTGCTGGCTCAGGCGCTGGCGTTGCGCGCCCGGTTGCGAGCTGCACGGCGCTTCATCGCGCGGCGCTCGTCCTCGCTCAGACCACCCCAGACGCCGGAGTCCTGGCCGGACTCGAGCGCCCACTGCAGGCACTGCTCCATGACGGGGCAGCGGCGGCAGACGGCCTTGGCTTCCTCGATCTGCAGCAGCGCAGGACCGGTGTTGCCGATGGGGAAGAAGAGCTCGGGGTCTTCCTCGCGGCAAACGGCGCGGTGACGCCAGTCCATGGCTGCTCCATCTCCTCGTGTGACGGGAACGTGCTTGTGAATGTGAACGCTTTCACGAATCCCTCCACAAGGGAAGGGCCGAACCCCAGTCATGAACTGGTGCGGTCCTGTGGAATGAGGAGGAGGATTCGGGCTCTCAAGGGGGCCGTCAGTGCGGCCGTCCCGATCGCCATGAAGAGACTCGCAAACCTCGGCTGCGGATACAACCCCTTCCGGAAACTTTTTTTTGAATCCTTGGTGTCGCCTCGGTCACAGCCGTCATTCCAGAGGGTGGGAGCCAGTCTAAACGTTCGAGTGAAAGGACTTTGGGCCCTACTGCTCACACAATCACACGCAGTGCACGGCGAACGCCTGTGAACGTCACACTCGTACGCAGCCCCAAGTGGTCACCGTCCATCTGGAACGGCAGGGGGACCTGCGAATGCAAGGTGAAGTTCGTGAGGTCGTGAAGTGAGAGTGCGTGCTTCCCGTGCGGGCCGCGCTCGGGCGTCGACGTCAGCAGCTGGGTGGCGTAGCGGGCGACGGCGGTGGGCGAGAGCTTGCTCAGTGCGAACAGGTCCAGCGCGGTGTCGAACGAGGCGTCCGGGGACGGGTAGATCGGCCGGTTGCCCAGATAGGACCACGGCGCGGTGTTGCAGATTATGGCCAGCGCGAGGTGTTCGACGGTCTGCGCCGCACCGCCGTCGCCGCCCGGCCGTTCGAGGGTGATCACGCCCCGCCGCCGGTTCGCCTCGCCCAGGAACTGCCGTACGACCTGTCGCATGTACAGGGCATGAGTCGAACGCTTGCCGCGTTCGCGCTGCTGCTCGACCCGGCCCACGACCCCGGCGTCGAAGCCGAAGCCCGCACAGAAGGTGAACCAGCGCCCCGGTGCCCCCTCGTCCTCGGTGCCGGGGGTGCCCCCGGCGTGGCCGAGGCCGATCGTCCGCTCGCTGCCGTCGCGCAGCGCGTCCAGCAGCGCGCCGGTCGCCTCCACGACGTCGTTGGGCAGCCCCAGGGCGCGGGCGAAGACATTGGTGGAGCCACCGGGGACCACGGCCAGCCGCGGGTGGGCCTCCGGATCGGGGCCGCTCGCGAGCAGGCCGTTGACGACCTCGTTGACGGTCCCGTCGCCGCCCAGTGCCACCACCAGCTCGGTCTCGCCGCCCTCGGTTGCCTGCCGGGCCAGGTCGCGGGCGTGTCCGCGGTACCGGGTCTCGGCGACCTCCAGCTTGAGATCGCTGGCCAGGGCGTGGGTGAGCACTTCGCGGGTGCGGACACTGGTGGTGGTGGCGGCAGGGTTGACCACGAGGAGTGCACGCATGGGGAGCAGCGTACCTACCTGCAGGTACCGGCCTCACGCCCCGTCCGGATGCGGGGGCTTCCCGGGCGGGACGGGCGCCGGCGCTACCCTGCTGGGGTGAGCAGTCAGCAGAAGCAGTCCGCGAAGCGAGCCGCCGGTGCCTCCGCCGCGCCCGAGCCGGTCGGCCCCCGGCCCGCCCGGTTGAGCGCCGCCGCGGCGCTCACCGCCGTGGAGGGGACCGCCCTGGCGGGGCTGGGCGTGTACATGCTGTACGTGGGGTTGGCCGGTGCGCCGGACAGCGCCCGGCAGGCGGAGACCGGCGGGCTGACCCTGCTGGCGCTGGCGGTGCTTCCGCTGGTGGCCGCCCGCGGGCTGTGGCTGCGCCGCCGCTGGAGCCGGGGCCCCTCGCTGATCACCCAGATCGTGGCGCTGCCGGTCGCCTGGACGCTGGTCAACGGCGGTGGGGGGCTGATCGCGGCCGGTGTCGTGCTGGCGGTGGCCGCCCTCGCCGTCCTCGTGCTGCTGGTCAACCCGACCGCCACCGAGGCGCTGGGCATCGGGCCGCGCGAGACTTCCTAGCTCCGGACCCCGCGGGGGTCAGAATGCAGCGGTGGGCGGGACCCCAGGGGTCCCGCCCACCGGTCGTTCCGCGCTCCGGCTCACTCCTCGACCAGCAGCTTGTCGCGCAGCTGGGCGAGGGTGCGGGCCAGCAGCCGGGAGACGTGCATCTGGGAGATGCCGACCTCCTGGGCGATCTGCGACTGGGTCATGTTGCCGAAGAACCGCAGCAGCAGGATCTTCTTCTCGCGCGGCGGGAGGTCCTCCAGCAGCGGCTTGAGGGACTCGCGGTACTCCACGCCCTCCAGCGCCTCGTCCTCGGCGCCGAGGGTGTCGGCGACCGCCGGGGACTCGTCGTCGGTGTCCGGCACGTCCAGGGAGAGCGTGCTGTACGCGTTGGCCGACTCCAGGCCCTCCAGGACCTCTTCCTCGGAGATCGACAGGTGCTCCGCGAGCTCATGGACCGTGGGGGCCCGGCCGTGCCGCTGGGAGAGCTCGGCGGTCGCCGTCGTCAGCGACAGCCGCAGCTCCTGGAGGCGGCGCGGGACCCGGACCGCCCAGCCCTTGTCCCGGAAGTGCCGCTTGATCTCGCCGACGACGGTGGGGGTGGCGTACGTGGAGAACTCCACCCCGCGCTCCGGGTCGAACCGGTCCACCGACTTGATCAGGCCGATGGTGGCGACCTGGGTCAGGTCGTCCAGTGGTTCGCCGCGGTTGCGGAACCGCCGGGCGAGGTGCTCGACGAGCGGGAGGTGCATGCGGACGAGGGTGTTGCGCAGCTCCGCACGCTCCGGTGAGCCCTCGGGCAGCGTGCGCAGCTCGTGGAACATCGCCCGGGCGCCGCTGCGGTCCTGCGACTCCTGGGAGTGCTGCGCTTCCGGCAGCCGGTCATTGGGAGCCGGCGCATCGTGCCGATGCTCCTGCTGCCCCTGCTGCTCGCTCTGGTCCATGTGGTCCGCCCGCTCTGCCTGCTCCGCCGCGTCCGAATGGCCGCCGTGGTCGTCTACGCCCATGGGATGCGGCCGGGCCTGCTGCTCGGGGATGGTCGCACTGGACGCCATCCGCCCGCCGCGTTCGACATCTTTCACGGGGCCCCCTGTTCGGTCATGACGGTCCGGGACCGGCGCCGCGCTCCTTGTACAGACTGATGGTGACCGTCCGGTCCTCCGCGACGCTGGAATCGACCTTGCCGGCCAGCGCGGAGAGCACCGTCCAGGCGAAGGTGTCGCGCTCCGGGGCGCGGCCGTCGGTCGTCGGGGCGGACACGGTCACCTGCAGCGCGTCGTCGATCAGACGGAAGACGCAGCTGAGCACGCTGCCGGGGACGGCCTGTTGCAGCAGGATCGCGCAGGCCTCGTCGACCGCGATGCGCAGATCCTCGATCTCGTCGAGGGTGAAGTCCAAACGGGCTGCGAGCCCGGCCGTGGCCGTACGCAGCACGGACAGGTAGGCACCCGCAGCGGGCAGACGGACTTCCACGAAGTCCTGAGTCCCGGGCTCGCCTGCGATCTGGGACACCCTCACCTCCAAGGTGGCACAAGCTGGTTGAGCTGGAATACGCGATATTCGCGTTGTTCGGGATATTTCGCTCCGGTTCTTTCTCCTGTCGGATGAAAGGAGAACGATCCGGCGCGGCTCATGGTTCGGCTGTGACGCTATCGCGATCTGCGGGCCGGTGTCGCCCGGAAGAAGCACGAGTGCCCTCCGGTCGGCGCACCGCCCTGGGATTGCCACACCCCAGCGCTGTCACTGATTGTAAAACCACGGGTACGGACAGTGGCTAGGGGTGTGCACTGTCAAATCGAGGCCGATTACGCTGCGTTGGTGCCCGCGGTGGCCGCGAGTCGGTGCAGCGCATCTCCAGTGAGCCGGAAGACCGTCCATTCGTCCATGGGTAGCGCGCCGATCGACTGGTAAAAGCCGATGGACGGTTCATTCCAATCCAGGACTGACCACTCGAAACGCTCGTATCCGCGGGAGACGCAGATCTCCGCGAGCGCCGCGAGCAACGCCTTGCCGTGCCCGCCGCCGCGCGCCTCGGGGCGGACGAACAGGTCCTCCAGGTAAACACCCTGCGTGCCCGTCCAGGTGGAGAAGTTCCGGAACCACAGGGCAAAGCCCACCGGGGAGTCGTCCTCCTCCGCGATCAGTGCGAAGGCCGCCGGCTGCGGCCCGAAGAGGGCCTCGTGCAGCTGCGGCACGGTGGCCCGGGCGGCTTCGGAGGCGCGTTCGTACGCGGCCAGCTCGCCGATCATGGCGAGGATGACGGGGACGTCGTCGGGCGTCGCTTCGCGGATCATCCTGGAAGGCTAAACCGACAGCGGTGAACGTTTCACACCAATTGCTGATCGACGAAGCACCAGCGCCAGGCGTCGCCCGGCTCGAACGTCCGCATCACCGGGTGGCCGCTCTCCTCGAAGTGCCCCGTCGCATGGCGGTAGGGCGAGGAGTCGCAGCAGCCGACATGGCCGCAGACCAGGCACAGCCGCAGCTGTACGGGGTGGCTGCCGACCGCCAGGCACTCCAGGCAGGTTTCGCTCAGCGGGGCCGGTTCGGCGCGCGGGAGGTCGGCAAGGTGCGTGCACTCGCTCATGATGGCCAGGTTAGATCGCCGGGACGGACGGCGGAGCATACGGGGAGGGGCGGGCCGATGGCTGTGGTGCCGCTGTTTTTGCTGGTTGCGGGGAGCGCGGCGGTCGCCGGGCTGGCCCGCCGGACGCCCGTTCCTGCGCCGCTGCTGCTGGTCGCGGCCGGGCTCGCGGCGTCGTACCTCCCCGGCGTCCCGAACTACACCCTCGATCCGCACATCGTGCTGCCGCTGGTGCTGCCTCCGTTGCTGCACACCGCCGCGCTGGACAGCTCCTACCTGGACCTGCGGGCCAACCTGCGGCCGGTGGCGCTGCTGTCGGTGGGCTATGTGCTGTTCGCGACGCTGGTGGTCGGCTACGCGGCCTACCTGCTCATCCCGGACCTGCCGCTGACCGCGGCACTCGTCCTGGGCGCCGTCGTCGCCCCGCCGGACGCCGTCGCGGCCACCGCCATCGCCCGCCGGCTCGGACTCCCGCACCGGATCACCACGATCCTGCAGGGCGAATCGCTGGTCAACGATGCCACCGCGATCACCGCGTACAAGGTCGCGGTGGCCGCCGCGGTGGGCGCCGGCGCCACCTGGGGCGAGGGTCTGAAGGAGTTCGCGGTCGCCTCCCTGGGCGGCATCGGCATCGGCATCGTCCTGATGGTGCCGCTGCACTGGCTGCGCGTCCGGTTGCGGGAGTCCGCGCTGCTGGAGAACACCCTCTCGCTCCTCATCCCCTTCGTGGCCTATGCGCTGGCCGAGCAGTTCCACGCCTCCGGGGTGCTCGCCGTCGTCGTGGTCGGCCTCTACCTGGGGCACCGGGCCTGGCAGGTGGACTTCGAGACCCGGCTGCAGGAAGGCGCTGTGTGGAAGGTGATCTCCTTCCTCCTGGAGTCCGCGGTCTTCGCCCTGATCGGACTGCAGCTGCCGGTGGTGGTGGAAGGCCTGGGGGAGTTCAGCGGGGCCGAGGCCCTCGGGTACGCGGCGGTGGTGTTCGCCGTCGTGGTCCTGGCCCGGTTCGTCTGGGTCTTCCCCGCGACGTACCTGCCGCGGCTGCTGTCGGCCCGGATCCGCACCCGGGAGCCCGACACCACCTGGACCGCGCCGGTCATCGTCGGCTGGGCCGGGATGCGCGGGGTGGTGTCGCTGGCCATCGCGTTCTCGATCCCCGCCGTCGTGCACGGCGGCGGCCCCTTCCCGGCCCGCAATCTCGTGCTCTTCCTGACCTTCACCACCGTCATCGCCACCCTCGTCATCCAGGGGCTGACGCTGCCGCCGCTGATCCGCTTCCTGCGACTGCCCGGCCCGGACACCCAGGCCGAGACGCTCGCCGAGGCCCAGGCGCAGAACGAGGCCTCGCGGGCCGCCGAGGAGCGCCTGGACGAGCTGCTGCGGGACGAGCGCAACGCACTGCCCGGGCCGCTCGCCGACCGGCTGCGCTCCGTCATGGAGCGGCGCCGCAACTCCGTGTGGGAGCGGCTGGGCGCGGTTAACGAGGTGACCGGCGAGTCCGCCGACGAGACCTACCGGCGGCTGGCCCGGGAGATGATCGAGGCCGAACGGCGGGTCTTCGTCGCGCTGCGCGACACCCGCCGGATCGACGACGAGATGATGCGCACCCTGCTGCGCCGGCTGGACCTGGAGGAAGCCGCGGCCTACCGGGAGAGCGCCACCTGACGGGCGGGCCCCGCGGTCTGCCGCGGGCGGCCGGGCCGGTGCGCCGGTCGTGGCGGGTCGCCGGGGCCCGCCACGGCGTCACGGCGTGCCGGTGACCACCGCCGCCACCGTGCTGCCGGGCGGGAAGGCGCCCTCCTCGACCAGCGTGCTCAGCCCGTACAGCAGCTTGGCGACGTAGACCCGCTCCAGCGGCAGCCCGTGGCGCCGCTCGAAGGCGTCCGCGAAGGCGTCCAGCTCCGCGGTGCGGCGGGCGTAGCCACCGCAGTGGAAGCGGTCGTCCAGCCGCCAGTGCCCGCGCCGGCCGCCGAACGCCGCGCGCTGCAGCTCCTCGACCGCCCCGTGCAGGAAGTGCGGGCTGCCGCCCTTGAGCACCGGGACGCCGAGCGCCCGCTGGTCCGGCCCCAGCCCGGCGGCCAGGCCGGCCAGTGTGCCGCCGGTGCCGCAGGCCACCGCCACCGTGCCGGCCGCGCCGCGCAGTTCGCGGCCCAGCTCCGTGCAGCCCCGGGCGGCCAGGGCGTTGCTGCCGCCCTCCGGGAGGACGCGGAAGGCGCCGAAGCGCTCGTGCAGCGCGGCGAGCACGTCCGGGTCGGTCTGGCGGCGGTAGCGGGCCCGGTCGAGGAAGTGCAGACGCATCCCGTCGGCGGCGCAGCGGGCCAGCGACGGATTGAGCGGCGCACCGGCCAGCTCGTCGCCGCGGACCACGCCGATGGTGGCGAAGCCGAGCAGTCGGCCGGCCGCCGCGGTGGCCCGCAGATGGTTGGAGTACGCCCCGCCGAACGTCAGCAGCGTGCGTTCGCCGGCCGCCGCCGCGGCTGTCAGGTTCGGCTCCAGCTTGCGCCACTTGTTGCCCGGCAGGTCCGGGTGGATCAGATCGTCCCGCTTCAGCAGCAGCCGTACCCCGCGGCGCGCGAACGGCTCGTCCTCGACCTCCTGGAGGGGGGAGGGCAGCCGGGGGCTCAGCGAGCGGGGATCGGCCGGCGGATCGGGAACGGTGCTGGTCACGCCGTCCATTGTCGCGCGTGGGGGAGACGGCGGGCCGGGCCGGTGCCCGGTGCGGCCGGGGGAGGCCGCACGGGGCCCGGGGGCCGGTCACTTCAGGTGCTCGGCGACCCGTCCCCGCAAGCGGTCCATGGGGAAGCCCCGTGGGTCGACCTTGCCCGGCTGCCACTCCAGGTGGCCGAGGACCGAGCGCTCGGTCCAGTGGTGCGCCCGGCACACCGCCGCAGCGGCCCGCGCCAGGGCGTCGAGCTGGGCCTCGGGCCAGGGGTCGTGGCCATCGCCGAGGTTCTCGCACTCGAAGCCGTAGAAGACCCGGTTGCCGTCGGTGTTGGCCTCGTTGTCCGGCGGCAGCCGCTTCTCGGCGATCACCGCGCGCAGCACGTCACCGTCGCCCAGGCCGGCGTGGTTGGCGCGGCCGTAGCCCACCAGATGCACCGTGCCGTCCTTGGTGAGCACGCCGTGGCACAGCGGGCCCGGCAGGTCCGGCCGGCCCTCGTGGCAGACCTGGACCGTGTGCTTGGTGCCGGAGGTGCCGGTGTGATGCACCATGACGCCGTGCACCGGGCCCCATGGCCCCTGCGCGTTGCGGTTGTGGGTCTCCCAGCCGTCGAGGGAGACGACCCGCAGTCCCGCGGACATCAGCGCCCCGCGGAACCGGGTGGCGGACAGCGGTACGGACATGACCCACTCCGATGCCTGCGCGGCGGCCGCCGGCCGCGTACCGCCTCCTGCCTCGCTTGTACTGCCCGCCCGGCGGCGCCGGGCGGGCAACGGCATTAAACGGACCGGTCGTTCGGGGCCTGTGCGAGCGGTTTCGGCCGCCGCCGGCAGGGCGGGAGGTGCCCGGGGCCGTCAGCCGCGCAGGAACCCGTCCCCGTGGGTGTTGACGTGTGCCTCCAGGGCGTTGAGCGCGTCCTGGGTCGCCTCCGACGAACCGCTGCCGCGCCGCTCGGCGAAGTACGCCGCGCCCAGCTTCTTCAGCAGGTCGTTGCCGTGCCGCTGTTGCTGCACCTCGTCGACCTTCTGTTTGCCCGCTTCCAGTCCCTGCCGTGCCTGCTCCTTGGCGCGGTCGAGAAACCCTGACATGTGCCACCTCCGTGAGGTCCGTGTCGTAAGGGATCAACGGCGCGGACCGCCGTGGGGTTCCCGTGCCAGGCTGGGGGATGTGGGTGAAGAGCGCGAGACGGGTGGGCCGCCCGGCGTAGCCGCCGGCTACCAGGAGCGGCCGTCGAGGCTGGCCGGTGCGGTGTTGTGGACCAACACCACCCGGCCCCTTGCCGGACCGGTGCTGCCCGACGGCTGCACGGACCTGATCTGGAGCGAGGGCCGGCTGCTGGTGGCGGGCCCGGACACCGGCCCGCAGGACCTCCACGGCGTACCGCCCGGCACCCGCTTCACCGGGGTGCGCTTCCCGCCTGGGGTGGGCCCGGCGGTCTTCGGCGTACCGGCGGGGGAACTGCGCGACCGGCGGGTGCCGTTGGCGGACCTGTGGCCCGCCGGCCGGGTGCGGGAGGTGACCGAACGGGCCGCGGCGGCCGGGACGCCCGGCGGTGTCGTACGGGTCCTGGAGCGGATCGCCGAGGTCCGGCTCCGTCGCGCCGCGCCGCCGGACGGCCGGACCGCCGAGGTGGCCGCGGCGCTCGCGGCGGGCCGCCCGGTGGCCGAGGTGGCGCGGACGGTCGGGCTGGGCGAACGGCAGCTGCACCGCCTGAGCCTGGACGCCTTCGGCTACGGCCCCAAGACCCTGGCCCGGGTGCTGCGGCTGGTGCGCGCGCTCGGTCTGGCGCGCGCCGGGGTGGGCTATGCCGAGGTCGCGGTGCGCGCCGGATATGCGGACCAGGCGCACCTGGCGCGGGAGGTGAAGGCGCTCACGGGGGCCCCGATGAGTCGGCTGCTCACGTCGGGTTAGCGTGTGCCCCATGGACTACCAGGCCGTTCTCGAAGAGGTAGCGGCCCATGCCCGGCCGTTCGTCCGCCATGGACAGGTCGCCGACTACATACCGGCGCTGGCGCGGGTGTCCGCGGACCGCTTCGGCATCGCGGTCGCCGACATCCACGGTGCGGTGTACGGGGTCGGCGACTGGGAGGTCCCGTTCTCCGTCCAGTCGATCTCCAAGGCGTTCTCGCTGGCGCTGGTGATGTCGCAGAGCCACGGGAGCCTCGGCGACGACGACATCTGGAAGCGGGTCGGCCGGGAGCCGTCCGGAACGCCGTTCAACTCGCTGGTCCAGCTGGAGGCGGAGAACGGCATTCCGCGCAATCCGTTCATCAATGCGGGCGCGCTGGTGGTCACCGACCGGCTGCAGACGCTGACCGGCGACGCCAGCACCTCGATGCTGCACTTCCTGCGCGAGGAGAGCGGCAACCCGGACCTCGCCTTCGACCAGGCGGTGGCCGACTCCGAGGCCGAGCACGGCGACCGCAATGCCGCGCTGGCGCACTTCATGGCGTCCTTCGGCAATCTGGAGAACCCGGTCCCCAGCGTCATCGAGCACTACTTCTGGCAGTGCTCGATCGAGATGAGCTGCCGCGATCTGGCCGTCGCCGGCGGCTTCCTGGCCCGCCACGGGCTGCGCGCGGACGGCAGCCGGCTGCTCCAGGCCCGCGAGGCCAAGCGGATCAACGCGGTGATGCTGACCTGCGGGACGTACGACGCGGCGGGGGAGTTCGCCTACCGGGTCGGGCTGCCCGCCAAGAGCGGCGTCGGCGGCGGCATCATCGCCGTCATCCCCGGCCGCTGCACGCTGTGCGTCTGGAGCCCCGGACTGGACGCCCGGGGAAACTCCGTCGCGGGCGCGGCGGCGCTGGACCACTTCACCACGCTGACCGGCTGGTCGGTGTTCTGAGCCCCTGGTGAGGGGGCCGGCTGGCGTTGTGGCCCCTGGAAGGCTGGCGCATCGTATGGGTAGGAGGTGCACGGCCATGGAGCACGAGATTCGCGCCGAGTACGAGGAAGGTGTCCTGCCGCACGAGGACACCCCGGTCAAGCTCTGGCACATGACGCGGCGGGGCACCACCACGGCGATGTGCGGGCGGGACCTGGCTCCGGCCGCCGCCACCCAGCCGGCCGAGGCCTGGGGGACGGACAAGGCCGAGCCGTTCTGCTTCCTGTGCGGTGCGCAGTACCTGCGCGAGCAGCCGGGGCACTAGAGGCACGGGGCCGTCGGGGCCGTCGGGGCCGTCGGGGCCGTTGGGGTCGCTGGGGGCTCCGGGGGCCTTCCGGGGAGCCGTCGCGAGAGCCGTCGCGAGAGAGCTGCCCCCCCGGGTCGTTCAGGGCAGTGGTGCGAACAGGTCCACCCCATGGCCGTCCGGGTCCTGGACGACGGCGTAGCGCTGCCCCCAGAAGGCGTCCCACGGGGGCTTCGCACCCCGGTAGCCGGCCGCGGTGAGCTGTGCGTAGACGGCGTCGACCCCGGCCGGGCCGTCGCACTCGAAGGCCAGCCCGGTGGGTGTGCCGCCCTGCGGCGGCGTCCAGTCGGGGTCGACGGCGCGGGCGGTCTCGTACGAGTCCCACATCAGCCGCAGCCCGCCGGGGAGCTGTGCCTCGGCGTGCGGGGCGGTGTCCGCCTCGGCCGGGACGTCCAGGCCCAGGCGGCGGTAGAAGGCCAGGGAGGCGGCCATGTCGGAGACGACCATCCCGATGGCGGCGAACCGCGGGGTGGTCGGAGTGCCGGGAGTGCTGGTGGTCATGCGGCGAGCGTAGGCACCGCGGCCGGCCGGGGTCTTGAACGAATCGGACGCGGGCCGGGTACGGGGGTGAGGCGGAGCGGGCGCGGGCCGGGCGCGGGGTGGTGCGGAGCGGATGCGGGCCGGTTGCGGGGGTGGTGCGGGGTGGGCGCGGGCCGGTTGCGGGGTGCCGCCGGCCCGGTTTCCCGGTGCCTCACGGGCAGCGGATGACCTGCCCGGCGTACGAGAGGTTGCCGCCGAAGGCGAACAGCAGCACCGGGGCGCCGGCCGGGACCTCGCGGCGCTCGACCAGCTTGGACAGCGCCAGCGGCACCGAGGCCGCGGAGGTGTTCCCGGAGTCCACGACGTCCTTGGCGACCACCGCGTTGACCGCGCCGAGCCGCTGCGCGACCGGCTCGATGATCCGCAGGTTGGCCTGGTGGAGCACCACTCCCGCGAGGTCGGCGGGCTCGATCCCGGAGCGCTCGCAGACCTGCCGGGCGATGGCCGGCAGCTGAGTGGTCGCCCAGCGGTAGACGGTCTGGCCCTCCTGGGCGAAGCGGGCCGGCTCGCCCTCGATGCGCACCGCGCCGCCCATCTGCGGCACCGAGCCCCACAGCACCGGGCCGATGCCGGGCTCCGGCGCGGCGGACACCACCGCGGCGCCCGCCCCGTCGCCGACCAGCACACAGGTCGTACGGTCGGTCCAGTCGACCACGTCGGTGAACTTCTCCGCGCCGATGACCAGGGCGTGCCGCGCCGAGCCGGCCCGGATGGCGTGGTCGGCGGTGGCCAGGGCGTGGGTGAAGCCGGAGCAGACCACGTTGATGTCCATCGTGGCGGGTGCGTCCAGGCCGAGGCGGGCGGCGACCCGGGCCGCGGCGTTGGGGCTGCGGTCGGTCGCGGTGCAGGTGGCGACCAGGACCAGGTCGATGTCCCCAGGGGCCAGGCCACTGCTGGCCAGGGCCTTGGCCGCGGCGGCGGCCGCCATCGAGTCGACCGTCTCGTCCGGGGCCGCGACATGCCGGGTGCGGATGCCGACCCGGCTGCGGATCCAGGCGTCGTCGGTCTGCACGATGCGGGCGAGGTCGTCGTTGGTGAGCACGCCGGAGGGCTGGTAATGGCCGAGGGCCAGGATGTGCGACCCGGTCATGAGTTCCCCTGTACGTGGGCGGTCGGTGCCCCACCAGTCTCACCCGCCGGCGGTGACCGGCGGGTGAGCGATCTGCCAATGTTCCGCCGCCAGAACTGGAGACTGGTGCCACCTACCGCCACCGTCGGCCACCTCCCGCAGGAGCCCGACCGCCGCCCCGGGGAGACCGTACGGCGGGCGAGGAAGGCCCGTACGGTC